>JBCCEC010000093.1:0-13157 GCA_039030475.1 Bacteroidota bacterium
CATGATGTTGGGCAGCGACGCATAGCGCGGCTCATTGAGACGCAGGTCAACCGTGACAATCGTGGGCATCTTCACCTTGATCTAAAGTACTAACACAAACCTAACATAAAAATCCTATTTAGACAATACTTAAACGTTTAAATATATCACTTTAACATTTATACGGCTTAAAAATGAAGATTTGTTATTTTTGGATATTATATGAAAGATTATTCTTTCAGTTTTGAACTTTCCTTGGGAATTTATCCAATTCGCTTTCGGGTTTAACGATGCTTGCTCTGTGAACATTCACCATTTTATCAATATCAATCATGATATTAGGAAACTCTTCTGCAAGATTAAAACGTTCTGATGGATCTAACTGCACATTGTACAATTCTGGTGTATCCAATTTTTCCACTCGTTCTGGATATCCCATTGGATTATTTTTATAATAATACTTTTTGTAGTCGCCTTTTCTGGCGGCAAAGAGTATAGTACCGTGATAGTAAAAATATTCGTTTCTGGGATTTACATTTTCCCCTTGTAATAAAGGGGTAATATCAAATCCATCGTATGCTCTATCCTTTGGCAATTCGATATCTGCCAGACTCATAAAGGTGGGCAACAGGTCCATGGTACTTCCCATTTTGGAAATCACTTCTGGTTTAACCAATTTTGGGTTCCAGAAAATTGCCGGTTCCCTGACCCCTCCTTCATAGCTGGTTCCTTTAGCTCCATACAACATTCCAGCACTGCCGCCATGGTCGTTCATTATTGCCCAGGGTCCGTTATCAGAAGTAAAAATCACCAATGTATTTTCATCCAATCCAGTTTCTTTTAAAGTTTCTATTATCCGTCCAACACCCCAATCAATTTCTTCCACCACGTCACCATATAGGCCTCTTTTGCTCATACTCTCAAAATCTTGGGATGCAAAAAGTGGTACATGGGGCATGGAATGTGCCAAATACAAGAAAAACGGTTCATTCTGGTTTTCCTTGATAAACTTTACAGATTCTTCAGTATATCTTTTGGTTATGGTATGCTGATTCGCGGGCCGCTCTATAATTTCCTTATTTTTCATCAACGGAACATTAAAGTATTCCACTTTCGGATTCAAGGATGCATTTCCATGCCCTATATTCGCAATACGGTCCATATCGTTGCTATAGGGCAATCCATAAAAGTAGTCAAAACCTTGGTCGGTGGGCAGATACCCGTCATTATGACCCAAATGCCATTTTCCAATACACGCAGTGTTGTACTGCTTTGTCTTTAATAGTTCTGCAATCGTAATTTCCTTTTTGGGAAGCCCTGTTTCGGAGTCGGGAAAAAATACTCTTCTTATATCAGAATATACTCCGTTTCTAATGGGTAATCTACCCGTCAATAACGAAGCTCTAGAAGGTGAACAAACATTTGCCGCTACATAGAAATTGGTCCACTTTTGACCTTCGTAGGCCAGCCTGTCCAGATTTGGCGTTTTAATGGATGGATTTCCATAGCAGCCAAGGTCTCCATACCCCAAGTCATCTGCGAAAATGACGATAAAGTTAAAAGGAGTAACTTCTTGGGCTACTTTTTCTTCTTTCTGTCTTTGACAGGAAAAGTTGCATATTCCAACTACCAATGCAACAAAAATGAGTTTGTATGCGCTACTGTGTATCATCTTGGAAAAGATTACTAGAAGTCGATAAACCAGTACACATGTTCTGAACGTTCTATTACATCGAAGTTGTTGGTATAATAAAATATAATCTGAACGTATGTAATTTACTACCCTCTAGGATTGATTATGTAATTTATTAAAACGTTATCAGTAGCTTGTACTAATTTAACGTATTTGAATAAGCCATTCAAATTGTACGTTTTACATTCTTTAATTTAAGATTGGGCCTTGAAAGTTCTTCTTGGAAAACAGTGCTTAAAATCTATTTTTTTGATTTAAACTTCTAAAAAAGCACCAACTGCCTTATACCTTTCATAACGTTTTTCAAGTATTTGATTATTTTTCATATTTGGTTGATATATCCTGTCAAATCCTTGTCCCATTACCTTCATTGCTTTTTCAATATTAGGGTGGATACCTGCAACAACCGATGCAAACATTGCAGCCCCTATGGCACAGGTTTGTTCAGATCGGTGCACTTTTATGGTCAAACCCAATACATCTGCCATCGTCTGCATAACAAAATCAGATTTCCGGGCCACACCGCCCAAAGCTATAATTCCTTTTAGGGGAATCTCATTAGCTATATAATGATCTACGATACGTCTGGCTCCAAAACATGTGGCTTCTACCAACGCCCTGTACATACTTGCGGCATTGCTCCCCAAATCGAGATTTACGAAAGCTCCTTTAACGTGTGGATTGGCATTTGGAGTACGTCTTCCATTAAACCAGTCTAGGGCAAGTTCCGAATGTTCATCAACTGGAATTTTAGAAGCTTCCTTACCCAACTGGTTTAAAAGATTTGAACTGATTTCTTTTAGCAAACCTATTTTTATATCTGAATCAATAGTACTATTTTTTATTGCTAAACGTGCCGTTTCTGTAAGCAGTTTTTCAAACCAGGCGTATGCATCTCCAAAGGCGGACTGCCCCGCTTCAAGACCGGCCATTCCAGGGATTATGGAACCTGTTACCTGTCCAGAGATTCCTTGTATCACCTTAAGCTTATCCGATAATGGAGCTACCAACATATCGCATGTGGAAGTACCGATAACCTTGCTCATATAGTAGGGTTCTATCTGCCCACCTACGGCACCAGCATGGGCATCCAGAGCTCCGATTCCAATAAGGACCTTAGTGGAAAGACCTAGCTTTTCTGCCCATTCGCTACAAAGATTTCCAGCTGTGGTATCGGTGGGGAAGGTCTCTGTGAAAAGCGGATGGTTCAAGCTTTGCATTAATGGGTCCAACTTCAAAAAAAACTCATCTCTGGGTAGTCCGCCGTGTTCCGCTGCCCATACTGCTTTATGTCCTGCTGCGCAAACGCCCCTTTTAATTTGATCTACATCCTTTCCTCCTGTCAATAGGAATGGTATCCAATCACAGTGTTCCACCCAAGAATGGCAAGCTTTGGCAACGACCTTGTCATGTCGGAGCACGTGCAATAATTTTGCCCAAAACCATTCTGAAGAATATATACCCCCTGAATATTGCAAATAATCCTCTTCGAAGTTTTTGGCATTTCGATTAATTTCATCAGCCTCCGCTATTGCGGTATGATCCTTCCATAAGAAGAACATGGCATTTGGGTTTTTGGAAAATTCTTTCTTCAACGCCAAAGGTGTCCCATTTTTGTCCACGGCAACTGGTGTGGAACCCGTGGTATCCACAGAAATAGCCCTTATGTTTTTTCTTATGTCCTTACTTCCTTTTTGTACAACATCTTTTATAGTATATTCCAATCCTTCCAGATAATCCAAAGGATGTTGTCGAAACTGTTTTTTTGAAGGTGCACAATACAGGCCTTTTTTCCACCTTGAATATTCAAACTCCGAGACCGCTATTTCTGCTCCCGTGCTAGCATCTACCAATAAAGCCCGTACCGAAGCTGTTCCAAAATCGATTCCTATGACATAATGTTCTTTTCCCATGACGTTTTACCTAGTTCTTCCGTGAGACTATCTTTAGTTGTAAGCTTTTTTGAACCCAAGCATAAAAGGCCACAACCAGAAAACAAAGCAATGGTACATAAAAAGAAAGATGAATGCTGCCCATTTTATCTGACACAACACCCTGAATTCCTGTAAGTACTGCTCCCCCTAGAATCGCCATAATCAAACCTGAACCTCCAATCTTTGAATCATCACCCAATTTTTGCATGCCTAGACCATAGATGGTTGGAAACATCAGCGACATGCAAGCAGATGCCGATACCAAAGCAATCACTCCTGCCAATCCATCGCCATAAATTACGATAAGCGTGCATACAGCACCTAAGATTGCGGCAAAGGATAACAGTCGCCTTGGTTTTATAAACTTCATCAAAACGGTAAAGACAAATCTGGACCCAGAAAACAGGATGATAGAGGCCAAATAATAAACTGAAGCGTCACCTTCGTTCTTTTGCAATTCTTGCATCACATATCTTATGGTGTAGGACCACAACCCTATTTGTGCTCCCATGTAGAAGAACTGAGCTATGACCGCCCAACAGTAGTTGCGGTTGCCCAATAAGCGTTTTATTGACCCTCCAATATCAAGGTTCTTCGTTTTTTCCTTTACAGTCGGCATTTTGGTAAATCGAACCATCATCCAGACCAACAATAAAAAAAAGGCCACGCCAACATAGGTACCCATTACCGAGCTAAGTTCCTCGGATTGTATTGCCTTGAGCTCATCCGAGCCCATCATAGACCTTTCATTGGCATCTAAAAGATTGAGGTTTGAAAGGATAAAGAATTTGCTCAACAAAATTCCTGTTATTGATCCGATTGGATTAAATGATTGGGCAAGATTCAACCTACGCGTCGCTGTTTCTTCGGGACCCATAGAAATGATGTATGGGTTGGCTGCGGTTTCCAAAATGGACAGACCTCCTGCCAAAATAAAAAGAGCCGCCAAGAAATGTCCGTACGCCATGGTCATACTTGCAGGGTAAAAAAGAAGCGCACCTGCTATAAAAAGTCCCAGACCAGTCAACACTCCTGTTTTATAGGTATATCTTTTAATAAGGATTGCAGCGGGTAACGCCAATAAAAAATAGGAACCATAGAACGCCATTTGAATCCATGAGGTCTGAAAATCGGTCATACTCATGATTCGCTTAAAGGCGGCCAGTAGGGTATCCGTCATGTTATTGGCCAATCCCCATAAAAAGAATAAACTGGTAATCAATATAAAAGGCCACTTGCTGCCCTTCATGATAACTGGAATGTCCTTCTGAATATTTTCTTTTTTATTGGTCATCTATCATTGTTTGCTCCGACTGCGCTCAGCAAGAGCATTGTTTACTTCGACTACGCTCAGCACGAGCATTGTTCATTGTTCATTGTTCAAATATCATTTTCCATATAATGGGCCATAATTTCCACAAGCCCTATAATCAGCAGCTTCTTTGTTCATACCATGCGCACCCCATGCCGAAGGCCTAAAAATACGTTCATCTTCAACATTGTGCATACAGACAGGAATACGCAACATAGCAGAAAGTGTAATTAATTCGTGACCAATATGACCATAGCTGATGGCTCCATGATTAGACCCCCAGTTGTTCATTACCGAATAGACATCCACAAATGGTCCGTTCCCTGTAGTTTTCGGTACGAACCAAGTTGTTGGCCAAGTACGGTCGGTTCGGTTATCCAAGGTATCATGTACCTTTTCAGGTAAATCAATGGTATATCCTTCTGCTATTTGGAGGGTTGGACCCAACCCCTTAATTAAATTTAGTCGGCACATGGTTACGGGCATACCGCCTTTGGTAAGGAAATTTGAAGAGAAGCCGCCACCTCTAAAATACCCTAAATTGGCAGGATACCATGTGGTCGTCTCCAAACAGGCATCCACTTCTTTCTCATCGATTTCCCAAAAAGGCTTTAGTACAGGTTTTCCTTCGTGTGATTGCTGACCAGTACCGTCTAAAGTTGCAGAGCCTGAATTTATCAAGTGAATGAAACCATTCGAGGCTATTCCTTCAGGCTTCCAGCCAGTAACACGTTCTATGGCGGCAGGACTCCAATAGGTGCGCACATCGGCAAAAATCTGTGCCGTATTGGTCAACAGATAGTTGAACAGCATGGAAACTCCATTAAGGGCATCATTCTCTGTCGCTACCATATACGGCGCACGGATACCATTCCAATCAAAGGATGAATTTAGAATCGCTTCGGAAAAGTCACCGTTCGGAAGAAAATCGGTCCACTGTCGTTGTCCTTGAAAACCCGAGACCAGTGCATCATGTCCCAAAGCTTCTTCACCATGGCCCATTTTTTCCAACTTGGGGTTGCCAACCATCAAATCACGTATAATCAGGGTCATTTTCACTACAAATTCCCAATCCTGTTCCTTTTGTTCTGGGCTTCGTTGTTTCTTATATTCATTGAAATCGGTGCCTTCCTTACAATTGGCTTTTGTCCATTCCAATGCTTTTTGGTATTCCTCCTTATCGTAGATTTCATTTTGAATACGTCTGAGCACTTCGGTGGAGTCCACATATTCATTACGCATTCCCAGAAAATCCTGAAAAAAGTCGGGGTCTATCATTGATCCTGCAATGCCCATAGATACACTACCAATGGCCAAGTAACTTCTATTTCGCATCATTGCTACAGCCAAACCAGCTTTGGCAAATTGCAGTAATTTTGCTTTTACATCTGGTGTTATCGTTGTATCATCCAGGTCTTGTACATCTTCGCCATAAATTCCAAAAGCGGGCAATCCTTTTTGATTATGGGCTGCCAAGGTAGCGGCCAAATACACGGCTCCTGGCCGCTCGGTACCGTTGAATCCCCAAATAGCCTTGGGTACCAAGGGGTCCATATCCATGGTTTCGGTGCCATAGCACCAACAGGGTGTCACCGAAAGTGATACCCCAACATTTTGTAATTTAAAAAGTTCGCCGCATTCAACTGCTTCTTTGACACCGCCAATACAAAAGTCTGGCAACACACATTCCACAGGACTACCATCGGGGTATTTCAACATTTCACTAAATAACTTGGCAACACTTTTTGCCAAGTTCATGGTGGTGGCCTCCAAAGATTCGCGCACACCGCCTAATCTTCCATCAATAATGGGACGAATACCTATCTTAGGATACTTATTTTTAGACATTTGTTTTGCTTTATAATGCGTTTGTAATTTCTTCCAGCGTGATACCAAAAACTGTTTGGGCCACTTGATTTAACTGTTCGGTCTCACCGATAAAATGGAAAACGGTATGATTGTGCTCTAAGGATTCTTGTGGTTGTAAAAAAGCGGCAGGGGAAACACTCTCAATTTCGTAAAAGGGGCCCATTTGGGAACCATCTTCCAAAGGCCCGTCATTGTACGCATTTATGGCATCACCTTTGAACGGTTCTCCACCAAGCTTCCATTCCTGATTGAGATAGGTGGCATTGGCGTCTATGTCAAAAAGTGTGATAGTCAATATTTTATGTATTGCATCATAACTGCCAGCTACATTAGTTGCTCTTTGTGGTGGAAGTCCCAACTTACCCCGTGACTTTCCATCTGCTTTAAAGACTAATAGGCCATTGTCATAAGTAATCCTATCATTAGGGATTTCACCAAAGTAATCGGTTGTTGCAACTTCACCTGTCGCATCGGTTTTGTAGGGTATGACGATGTTTGTCTTATCGGATGGCGGGAACATATCCAAAATCCAAATACAGGGAGCTCCAGTGGATTTTGTCCATGCTTCACTGCCACTATTGGTAATGACGTTTTCTGTACGGTAGCCCACCATCTTTAAATCCGATGTTTGAATCTGGAGCAGTTCTTCAATCTGATTATCGGATAATAAGGTAACTTTTCGTTGTGCATTGATGTTAAAATTATGGCCCGAATAATTCTTAAGTTCCATATTAGATTCCATGGTAACAAAGGTGTCCGACTTTTCAACGATTTTCCAAGGTTCGCTATCAATGGGGGCTGGTGTCTTCCAGTTGCTAAAGACCATTTCGTTCCCAGGTTTAAAAAAGAGGGAAAAAACATTGCCTTCGGGGCCTAACCAAAATCGGTTCTCACCTCCGTAGGCGTTCATGTGTGCATCTGTTTTCCCGAAAGCTTCGTAATTGATCCAACCTAGACTTCGCCCCTCATGCCCCGTGGCAGTGGATGTAAAAACCTTTGCTTGATATTTGCCCGAAACGGCAACTTTACGTTCCCCTGATTCCAATATGACGAGGTTTTCATCCCATGTTTTCAAAAAAGTCTCATCATAGGCAAAATTCCCTTGCTGGTCAATGGTTTTTGACATTTCCAATTTTTTGTTTTTATCGTTATTCTTGCAGGAAAAAGTAACTACGATGAAGAGTACGAAAATGGTAAGCGTTTTTCCCATGTGCGTTATTGCTGATGTGTTTCTTTTTTCGAGGTTCATGAATTCAGAGTCATTGGTATTATCGTGGACAAGAAATCAATGTTGATCAACTAATGCTTGAAGCTATCTGTGCTTAAAACTATTAGTGTTGAAATCAAATATATTACTTAAACGTTTAAGTAACAAATTAATGTCTCACAACTCATACTATTTCACCGTTATTTTCCTAATATTTTGAGGTTGATAATTTGATTAGCTACAGGAATCCCCTATAATCAATTCGGCCTCCAGCTGTATCTTGGATAGCTTATGGCTTGGTTTATCTATCTGCTCCACTAGCACATTTACTGCTTTTTTGGCCAAGTCGGGCAGTGGTTGTTTTACGTAAGTCAATGGGCAATAAAAAAAGTCGAACGCTTCACTTTCATCAAAAACTATTACGGCTATATCATCAGGAACTTTTATGTTTCGCTCATTAAGGTGCTTTAGACCCGTTATCCCAAGTGTATTGGTAGCAAAAAAAATAGCATCAATCGGATGTGCTCCGTTCAATAGTTCGTCAATAGCTTTTGGCACACTTTCCTTAGTCTTAGAAAACTCAACTTCATGAAGCAGTTGGTCTTCGTATTCTTCACTTGTAATAGCATCTTTATACCCTTTTACCCGCTCTTGCATGTGGTGTAATTGTGTGTCATAGGCAATCATACCTATTCTTTCTTTACCATTTTCCTTTAATCGCTTGATAGCATCAAAAGCAGCTTTTTGATTATTTATTGTTACAAAATTAGTTTCCATGTTTGGAAAATAACGGTCTATCAATACAAAAGGTACTTTCTGTTCTTTTAGGTTTCGTAGTTGATTTTCAGAGGCTTCAGAAGGTGCAATGATAAAACCGTCTACTTGTCGGTTCAATAAAAATTTAATCAAATCTCCCGATTTTGAAGCTTTTTCATCCGAACTTCCGAAGATTACGGTATATCCGTTTTTTTTTGCTTCGTCCTCTATAATTCTTGCAATTTGGGCAAAAAAGGGATTGGATATGTCTGCCACGATCAATCCAATAGTATGGCTTTTACCGCTCTGAAGGCTTTTGGCAATCTGGTTGGGCCTATAGTTAAGTTCCTTGGCTATTTTCCTGATTTTATCCGAAACTTCTGCGCTGACGCCACTATTTTTCTGCTTGGAGAGCACATAGGATACCGTGGCAATGGAAACGCCAGCTTTTTTTGCGATGTCTTTTAAGGAAACCCTTTTTTGCATGCTTCAAATATATAGATTTAAACGTTTAAAGTTTGACCGTATAGCATTGGGCTTTGAGTACTATGTACATTCTTATCAAGAAATCAAGAAAAAATACACCTATTAAAAGAGGAAGTTCAAAAGATTAATCGGATAGGATTTCTGCCATTTCTTTAGGTGATAGATACTCAAAATATCGTGCCTTGACCTTAAAATGCTCATCTAAAAGAATCACCGCTGGTAATGAAAATGGCATTCCTTCTCTGGATGCTAGCATTAATGGGACTTGATGAGTTGGATTTCGCTTTTTGCCTAACTCTTTATTGAAGAATACATCTCCGCCAAATTGTATGCTATCTTTGTATTCTGCATTCATTTTGACAGCATAATATGCTGTATTCAATCTTGATATGACCTCTGGGTCCTTAAATGCGGCTTTATCCATTTTTTTACAGTAGGCACACCAATCGGCATAAAAATCGATGAAAACTTTTTTAGGTTTTTCGGCCAGCGCAGTTTCTAGTTGTTCAAAGCTCAACCATTGGATTTCATCCTGTTGTGAAAACCCCGTATGCATTGAGAGTATGCAAAAAACAAAAAACAAAATTTTTTTAAAATTCATACTTGCTATTGTAGAAAAAAGGGGCACCACCTATCATTGCTTTTGAATTACCAATTCTTTTCAATATACAAATAAGCGACCCTTTTTACTAAACTCAAATTCGTAATAACTCAACTACGTTTAATGCAATTTTCCAAACTTGACACCGATAAAAAAGGTTCTTGGAGCGTTAGGTCCATAAATATAGTCGGAATCCCTTGTTGGGCCTATATCAAAATCATCTTGAAAACTGTTGAATATGTTCTTTACCCCACCTGAAAAAGTAACCATAAAGTTATCGTTAAAATCAACATGTGATTCCAATTTCATGTTCAAGTCAAAAAATGAATTGACCTCGTTCAACTGTAAAAACCCAGTATCGCTTACAACCAAGGGTACCGTCATCTCACCAGTATAGGTTCCGGTAACATCCATATTAAAGGTTTTACTCGGTATCCAAGCAGTATTCAGGTATCCGTAGAAATTAGGGTTTCTTACAAACTCGTCTACAATGATATCCGACTCTCCCGGAGTGCCATCGGTCTCAAACAATATTTGGGGTTCATCAAATTCCGCTTTTTGGAGCGTGCCACCTAACTGAAATTGCCATTTGGGGTCGGGAGAAATTCCAAATTCAAAATTGGAACCATAGACTTTGGCACCAGAACCATTTCGCACTTCTTCCAAAATAGAGCCATTGTCCAAAACTGCACCAGTACTAACTAAAGTGAACGGATCTTCCAAGGTGGTGTAAAATCCTTCGACCAAAAAATCCATCTGTAGCAGTCCAATAGATTTGGAATAATTGAAAGAGCCTGTAAACGCATTGGAATATTCTGTATTCAAGTCATCGGTAAGAATTACAAATTGGGGCTCACCCCCGACACTTGATATATGCAAATCTTCATTAAACGCTTGTGGTGCTCGAAATCCTCTGGCGTATCCTCCTCTAAACTTTAACTCTTCGGTGAACTGGTAAGCTATCGTAAACCTTGGGGAAATCGCAGTCTGGCTAATATCAACACCTCTATCTATACCTCCTATTGAGTAATCCCCATCTACGGTTACATTATCCAATCGGGTACCTATCAGCGCACTAAATTTTTCTGTGAGCTTCCATTCATACTGTACATATCCGCCTATAGTATTCACACTTTGGTCAATCAACCTATCGTATCCATCAATAATATCTTCAGTTTCTGTATGGTTAAATTCAGTGCCTATAGTCAATACATCATCATTTTTAAAGGCTTTGGTATACTGAAGACCGTTTATCCAAGCCAAATCTTTCGTGTTACCAAAGGCATTATTGGCCAAAATACTGTCTTGGCGTGTTCTTGCGCCGCCCAGACCACCATAATAACTGTCCCTATTCGTATAGGACGCCGAAGTATAAATCTGAAATTTTGCCGTATTGTCCTTACTGTCAAGTTCGTAATCTACCCCTCCAATAAACGTATCGTGGTCCAATTCTTCAGTAATATCCGTAAACTGGGGCGCCAAATCCAAACGGTCCCCTCCCCTACGATATTCCCGAATAGCGTTTAAATTCATCGAAATCCTACTACGGTCCGTAGGTCTTAAAAAAGCCTTAGCGCCGACGGTATTGTTTCGTATTTCTACAAGTTCCGAAAATCCATCATCGTTCGCATCATAGCTTTCTCGATTACGGTATGTTCCAAAAAGGGTAAAGCCACTGTTCAAATCATCAGCTACAACAGAGGTATTGAAAGTAAGAATACGGTCTGCCGCTTCACCATCCACCAAGGCGAGGTTTGTACCGATTTCCCAAGTATTCAAAACAGGGTCTTTTGTAATCACGTTAACGGTTCCAGCAATGGCATTTGAGCCATAGAGTGCCGAACCGCCACTACGAACAACTTCAACCCTTTCAATAATATTGGTAGGGATTTGCTCCAGCCCATAAACACCTATCAACGAACTAAATACGGGCCTGCTATTTAATAATATTTGAGTATAGCCGCCATCTAATCCATTCAAGCGAACTTGGGTGAATCCGCAGTTTTGGCAGTTGGTCTCCACCCGAACGCCAGGAGCATAATTAAGCCCATCTGCCAGCGTGATAGACTGGGTTGCAGTCAATAGCCTTGGTTTTAAAGTAGAAACCACAACCGGAGCACTTCTACGTTCGACACGGTTTCTTGTGGCACTGATAACAACTTCATCCAACCCCAAGGCATCTTCTATAATCTCAAAGTTTAAAGTAGCCGTTTCATTTGCCGCCACCGTAATGGTCTTAGTCATTTTTCTATATCCTTGGGAACTGATTTGCAAGGTTACTTCACCTGGATTTACTTTTAGCTCATAATAGCCTTTTGCAGTTGTGGTCGTTCCTTCCGTGCTATTTTTTACAAAAACAGTGGCAAAAGGTATAGCCTCATTGGCAGAGGTTACCCAACCCGTAATTGTTGCCTGATTGTTCTGGGCGGAAATACTTATACTTGAAATAATCAAGCTTAACAAAAAGTATTTTTTCAGGTGCATATATTTAAATTTAACCTATTCTTAAATTATTTTTAGACAAAGCTAATAAAATACTTTTACACGGGAAATTAATTTACATTTAATCTATTTAAATGATTAGAATGAAGAAAACTATAGCACGAACCTTTGATACTGGACAAGCAAAACTAAGCCTGCTTTTCAGGTTTGGTTAACAGCTATATGAAAGCTTAACCTGAAGTAGTTTCTGATAATCGCAACAATAAGTGAATGAATGTTGAAAATTGAACCGGAATTGGTTCTAAAATGATTTGAGAAGTATCGTGAGGTTATTGCACTGGAAGTCATGCATACTGAATATAACTCTATGCGATTATAAAATTGAAGTAGCTGGTTTCGACAAAAAAAGTTAGCTGTTTAAAGCTAACCTTTTTCTAAACATTTTGTAATTCTAAATCTAAGCTGAAGCTTGTTGCGGTGCCCAGTGGTTACAGGACATTCCTGGGGCAGCTTTTTGTGGGTTTGCACAATCGCTCGCCTCAAATCGTATACATGATACACAATTGGTGTCGTTCTTAAGTGCCTGTTTCATTTCAAAGCTATCACAAGTATAACTATTGCCTACTTTGACACCGTGTACCTTACAAGTATTACCTTCAAGTAAGTTTTCACAATTAACACAACTATTTCCTAATCTTATTGCCATAACAATGTATTTTAAGTTATTCATAAAATTAGAATTGGGAGTTATTAGAAACAATTTAAATAACTGGTTTTCAGCAATATCAATTTAGATCCCAAGTAACTATGCCTACCTATACGATAGGGTTCAAATTGCCAAAGGGGAAAAACAACGGTATGCTACACAAAGCACCACA
>JBCCEC010000094.1:0-13115 GCA_039030475.1 Bacteroidota bacterium
ATGACTGATGACTGATGACTGATGACTGATGACTGATGACTGATGTAAACTAACAATTAAAGTAAAATGCTACAACCTCAAATAAAACTTTTATGAATGGACAAGTTTAAATTTGAAAAACTAATTATTTGGCAAAAAACCATGGATTTTGGAGAAGTTATAGATCAACTGGCTCTAAAATTCCCTGAGAGGGAAAAATTTAATTTAGCATCACAAATCCGAAGAGCTTCCGATTCAATTGCTTTGAATATTTCAGAAGGCTCTATCGGTCAATCAAATCCTGAGCAAAAAAGGTTTATGGGGTATTCCATTCGTTCACTTGCCGAAGTAGTCACCTGTTTATTCAAAGCCAAAAGAAGACATTACATAAATGAAATAAAATTCACTGAATTGTATAATGAGTCATTTTATCTAATGAATATGATGAGTGCTTTTAGAAAAAATATTAAATGATTCTTCACATAATCACCAGTCATCTGTCATCCGTCAATTTTATAAATAAATGAACTTTTATAGCCTAAACAATTCCAAGAACATAGCATCGTTTAAAGAAGCTGTTATCGCTGGAATAGCTCCAGATAAGGGACTTTACTTCCCTGAAAAGATTACTCCGTTATCAAAGGATTTCTTTGAAAATATAAGTGCACTCTCCAATGATGAAATAGCCTTTGAAGCAATTCATCAATTCGTGAGCTCAGATATTCCCGATACTGTTTTGAAAACCATTCTTAAAAACGTATTGGATTTTGATTTCCCCATTGTAGAAGTTGCTGAAGACATTGCCACTCTCGAGCTTTTTCACGGCCCAACGATGGCTTTTAAAGATGTAGGCGCAAGATTTATGGCGAATTGTTTGAGTCACTTTTCCAAAAATGAAAGCAGTGACGTCACTGTTCTTGTTGCTACTTCTGGTGATACTGGCGGAGCGGTTGCCAATGGATTTCTAGGAGTAAAAGGGGTGAATGTGGTCATACTGTATCCCAGCGGTAAAGTAAGCGACATACAGGAAAGGCAGCTTACCACTTTGGGACAAAATATAGTTGCAATGGAAGTTGAAGGTACTTTTGACGACTGCCAAGGGATGGTCAAAACCGCTTTTTTGGATGCTGAAATTACTTCCATAAAGAAATTGACTTCAGCCAATAGTATCAATGTAGCAAGATGGCTACCACAATTATTTTACTTTTTATTCGCCTATAAACAAGCTAAGTCCAAGGGCAAAGAAATTGTTTTCTCTATACCATCCGGTAATTTTGGAAATATCTGTGCTGGAATGGTGGCACAAAAATTAGGAATGCCCGTCAAACACTTTGTAGCGGCTACCAATGTTAATGATGTAGTTCCAAAATTTATGCAAACTGGGGCTTATGACCCTGTACCTTCAATAGCGACCATTTCCAATGCTATGGACGTTGGGGACCCTAGTAACTTTATACGTATTAGAAAACTGTACGATAATGATTTTACAGTACTAAAAAGAAATCTTTCATCTTTTTCATTTTCAGATAAAGAAACCAAAGTCGCCATGAAAGAAATGTATGATGAATCTGGATATGTAGCGGATCCCCATGGAGCAGTGGGATACCTTGGTTTAAAAACGTATCAGAAGTCAAATCCAAATACGTTAGGAATCTTTTTGGAAACGGCGCACCCTGTCAAGTTTTTAGCTACTGTAGAAGAAACTTTGAACATATCTCCAAAAATCCCTCCTCAAATCCAAAAAGTAATGGGCCGAGAAAAAAAATCCATTAAAATAAATTCTTATGAAGGTCTAAAATCCTATTTAATGGATATTTAGGCACTTCTCCATTGTTTGTTCAAAAGGTTAACCATAACTGAAGCTACTTCTTGGCCAACTAATATCTAATACTAAGGTAGGTTGACATAGATTTGACGTATTCATGAACGGGGGCATTAAAAAACAAAAGGGCAGATTTAAAATCCACCCTTTTTTATTCCTGATTCAGCTAATTCCTTAATTCGTATGATCTAAATCGTAATCATATACCACAACTTCTCCATAGTTATCAGGGTCATTTGCTTTATTTCCTTCTCTATTCGCATTGCTTTGAGTATAGTTACCAATCTTAAAATAAGCATCCCCATAATCTATGTCCATAAGTACGGAATTACTACCATCTTTGACCAAATAAGAAGACGCGGAACCGCTATTGTAGGCACTCTTTAAGTTACCATTTTCACTATAGTAACAATAGTGCTTACCGTTTATTACTTCAAAAATCACTTCATGAACCGCTCCCAAAGTGTACCCCCTTTTTATGGTAAGGTCACTTCTTAAAACTCCGCCATTAAAACTTAAGAACAGGTGGTCACCTTCTAAACGCAAGACCATGGAGTCGTCTATTCCCTCCGATTTGTTTCCATGTATCTGTGTTGCCACTAAATGGTCTTTTTCTATGGGCAAGTGGGTAATGGCTTGTTTTACATAAATAAAGTGTTCACCATTGGTATTCCAATAAATATCCGAACTCCCATCCTCTTTACGTTCTCTAAACTCAGAACGCACATAATCTGAATTGGGTGTAGTGCCGTTGTTTGTTCGAATTGGAGCTCTGAAAACTATACCATTTCCTGCATTGTTCACAAAGAAATACTCATTATTCGCCTCACCGCAAAGTGTCTTGTCCTCTTCCCCATCGGGATATGTGATTTTCCACTGGTTACAATTGGGCATCAAATCTGATGGTATCGATGCATTTCCAGAAGGTGGTGTGCTACCTGACCCACTTAAACTAAACGAATCAACATCAAACAAATAGCCACTACCACCTTTAAAAACAAGATAAAGGTCAGAATTATTGGAGTTATCATTCATGCTTCCCGTAAAGGTTTGCATAGCATTCCATCCCCCGGTGTTGGATATACTTACCGTTCCAAGCAGGTCGCCACTTGTACCCCCTGCTCTAAATTCTATATTTCCACCGCTTCTGTCACTAGCAGCTCTAACGGAAACAGAAGCTGCACCGGAAAAATCAAAATCTTCAAATCTAATCCAGTCATTGTTTTCTATGTAGCCTACTTTTGAACCACTTACTATTCTAACACCGCGCTGTGCATCATAATCTTCGGCTTGAATCGTGCTTGTAGTCAATTTTGTTACTATAAATTCTTCTTG
The DNA here is from genome assembly GCA_039030475.1 of Bacteroidota bacterium. GTDB lineage: Bacteria > Bacteroidota > Bacteroidia > Flavobacteriales > Flavobacteriaceae > Flagellimonas. The sequence goes on from JBCCEC010000094.1 coordinate 3,137, forward strand.
GGCATTGGTTTCAATACCCTCTTCAAGAGTGTTATCCGAACAGCCAGCTAAGGATAGAAGGCAGCAGGCCGTTATCAGTTTCGTAGTTCGCAAGAATTTTTTTTCAAAGTAATTCATGATAGTGTTGTTCATTTAATTAATAATTCAGAATTGTTGTGCAAATTGGTTAATCAGATTGGTTGACCAATTTGGATAACCAAATATAATGTTAAAAATGAGTATTCCTTATTTTATGTAGGAAAAATCGATGAAATGTTATTTTTTTAACATTTAAACTCCCTGCTATTGAATTTATAGTAACCGTTGGCCTCGTGCGTGTCAATACTCTTTTGTCATCTTAAACCCAATGGTATGGGAAGATTTAAGTATTTACAGGCATTTTATCAAATTAGCATGGTATGATGAGACCTTGAAAATGAATTTTAAAAAACTAAGGAAAGGAAAGACAAAGTTTAGGCTTAACGTACAAAACATTTTACTGTCAAACTGGTTTTTAGCCCTAGTAAACCTTCAACAACATTTAGTTCAAAACATTCTAAATTGGTTTCCTGATTCGTCCTTTATTTCAATATTTTTGCAGAGACTAAAATTGAATTATGAAAGATACAGCACTCACCAAAACCCATGCTTCCTTAGGTGCTAAAATGGTTCCCTTTGCAGGCTATAACATGCCTGTTTCCTATGAAGGTGTAAATATTGAACATGAAACCGTAAGAAAGGCTGTTGGTGTATTCGATGTATCCCATATGGGGGAATTTTTAATTGAAGGGCCTAAAGCAATGGACCTTATACAAAAAGTTTCGTCGAACGATGCCACCAAACTCGTGTTGGGAAAAGCACAATATAGCTGCTTGCCCAACGAAACCGGAGGAATCGTTGATGATTTGATTATTTATAAAATAAAAGAGGAAACCTATCTTTTGGTCGTAAACGCTTCCAATATAGAAAAGGATTGGAACCATATCTCAAAATACAATGAAGGTATAGGGGCTACGATGCGAGACCTTTCGGATGAATATTCGTTATTGGCCATTCAAGGACCAAAAGCTGTTGAAGCCATGCAATCGTTATCCTCAACTGACCTTTCGGCCATAAAATTTTACAACTTTGTTGTTGGGGATTTTGCAGGAATAGACCATGTCATCATCTCTGCAACGGGCTATACAGGTTCAGGAGGATTTGAAATTTACTGTAAGAACTCCGAGGTGGAACAGGTATGGGACAAAGTATTGGAAGCTGGCGCTGATTTTGGAATACAACCTATTGGTCTAGCAGCTCGCGATACGCTCAGACTTGAAATGGGCTATTGCCTTTACGGAAATGATATTGATGATACAACTTCCCCTCTCGAAGCTGGATTGGGCTGGGTTACCAAATTCACCAAGGATTTTGTAAACAGTAAAGCTCTGGCCAAACAAAAAGAGGAAGGCCCAAAAAGAAAGTTGGTAGCGTTTCAAATAGAAGAAAAAGGAATTCCAAGAAACGGATATCCCATTGTTGACGAGGATGGAAATGAAATTGGTAATGTGACCTCTGGAACAATGTCCCCATCACTTTCAAAAGGTATTGGCCTAGGATATGTTTCCATAGCCCACGCCAAGGCAGATACTAAAATCCTAATTCAGATACGAAAGAAACAAGTACCGGCCACCGTGGTAAAGCTTCCATTCTATAAAGTGTAAATGCGAGATTTTCAACCCATATTGGATAAAATTTTCCAAGAGGCCGAGCGGCAGACCAATAAGGGTAAGGTAGCCGACTATATCCCAGAACTATCGGAAGTAAGTCCTCATAAATTTGGTGTCGCCATTCTAGATGATGTTGGTAACCTGAGCAGTATTGGGGATGCCCAAGAAAACTTTTCAGTACAAAGTATTTCCAAGGTACTTACACTTTCTATGGTGATTTCCCTTGTTGATGAAAAGCTATGGGAGCGTGTTGGTGTTGAGCCTTCTGGTGATCCTTTCAATCATTTATCGCTTTTAGAGATGGAAAACGGTATTCCAAGAAACCCCTTCATAAACGCAGGAGCCATAGTAATTTGCGATATTTTGGTTACCGAACTCAACAATCCAAAGCAGGAATTTCTGGAGTATGTACAAAATATAGCCAGCGATACTTCTATCCATTATGATGAAAAAGTTGCGTTATCTGAAAAGCGAACAGGTTTCAGAAATTATGCGGCAGCCTTTCTTATCAAATCTTTTGGAAACCTCAAAAATGATGTAGAAACCGTGTTGGATTTTTACTTTTATTCCTGTTCCCTGAGCATGTCTTGCGAGCAATTGGTGAAGGTTTTTTACATATTTATGAATCGGGGAAATTGTCTAAAAAATAATAAGTACCTCAGCTTGACGCAGGTAAAAAGAGTCAATGCCATTATGCTTACCTGTGGATTTTATGATGAGGCCGGAGAGTTTGCTTTTGAAGTAGGCCTACCTGGAAAAAGTGGTGTTGGTGGCGGAATCGTGGCGTTGTTGCCCAATGAATTCTGCGTAGCTACATGGGCACCTGGATTAAATGAAAAAGGAAATTCGAAGCTGGGCATGTGGGCTTTGGAAAAGTTAACGACCGAAACCGGTTTGTCAATATTTTAATAGTTGAACAAAAAAAAGATACTGATACTTGGTGCAAGTGGGTTTATAGGCAATGTTATCTATAAAGAGCTTTGCTCCTATTTTAATACCTACGGCACCTATTTTTCGAATAGGTCTTTTTCGCAGAATCAACAATTTTATAGGTACGATTTAGAAGAAGACGATATTTTTCAAATCTTGGATAAGGTACGTCCAGACTTTATAATTTCTGCGCTACGTGGAAATTTTAGTGCACAGGTACAGGCACATCAACATGTAATGGAATATCTTATCCAACATAGGTGCAAACTCTATTTTATTTCATCGGCCAATGTTTTTGATGCCTACAGTAAGTTTCCTTCCTACGAGTCTGATAAAACCCTCTCAGAAAGTGTATATGGAAGGTTGAAAATTAAAATTGAGAACATGATGATGCGGTTGCCAAAAGAAAAAACCGCTATTCTTAGGGTTCCGATGGTCTTTGGGAATACCTCGCCCAGAATAAAGGAAATCAAATCGAATCTAGAAAACAACGAACCTATTGAGGTATTTCCCAATCTCATCATCAATGTTACCAATGATGATAGGCTTACACAACAAATCCATTATTTAATAAATAGGGACAAAACGGGGATTTTCCACCTAGGTAGTATTGATTTAATACAACATGAGGAATTTATAAAAGAGGTCATTAAACGTATTGGAAATTATCACCCTAAGTTAAAAAGAGTCTTTACAACCAATGAGGACAGGTATTTGGCCGCTTTGCCAAAAGATAACAAGCTGCCTAAAAATTTAAGGATTCGTTATCAAGATATTATTGACCATCACCTCACCGTTGATTAACTTTACCAGTATCTCTAATATTCTTAAGCTTTTATTAATTAGAAAATAAAATGATATGGAAAAGTTCGATGAAACCCAGATTAACGAATCATTAAAAGAATTAAGTGGATGGAATTACGATGGTGATGTAATACACAAATCATTTCAATTTAAAGATTTCAAAGAAACCTTTGCACTTATGACCCAAATAGCATTTGAATGCGAGGAACTAAACCATCATCCCAACTGGGAAAATGTATACAACAACCTCACTATAAAATTGAATACCCATGATGCCGATGGTATTACGCAAAAGGATTTTGACCTTGCCAAACGCATAGAAAATATCGTAAGCAGCAAATAAGAACTCCTTTTAAAACATACTTGCCAAGGGGTCTTTTTTTGTTAAATTTGCCACTATTTGTAACCAAAACTCATTTATGGGAAGAGCATTTGAATTTAGAAAAGCACGAAAAATGAAGCGTTGGGCAGCAATGTCCAAAGCATTTACCAGAATTGGAAAAGATATTGTCATGGCCGTTAAAGAAGGTGGCCCAGACCCTGATGCCAACTCTAGGTTACGTGCTGTTATTCAAAATGCCAAGTCGGTCAACATGCCCAAGGACAATATTGAGCGTGCGATCAAAAGAGCTTCGGATAAAAATCAAGGAGATTACAAAGAAGTTTTGTTTGAAGGATATGCGCCGCACGGTATTGCCATACTTATAGAAACCGCTACCGATAACAACACCAGAACCGTTGCCAATATCCGTAGTTATTTTAATAAGTGTAACGGTAGTTTGGGCACCTCGGGCTCGGTAGAGTTTATGTTTGACCATACCTGTAATTTTAGAATAGCTGGCGAAGACATAGACCCGGAAGAATTGGAACTGGAAATGATCGATTTTGGAACCGAAGAGGTTTTTGTGGATGAAGACGGTATTCTAATTTATGCCCCGTTTGAAAGTTTTGGGGATATCCAAAAAGAACTGGAATCTCGTGAAATAGATATTCTTTCTTCAGGATTTGAACGAATTCCACAGGTGACCAAAGAACTCTCCGAAGAACAGATTGCGGATGTTGAGAAACTCTTAGAAAAAATTGAGGAAGATGATGACGTTCAGAACGTGTACCATACCATGCAGGAATAACTTCACTCAAACCATATATTATTGGTGAACAGTTGTTTTTCGATTTTAAAAAATTTATTGAAAAAACTTAGCTTTTCAGTCTGGAATAACCTTTTCGCCCCAACTGACCCATATATAAACGGGAACCACCTGCTCGATAAAATGAACATAGGAATAATAGGTATAAACCTAAGAGGAGCACATGTTAAAGTTGAAATATTGGATTCCACATACACTCCTTAAATAAGATTTCAATACCATCATTCCTTAATCCAAAGCTCCTCCATTTGCTCCAAAGATTTTCCCTTGGTCTCAGGTACCCATTTCCATACAAACCATGCCGCAATAAAACCAATGATACCATACAACCAATATGCAAAACCATGATTGAATTTTTCGGTCAACCATGAATTTTCGTTCATCATTGGAAAAGTCTGCGACACGATGAAATTAGATACCCACTGAACCGCAACCGCCAAGGCCATGGCTTTGCCCCTAATCTTATTGGGAAACATTTCTGATAACAGCACCCAAGTAACGGGGCCCCAAGAAATTGCGAAGGCAGCCACATAGACCAATATACTGATCAATGAGAGTAATCCCATAGTATTGGTAGAAAATGTAGTGCCCAGTGCCAACATGCTTATCCCCATACCAATGGCACCGACAATTTGTAGTGGCTTTCTACCAAAGCGGTCTACTGTTTTGATGGCAATAACCGTAAACGTGAGATTTATCGCACCTACGATTATAGTCTGTAAGAGCGATGTATTCGTACTAGCACCAGCGTTTTTAAAGATTTCGGGAGCATAATAAAGTACCACATTAATGCCCACAAACTGCTGAAAAACAGAAAGAAGTATTCCTATAAAAATTACTAGATACCCATAGGAAAATAAGCTTCCTGAAGTATGGCGGGTAATTCCGCCAACAATACTCTCTATGATGTTTTGGGTATTCTCCTTTGGATTTATTTTGTTTAGAATCGCACGTGCCTCTTCCACTTTTCCTTTCAGTACCAACCATCTTGGACTTCTTGGGACAACGAACAACAACATGAAAAATAGAGACGCAGGTATGACTTCCGAAGCAAACATCCAACGCCAGCCCACCATTCTGAGCCAGTCTTCACTACCTTGGTTGGAAATACCATAATTGACAAAGTATACCACCAACATACCAAAAATAATGGCAAACTGGTTCCAGGATACCAAGCTGCCACGGCGTTTACTAGGTGCCACTTCCGAAATGTACATTGGGCTTAGCATAGAAGCCAATCCGACACCTATACCACCCATAATCCTATAAAAAATAAATTGTTTAAGGTGGGTATGGTTTCCCTCACCTATAGTTGCAAAACCCATCTCTGGCATTGCGGAACCCAAGGCCGATATCAAAAAAAGTAAGGCCGCAAGCATCAAACTTTTCCTACGCCCAAAATGGGCCGAAAAATAGCCCCCCATAATACTTCCTATAATACAACCGATCAAAGCGCTTGAAACCACAAAGCCCAGTAACGAGTTCGCCTGCAGTTCGTCGTATCCAAGAGGGTCAACAAAAAAACTTTTAAGGGAACCAACAGTCCCAGAGATAACCGCAGTATCGTATCCAAACAATAAACCACCTAGGGCAGCGACCAGTGTTATCTTCGTTAGGTATCCATTTTTCAAAATCTATAAATATTGGTTAATGATATTTTCAAATAACTCTTGCTTTCCACTAAACTGTTCAAGTTTGGGGGTTTCAAGTGCCAGTTTCGCAAGGTCCTCCATAGACAACTTACCTTTTTTAAAGGATTTTCCTGCACCCGAGGCGAACGAGGCATAACGCTCCTCTTTCAATTTCCTGTAGTTTGATTTCTCAAGAATTTTATCGGCAAGGATAATCGAACGGGCAAATACATCCATCCCCCCTATATGGGCATAAAACAAGTCTTCCAAATCCGTGGAGTTCCTTCTTGTTTTTGCATCAAAGTTAATACCACCGCCTTGGAGTCCTCCCGATTCTAGAAATACTAACATTACTTCTGCCATTTCGTAAACATTGTTTGGGAACTGATCGGTATCCCAGCCATTCTGATAATCCCCCCGATTGGCATCCATACTGCCCAGCATGTTGGCATTGGCGGCAACCTGTACTTCATGCTGAAAGGTATGTTGAGCTAGCGTGGCGTGGTTCACTTCCAAGTTGAGTTTAAAGTCGTCCATCAAATCATATTCCCTTAAAAACCCGATGACCGTTGCAGCATCAAAATCATATTGGTGCTTCATCGGCTCCATAGGTTTGGGCTCAATAAAAAAGTTACCTTTGAAGCCATTTGCCCGGGCATAATCTTTGGCCATGTGGAGAAATGTTGCCAAATGATCTAATTCTGCTTTCATATTGGTATTGAGCAAGGACATATAGCCTTCACGCCCCCCCCAAAACACATAATTTTCCCCATTTAGTTTGATGGTGCTATCCAATGCCTGTTTAACCTGTGCACCAGCGTGGGCTACTACCTTAAAGTCAGGATTTGTAACTGCCCCGTTCATGTACCGTGGGTTAGAAAACAGGTTGGCCGTTCCCCAAAGCAGTTTAACACCTGATTCTGATTGTTTCTGATAGGCATAGTCCGTAATTTCCTGTAATCGCTTCTCAGAGACAGAAAGGGTATCCGCTTCATCGACAAGATCATAGTCGTGAAAACAGTAGAAAGGCGCCCCAATCTTGGTTATGAATTCAAAAGCAGCATCCATTTTATCTTTTGCGCGATCTAGGGCATCGGTTTTTGAGTCCCATGGAAATGTTTTGGTTCCAGGACCGAAGGGATCTCCCCCAGTTCCACAAAATGAATGCCAATAGGCAATGGCAAAACGAAAATGCTCTTCCAAAGTTTTGCCCGCTACTACAAGATTTGCATCGTAATATCTGAAAGCCAAGGGATTGTCGGACTCTTTTCCTTCAAATTGAACTTTTTCTATTCCTTTGAAAAATTCCTTATTTCCTTTTATGACTTGTTTGACCATAGATTGATTTTTATTGGATTATTTTGATAGTTGTTTTCTAACCGTTTCCTGTTATTTTTTTAAGATCTTCTTTCCATAGCTCGTAAGAGCTATAATATTCCCCAGTATTGGCAGCGGGTTCGTATGTTTTGATTATAGGGTCGCCAGCCATAGCTTCCTTTAATGAACTAAATTGACCCATACTGTATGCTGCAGCCCTTGCCGCCCCTATAGCACCTGTTGTCTCTACCATATCTATGGGCCCTTTCATCAATGTGGCTATGGTATTGCTAAAAACCTCCGACCTGAACAAGTTGTCATTGCCAACCCGAATGGATTTAATGTCCATACCCATTTGATTCATGATCTCCATACCATAAGCAAAGGAATAAGCAATGCCTTCCAGTGCCGACCGAAAAAGATGATTTTTTGAGTGTCTATTAAATTGAAGTCCGCATAGGTGACATCCAACATCTATATTGTTTAGTATACGTTCAGCACCGTTACCAAAAGGAAGCATCCGTAAACCTTCGGCCCCTACAGGTATTTTTTTGATTGCTTCTTCCAAATCATCATAAGAGAATCCCTTTTCAGCAAGTTGTTCTTTTATCCAACGGTATTGTATGCCCGAGCCATTTATGCAAAGAAGAACGCCAATATGGGGGTTGTCCATACTATGGTTCACATGTGCAAAACTATTTACGCGGCTATGAGGTTCGTAAACGAGGTCATCTGAAATACCGTATACTACACCCGAGGTACCTCCTGTAGCGGCAACTTGTCTTGGCTCCAATACGCCAAGGGACATAGCATTGTTCGGTTGATCGCCAGCACGATACCCCACGGGTATTCCATGGTTTAGTCCCAATTCATTGGCCGCCTCTCGAGTAAGGTAACCTTGTTCTGAAAAAGTAGGTACAGAACTAGGTATCAATTCGTTCGGTATTTCATAATAATCGAGCAGTTTTTTGTAGGGTTTTCCTGCATCAAAACTCCATAACATGCCTTCTGAAAGTCCGGCGACGGTGGTATTTGCTTCACCCGTCATACGTAATGCGATATAATCTCCCGGCAGCATGAATTTGAATATCCTATCAAATAGACCGGGCTCATTTTCTTTTATCCAACGGAGTTTGGAAGCTGTAAAATTACCTGGGGAGTTCAGTATATGATCAAAGCATTCCTGTTGGCCCAACGCTTCAAAAGCACGATTTCCAATCTCAACTGCCCTACTATCGCACCAAATAATAGATGGGCGCAGTACATTCCTTTGTTTGTCGACCAAAACCAGACCGTGCATTTGATAAGAAATACCAATGCCTTTTACATCTGCTGGATTTACACCCGTAGTTTTAAGAAGTTTCTTGGTTGCCAGTGTCATGTGTTCCCACCATATTGCTGGATCTTGTTCTGCCCATCCTGATTGAGGGCTGGAAATGACCATTTCGGTATTCGGACTACTTGCAACTCCTATGTCGACATTGGTCTCACCATCTAAAAGTGCAGCTTTTATTGAAGAACTACCAATATCATAACCAATATAGTACATACGTAAAACCTTATGTTGGGATATAAATATAGTTAATAATAGTCAATATGACTATTATTAACTATATTTATTTTCTTTGTTATCTTTTACCAATGGTTATAAAGAACGATATGAAACCAACTGGGTTGATAATGGACGACCTGTCCATAGATTGCGTTATTTTCGGTTTTACCGATGAATTGGAGATTTTGTTAGTGAAACACGGAGAAGGCATTAGTGAGGGAAAATGGGCATTACCGGGCGGATGGATCAACATGGATGAGTCTCTTGACGCCTCCGCATATCGTATCCTATATCTGTTGACAGGCGTTGAAAATATATATCTACAACAGCTGAAGGCTTTTGGTAGCGTGGATAGGTTCCCTAACAAGCGTGTCGTTACCGTTGCTTATTACTCAATGATCAAGGCTTCTGATTTTAATATAGTCGCAGGATTTACCGCCTCTGATGCCAAGTGGTTCAAACCGGAAAGAATACCCCTATTGCCCTATGACCATCGTGAAATACTGGATTTTGCCTTTAGTACACTTAAAAAGCAGGTAAAACAGGAGCCCATTGGCTTCAACCTACTCCCTGAAAAGTTTACATTATTTCAACTACAAAACTTATATGAGTCCATACTCGGCATCAAATTGGACAAGCCCAATTTTAGACGGAAAATTTTGGGCATGAAACTACTGATAGATTGCAATGAGAAACAGAATAATGTCTCTCACAGGGCCGCTAAACTCTATCGTTTTGATAAAGAGGTATACGATTCTTTGAAACATCGAAAGTTTGTACTTGACTTTTGAGAAACTCCCGGTACCACGACTGGTTGTCCGTATAGTTGCGAACCGCTGCGAATGGTGACCATTCTCTCCGCCTGATTCGCCGTCAGGTTAGCACCAAACGCCGTCAGCATGCGCTCGG
>JBCCEC010000095.1:0-12982 GCA_039030475.1 Bacteroidota bacterium
AGTTGAGAATTATTCGAAGTAACATTTTTAGATTGTTGCAAACAAACATAATCCATAATATATACACTATTCCGCAATCAAAGAACTCGATTTAGTTCTTTGATTTTTCTAATTATAAAAATCCTGTAAAACGGCCCATTTATGATGCGGTTTCATAAAAACTTGAAGATTTTCTTTTAAAGTCCTATTTGTGGTCTTTTTTAGTGGTTTCGAAAATTCACATTTTATGGGACACTTTTAAACTCTTTACAAATGGCGGATACTGTAAAGAGTTATTACATATTTAATGTAACTTCATTGACTTTATGTAGAATTTTGGAATTATGATGAAAAGGCCAATTGTGAAGAGTAACGATAAAATAACTGCCGATTCCCATGAAAGTGGCACGGACTACCTAAGCTCTAATGAAATAAAGCTGCTCTTGGAGGCCTCAAAAAAAACCAGATACCCAAAACGTAACTATCTTCTTGTGTTTATGATGTACAGACATGGTTTACGGTTAAGCGAAGCTGTTTCTTTAAAGAGGGCCGATGTAGACCTAAAAGAGTCCAGGATTTGAGTCAAACGCTTAAAAAACGGCCTCTCTGTGGAGCAACCGATAACTTTGGATGAACTTCGAGCCACAAAACGTTACATGGGATTAAGAAAAGATAACCTGCCTTGACAGTTTGTGAATGAGCGAGGCCTTCCTTTTAAAATATTCTCATTTACTCTAGGTCTATATTACATTGAAGAGTTATGAAAAAAATACTGTTTGTATGTTCAGCCAATAAACAAAGGTCTAAGACAGCTGATGATTATTTTTCAAACAAATATCCATTGATTGAATTCAAGTCTGCAGGAACAAATCATAAGATTTGTAATAAAGAAGGAACCACGCCTTTAACCAAAGATTTGATAGATTGGGCGGATACGGTATTTCTAATGGAACAAAAGCATTTGAAAATAGTTAAAAGTTACCTAAGTAAGAAAGATTCTAGGAAGATGAGGGTTTTGGATATCCCTGATGATTATAAATATTATCAAAGCGAGTTATTGGACCTTTTGGATAGGAAAATTAATTTTGAGACTTATTTGTAGTGTATATGATCTTATGGAGTATTTTTTAATGCATTATCATCTTTTTGATATTTTACATGTTGATTATCAATTACTTATATGTGCTATAGTGGTGTGAATAGTTTAAATTATCAAAGTGTAGATTTTAAAATTTCATAAACAAAATTGTAACTCAAACTCTATTAATTCTTATAATGTTGAACAAGATGTACTTGTAAACCAATCTATATTACAATTTTTCTTGTGTCAACCATTTAACGCTTCTGGAAAAGAGTACTTATCCTTGATTTTATCCATGTCCTTTTTTAGTTTTTGGTCAATAACCTTAGCGTAAATCTGAGTTGTTCTCAAAGATTGATGACCAAGCATTTTACTGACCGATTCAATGGGGATGCCATTGGCCAGTGTCACGGTCGTTGCAAATGTATGGCGGGCCAGGTGAAAGGTCAGGTTCTTTTTGATATGACATACCACTGCAATTTCCTTTAAAAAAGCGTTGGTCTTTTGGTTGCTTATCACTGGAAGTACGAGACCATCTTCGGATTTCTCGACTTCATTGTCATATTTGGCCAAGATTTTCTCGGCTGAGGGGAGCAGGGGAATAGTGCTACGGGAATCTGTTTTGGAACGCTTTATCTTAATCCAGCGCTCCCCGTCCGAGCCAAGTACGATGTGGTGACTGGAAAGTTTTTGGACATCCACATAGGCGAGGCCGGTAAAGCAACAAAAAACAAAAATATCCCGGACTTGTTCCAAGCGCTTTCTGGAAAACGCTTTGTCCATGAGAGCCTTAATCTCCAATTCGCTCAAGACCTCACGATCCACTTTTTTCCATTGGGCCTTCCAATTATAAAAAGGGTCCTTGCTCACCCAATTATTGGCAAATGCAATGCGCATGATTTTTTTGAAATTCGTAACATATTTAGTGATGGTATTAGAGTTTCCAATTTCATTTATTTTCAGATAATGATAAAAGTGGTTAATGAAATTTAAATCAATATCTTGGACAAAGAAATCCTTCAATTTATATTCTTTCTTTAAAAAGGCGGCAAGGTAATTGCGCGTTCGTACATGTCTCAAATAAGCTCCTTTTGAATAATCAGTACCCACTAATTCCTTGATTTGATTATTATGTTCATCATAAATTTGAAATACTGTTTTAACAGGTTTGTCCCTATTTAGGAACTTATTCTTAATCATTAAGGCTGTGTAGGCTCGTCCTTCTGAAATAAAGCCTGATTGTATATCGTATAATTTGACCTTTATTTTATCCAAATAGATATTGAGTTCTTTGAATTGTTTGTTCAAACTTTTAATATTTCCGGTATTTGGGATGGGCTGCCAATCTTCTGGATTGATTTTACGCTTTATACTGATTTCTGCACGGTTACCATTAACGGTAATACGAACAAATATTGGGGCCAGTCCATTTTTATCTATATCCCCGGTTCTCGGATAGAAAAGAATTGAAAAAGAAGTATTTGCTTCCATAGTTTATGAATTTCACGGTCAATATGTTTTAAAAGTTCATAAAAGCTAACGGATGCTAAAACTTTAACACTGTTCTGGTGAGTGATTTACGAATTCCATAATCACCCACCGAATCACTCACCAGTATACACCTATCGATATAGTACTATATGAGTATGTTAAAAATAAAAAAGCCTGTAAACCAATGGATTACAGACTTCTTGAACAATTGTGGATTCCTTAAAAGTGACCTGACTGGGGCTCGAACCCAGGACCCTCTCCTTAAAAGGGAGATGCTCTACCAACTGAGCTATCAGGTCTTGCTTTTAATAGCACAAGGAACTTGCGCAAAGCGGGTGCAAATATAATATCAATAATTTATTTTGCAAGATGATTTAGTGATAAATTTGTCTTTTTTTGAAATCAATTTTAATTCTAGTAAATGAAAGTAGTTTTAGTGGGATATATGGCAAGCGGAAAGTCATCTATTGGTAGATTGTTAGCCAAAGAGTTAAGTGTGGAATTTATCGATTTGGATGAATACATTGAAGAGCAAATGGACAAATCGATAGCAACTATTTTTTCACAGAAAGGAGAGATTTATTTCAGAAAAAAAGAACATGAAATGCTGACAAAGGTTTTAAATAACAATAAATCAATGGTTCTTTCTACTGGTGGGGGTACCCCTTGCTACGCTAACAATATGGAGACCATTCTAAAAAACTCCGATCATTCAATTTATCTTCAGTTATCAGTTTCCAGTTTGGTAGATAGGATACAAAATGAAAAAGAAAAAAGACCGCTGGTTAAAAATGTTGCGGACTCCGAATTATCCGAGTTTATAGGAAAACATTTGTTTGAACGAAGACAGTTCTATTCACAAGCCAGTTGTACTATTGATTGCAATAACAAAAGTATAGCAACACTTACCTCTGAAATTAAGGAGCTTTTACTCTAAATACACTGCGTCATCCTTCGGTTTAAACTCCACCCTAATATGCTCATGTAAAGAAGTCGAAAGTGAAATACCTTTATAATCTGCCTTAATTGGGTATTTTTTGTGGTTTCTGTTAACTAAAACAGCAGTTTTCAATTGCTTTATGGGTGTCTTAAGAAAATGATGAACACCATAGATCAATGTTGTTCCCGAATTTAGTACATCATCCACCAAAACAATGGATTTGTTTTTATACCCTTCTTCGGAAATGGATGTGCTTACGCCACTTTTAAGCGGGTCTTTTTTATCCATTAGTATCTTGCACAACGTAATTTTGGCTTCTGTTATTTTTTTAAGAACTGCACCTATTTTCTTAGCTAAAAGCAAACCTCCTCCATCGATTCCTGCAACAATGATTTCCTTTTCGTTAACATTGGCCTCGTAAATCTGATAAGCTATTCGCTTAACAGTGTGCTGTAGCTGCTCGTGGTTTAATATTTGGTTCTTCATGGATAAAAGGAATTAAAATCAAAGATAAAGAAACCAACTATTCAGATTCGTCCAAATAGTCATCAATATCTCGCCTGTCTTTTTTTGTGGGTCTTCCCAAGCCTTTTTTTCTATAGTGGTCTTTAGCGGATTTTACAAGTTCGTTATGTGTAAAAGCCTCTTTTGGCGTAGTATCCTTTCTATAAATATCGACCAGTTTTGCCCCTACACGACTTTCGGGAATATCCAATACAGTCAATTGATAATCAATCTGGTTTTTCCTTAAAACAACGTTGTCCATAGGATATACCTCTCGGGATGGTTTTACCACACTTCCATTTACGCGGACTTGCCCTTTTTTAACAGCTGTACTAGCAACGTTTCGCGTTTTATAGTATCTAATACACCAAAGGTATTTATCAATGCGCATACACTCTGCAAATCTTTGTTAATGAAATAAACAAAAATAGCGGAAAATTGTATCTTGCGCAGCTAAAATCTAAACTTGATGAAGTACGGAGTTTTTGTTTGCTTGTTTTGTATAATTTTTTTCACTTCTTGTAACAATGATGATAATGGGCCGGATATTGAGTCGGTACCTCCAAGACTTTTGACGGAAGTAGCTCCTGAAAATGATGAGGAAATACAGGAATTTCTTAAAACACATTTTTATAATTATGAAGAATTCGAAACACCCTCTACCGATTTTGATTTTAGAATAAGTATAGATACTATAGCTGGTGTTAATGCTGATAAAAGATCCTTATGGGAAGATATTGAGATAGATACCATTAAAGTATCTTCATCACAGTTAGGTCTGGAAGATGAAGAAGAGGACATTGAGCATAAATATTACTATTTGATAGCCCGAAATGGTGGAGGAGGTAATCCTACTGTTGCAGATTCTACATTGCTTAAATACGAAGGATCATTGTTGGACGGTACCCTTTTTGATGGGTCCACGAGTTTTTTGTGGCAAGAACTTCCTTTTTTTCTAAGAGGTTTTTCAAATGGAGTCTCGAAAATTTCTTCTGGTACAACAGAGCAGATTACACAAAATGCTGATGGTACAATTAGTATTTCTAACAGTGGAATTGGATTAGTTGTTATGCCATCCGGGTTGGCTTACTATAATTCAATAGTAGGTAACATACCACAATATGCTCCATTGCTTTTTAAGTTAGAAGTTGGTTTGTTTATTGAAAACACCGATAATGATAACGACGGTATACCCTCAATTTTAGAAGATTTAGATGGAGACGGTAATCTCTTTAATGATAATACTGATATACAAGATGAAATAGATGCTAGATTACAGACTGCATTTCCAAACTTTCGAGATGCTGACGATGATGGAGACGGTACATTAACAAGAGATGAAATATCAGATAGCAACGGTAATATTATTATACCTTACCCAGATGCAAATAACGATGGAACTCCGGATTATTTAGACCCGGATGTAAATTAGTTAGGACATAAAACAAAAAAAGGGGCAACTTTTTAAGTTGCCCCTTTTTATTTGAATGATTCTTTTGACTATAATTTTAAGGAGGCAGCAAAAATTACTTGAGAAGGTCTTGAATCGACTCTACCTTCAATATTCGCTATATTATTTGAAATGAAATTGGCCTCGTTCTTGGAGAATCCACGTTCATAACGCACATCCAACCCTAACTTTCCAAGATTTACACCAGCACCAATATTAAGGCCTACGGTGAAGTCATTTTCAACATCATCAATATTTACACCCTCTAAATCATTGCTCAAGGTATATTGAAAGGCAGGTCCTGCAAAAACATGTAAGGGTCCTATTAATTTATAGCCTAAAAGTACTGGTAAATCCAATCTGGATACATCATAATCCCTAGAATCTCCAGCGACATCATAAGTACTTTGGGTCCTTGTATAAACAAGTTCTGGTCTAAGATAAATCTTTGGAAAATCCAATTTTCCCCAGAATCCGAAATGATACCCTGCTTTTCCGTCGGCTCCTTCTGTGATGTTTTCTCCAGCATCGCCTACTGAACCAATAAGGTCTCCGTTTTTGTTGTAACTAAGTCCAGCTTTAATACCGAATCCCGTGCCGCTTTGGGCAAACGCAGCCGTACCCATTAGGCACACTGCCGCAATTAGAAGTGTTTTTTTCATAAGTGTTTCTCGTTTTAATTGATGAAAATGTATCAAACTTGATACCGAAATTACTTTCGTTTCAATACTTTTAAAACGGCGGATTCAATAGCTTTATTGTTTAGGCCATACTTATCCATGAGCTGATCGGGAGTTCCACTTTCTCCAAAAGTATCTTGTGTAGCCACAAACTCCTGAGGCGTAGGATGGTGGCTCGCCAACACTCTAGAAACACTTTCGCCAAGGCCACCAAGAAAATTATGTTCTTCCGCCGTGACTACACATCCCGTTTTCTTAACGGAATCCAAAATAGCCTTATCATCCAAAGGTTTAATGGTGTGTATATTGATTACTTCTGCGGATATTCCCTGGTTTTCTAAATTCTCTGCAGCAATTAGGGATTGCCAAACCAAATGTCCTGTAGCAATTATGGTTACATCTGTACCTTCATTAAGTAACAATGCCTTTCCAATCTCAAATTTTTGATCAACTGGAGTAAAGTTAGCCACTTTTGGTCTTCCAAAACGAAGGTATACCGGACCGTGATGTTCTGCAATGGCCAATGTAGCTGCTTTGGTTTGGTTAAAATCACATGGATTGATCACTGTCATGCCTGGAAGCATTTTCATTAAACCAATATCCTCGAGAATTTGATGGGTTGCACCATCCTCGCCTAAAGTAATTCCAGCATGGGAGGCGCATATCTTCACATTTTTATCAGAATAGGCAATGGATTGACGGATTTGGTCATAAACCCTACCTGTAGAGAAGTTGGCAAATGTTCCGGTAAACGGTATTTTGCCCCCAATGGTCAAACCAGCGGCGATTCCCATCATGTTTGCTTCAGCGATACCAACTTGGAAGAAACGTTCCGGATTTTCATCAATAAAGGTTTGAATTTTAAGAGATCCCACAAGGTCGGCACACAGCGCAACAACATTTGGATTAGTTCTTCCCAATTCGGTCATTCCAGCCCCAAAACCACTTCTTGTATCTTGTTTTCCTTGATCTATATATTTTGTCATTCCATTTTATTTTGTCATTCCCACAAAAGCGGGAATCTATTTTAAAGATTTCTTCCCCTTTGTAGATAATTAGCTAGTAGTCACCTAAGGTTTCAGGGTTTTGCGCCAATGCAGTCTCCAATTGTTCATCGCTAGGAGCCTTCCCATGCCATGCATGGGTATGCATCATAAAATCAACCCCATTACCCATCATTGTAGTCATTACAATGCAAACAGGTTTTCCTTTGCCAGTTCTGCCTTTTGCTTCGGTCAATCCCGTAATGACCTGTGTAAGGTCGTTGCCATTATCAATTTCCAAGACATCCCAACCAAATAC
This sequence comes from Bacteroidota bacterium, assembly GCA_039030475.1. Taxonomy (GTDB): domain Bacteria; phylum Bacteroidota; class Bacteroidia; order Flavobacteriales; family Flavobacteriaceae; genus Flagellimonas. The sequence goes on from JBCCEC010000095.1 coordinate 7,428, forward strand.
CCTGAATTTTTCAGCAACATCACCCAACGGAAGCACATCTTTTGTGGCCCCGTCTATTTGCTGCCCGTTTAAATCTATGGTGGCAATAAGGTTGTCTACGTTGTTTCCTGCTGCATACATAATGGCTTCCCAGTTTTGTCCTTCCTGCAATTCTCCATCGCCATGCAAACTAAAAACCAAATGATTATCACCATTCAGCTTTTTAGCTAGAGCAGCGCCAATGGCAACGGACATACCTTGTCCCAACGAACCAGATGCAACTCTAACGCCCGGTAAACCTTCATGTGTGGTAGGGTGTCCCTGTAGACGGGAATTTATCAATCTGAAGGTATTTAGTTCTTCAACTGGAAAATATCCTTTTCTTGCCAAGACGCTATAAAATACTGGTGAAATATGACCATTAGAAAGAAAAAAGAGGTCTTCATTCTTTCCGTCCATATCAAAACCATTTTTTATATCCATAATTTCATGGTACAGTGCTACAAAAAATTCTGTGCAACCAAGAGATCCTCCAGGATGTCCTGAATTTACTTTGTGCACCATTCTTAGAATGTCTCTGCGTACTTGGACTACAATATCTTGTAGTTCTTGGGTATTTGCCATAGTGTGATTTTTAATAGTGTCAAAAGTAACCGCATTCGTTGGGCTAAACAAGTAGGAAGAGATTAATTTATAAAACACTTTCCCCATACAAACTTTATTTTTTTGTTAAGGCTTGGTGGAAATGAGTTGGTTATATTTGCGGTTTTAAAAGGAAGTATTGGAGTTTAGTTTATTACAAAAAGATATACAGAGCAAGGCTAGGGCAGGTGAGTTATCTACAGACCATGGCAAAATACAAACACCGATATTCATGCCAGTGGGTACGGTGGCATCCGTAAAAGGGGTGCACCAACGAGAATTAAGAGAAGAGATTGACCCCGATATTATTTTAGGAAACACCTATCACCTGTATTTACGACCGGGAACCAATATTTTGGAAAGGGCAGGTGGACTTCACAAATTTATGGGTTGGGATAGAAATATTCTTACGGACAGTGGAGGATATCAAGTGTATTCTTTGTCAAGCAATAGAAAAATCAATGAGGAAGGCGTAAACTTTAAGTCGCATATTGATGGATCCAGTCATTTTTTTACCCCAGAGAACGTAATGGAAGTTCAGCGGACGATAGGCGCGGATATTATCATGGCCTTTGATGAATGCACACCGTATCCATGTGATTATGATTATGCTAAAAAATCGATGCACATGACCCATCGATGGTTAGATAGATGTATCTCCCATTTAGAAAAACTTCCATTTAAGTATGGCTATTCCCAAAGTTTTTTTCCAATTGTACAGGGTTCTACCTATAAAGACCTAAGAGCACAATCGGCAGAATATATCGCTTCGGTAGGTGCAGAAGGGAACGCAATTGGTGGTTTATCTGTAGGGGAGCCCGCAGAAGAAATGTACGAGATGGCGGAAATTGTATGTGATATTCTTCCAGAAGATAAGCCAAGATATTTGATGGGCGTAGGAACTCCTATAAATATCCTTGAGAATATTGCTTTGGGAGTTGATATGTTCGATTGCGTAATGCCTACTCGAAATGCTAGAAACGGAATGTTGTTTACGGCCCATGGTACCATCAATATAAAAAACAAAAAATGGGAGGATGATTTTTCGCCCATAGATGAAATGGGAATCACTTTTGTGGATACCGAGTACTCCAAAGCATACTTAAGGCATTTGTTCGCAGCCAATGAATATTTGGGCAAGCAAATAGCCACGATACATAACCTTGGTTTTTATCTCTGGTTGGTACGTACCGCAAGAGAGCGTATTTTAGCAGGGGATTTTCTGGAATGGAAAACTAAAATGGTGCAACAAATGGACAAAAGACTGTAATGCTTACCATACTTGATAGATACATTTTAAAACGCTATTTGGTAACCTTTTTAGGAATGTTGCTGCTGTTTGTGCCAATTGGGATAATGGCCAATCTTGCCGAAAAAATTGGTAAAATCATTGATAATGAAGCTCCGTTGAGTGAGGTAATCGTGTTTTACAGCAATTTTACCTTGGTCATCGGTAATCTGCTCCTTCCCATCTTTTTATTTCTATCAATTATCTTTTTTACGTCTAAATTGGCGAGCAACACTGAGATAGTGGCCATACTAAGCTCTGGAGTTTCCTATGCCCGCTTTTTACGTCCGTACCTTATTGGTGCTTCATTAGTGGCAATTCTCATTTTTATGATGGGTATGTTCATAGTTCCGCATGCAAGTATCGGGTATAATGAATTTGAATATAAATATTTCAAGAAAGGACGGCAAGATAGGGTGACCAGTAATATATTCAATCAGCTCAACGAAAATGATTACCTATATGTGAGCAGTTTTGATCCCGCAAGAAAAATAGGCTACAATTTTACCTACGAGCATTTCGATTCCATTAAAAAATTGGACTATAAAATATCGGCATCCAATATTCGATGGATAGAAAAAGATAGTATTTATAGGTTGACCAATTACGCAAAGCGAAAACTTAGGAACAATATCGAAATTGTACAGACTAAAAGAAGACTGGATACACTTTTCACATTTAAGATTGAGGACCTCACACCTGTATCCTACGTAGCAGAGACAAAAAATTTATTTGAGTTGAATGAATTTATAAAAGATCAGCAGCAAAAAGGAGCTTCAAATATTAATGCGTATATCCTGGTAAAATATAAAAGATGGGCGTTACCCATTGCTGCTTTTGTACTCACCATAATAGCCGTAGCAGTATCTTCTGTAAAGCGAAGAGGTGGAATGGGTTTAAACCTTGCTTTTGGGATAGGAGTGGCGTTTATCTATATTTTCTTTGACAAAGTCTTTGGGACTTTGGCCGAACAATCTGGTTTTTCACCACTGTTGGCAGTACTAGTGCCCAACCTTATTTTTGGTGCCTTTGCGGTATATATGCTCATTAAGGCGAAGCGATAACGCATAGAATTTTTTTATAGGTTAGTTCCATCAATTAATTTGAACAACTATTTAGGAGTGTTCTTTAAAGTTTTATATTTGTCCACATTATTTTCTGAAACCAAACTTTCCATGGAATATTTAGATTTTGAACTTCCCATTAAAGAGCTTGAAGACCAACTGCAAAAATGTATGGTCATTGGGGAAGAAAGTGAAGTCGATGTTACCGAAACCTGCCAGCAAATTGAAAAAAAACTGGGGGAAACCCGCAAGGATATTTATAAAAACCTTAGTGCTTGGCAACGCGTTCAGTTGTCCAGACATCCCAACAGGCCATATACAATGGACTATATCAATGCCATATGCGGAGATACATTTTTAGAGCTTCATGGTGATAGAAATGTAAAGGACGATAAGGCAATGATAGGTGGTTTGGGCAAGATTGGTGACCAAAGTTATATGTTCGTAGGTCAGCAAAAAGGATACAACACTAAAACCCGCCAATACCGTAATTTTGGTATGGCAAACCCAGAGGGATATAGAAAAGCATTACGTCTAATGAAATCTGCCGAGAAGTTTGGAATTCCCGTAGTATGCTTTATAGATACACCAGGAGCTTATCCAGGTATTGAGGCTGAGGAAAGAGGTCAAGGAGAAGCGATTGCGCGTAACATCCTCGAAATGACCCGACTTAAAGTTCCAATTATTGTTGTAATCATAGGCGAAGGTGCTTCAGGTGGTGCGCTGGGTATTGGAGTAGGAGATAAGGTATTGATGTTGGAAAACACTTGGTATTCAGTAATTTCTCCTGAATCCTGTTCTTCTATTTTATGGAGGAGTTGGGAATATAAAGAACAAGCAGCAGAAGCCCTGAAGCTTACCGCTACCGATATGAAGAGACAAAAGTTGGTAGATGAAATTGTTCGTGAACCTTTAGGCGGTGCACATACCAACAGGGAGAAAACCTTCGAGACGGTAAAAAATAAAATTTCAACCCATTTTGCTGAATTGCAAAAGTTATCACCAAAAGAACTTGTGAAAACCCGAATGGAAAAATACGCCGAGATGGGTGTGTTTAACGACTAACAGCGGTTTTCTCGCATTACCCAATTTTTAGTATCTTATTTAAGTCAACAATTTTATGTTGTTAACACATTTTTTTAGTTATCAACAGTAATTTTGTTAAACACCTGTGGACATCACAACTCATGAATTTAAAGTTAAGTAAAGGTTAATTACCTACTTTCGCATCTATGGATAAACCTAACCCCATTGTTGGTCATAAAGTTGATAAGTCAACCCTAATCAATTTAGAGCGTGGTAAAATACCACCTCAAGCAGTTGATTTAGAGGAGGTTGTGCTCGGAGCTATGATGATTGACAAAAAAGGTGTGGATGAAGTAATAGATATCTTACATCCAGATGTTTTTTATAAAGACGCCCATAGATTTATTTACGAAGCGATCTTTAAATTGTTCGAATCATCGGAACCAGTGGATTTATTAACCGTTTCTTCGCAGTTAAAGAAAGATTCACGTCTAGAAGCCGCAGGAGGTGATTTTTATCTTATTAAACTTACTCAAAAAGTAGCTTCTTCCGCTCATATTGAGTTCCATGCCCGCATTATACTTCAAAAATATATTCAACGAAGTCTTATAAAAATATCGAACGAAATTATTGAGGATTCGTATAGCGATGCTACGGATGTTTTTGATTTGTTGGATACGGCAGAAGCAAAATTATACGAAGTAACACAGGGAAACCTTAAACGTTCTGCTGAAACTGCTCAGAATTTGGTGATTCAGGCCAAGAAGAAAATTGAAGAAATTTCTAATAAAGAAGGTCTTAGTGGAATCCCATCAGGTTTTGATAAATTGGATAAGCTCACATCTGGCTGGCAACCCAGTGATTTGGTCATTGTTGCTGCGCGACCTGGTATGGGTAAAACAGCATTGACGCTTTCAATGGCGCGTAACATTGCCGTAAATTCGGAGATTCCCGTAGCGTTCTTTTCTTTGGAAATGTCATCCGTACAGTTGATAACCCGTTTAATTTCATCGGAAACCGGTCTCTCATCAGAAAAATTACGGACGGGGCGGTTGGAAAAACATGAATGGGAACAGTTGAACGTAAAAGTCAAAGCACTTGAAAAGGCGCCACTATTTATTGATGATACACCTTCACTTTCCATTTTTGACTTACGGGCAAAGGCAAGAAGATTGGCATCGCAGCATAAAATAAAACTTATCGTCATAGATTATTTGCAATTAATGACGGCAGGAGGAAGTCAAAAAGGCGGAAATCGTGAACAGGAGATTTCTACCATTTCCCGAAACCTAAAAGCATTGGCAAAAGAACTTAGTGTTCCTGTAATAGCACTATCCCAATTATCGCGTGCGGTGGAGACGAGAGGTGGCAGTAAACGCCCTATACTTTCAGATTTAAGGGAGTCTGGAGCTATTGAACAAGATGCAGATATTGTTTCCTTTATTTATCGTCCAGAATACTACAAAATTGATGAGTGGGATGATGAAGAACGCACTCCTACGCAAGGTCAAGCAGAATTTATAGTGGCCAAACATCGTAACGGCGGATTGGATAAT
>JBCCEC010000096.1:0-12605 GCA_039030475.1 Bacteroidota bacterium
AAATTTGTACCTTATCTTTACCCATTATTTGTGTCAGTTTTAGCTAAGCTTTACGAAGATAGAATAGGAGTTGGCAAGATCTAAAAAATGATAAAAATCATTACAACGTTAAATTGTATTTCATATAATGTAAAATATTGAAAAACAACACGTTAAATTATATTTTTTACGATGACAAATACCCATAAAGACGCCTTATTTGTTTTAATTAAATCCCTTTCAAAATCAGAAAAACGGCAGTTTAAGCTGTATGTAGGCCGTTTGGGCGTAAATACGGATGCAAAATTTTTGGCACTTTTTAATTTGCTCGATAAGATGCGAACGTATGATGAGAAGCAGATTTTGGAAAGTGGCATCGTAAAAAAATCGCAATTGTCTAACCTAAAAGCACACTTGTACAAACAAATTTTGGTGAGTTTAAGATTGAATCCGGTAAACCAGAATGTTCGAGTACAGATACGTGAGCAATTGGATTTTGCAACCATTCTTTATCAGAAAGGATTGTATAAACAAAGCCTGAAAATTTTGGACAAGGCAAAGAACTTCGCTATTGAAAATGAAGAGAAGAATGTAGCCTATGAAATTGTAGAGCTCGAAAAGATAATAGAAACCCAATACATTACAAGAAGTATTCCCGATCGTGCAGATGAGCTTTCCGTTCAAGCAAAAGAACTTTCTGCACACAATGTAATGACAAGCAAGTTGTCCAATCTATCGCTTCAATTGTATGGAATGATGCTAAAAGTTGGATACGTGCGCAGTGATGAGGATTTGTTGAGCGTACAGAATTATTTTGATGCCCATCTACCCTCTTATGATATCGATAAGCTCGGATTTAGGGAGAAATTATGGCTCTATAAAGCACATTTATGGTACAGCTTTTTGACTCAGGATTTTTTATCATCGTACCGATATGCAAGTAAGTGGGTAGACCTTTTCTATGACAATGAAGAAATGATAGCGTTGAACCCAGTCTTCTTTTTAAAAGGCAACCATTATCTTTTGGAGTCGTTGTTTTTTGTGAAGTACAGTTCGCAGTTTAAAGAAACTTTGACAAAAATGGAGGAACAGGTAAACAGTCCAAAGTTCCCCCAAAACGATAATATTACGTCATTGGCGTTTTTGTACATCAATTCGAACAAACTCAACCAGCATTTTTTGGAGGGAACCTTTGGTAAGGGATTATACCTTGTCAACATTATCGAATACGGCATCAAAAAGCATAGTGATAGGATTGATGAGCACCACATTATGCTTTTGTACTATAAAATTGCTTGTCTGTATTTTGGAAATGGTGACAACAAAAATTGTATCGCTTATTTGAAGAAAATTATCCTGAACAAGAACCTAAAAATGCGGGAAGATTTAATGTGCTTTGCAAGGGTTCTAAGCCTGGTCGCTCATTATGAAGCTGGAATGGACTATCATTTGGAAGTACAATTAAAAAGTACCTATAAGTTCCTATTGAAAATGAACGATTTACATGCCGTTCAAAAGGAGATGATCAAATTTTTGCGTAGCCTTGGGGATATCTACCCAAGTGAATTGAGAAACGAGTTTCAGAAGTTGTACAATGAGTTGAAAAAATATGAAGACCATCCTTACGAGAAAAGAGCTTTTCTTTATTTGGATATTCTTTCTTGGCTAGAAAGTCATTTGCAAAATAAACCTGTAGGGCAAATTATTCGCGAAAAAGCATTGGCTATCACGCGTTAAAGACAGGCGTTCCAGATGGGGTCGTTAGGAGGATTTGCAACAATTTGGATAGCTTCCTTTTTTACAGGGTGTTCAAATTCTAGGCTTCTTGCATGCAAGTGTATACCGCCATCCCTATTACTTCTGTCCGCACCATATTTTAAATCCCCTTTTATAAAACATCCCATTGTTGCTAATTGAGCTCTAATTTGATGGTGTCTGCCAGTTTTTAAATCAATTTCTAAAAGAGAATAATTGTCAAGCTTTTTAATGACTTTAAATTCCAAAATTGCTTTTTTGCTATTTGGAACCTCCTTTTCATGGGCATAGGATTTGTTTTGCTTTGGGTTACGTACGAGCCAATGTGTTAAAACTCCTTCTTGGGTATTTGGAGAATTTTTGACCACGGCCCAATACGTCTTTTTAGTTTTTCCTTCAGAAAACAACTTGTTCAATCGGGGTAACGCTTTAGAGGTCTTGGCGAATAAAACAATTCCAGATGTTGGTCTGTCCAATCGATGTACAACGCCTAGATATACATTACCAGGTTTGTTGTATTTTATTTTCAAGTATTCTTTCGCAACTTCACTTAGAGGAGTATCACCTGTCTTATCCCCTTGAACAATATCACCAACTTTTTTATTGATTACAATGAGGTGGTTATCTTCATGTAGAACGGTTAGATTAGATGGGTTCGATTGTTGGACTGCTGGATTGTTGGATGTATGCAAAATACGCTTCACTTTAAGGTTGATTTAAACTTGGAGGTCATTTTAATAATAGAATTTAAACTGTCCAGGAGTTCTTCCAATTTCGTTTTTTCTATGAATCTTAAATCAAGTGAAATTAAAAGTTGAGTTTCGATTTCATACATTGAACCGATAGCTATCTCTAAAAATCTTGAAAAATCTTTTTTTGACGTTCTGGAGCAGCCTTCTGCAATATTTGAAGGTATAGAAACCGAAGCTCTTCTGAGTTGGTTGGTAATCCCAAATTTTTCAGTATCAGGAAAAGAAGAGGTTATTTCATAAATCTCAGAACAAAATACCTTACTTTTTTTCCAAATTTCCAAATCCTTATAGCGATGCATTTTACTTGTCTTTTCTAAAAATCCAACAACCTGAAAATCTGGTGACCGAGATTAATACTGCTCCTCTTCATTAGGAAAATCCCTGCTTTTTACATCATCTACATATTGCGAGATGGCATTGCTCATTTCTTCGTAAAGGTTCATGTACCTACGCAAAAACCGAGGATTGAACTCGTGGGTCATGCCCAACAAATCATGAACAACGAGCACCTGCCCGTCTACGCCGTTTCCTGCACCAATACCAATAATGGGAATAGAGACACTTTTAGCAACTTCTTCGGCCAGATTTGCAGGTATTTTTTCCAATACAATACCAAAACAGCCAAGTTTCTCTAACATTTTGGCATCTTCTTTTAATTTTTGGGCTTCGTGTTCTTCTTTCGCTCTTACGGTATAGGTGCCAAACTTATAAATGGATTGGGGAGTAAGCCCCAAATGTCCCATAACAGGTATTCCAGCTCCAATAATCCGTTTTACGGATTCTTTGATTTCCGAACCTCCTTCAACCTTAACCGCATGTGCGCCGCTTTCTTTCATAATTCTAATGGCAGAACGAAGTGCTTCTTTGGAATCACTCTGGTAGCTGCCAAAAGGAATGTCAACAATGACCAAAGCACGTTTGGCAGCTCGTACTACAGAACTTGCGTGGTAAATCATTTGGTCCAACGTAATCGGCAAGGTAGTTTCATGCCCCGCTATTACATTACTGGCAGAATCACCAACCAAAATAACGTCCACATTGGCGGAATCCACAATTTTGGCCATGGAATAATCGTACGAAGTGAGCATAGAGATTTTTTCGCCGTTCTGCTTCATTTCTATCAAAGACTTTACCGTGACTCTTTTGTACTCTTTTTTTGCAACTGACATTTTGGTTTGACTTTTGAGGTCTAAATGTAAGCAGATTTGTTTAATTTGTAGAACTATCAAATGACAACAAAATGAAATATGCTATCCTCTTTTTTGTATTCCTATTTACATCTACCAAGGTACTTGCACAAGGACCTAATCCTTCAGAATTGGATGAAAAAGCAATTAAAGCCGTAATCAATACCTTTTTTGATGGATTTCACAAGCAGGATTCCAGCATCATAAAAAGTACAGTGGCAGAAAACGTTATTTTACAGACTACGAGTCGCAATAAGGATGGAAAAACACAGTTTAGAAGCACTGCGTTCTCAAAGTTTCTTACTTCAATCTGTAGTATCCCAGATAGTGTAAAGTTTAAAGAAAAATTGACTTCTTTTTCTGTTCAAGTGGATAGAACAATGGCCAATGCGTGGGTTGGATATGAATTTTGGCTGAGGGAGGAATTCAGTCATTGTGGCATCAATTCTTTTCAGCTAATTAATTTTGAAGGTGACTGGAAGATTGTTTATTTGATTGACACCCGAGGTAAATCTGGGTGTTTTGATTGATGGTTAATTGAATCTAATGCGTTAGCTCTTTAAGAATCAAGTCCGAACCTGAATAGCTGTCGTCTTTAAGCTCATGCCAATGCCGTATTCTCGGAATTTTAATTCCATCGATTTCAATGATTCCTTCAAAATAAAGACGATCACCTTTTTCAGGCTCATTCGGGAAGACAATATCAATACCTTTTAAGGTCATATCCGCTTTGGAGATATGTACATTCCAGAACTTTGAAATAATGGGGTTTTTGAGTTGAATTGCTACTTCATAACAACTTTCATCATTAAAATCACTGTTTGCTGTTTGAAGGATACGTTCAATTCTATTTTCCAAAGACATGGGCAATCCATACAACAGTTGATAAAAGTTTTTATAGCCAACGTTTCTTGAAGCATCCAATCTATACTTTTTTATGAGCATGGTGTCCATTTCTACTTTATCATCCAATAGTACGATGCTATTTCCATCACTTTCAATGATATGTTTTGAAATATGTTCACCTCTATTTCTGGACAGTTCAAATGTATTTTTGGAATTATCCAACTTTAGAATAGAGTACCTATGGGGGTTAGAGAGTCGGGGTTCTTGAATGTGAAGATTCAGTTTGACAGTCTGCCATATGCCCAACGAATCGTGAACGGTTATTGCTTTTGCTAAAATTGACTTACCATGAAGTTTTGGTTCTTGGCCGTAACCAAATGAAAGTGTGAGCAATAATCCAAAAATCAATGATTTCATAAGTTTTCATTTTTTTGATTCCTAAATATATCGGTTTTTGTTTTGGTAAACATTGGAGTCGTAATCTTGAAAGCCTATATTGAAAAAGATATTGCACCTTTGAAGGTTTTACAATGCTTCATAGTCTTTTTTTGTAAGTCCATACAGAATTAGGTCATGATATTCTGTCCCTTTAAGAACATGTTCCTTTAATTTGCCCTCTTTGATCATTCCGCTTTTCTCCATGACTTTTCCAGAGGCCGGATTTTTTGCCAAGTGGGAAGAAGTGAATTTATTTAGGTCAAGATATTCAAAGCCATATTTTAAAATAGATTTTGTCGCCTCCGTTGCATAGCCTTTTCCCCAATGTATTTGTGCAATCCAATATCCTATCTCGGCTCTTTTAAATTTTTGTTCGATCGTAATTCCAATACCGCCGATGAACTTATAAGTTGTTCTTAATCGTATCCCAAATATGAGATGTGTTCTTTTTTTAAATCCTTCATTGGCGAGATTTATCCAGTAAATAGCATCTTTTTCCGAATATGGATAGGGTAAATTCAATGTAAAATTTGAGATGTTTTTGTTTGAAGCATACTTTACGATTACGGGTATGTCCTTGAATTGCAATTCATTTAAAATTAATCTTTCGGTCTCTATTTTCGGAAAACTATTCATTGATACTTGATTTAAAATGCTTTTTGGTCAAGCTCCAAATCGGAACGTTCATATGTAACAAATCCGTCTTCGGTGGGAAGCTGTTTTTTTAGCAGCCAATATTTTTTTGCATCCTTCAAGGTTTTCCTCTGGTTATCTTCCAAAAAATCACGGGTGTATTGGGCGTACATGTTGTTATCGGCTATCTTTCTTTTGAAATTGGGATTATCCTTTCGCTTTTCAAGTTCCATCCATTGATTGACTGCATCTTCCAACGTTTTTCCTCCATTAGCCCTCACCCAATCCATAAAATCGCTGTGACATTGGAATTTAGCTCCAATTTGGCCTTTCATAAAGTTCCTAAAATTAGGCCCAAAGGAAACATTGTCGGTGAGAACAGTATCTAGGTTGAGTTTCGATTTTGCCCAGTTAAATTTAGATGTAGTCTTTTTTCGCTTTGGAGGTGGTTTCACTTTTCCGTTGTTGTCCAAGGCAAACATGATTCTATCTCGCAGTTCAAACTTTCTACCAACTATGGGTAAGCCCGCCCGTTTGCAGATTTCAACAAGCTCTTCTTTTAGCCAATACCACGTATTGAATTCGGCTCCAGATTTTATGTTTTCAAAATCAGGTCGTTTCATCTAAAATTCCAATGTTTATTGCAATATAGAATCTTCTATCGAAAGCGCACCTATTTAGTAATGTTGTTATACTTACAGGTGCCAATGTCAACAGTCGCTCAGGAATACACCTACGGCCAGTCCGCCTTCAGAGGTTTCCTTATATTTTGAGTTCATGTCCTTTGCGGTTTCCCACATGGTATGTACAACCTTATCAAAAGGCACTTTTGCTTCTTTTGGATCAGTTTCAAGAGCAAGTTCGGCAGCGTTAATAGCTTTTATGGCACCCATAGAGTTACGTTCAATACAAGGTACTTGTACCAAACCCCCAATAGGGTCACATGTTAGCCCTAAATGATGTTCCATAGCTATCTCTGCCGCTACCAAAACCTGTTCAGGTGTTCCACCCAATAGCTCGGTCAAAGCCCCTGCGGCCATTGCAGAAGAAACACCAATTTCTGCTTGGCACCCACCCATGGCCGCTGATATGGTTGCCCCTTTTTTAAAGATGCTGCCTATTTCGCCAGCAACGAGCAAGAATTTCTTAATGTGTTCAAAACCAGCATCATGATTCTCAATGACCATATAATACATTAAAACAGCAGGAATAACCCCAGCACTCCCGTTAGTTGGAGCAGTGACCACTCGTCCTAACGAGGCGTTTACTTCATTTACACTGAGGGCAAAACAACTCACCCATTTTAAAATCTGCCTAAATTTAACCTCGGTTTTTCGTATGGCCTGTAACCATTCTTCTGGATTGGAGTAGGGGACATCTCCTTTTAGTTTCCCGTGCATTTCAAAAGCGCGTCTGCGTACATTTAGGCCACCGGGGAGTGTACCCTCGGTATGGCATCCCAAATACATGCACTCCAACATCGTACTCCAAATTCGCTCCAATTCTGAATCGATTGTACTTGCCGACCTTAGTGAAAGTTCATTTTCGAGAACAACCTCAGAAATAGGTGTATTTTTTTCGTGGCAGAAACCGACTAGTTCTTTACCTGTTTTTATAGGGCACGGAAAAGTTTTGAATACTGCATTTTTTTCTTTGGAGACAATCCGTTCTTCCTTTACCACAAATCCACCACCAATAGAATAGTAAGTTTCAAAAGAAGAACTTCCATCCTTTAAGATTGCTTCAAATTGTATGGCATTGGCATGGAAGGGTAAAAATTCTTTTTTGTAGACAATGTCTTCTGTAAAACTAAAAGGGATGGTTCGTGTTCCTCCAAAAACAAAATGTTTTTCTGTTTTAATTTTTTCAATTAATCCCCCTATGCTTTCTGTTAGCACCGTTTCTGGGTCGCTGCCCAGTAATCCCATTACAACGGCAATATCGGTAGCATGGCCTTTTCCTGTCAACGATAAGGATCCGTACAAGTGAACTTTTATGCCCAGTACCGAATCAAAAATTCGTTGTTCTTTAAGTTCATTTATCCAGCGCTCAGAAGCCCTCCATGGACCTAAAGTATGGGAGCTAGATGGGCCCACACCAATTTTGAGCATATCAAAAACACTGATACATTCCATTGATTAGATTTCCTTCAAAGATAATGCGATGGAAAATATAAACCACGAAAAACTAGGTTAGAAGTACGAGGTTAGAGCATCAAAATACAAAGTAGGAAAATTTTTTGTCAATGGATGTAGGGTTTCGTTTGAAAATAGTGTTTTGCCAATAACGAAAGACGAATTGTTGAAGTACGCAAAAAAGAGGTAAAGCAAAAGTTTTAAAAGATGGATATAATTGGTTGCGTCAGCATAAAAATGTTTTTTCCACAAACCACAAACCACAAACCACAAACCACAAACCACAAACCACAAACCACAAACCACAAACCACAAACCACAAACCACAAACCACAAACCACAAACCACAAACCACAAACCACAAACCACAAACCACTGACCTGTCACCTTGTCATATTCTTTGGCATGGCATGATCATTGACATTTGTTGTATGAATAAAATGAATTTTCAACAGATATAACTTTAGATACAATGAGCAAAATAATAGGTATAGACTTGGGTACGACCAACTCCTGCGTTTCCGTTATGGAGGGTAACGAGCCCGTCGTAATTCCAAATGCTGAGGGCAAAAGGACTACTCCTTCTGTTATTGCATTTGTGGAAGGCGGTGAAATTAAAGTTGGTGACCCAGCAAAAAGACAAGCGGTCACAAATCCGCATAAAACGATTTACTCCATTAAGAGATTTATGGGGAACAAGTTCTCTGAGTCTTCAAAAGAAGCAAACAGAGTTCCCTACAAAGTAGTTAAGGGTGACAATGATACGCCACGTGTGGATATAGATGGACGTTTGTATACACCACAAGAATTATCTGCTATGATTCTTCAAAAAATGAAGAAAACGGCAGAAGATTATTTAGGGCAAGATGTTACCAGAGCGGTAGTTACCGTACCTGCATATTTTAACGATTCACAAAGACAAGCCACTAAAGAAGCTGGTGAGATAGCCGGATTGACCGTAGAACGAATCATTAACGAACCTACAGCAGCATCCTTAGCGTATGGTTTGGATAAGAAAGATACCGACCAAAAAATAGTGGTTTTTGATTTTGGTGGTGGTACGCATGATGTTTCCATCCTGGAATTAGGTGATGGTGTTTTTGAAGTATTGGCAACAGACGGTGATACACACTTAGGAGGTGATGACGTTGACCAAAAAATAATTGATTGGTTGGCAGAAGAGTTCAAAAAGGACGAAAACATGGATTTGCGTGAAGATGCTATGGCATTGCAGCGTTTGCGTGAAGCTGCCGAAAAAGCAAAGATCGAATTATCCTCTTCTGCGCAAACTGAAATCAATTTACCTTATGTGACGGCAACTTCTTCTGGACCAAAGCACTTGGTAAGAACCTTATCAAAAGCCAAGTTTGAGCAATTAATTGAAGATTTGGTCAAAAGAACGATAGCTCCTTGTGAAACTGCTTTAAAATCAGCAGGATTGTCCAAGACCGATATTGATGAAATTATACTTGTTGGTGGTTCCACTAGAATTCCTGCAGTGCAAGAAGCTGTTGAAAAATTCTTCGGCAAAAAACCTTCAAAGGGCGTGAACCCTGATGAAGTAGTTGCCGTAGGAGCTGCAATTCAAGGTGGTGTTTTGACGGGAGATGTAAAAGATGTCTTGTTATTGGACGTTACCCCACTTTCTTTAGGAATTGAAACCATGGGAAGTGTTTTTACTAAATTAATTGAATCGAACACAACAATCCCAACAAAGAAGTCACAGGTATTCTCTACTGCTGCGGACAATCAACCTTCAGTTGAAATTCACGTATTGCAGGGAGAGCGACCAATGGCTGCAGATAATAAAACCATAGGTAGGTTTCATTTAGACGGTATTCCGCCAGCACCAAGGGGAACTCCTCAAATTGAAGTTACTTTTGATATTGATGCCAATGGTATCATAAAAGTATCTGCAACGGATAAGGCAACGAATAAAACACAAGATATTCGTATTGAAGCTTCATCTGGATTGACAGAAGAAGAAATCCAAAAGATGAAAGCCGAAGCCGAAGCGAATGCCGAAGCGGACCAAAAAGTAAAAGAGACTGCGGATAAGTTGAACGAAGCAGACGGTATGATTTTTCAAACGGAAAAGCAGTTAAAGGAATTTGGTGATAAACTTTCCGATGATAAGAAAAAGCCAATTGAAGATGCTTTGGAAGAATTGAAGAAAGCTTATGAGACCAAGGACTTAGCGTTAATTGAACCTGCTTTGGAGAAAATCAATGAAGCTTGGAAAGTTGCTTCTGAAGAAATGTACAAAGCTCAGGCGGAAGGTGCACAAGCAGGAGGTGAACCAACAGGAGACCCTACCGCTAATGGCTCACCAAGTGATGGTGCTGCAGAAGGCGACAATGTTGAAGACGTAGACTTCGAAGAAGTCAAGTAATAGAAATTTTAATAGATATAAAAAACCCGCCATTGGCGGGTTTTTTTTGTAAATAAGGTTTATCTAGGCTGCGTTCAATTGACGTACCT
Source organism: Bacteroidota bacterium (assembly GCA_039030475.1). Lineage (GTDB taxonomy): Bacteria > Bacteroidota > Bacteroidia > Flavobacteriales > Flavobacteriaceae > Flagellimonas. The sequence continues at coordinate 10,207 of JBCCEC010000096.1, forward strand.
CCAACTCTTGAAGCTTCTTTAAAGCTTCGGCTTTTGAATTCACGTTGAGTTTCACATAGATATTCTGAATATGGAAATTCACGGCACTTGGCGTTACAAAAAGCCTATCTGCAATCATCTTGTAAGTATATCCCTGAGTGAGAAGACCAATAATCTGGTTTTCTTTTTTTGAGAACCTTTCAAAGGTTTTGATTTGGAACGAATGGATGATTTTCTTTACTACTTCATGTTCCAAGGCCACCCCATGTTGATGTAATTCCTCTATTGCATTGAAAAATCGGTTTTTGGTCAAAGGTTTTGTCAAAAAACCGTCTGCCCCCTTTTTAAATGCCTCTTTTATGATTTCGAAATCACTGGTCTGACTCGTCATCAATACTTTAGGGGCCTTGTTCAGTTTATTAAAATGTGGGATTCCATCAATTCCTGAGATTCCATTCAGATTAACTTCGGACACAATAATGTCCGATTCGTTTCTTTTTGGATAAGATAAGAACTTATTTACCGATGTGTGTACTTCCATTAATTCATAAAGCGACTCGTCGCTAAAAAAGAATCGATAAAGTGGGTGCAATTTTTCATCATTGTCAATAATCGCAATTTTTAAAGTGTCAGATTTCATGTGTGTTAGATTTGGGTTATCTGATTTTGTCATTATTTGTCCTCCATTTCACCTTGAACTTAGGTAAAACGTATACCGTCTAACATCTCCGCACAAAGGAATACAAAGGAAAAGCAATTGAGTTTCAAAATATTGATTTTGAACGCAATGATAAGCTTCACCAATGCCCGTAGCGGACATGCTGATTCTAATCCTCTAAGGGATTAAATCAATAAAAGTCTAGTAAAGGTGTGTTAAGGTGCTAGAAGGGAGTCCTTGTTTGGCTAGGGGGACTTAGTTCTGCATTGATCATCGTTACATTTTTCATAGGTTTAAGATTTGGGATCTTGTATTATTTCAAAAATTAAATTAGGCTATTTTTTTCTTCGGAAAAATTTTTTGTGGCTTTTTTCGTTCAAATGCACTCTGGTCTTTGATGAAATAGATAGTATATGGACAAAAGTAAGTACCGTGAAACCTATGTAAAGCGAACATCTGATTGGTATAAAACAAAATAGGATGCCCTTTTGGAGCATCCTATTTTTTGTAAAATCGGTCCGAGTGAAATAATACAACCCGCTTCTATGATAAAGTGCAGTTTCCCCCTGTATCTTTTATCATATGTCAACGATATTTAGTGTCTCGTCAATAGACAAAATCAGATTAACCCTCAGGTGTGGACCGATTTATTTTCTTGGTTTTAATTTTTACTCATCAAAGGAAGTACTCGTATACTCGTTTGAAGTTTTGGTATCCAATACCGTTTTAAGATTTTCGTTACTATAGGCAACCATTGTATCATCCATGGGCTTTCTTCTGTAAGCAACCGTTATTTGTTCAATCGTGTGGTTTTGTCCTCTATTGGAAACCACATAACTTTCACCCTTTTTGGTATTAAGCTGTATGGCGTAGTCATCTCTACTACTATTGATGTGGCTACCCAAGTTTACAGAAGTGGTAAGACTGTTGTACGATACTTGTGTGGCATAAAGGTCAAGACCTCCGAATCCATCACGTCCTTCTGACGCGAAGAATAAAAGTGTACCATTATGTAGATTGGGATATAGTTCATCTTCTTTGGTATTCACTTTAGGGCCAAGGTTTTTGGATACACCTAAACTTCCATCAGCCTTGATATCGGCAACGTAGATATCATATTTTCCATAACTTCCTCTCATGTTAGAGGCAAAGAAAAGGCGTTTGCCATCTTCTGAGACAGTAGGGTGTTTTGCAGAAGCATATTTTGGGCATACCTTCAATTTGGTAATATTGCTCCATTCACCATTGATTTTTTCAGCGCGATACACCTCATGTATCATTTCCTTTTTGGAAAACACGCCATACAACGGCTTTTGCTCGTTAGATTGACTAAAATATGCTGTTTTACCATCTTTGGTCACCGACATGGAAGGAACATAACCTTCAAGTGTGGATAAATGTCCTTTAGGATTATTGCTCTCAATAGCTTCCTTACTTTTTTTAACTTTAATTGAGTTTTGAGCTTCAACTTGGTTCATATAAAATAAACCGATAATTGGAATTAAGATGTAGATTACTGAACGTGTCATAATATTAGATTTGGGGGTTAATACATGACAAATTTGCTAAAAGAATTTTGAGGAATACTTATTAATTTTTCATAGGTTTTGATTTTTAACGATAAAAAAATGTATTTCATCGAATATTTTTTAGCTATTTAACATTTATTAAATGATAAATATGTCGATTGGCGGTGTTTCGTGCGCTTTGACCGATATTTTCAGAATAGATAAATATATGATACCAACTAGTGGTTAAGACA
>JBCCEC010000097.1:0-12536 GCA_039030475.1 Bacteroidota bacterium
ATTTACAATGTGTTTCGATTTAGCCCCATCCAAATCCACCAAATGCAGATATTGAATCCCATGGGATTCAAACTGTTTTGCAATCTCTAAAGGGTTTTCATTATAAATCTTTTTGGTATCATAATCCCCTTTGGATAATCGGACACACTTTCCGTCAATAATGTCAATTGCTGGTATAATTCGCATAAAAAGAGATATTAGAAATGAGACATGAGACATGAGAAAGTAGATCAGAAATATAAATTTTTGAATAAATTAAACTCATTTTAAGAACATTGGATTTTTTAATATTAAATTTCCGACTTCCGCCCTCTTATTTCGTACTTCAAATTTCATTTAAAATCTAAAAAGTTTTGCAAAATGTGTGCTCCAACAGTACTACTCTTTTCTGGGTGAAACTGTGTTCCATAAAAATTATCTTTTCCAAGGGCGGCACTATAGGGCAATGCGTATTGAGATGTAGCCAAGGTCTCTTTTCCTATGGGTGCATAAAAACTATGCACCAAATAGATGTGTGATTTCTCGGGTACGTTTTTGAACAAACCCGATTTTAAATCACTTATCTGGTTCCAGCCAATTTGTGGCACTTTTACGGATAATGGAAATTTCATAACATTCAAATCAAATATTCCAAGGCCTTCCGTAGTTCCTTCTTCTGATGAATGACACATCAACTGCATTCCCAAACATATTCCTAAAACGGGCTGTTTCAAATGGGGAATTACTTTGTCCAACCCACTCCCTGTTAGCTTTTTCATTGCTGAACTTGCCTCGCCCACCCCAGGAAAAATAACTTTATCGGCATTTTGGATTTCCTGCACATTATTCGTTAAATGCGCTTTGAAACCCAAACGCTGAATAGCAAATTTTATGCTCTGGATGTTTCCCGCACCGTAGTCTATTATAACAATTCTCATTAACGTAAAATATTTAAAGAGGTACAAAGTGTGAGGTACGAAATACAAAGTAGTATGATACAAATAATCTTCATCTTGCTTTACTTTTTTCTAGCTGTTTTAATAGAAGCTACAATAATGGCCAGTATTTCCTGACCTTCATCTTTCAGTCGACCCATTTCTTCTTGTTTGGAATCCATCACTTCTAAAAAAAGTTCCAACCAATAAATAGATTCATCAGCCTCTTCTTCTACAATTTTAAGCTTGTTAATAAAATCAGCAGTTGATTTTGCTCTTTGTGAAGCTCTATAATTGGCTCCCACAGAACTCGAACTTCGAATAAGTTATCGTATTCTCTTGATTTTGGAATTTTAGCACATAGCCGCCAACAGTCCTCAGCAAATTTTCTTGTCCTTTTCTTTAAATCTTGCATACGCCACTAATTTTCAACTTTGTATATCATACCTTGTACGTTGCACTTTGTTTTCACCTCTAAGTTTTCACTTCAAGTTTTAAAGCAAACCCTTTGTACTGGGTAAAACCATTTTTTCCACGTCTCGCTTCACGGCCATTTTAATCGATTTTGCAAAAGCCTTGAATATCGCCTCAATTTTATGATGTTCATTAGTTCCTTCTGCTTTAATATTTAAGTTGGCCTTGGCACCATCCGTAAAGGATTTAAAAAAATGATGAAACATCTCTGTAGGCATATCACCCACTTTCTCCCTTTTAAAATCGGCATCCCAGACCAACCAGTTACGGCCTCCAAAATCGATGGCTACCTGCGCCAAACAATCATCCATGGGCAAGCAAAAGCCATAGCGTTCTATGCCCAACTTATTTCCCAAGGATTTTGAAAAAACTTCACCCAAGGCAATCCCGGTATCTTCAATAGTATGATGCTCGTCCACTTCCAAATCACCATCTACTTTGATGTCCAAATCCATTTGGCCATGTCTGGCAAGTTGGTCCAGCATGTGGTCAAAAAAAGCTAACCCAGTTTTGATAGTACCCTTTCCCGTGCCATCAAGATTTAATTTAATCTGGATATCCGTTTCATTCGTTTTTCGTGATAGCTGCGCAATCCGATTTTCCAATTTTAGAAACTCATAGATTTTTTCCCAATCGTTGCTCTCCAAAGCTATATAATCGTTTAGAGCTTCCTGTCCAGTGGTAATCTCATCCGTCCCCAAATTTGTATTGTCATTGATGAAAATTCCTTTTGCCCCTAAATTCTTAGCTAGTTCCATATCTGTTAATCGATCTCCCAATACATAGGAGTTTTCCAAATCATACGCTTCTGAAAAATAATCTGTCAATAAGCCTGTGCCAGGTTTTCGTGTGTTGGCATTATCCTTAGGAAATGTTTTGTCGATAAACACTTTATCAAAAACAACACCTTCATTTTCAAAGGATTTTAAAATAAAGTTATGTACGGGCCAAAATGTTTCTTCAGGAAAAATATCCGTACCAAGACCATCTTGATTCGTTATCATGACCAATTCATAATCCAGCTCTTTGGCAATTTTTCCAAGGAAGGTAAATGCTTTCGGATAAAAAATCATTTTTTCGAAAGCATCTATTTGTTCGTCAGCAGTTTCTTTGATAATCGTCCCGTCCCTATCGATAAATAGTACTTTTTTACCCATTACTCAATTTCTTTTAAAATTGCTATCAATTTTCTATTCTCGTTCGGAGTTCCAACGGTAAATCTGAGCGTGTTTTCACATAAAGGTTGGGTACTTCTGTTCCTGACCACAACTTTCAATGCCAACAACTCGTTGTAGCGCTTATCTGCATCATCAACTTTGGCCAAAACAAAATTGGCATCTGAATCATAAATATGTTCCACAAAACTTAACAGTTCCAGTTCTTTGATCAAGATATCGCGTTCAATAAGGATTTTTTTTACTTCCTCTTGCACCAATGTCTCGTCCAAAATCCGTTTTAATGCCTGATATTGTGTGAGTTGATTTACGTTATATGGCGGTTTGATCTTGTTCAAAATCTCAATGATTCCTTCGGAAGCGTAACAAATCCCTAACCGAATTCCCGCCATTCCATAGGCTTTGGACATAGTTTGCGTAACGATAAGGTTAGGATATTTGTTTAAAGATTTGACCCAGCTTTCTCCCGATGAAAAATCCACATAGGCTTCATCTATTACCACTATGCCATGAAAACTGTTCAACAATTTTTCAATTTTATCTTTTGAAAATGTATTACCCGTTGGATTATTGGGGGAACAAATGAAGATAATCTTGGACTTTTTAGTTATAGTCTTTAAAATTTGATTTACATCCGGCTCAAAATCAGTTGTTAGCAATACTTCCTTATTTTCAATTGCATTAATTCCGCATAACACCTTATACATTCCATAAGTAGGTGGTAACGTGATAATGTTATCTTGATTTGGTTCGCAGAATGCCCTGAAAATCAAATCCAACACTTCATCACTTCCATTGCCTAACAAGATACTCTTCTCTGTAACCTGTTTTTCTTCGGATAAGAGTGTTTTTAAGCTGCGTTGTTGCGGGTCGGGATATCGGTTTAAACCATTTTCAAAAGGATTTTCATTGGCGTCCAAAAAAATCATTTCGGAGCCATCCGAAACATATTCGTCCCTAGCCGAAGAATAAGGTTTTAAATCCTTTACGGTTTCCCTAACCAAATCTTGTATGTTAAACATGTCCTTCATTGTATCAAAGCCAGAACTTTAATTTATTTAGAGCGCAGTCCAAAAGGCTGGCTCTAATACTAATTCTTTAAACTATTTAATCTAAGGGTCACGGCATTTTTGTGTGCCTGCAATCCTTCTGCTTCTGCCATTAATTCTACAGCTTTACCAATACCTAAAATACCTTCTTTTGATATTTTTTGAAAGGTCATACTCTTCATAAAACTATCCAAGTTGACTCCACTATACTGTTTCGCGTATCCATTTGTGGGCAAGGTATGGTTGGTTCCAGAAGCATAATCGCCTGCACTTTCTGGAGTATAGTTCCCTATAAATACCGAACCTGCGTTTATCGTATTCTTAACATAGAAATCTTCATCGGCAACACAGACAATATAATGTTCTGGCCCATATTCATTAATAATATCGACCGCTACTTGATTGTTTTCAACTAAAATAAGCCTGCTATTTTCAATCGCACTTTTTGCAATCGCCTTACGGGGCAGTTCTTCTAGCTGTACGCCAATCTCCTCCGTAACTGCATCCAGTAAACGTTCTGAAGTAGAAACCAGAACAACCTGACTATCCATTCCATGCTCTGCTTGACTCAATAAATCAGAAGCTACGAAAGCTGCATCGGCAGTATCATCGGCCACTACCAAAAGTTCGCTTGGACCTGCAGGCATATCGATTGCTACGCCATATTTAGTTGCCAGTTGCTTGGCCACCGTGACGTATTGATTGCCCGGACCAAATATTTTATAGACTTTAGGAATGGATGCCGTACCAAATGTCATACCAGCTATAGCCTGAATTCCACCTACCTTAAAAATTTGGGTCACCCCACATAATTGTGCCGTATATAAAATTGCTGGATCTACCGCTCCTTCACTGTTTGGCGGTGTACACAATACAATTTCTTCACAACCTGCAATTTTTGCAGGAACGGCAAGCATCAGAATCGTAGAGAACAAAGGGGCTGTACCACCGGGAATATACAACCCAACTTTTTGAATAGGCCTTTTTTCCTGCCAGCATGAAACTCCAGGCATGGTTTCCAATTCGGTTTTCCCAGTTTTTTGGGCTGAATGAAACTTTTCTATATTACTTTTTGCTAAAGAAATAGCTTGTTTTAAATCTTCCGAAACCAAATTACTAGCTTCAAGTATCTCCTGCTTCGAAACTTTAAAATCTAAAATAGTAACTCCGTCAAATTTTTGCGTATAAGTTCTGAGCGTTTCATCGCCTTTATTTTGAACCTTTTCAAAAACTTCCGCCACTATCGGTTCAATCGTATCAACTGTTTGTGTAGGCCGCGACAGAATTTTAGACCATTCCGATTTATCTGGATTTTTATACTTTTTCATATTCCTGAACTTATCTTAAAGAACAAAATCTAATTACTTCATTTGGTACTCTGTGCTTTCAACCTTGTAACTCTAACCTCGTACTTTATTACACTACCATTTTTTCGATTGGACATACCAAAATACCTTCCGCACCGGCTTCTTTCAGCTCATCGATAACTTCCCAAAAGGTATCTTTATTAAGAACAGTGTGTACCGAACTCCAGCCTTCTTCTGCCAAGGGAAGCACTGTGGGGCTTCGCATTCCTGGCAATATGGATATGATTTCATCCAATTTATCATTTGGTGCATTGAGCAATACATATTTATTCTTTCTTGCTTGCAATACGGATTTTATACGAAACTGTAGTTTTTTAAGAATAGCTGTGCGTTCTTCGGAGATTTTTGGGGAAACTGCCAATACAGCTTCGCTTTTCAATAAAACTTCGACCTCTTTCAAATTGTTTTTGAACAACGTACTACCGCTGGAAACAATATCACAGATGCCATCGGCTAGTCCAATATTTGGCGCTATTTCTACCGACCCATTAATAATGTGAAGGTCAGCCGTAACTCCTTTGGATTTTAAATAGTCCAATACCGTATTGGGATACGAAGTGGCAATACGCTTGCCTTCAAAATCTTTGACCGAATCGTATTTAGTTGACTTTGGCACCGCTAAAGAAACCCTACACTTTGAAAAACCCAGTTTTTCAGCAATTGATATATCCTTTCCTTTTTCTATCAATACATTTTCTCCAAGTACGGCTATATCAACAACACCATCCCTTAGATACTGGGGAATATCCCCGTTCCGGAGATAAAGGACTTCCATAGGAAAATTACGGGCCGTAGCCTTAAGTTGGTCCTTTCCATTATCAATGGAAATTCCACAGTCCTTTAAAATTTTTAGGGAGTCTTGGTTCAAACGCCCGCTCTTTTGTACAGCAATTCTAATCTTGGTCATTATCTTAAATTTTGTTCGAAAACCAAACAGGCACAAAAACAAAACCCGTTTGATTTCTCAAACGGGTTTAGAACATATTTTAAAAACAACAATACATTTCTATCTCGCCTGAGCGCAAGTATAAAAATGATGATGTGTGTTCTTGTTTTTCATTTCGATATCAAAAGTAAAATTTATTTTTATATCAAAAAAGGTTTATTTAGTTATTTCCCAAAATCAATGGTAGACCAGAGTCACCGCTTCCAACGATTACAACTTTTGAATTTGGGGATTTTGAAAGTTCCAAGGTAGCATCTATTCCCTTGTCCTGAAGTATTTTATCTGTTAATGAAGCACTTAAAATACGGTTGGCATCTGCCTTACCCTGGGCTTCTATACGAACTTTTTCCGCTTCTTTCTGTGCCGTAACCAATCTGAATTCATATTCCAGTGATTCTTGTTCTTGCTTTAGTTTGCGTTCAATTGCCTCTTTGATCGTTGGGGGAAGCGTAACATCCCTAACCAGTACTTCGTTTAGTTGAATGTATTGTCCATCAACAATTTTTTTGGTCTCTTCGAATATTTCAGCTTGAATCGCATCCCGTTTGCTGGAATATAACTGTTCCGGGGTATAACGCCCAACAACGCTCCTCGCTGCCGAACGGATTGTTGGCAACAAAACTCTATCTACGTAAGCTTCGCCCTTTTCTTGGTGTAATTTTCCCAAATCAGAATATTTAGGTTGAAACCATGCAGAGGCATCCAGTTTTATTTCCAATCCGTTGGAAGAAAGTACTTGCATCTTTTCGAAAACCTCCTGTTGTCTGACCTCATAAACATAGACCTTGTTCCAAGGAGCAACTAAATGAAATCCTTCCCCAAGTGCGGGCTTATCCGTTACTACACCGCCACCAAAAGTCTTGTACAAAACCCCAGCCTCTCCAGAGCCAATTGTTACAGCTGATTTTGAAATTAAAATAATTAAAACAATAATGACCGCTATTACAGGTAAAGCAATCTTAGGTAATCTATCCATGTGTTAAATTTTATATTAGTCCGTTATATTTTCTGATAAACCACTCCAATGAAAGTGTTGCTATTATAAAGCCCAAAAGAAATCGAAAATCGATTAAAGATACGACATTTTGCTTGCTTTTTTGGACGGGAACGTACTTACTAGAGGTCGATAAGTCGTTAATTAATGAATCTATATTGTTTGGAGAATAAACCGTTCCATTGGTTTTTTCGGCAAGCCTTTTAAGCTTACTATAATTGGAGGTTATCAATTGTTTTTCTGGATTAAAGTCTAAAATTTTAAAAGCACCCGAACGTTTTAGGTTTTCGTTTTCAACGTTAACTGTAAATTGATAATCGCCAGCTTGTAAATCGCTCAAGTCGGCTTCGAAAAACGTACCTTTTAGAAGCATGGGATATTCTCTAAGATTATTATTCCCCTTAGTTCTTACTTCAATTTTAATGTTCGCATTAGAATCGAAACTATAGCTCTCATCAAAATAGGAAGCCCGTATTTTAGCAAAACTCGAATCATCAAAAACAAATTCATAATCAAGTTCCAACCTACTTTTGCTACCACTACTGGACAGATAAAGCATAAGTTTTCCAATAAAATCATCGAAGCTTTTAAAACCTTGACTTAAGCGATAGGTCTGTGCGCGCCACTTCCAAATATTTTCTCCAAACAAAACGGCTTCTTTTTGTTTATCCCCGTTAAGAATCGAAAAAAGTGGTTTATCCAATTGGACTCCCCGAATTTGTTGGTACAACAAAGTTTCTCCTTCTTTTTTTAATTCGATATCCCCCAGATTACCTTCTAAAGGAGGAAAATCAGTGGCATTAAAATCACCGAGACCAAAAACACTAAAAGTATTATTCAGTACTGGCAAGATTTCTTCACTTTGGTTAAAGTTTTCTTTTGAAAAGTTTTGTTGGGCTTGGTTTAAAAAGTTCCAATCTGTTTTTGTTCCAGCTATAGTAAAAACACTTGCTCCAACTTTTTCGATATGTCTGTATATACTCCTGAATCTACTATTAGGTTGATATAGGATAAATATATCGATATCAGAAAGCTTTTCTATTTGGACAGATGGCTTCAAAATTGAAACAGAGCGTTGTTCATTTGCTTCAATCGATTTCTTTAAAGTACCAATATCTGGGTGTAGGATACCAGAAATTACAGCAATATTGGTTTTTTCATCAATAACCTCAATAGCCGTTACTTTGCTGTTATTGCCCTTATTTTTTTCATTTGCCAAGCTTTCAACAACCAGCTCAATTGATTTTACCCCTACACTCGTTGCTTCCAGCTCTGCATTTATTGTCGCACTGCTCTTATCTTCATTAAAATTGATAGTTTCTCCGTACAACCGCTTGCCGTCAAGTAAAATACTCACTGTCTTTGATACATTCTTCCTCCCCTTGTACAACACCGTGGCCTCAACAGGAAATTTATTTTTTAAAAATGCATAGGTGTTGGTATTGATGAGTCCAATAGCAATGTCTTCATATTGTGTGGTGTCACCTATAACTATAGGATTAACAGTTATATTTTCATCTAAATTGATGTAATCATAATCTCTGCCCAAGGTTTGATTCCCATCGGTAAAAATTACGATTGCTGTATTATTCTTAGAGAAAATTTCTGAGGTCTTGTTGAGTGCGTTGGAAATGTCAGTATTTCTTTCGGTGAACTTAAAGGAATCAATCTGTTTGATTTTGCTTCCGAAGCCATACTGTTGTATTGAAAACCGTTTATTTAACTCCGGATTTTCAATAATCGAGCTTACTTTATCCCTTATCCCTATCTCCTCTGCAGAACCTTGCATGGAAGAAGAATCATCTACCAATACAATAAGATTGGTTTTCTCTAGCGAATACTCGTTCTTTTTAAATTTTGGGTTAATAAGCAACAACAAGCCACTGAACAGTGCGCAAAAGCGAAGGCTTGCAAGAATAATCGATAATTTCCCCCTCTTACGGGTTTTGTGAAAATACTGATAAAATACGATGGTCAGTGCAGCAATTGCTGCCAAAACTATAAGTAGTACCGTTCGTATTTCCATTCAATCTTAAGTTAACATACCACCGTCCACATTAAGGACTTGGCCCGTAACATAGGCAGATAGGTCGGAAGCTAAAAACACACAAGCATTAGCAACATCCTCAGGGCTTCCACCTCTTTTCAATGGAATCGCATCTCTCCACCCTTGTACAGTTTTTTCGTCAAGTTTTTCGGTCATTTCAGTTTCAATAAATCCAGGGGCAATAGCGTTGGAACGAATATTTCTAGAACCCAGCTCCAATGCCACCGATTTCGTAAATCCTATCATTCCTGCTTTGGAAGCAGCATAATTCGTCTGTCCTGCATTACCTTTTACACCTACCACACTACTCATATTTATGATAGAACCCTTGCGCTGTTTCAACATGGTACGTTGAACGGCCTTGGTCATGTTAAAAACAGACTTAAGGTTGATTTCTATAACTTTATCAAAATCCTCTTCGCCCATGCGCATTAAAAGATTGTCTTTTGTGATTCCGGCATTATTGATCAACACATCGATACTTTCAAAATCTTCCAAAACCTTCTTGACCAATTCTTCAGATTCCGTAAAACTTGCCGCATTACTTTTATAGGCCTTGGCATGAACTCCCATGGCGGTTAGCTCACTTTCAAGTGTTAAAGCGGGTGCTTCACTGGAACTATACGTAAAAGCAACATTTGCACCATGCTTTCCAAATATTTGGGCAATTCCCTTGCCTATTCCTCTACTTGCTCCTGTGATGATTACGTTTTTACCTTCTAAAAGTTTCATGCTAATCCTAGTTTATTGAAGTTGGTCGTTGACCAAATATAGTTTTTGTTTTACGTATTGAAGAAAAAAAATCCCGTATTAAACGGGATTTACAATAGTTTTAACTGTTGGTTACCCAACAACTTCTTTTACTTTAATACCTATTGCAGCCGGCGAATCCACTACATGTATACCACATTCGCTCATAATTCGTTTTTTAGCTTGCGCCGTATCATCGCTTCCACCTACAATGGCCCCTGCATGCCCCATAGTTCTTCCGGCTGGTGCCGTTTCTCCTGCAATGAATCCTACTATAGGTTTTTTGCTGCCACTTTCTTTATACCACTTGGCTGCATCGGCTTCCAATTGACCTCCTATTTCACCAATCATAACAACACATTCGGTTTCAGAATCATTTATTAAAAGTTCTACCGCTTCCTTTGTTGTTGTTCCTATAATGGGATCACCGCCAATTCCGATAGCAGTGGTTATACCGAGTCCTTGTCTTACAACTTGATCAGCAGCTTCATAGGTCAATGTACCAGATTTTGAAACAATGCCCACGTTACCTTTCTTAAATACAAAACCGGGCATGATACCTACTTTTGCTTCTTCTGGAGTAATAACACCCGGACAATTTGGTCCAACAAGTGTACAATCCATATCTTTTATATAATCATTGGCTTTTACCATATCGGCAACCGGAATGCCTTCGGTAATGGTAATGATAACTTTGATTCCAGCACTGGCTGCTTCCATGATGGCATCTGCAGCAAAAGCGGGTGGTACAAAAATTATTGTGGTATCAGCGCCAACTTCCTTAACAGCATCTTCAACTGTATTATAAACAGGTTTCCCCAAGTGCTCTTGACCTCCTTTTCCTGGCGTTACACCCCCTACTACATTGGTTCCATACTCAATCATCTGAGTTGCATGAAACGTACCTTCACTCCCCGTAAAACCTTGTACAATTATTTTGGAATCTTTGTTGACTAGAACACTCATATTTTCTGTTTATTATGGAGCACAAAAATAGGGCTTTGCCCCTAAAACTTAAAGTAATTTTTATGCTATTTCTCCTTTGATTTTTTAAGTAGTGAGGGAATATTCTTTAGCATCGCCAACTCTTTCATTTTTGCTCTCGCTTCAACTGCTGGGCTACCAAAATAAGTCTTGCCGCCTTCTAGACTATTTGCAATTCCTGATTGTGCATAAACGACTGCTCCCTTACCAATGGTTATACCACTAATGACGCCTACTTGCCCCCAAAGTGTAACTTCATCTTCAATGACAACACAGCCTGCAATACCAGTATGCGAAGCAATCAAGCATTTTTTTCCGATTACGGTATCATGGCCAACTTGAATCTGATTATCCAGTTTACTGCCCTCTTTAATAGTGGTATCAGCGGTTACACCTCTATCAATACTGCAAGATGCGCCTATATCCACATTATCCTCTACGACTACTCTTCCACCGGAAAGCAATTTATCAAAACCTTCTGGTCTGTTTTTGTAGTAGAATGCATCAGCTCCTAAAACTGTTCCGCTATGGATAGTCACATTATTGCCGATAATACAATTATCATAGATGGAAACATTGGCATGGATAACACAGTTCTTTCCAATTTTCACATTGTTCCCGATAAAGGTATTGGGCTGAATTATGGTTCCTTCTCCTATCTTGGAAGTTTCAGCAATGGATGTATTGGCATGCCTAAAAGGTTGAAAAAAATGAGTTAACTTATTGAAATCGTTAAAAGGGTCATCAGAGATTAATAGCGCTTTCCCTTCTGGGCATTCTACGTCTTTGTTGATAAGAATCGTAGTTGCCTTTGATTGTAGTGCTTTATCATAATATTTTGGATGGTCAACAAAAACAATATCGCCTTTTTCAACTACATGAATTTCATTCATGCCCAAAACGGGGAAATCAGCATCCCCAACATATTCAGAATCAATGATTTCTGAAATCTCTTTAAGCGTATAGGATTTTGGAAATTTCATTAAGGATTATTCTTTTACCCTTTCCATGTAAGCACCTTTTTCGGTATCTACCTTTATTTTGTCACCTTCATTTATAAATAGTGGCACATTTACCCGGGCACCGGTTTCAACGGTTGCAGGTTTGGTAGCATTGGTAGCTGTATTTCCTTTTACTCCTGGTTCCGTATGTGTAACCTCTAAAATAACACTGGCCGGCATATCAACTGAAAGTGGCATACTGTCTTCCGTATTGAAAAGAATGGTTACTACTTGACCTTCCTTTAATAAATCCGGGGCATCTAAAGAGTTCTTTTCCAAGGAGATTTGGTTGTAATCGTCCGTATTCATGAAGTGAAACGTTTCTCCTTCAGCATACAAATATTGATATGACCTCGTTTCTACACGTACATCTTCTATTTTATGCCCAGCGGAAAACGTGTTATCTATCACTTTTCCCGTGGTAACACTTTTAAGTTTAGTTCTAACAAAAGCAGGACCTTTTCCCGGTTTTACATGAAGAAACTCAACTATTTTGAAAATATCATGGTTGTATTTTATACACAACCCTTTTCTTATATCTGAAGTACTTGCCATAATCTTAATTTGAGCTAAAATAACCTTTCATTATTCCACGTTGCGAATCTCTGATAAATTGAAGTATCTCATCACGTTCTGGAGTCGCTTCCATTTCTGCCTCTATAATAGATGCAGCCTGCGAATTATTATAATTTTTTTGATAAAGTATGCGGTAAATATTTTGGACTTCCCTAATCTTATCGGCAGTAAATCCTCTTCTACGTAATCCTATTGAATTTATTCCAACGTAAGAAAGTGGTTCTCTTGCCGCCTTTACGTATGGGGGAACATCTTTCCG
>JBCCEC010000098.1:0-12314 GCA_039030475.1 Bacteroidota bacterium
GCTGCAGACAGGAGCAACCACAATCATGTGGATTGTGTTCCATGATGGAAACTGCATTAATTACAAAGTGCAGAGAAAGTCCCGACCGGTGGATCCTTACAAGTGAGGATGAGGTCAGAGGGATGTATGAAGGTTATGTCCAGTCGCTGTCATATCGCCACTTCGCGGAGAAGTTGGGATGGAAGTTTACGAAACCGACAGAAATCTTAGGGGACAACGAACCCCTTCTTTTTAGCTGTTCTCCAGAAAAAAATAGGATAATTATAGGAGCGTGTACATACACATCATTTCTTCGCAAAGCCTTGTAGTCGAATGGATTCTACATAAAGAGTTTCTTTACACCTTTAGCCCTTAAAAAAGAAATTATCAAATGGTAAGTCAAACTTAGACCCATGAAAAGATCATTTTATTACTTGAATATAGAATTAATCAAAGGAATGGTGGATTTCCAAGATTTCTTTACCATGTAAGTGTTGGTTGATTTGTTTGTTGTAAAAGTTAATTGAACGTAACTTTCTTTGAGTCAATAATTGGATTTGATCACCCTTAAAAGGAGAGCCATCTTCAGATGCGTTACCATAAGCCAGAATCCCTTTCGCCTTAATCGATTGTCCAAATTCTATTATCGCAGTGTAAGCAGACCCGCCTGCAAGCCGGTACTTGTAGTTGTTTATAGGCTGGTAGAAACCTGCATTAAAACTTCCTATTTCACCTATTCCTAATCCTCCATCTACAGATTGGCCAGCATAGCTGGTCTTGTAAACAGATTTCCATGGAACATCCAAACCACCATATCTTTCTAAAGTTCTTTTAGCAGCATCCAGCAACAATTGTTTTACGTTTTCTGTAAGCGTATTAGGTGTGTTTAGAGGGTTGCTTAAATCAAAATCCGTCTGAAATATTTTCTGCTTCCGTGCCATGAAATACCAGTTTACGAAAAGTACGGCTCCTTTACTCTCGTTATCCAGTCTTTTGTCCCACTCTTGTAATACTTTTGATGCCTGGATGAGAACGGTATCGTTAGATTTTTTAGCAAAATCAATAAGTTCATTCAAACATCTATCTGCCATTTCAGAGTACGTAGATGATTGCATTTCCTCCAAATCTTGAAAATTTAGTCTTGACTTGGATAAAAGTAACTTTAAGGAACGAGTACTCCTTAAATCGAAATTGTCTGTCGCTTTCGGGGCAATATATTGCGGATAATTAATGGGTACGTCTATAAAAGGATATGTACTGGTCCAAGGATTGTTGTTTGAATTGGCCACAAAACCGCTTTTCGGGTTTTTGATTTTTGGTAAGTCATGATAGTCTACGTAAGATTCAACTGGACCTTTTAACCGAGAAGCTTTGACAATACCAGACCAATCCTTTAACTCTCCTGAAGGTCGTTGAGGTATTATCCCGTTATAGAGATATAATATTTGCCCATGCTTGTCAGCATAAATTATGTTTTGAAGCGGTAATTGGAGCATTTCCATGGCTTTCTCAAACTGTCTCAAATTTTTTGACTTTGCCATATTCAAGAACTGCTTATCAAAAAAAGGACGATCTAGTCCTGACAATCGCAGCGCAATAGCTTTATCTTTTTTTTCATCTATAAGAAAACCATAGTTAGTTTCCTTAATCTTGATAACTTTCTCTTTAAAACCCTCCCCTTCTTTTATCTTGATTGTTTCTGTTCTACCTTGAATCTTTTTCCAATCTGCATTGTCTTTGTAATATCCCTCTTTAATATCCAGTTCAATTAAATCCATAGCGTCCGCTTGGTTAAAAGTCAAACCCCATCCCAAATGGTCATTAAAGCCCATGGCAATAGTGGGACTACCCACCAAAGAAATTCCATATACATTTAAGTTTTTACTGGTCAAATGGGATTCAAAGAACAAATAATCGTCAAACCAAGGAGGATGTGGCTGCATCATGAGCATCGGATTTCCATTTTCTGATTTTGATGGTGCAATTGCCCAAGCGTTTGAACCCGCACTTTTCCATAGGCCTGCTTGTTTTTGGAGGGTAAAAGCTCCGACCATTAAGTGGTAACTCATCTGTAATTTGGCTAAAGGATCACTGTTTTGTATTGGTAAGACTTGTTTTAAATGCTCTTTAATAGTTTCAGGATGTGCTTTACAGTAATCATTCATTCCCTGCACAAATGCTTTCAAAATTCGTTTTGTAGAAACATCTTGAGCTTCAAACCACGATTTAGCTCTGATGGGAATGTTCAACTTTTGCAGCAACATATCTTGGGTGAGGTTTTCATCACCACCCCAGTACTCTGCTGAACGCCCCCGAGATTTCCCATATGATTTTAATATGAGATTGCAATGTGCCTTCATTTGAGCCCAACCAAAACCATAGTAAAGTTCAGTTTCAGTTTTCCCAACAATATGCGGGACACCCCAAGTATCCCAACGAATTTCAGATTGCTTTGTTTGTTGAGCTGAAACTATGTAATTCAACCCTAACAAAACAACCAGTAACAATAATCTGAATCCCATCTTAGTGACTTTAGATATTTAAGCAAAAGTAGTTGAGCCTAAGATGTAGTATGTATTGAATCAAGAATCAGAACATATTTTAAAACTTTCCATGCTTTTTTCTATATTCGGAAGGAGTTATACCCGTTTTACTTTTGAATGCAGTATTGAATACAGACCTGGAATTGAAACCGGTATCGTACATAACTTCTTTAATCGATAGGGTTTCTTTAGAATTTTTCTTGAGTTTTTCTTTTGCCAATCGAATCCTGTAGGAGTTAACATAGTCACAAAAGTTATAACCGATAACATTGTTTATGGCCTGAGAAAGTAATTTGGGGTGAATGCCTATGGCATTAGAAAAATCAGAAATACTTAAATCAGGATTTAAATACGGGCTTTCCGTACTCATATGATGTTCTATCTTTTCTGCAACTTTTTCCAAATCACTTTTCTGATTCTTATTGAGATTTCTCTTCGACATAGTGAACTTTCCTATCTCAAAATCTTGATATGATAATCGCTGAAATGTCTGAGGGTTTTTAATTGCGTTATATAAAATCAAGTTAATCCAAAGGAGCACGCTTAGCTGAACAAATGCTTCCAACGAAACTTCTATCCCCAGTAATCTAACCCTGTTCACATAAAATTGTAGCAAATTCAAAAGTGTAATCGCGAACATCAAAAAAACGATACTGTACAACCACTTCGCCTGTGAACTCTTGTTTTTTGCTGAAACATAAGGTAATGTCTTATGGTAGGAATAAATAGTTTTAAAAGACAACACACAATAAAAAAGCATTATGGGTAAAAGAAAATCATCCATTACCCTATAAGGACGATAACCTAAAAAAGTAAAAATGAGATACAAGAAAAAGGGTGAAAAATGAAACCAATCTATAGTCTTAAACTTAGCATCATTAAAAAGGTGAAAGCGAACGTAAAAAAAAATAAAAGGTCCATAAAGAAGTCCATAACAGTAGCTGTAAGGCGATAAAAGTTCTGCATAGTATCCATTAGTATACAGTAGGTTATAAGAAAACTGTAGTGCCAACGTAAATAAAAGAAGAGACAAAAATCTATTGCTCTTCAACTTATAAAACTTTGGAGTAAGCAGAACAACGGCAAATAAAAAACTTTGCCAAACCACTATTGCGTGGATAATATTTATTGGACTAAGTTTCATTTAATGGGAGGTGGCAAACCTTTATTGCAAATCGTATTTCTTCCTTAAAGTTAAGCTATCTTTCGAAAAAGACGGTTTCTTCAAAGTGGATTTATTGTAAAATTAATGATGGAGGAAATCAGATTAGGTTTGGCAAGGTTCAACAAGATTAAAAAAATTAATAGTTTGATTCCAAATGTGTTAGCAACTCTTTAATTTCCGCTTTATAGATATTCATTTTACCATTTTGAATCTTATCGTAGAATTTGACAATGGAATCATAACTATTATAATTAGATGTTGAAGAAACGGTGGTATCAAATTTATCACTCGAAAAAAACAAGGTTTTCCCATCAGGACTTAGTATAGGATCAGAGTCCATAAAAAATGTATTCACCTTTGGACCTAAATTTATAGGTTCTCCCCATGTTCCATTGCTTTGTCTTTTAGAAATGTATAAGTCATAATGCCCAAAACCTCCTTTTCGCTGGCTTGTAAGAAACATATATTTACCATCAGAGCTCACTTCTGGGTCCGCATCACTGGCAAGAGTATTTAGTTCTTCTACCTGTTCTGGCTCCGAATATTTTCCATTCTCAAGTTTTGAGATATAGATATCGCCATTTTTAGAATTGGGTCTGTTCCATGAAACAAAATGGATAGTTCCATCAGTCTGGATGGTAGGATAAATGATATCAAACTCGTTATTGATTTCACCCTTTACCAGTTTGGGTTCTGACCAATCATCCTTAGTTTTTTCAATATACCAAATGTTTGACCCCTTTACATCTTCAATCCCAGATGGTCGGTTTGATGTAAAATATAAACGATTTCCTTTTTTGGAAAAATAGGGGTTTGTGTCGTTATATGTGCCACTAAATGGAGCTACCTTGGGTTCGGACCATTGGTCATCTTCTTTTTCAACATAAACAATTACGGTACGTTGAAATCCAGGTAATCCCTTTACAAAAAAAAGAGTGTCTTCATTTGGGGATAAAGTAGTTCCAAACTCAAAATCACTAGTTGAAACAATGCCGGGTTCAACTAATTCTACCTTAAGATTCTCAAGTATCTTGTTCAGCACTTTATCTTGAGAATATGTCTCTAAACTTAATAAGAGCATCGCACACAATGGCAAACATAGATTTTTCATAATAGAAATTTATGTGATTTTTGGACACCCCAGTTTAAAACCTTTGTATGTAATAATTCCTTACTATAATTAGGTTTGTGCTAACGGACAGCACCGAACATTAATGTTCTGATAATAAAAGAACTACTCCTTAGGTATGTTCCCCCTGATTATCTCCAATATTTTAGAATCAGAACTAACATGCTTTATACGAATACCTATTAAGATACCACCAATTAGAAGTATGACGCTTTTTAAATAAAAAATAGCTTCGGTAAGAACTAAAGCAAGAATTATAAAAATGAATAAAAGAGTAATAACAAGAAACTTCTCTTTACGCCATTTCTTTTTTATTAAACCTGCCGAAATACTAAAACCTACCTTTTTTAATACCCAATCTACCAACCAAAAAATCAGGAAAAGCTCTACAAAAGGTTTGAGCACACTAAACAGCTTGATGCTCATTGTTTTAATTTCCATCATAAGCCTGTGAGTATTATCGGTACTTGGGAAGTAACTACTTGCTAGAACGGAGGCCAGATAAGCACTACCTCCAAGCAAAATGAAAAAAATAAGCCAATTCTGCGCTAAAAGAAAAATCTGATTCGATTCTATTTTATGCTCTTTCATTTTTTGGATACTAATTGATTCGTGACAACAAAAGCAATAATAGTAGTTTTCACCAATTCATCTTGAGAATAGATGTCAAGAAAAAATCCTTACATCATTATTATCAAAATCAATTTTCACTACTATTAATTTTGGACTTATATTTAATTTATGCCACCTATATCGATAGGGTAATAAAACATCTGAAAATAGCGTAGACAATGAAAAACTGCTCTTTAATTTTCCTTTGGATACTTGCTCTAACAGCCTGTGAACCCAACGCCAAAGAGCAAAGTATAACCAGAGGGAAAGAAGTATACATCGCCAATTGCATAACCTGTCATCAACCTGACGGAAATGGCATTACTGGAATTTACCCTTCACTAATTAAGTCCAATAAGATTTCCATTGACCAAACCAAACGCGCAGTGCAGCTCATCAGCTATGGCTCACCGTTTGAAGGGGGTATGAAACCAATACATCTTAGTGAAAAAGAAATCGTGGATGTCATTAACTATATCCAAAACGCTTGGGAAAATGAAACTCCTGCGATATCAACCACTGAATTAAGGGCAATTAAAAATAATTGACAATGGCTCATTACTCTTTAAAAATCAATAATAAAATCTATCCTGTCCATATTGAACCTGATACACCACTATTGTGGGTTTTAAGGGATAAGTTAAAATTATATGGAACCAAATACGGATGTGGTATAGCCCAATGCGGAGCTTGCACAGTACATTTAGATGGAATGCCCATGCGTTCTTGTAGTATACCAATTGATAGTATTGGTAACAAAGCTATTACCACAATAGAAGGCTTGTCCCAGCAGTCCAACCACCCTATACAGATGGCATGGGAGGAAGAGGATGTTCCCCAATGTGGCTATTGCCAATCAGGTCAGATTATGAGTGCCGTAGCCCTTTTGAAACGTATTCCTAATCCAACGGATAAGCAGATTGAAAGAGCAATGAAAGGAAATATTTGTCGTTGCGGGACGTATTCGAGAATTCAAAACGCCATAAAATCCGCTGCAAAAAAATCAATGGATTAGATGATGAATAGACGTGATTTTTTAAAGGTCGGCAGCAAAATTGGAGGTGGATTGATGGTATCAATCCGCCTTCCCGCATACGGTAAATCTATTTTATTCGATGAAAATACAGCTGATATTGAGTTCAACAAGTTCATAACCATTGATACTAATGGCGAGATTACCATAATGCTCACCAAACATGAAATGGGCCAAGGTACGGGAACCGCCATACCGACCATTATTGCAGATGAACTTGACGCGGATTGGTCCAAAATAAAGATAGAACAAGCTTTCTATGACCCAAAATACACTTGGCTTGAAATGGGTACCACGGGGGGCAGCGGTTCAATAGCGCGGACATGGGATGCCGTTCGTACTGCCGGCGCTACGACAAAAGCCCTCTTAAAGCAAGCAGCGGCTAATAAATGGGGTGTAGACCCAATAGTTTTGGAGGTAAACAACAGTAAAGTTACAAATAGGGTAACGAATCGGACATTTGACTTCGGGGAATTAGCAGGTGAAGCTGCGAAGATACCTATACCTGAACATGTTGTTTTAAAAAAACCTGGGGAGTACGTGTATGTCGGGAAATCGGTTAAAAACCGAATAACCAAAGATGTCGTTTCCGGAAACATGAGATACGGTATTGATATGGACATTCCAGGTATGGTGTACGCTTCAATTGAAAGGTGTCCAATTTACGGAGGAAGAATCAAAAACTATGATGATACTGAAGTGAGGAAGATGGAAGGCGTGATAGACGTGTTTCCAATAGCCATACCACAAAAAATCAAAGATAGTCTGCATTCAATTGTAGGATATGTTTATGATGGGGTTGTAATAGTGGCCTCCTCCACTTGGATTGCCATTAAAGCACGAAAACGACTTAAGGTAGAATGGGATGGTGGAGAAAATGCCAATAGGAATATTGTGTCTTTAAATGAGGATATGGCCGCTTTGAAAGATTCTCCAGCTATCATGAGTATGGACCTTGGAGATGTTGAGCCTTGTTTTCAAAATACTGAAAACAAGATTTTGGAAATGGAATACAACACCCCATATCAGACGCATGCCGTTATGGAACCTCTAAATGCTACAGCGCATTTTCAGGATGATGTCTGTGAAATTTGGGTTGGTATTCAAGACCCTGAGAAAACAATTAACAACGTATCCAAAGCTCTGCAAATACCTGAAGAAAAAGTAAAAATTCATGTTTTAAAATCTGGTGGTTCTTTCGGTCGACGTTATGCAGCAGATACTTCCATAGAAGCAGCGTTTATCTCAAAAAAGATTCGCAAACCAGTAAAACTTACATGGACCAGAGAGGATGAGATAAAGAACGATCATTGCCAACCCTACCTCAAAAATTACATGACCGCCGCAATAACATCTGAAAAGTCCGTTGCGGCCATAGAAAATCAGGCAATCTGCACCATTAATTATGCGGTTTGGTCCACAAAGTGGGATCACTATTATGCATTTCCCAATATTCGATGTTACCGAAGTAAAGTTCAGACATTGCTGCAATATGGGGCTTGGCGCAGTGTTGGCGAACATTCCGCGGCCTTATCAAAAGAATGCTTTGTTGATGAATTAGCACATTACTTGGGAAAAGACCCATTGGACTATCGTTTAGAATTGTTAAGCCATGAAGTGGATTGGGGAGACCCAAAAGAAATGTCCCAGGCGGCCATTGAACGAATGCTGCCCAGAAAAAAGCTGTTACGTCAAATACAAATAGAAGTTCTATCCTAGATCTAGGCAAATGGGTTATGGTCAAAAGAAACTCTGGATGGAGGTGGGAAAGGGTTGGCCATGATGTGTTTCGGAGACACCGTATGTGCGGAAATTGCAGAAGTGACCATGGAAGGAGAACTTGGTTACACGGTGGAAAAGATAACGGCGGTGGTACATTGTGGCATGGTCATCAACCCACATTTTGGCAAGGGACAGATAGAAGGAAGTATTATTTGGGCTTTATCTGCAGTAAAATATGGTGGTGTGGAAATTGAAAACGGAGCAATTCAAAGAAGTAATTTTCATGACAACAAGGTTCTTAGAATGGATGAATTGCCAAAGATCGAAGTTATTTTCATCGAGAGCGATGAACGCCCATCAGGCCTAGGAGAGCCAGGAACCCCTCCGCTAGCACCGGCGGTTTTAAATGCGATTTTCGATGCCTGTGGTAAAAGAATACGTAAAATTCCAGTTACAAAAGAAGACCTGATAGAATCGGTTGGCAGTATCAAATAAGGCTATCCAAAACAATTACAACTTGAATTCTGAACTAGAGCTTTCACATATCCACTAATAATACTCTATCATTTGTATAAAACAATGAAACTGATTCGCATACTTATAATAACCTCTTGTTTCTTTGGTTTAAACATCGCAAAAGGACAAAATAATAAAGGAGTTATTGAAAATTCTTGGCAAATTGGACTTGGATTCGGAGAGCTCCCAACTGGAGGTAGTTTTAAACCAAGCATTGCCATAGGATATCATTTTACTGATAGGATATATGCTGGTCTGATTTATCAAGTAAAAGATAGAATCAAAAGAGATGACTCATCTTTCAATGCTCAATCCTCTGGATTAGATGGACTACTGAGTTCGTCTGAGTCTGTGGCCCAACGCTTTTTGGCACAAGTCAGATACATCCCGATTAGATATGGACCCTATCTCTCAGGAGGATTTGTTTACAATGGGAAAGATACCGAAACCATGTTATTCGATTCAAGAAATCGAGAGATAGCCAACGAAAGCTATTCAGGAAACCTTGAGATTCAACAAACAAGGCCAGCAGGTTGGGGAGTGGCACTTGGCATTGGGTATCAGTACAATTTTAAAAATGGGCTTTCGACAGGGTTTGAATGGACCCCTGCATGGGGTCAATATCCAGAACCTCAATACGAGTTTTTTGGAACTGCCGCTTTATCTGAAATTGCGCAACAAGAACTTACAGACAGAATGAACAAGAGATTTCAGAGAAATGTAACCAATATGTACAAGGTATTCCACCTAGGGATTGCCTACCGATTTCAATAAAATGATTAAGAAAAATGTTCAGAGCTTTTGACTGAAAGGCCACGCTTATCTTAATCCTATCATATTTGGGAATTTGCGTGGAATAAACAAGAATATTCTAAAAAACAGAAACAACGATGGAATGTAAAAGTAGTATAATTTGCTTTTTTATTGTCTTTATGGCTTTTGCCCAGAACGATTCTGGTGATAAAATTGAAAAAGCTAAGTTCATTTTAGATTCAATTGTTCACCAAAACAGCCATGTTGGTATTAGTGCTGCAATTATGGCCAAAGGGAAAACTGTATTAGCCCAAGGCTTTGGATACAAGAATATTGAAACAAAGGAGGTCGTAGACCAGAATACCGTATTCAGAATATATAGCATCTCAAAACCTTTGACAGGTTTATTGGCCATGAAAATGGTTGAAGAAAAGAAGTTAAACATTAATGCAGAGATTGGTAGTATACTACCGAGTTTACCTAAACACCTCCATCAGATTACCTCTAAGCATTTGCTGGCACATATTTCTGGGATTCGCCATTATAAAGATGGTTGGAAAGAGTGGGATTCTATAAGTCAGTTCAGATGTAAAACACCTCTGGAAGCTTTGGATGTCTTCGTCAGGGATTCTTTACTCTTAAATCCTGGCGAGCAAGTGTCGTATACAAGTTTCGGATATGTTCTTTTGAGTGCTATTCTTGAGAAAGTTGGAAAAAAACCTTTTACGGAGCTAATGGAAGAAAAGATATTCGTTCCGAGCGAGGCAAAACGAATCCAGTTAGATGGCCCCATAGAAACCTATCCCGAAAATATTACTTCTTTTTACGACATAGAAAATGGAAAAATTGTAAAAACTAGACCTGTGAACAACAGCTGTAAGTTCGGAGGTGGCGGTTTTAATGCTTCTGCCCATGCTATAGCCAAAATTTGGAGTGCCTATATGTCTAAGAGAACTATTAATGAAGAAACTTACGAATATTCAAAGCAGCAAGTGAAACCCAAAAACGGAGAAATGATTTATACTTCAAATCTAGGAATAGGCACAAATACCAGAAATGGACGGACTTCGATGTTGTCGAATGGTGCTGGCCCTGGCGGTAGGTCTACTGTCTACATGTATCCAGATGACCAAGTAGTGGTTGTTTTGATTAGTAATACACTGGGCGATAAAGTTCAAAAAGAGGCAATACAAATTGCCAGACTTTTCGTAAATAATTGACTTTAGAATCTAATAGCAATCCCTCCATAGGGATAGCTTAAAAATCAGCGATTTAGAAGACTTGTCAGTCTGTCCGTAATACGTTACTATTCAATTTAAAGATAAAGACTCAGGCAAAAATTGACTAATCATAATGTGTATAGGTATACATTGTACTTAATGTACATGAGTTTTTAGATTGCAGCAATTAATTGTTCATTGTAATTGTCTAATATATTTGTTGGTAAGGACTTCAAATAAATCTGAGTAGTATTTAATTTACTGTGTCCGAGCATTGCAGATATAGCCTGTAGAGGAATGTCATTTAACATGGCTTGGGTTGCAAAACTATGTCGAGAAACATAGGTTGTCAGTTTCTGCTCAATACTACACATTTCACCAATGATTTTTAAACCTCTATTGTAGCGTTGACGTTCCCAAGAGATTTCCCGTTCTTGTAATGAAGGACTTTCTCTTTTGATAACAGGAAAAATATAATCTTCATTTGATTTTCCTTCAAGATAGATTTTGAGTATTTCCGAAAGCTGACCAGTAATTTTGATATCATACAATTTACCTGTTTTCTTTCGCCTGAACTTAATGCGACCATTGATGATGTTAGCGACTTTAAGGTAAGCCATATCCGTAAAGTTCATACCATATAACAGAAAGGAGCAAATAAAGTAATTACGGTATCGAAAGAGAACCATATCCTTAGGAAGTTTTAAATTCATTATTTTTCTAATGTTCTCAATTGGTAGTGCTCTCTTTTCCGTAGGGACTTGCTTTATGGAATAGTGCGTAAAGGGATAAGCTTCCCGTTCTATTAATCCTGCTTTGATCCCTTTATTATAAATGGCTTTGATGGCCCTTAAATAAGTAGAAAGACTATTATACCCGTTGCCTTTGGCCAAATGATAACGCTCAAATTTTTTAATGAAATCATAGTTCAATTCATTGAACTTTAAATCCTTTCCTTTGGTGAAAGTTCTCAAAATAGAGATAATGCCTGTATAATTTCTAGCAGTTCCATAACGATGTGCCGTTTTAAGGTCTTCCGCTAAAGACTCTCCAAATCTTTAGAATGAGACATAAGTACTGTTTTGGGTTATTCTGTTTTTTACTTGCGTAATGGATAGATAGTTAAGCTTTCCGCTATCATAAAGTCTGTTGATAATATCATTTGCCCTTGCCTCCTCCTTGAGGAGCAAAGTATTCAATCTTGCTATGGATTCTACTTTGGTGTAGGTCTTTTTTATGGTGCATTTTTGGGAGTCCCAATATTTTTCTAATATTGAATACCCAGTTGAAATAGAAGTTGTTTTTCGTAAGTGGGTAAGGCGAAAAATAATGGGAAAAGAGCCATCTTTTTTGGCTCTTCGAGTATCCAATAAAAGCATTAAATACGTCCTCATATTCTTCAAGTTAGTAAAAAAATTTGCAAACAATTTGCAAACAAATGGTTGATATCAAACGATATCAATTGACATGAAGGATTATGTATATTACTAAAAATCAATAAATTATAATAGATTTCTTGTTTTAAGATTTTTTTCCAAAGACGCTTCTAAGCAGACGGTCATAGGTTCGAATCCTATCGCGATCACGTTATAAAAGGCTCTCATTTTTATGGGGGTCTTTTTTTGTTTTACGCCATACAAAA
>JBCCEC010000099.1:0-12252 GCA_039030475.1 Bacteroidota bacterium
ATGCGAAAAAAAAATAGAATATTCAACCACTAAGTGATTTTTTTTTTCAAAGATTTGTTCACATATTTGTCGCATCCAAAGAGCATCTAATTTCCCCTTAGATGTTTTAATTATAGCTTTAAGCTAACCAACAAAACTAAGGAAAAACTTTTATGAGTGTGACTGCAAATTCCGTGTGGAACAACTGTTTGGCTTTTATCAAGGATAATATCCAACCGCAGGCATTCAAAACTTGGTTTGAACCTATAAAGCCTATCAAGTTAACAGACAAAGCCCTCAGCATACAAGTGCCCAGTAAATTTTTTTATGAGTGGTTAGAGGAACATTACGTGAAGCTTTTAAAAGTTGCACTAACCAAGGAATTGGGAAATAACGCAAAACTTATTTACATCATTAAAATGGAAAATAAGTACGGTAATAAAGAACCGTTCACAGAACGGATACCAAGCTCAAATAGAACAGCTGTTGGACCACAAGAATTAGACGTGCCTATTACTTCAAAAAGTCCCGAGCTCAAGAACCCTTTTGTTATTCCAGGAATACGGAATATAAAGATAGAATCGCAGTTAAATCCAAACTATAACTTTGAGAATTTTCTTGAAGGTGACTCCAATCGTCTGGCGAGGTCTGCAGGTATGGCGGTAGCCAATAAACCTGGAGGCACTTCCTTTAACCCATTGTTGGTTTTTGGGGGAGTCGGTTTGGGAAAGACACACTTGGCCCATGCCATAGGTGTTGAAATCAAGGATAAATATCCAGAAAAAACTGTTCTTTATATATCAGCAGAAAAATTTACGCAGCAGTATATAGAATCCGTAAAAAAGAATACTAGAAACGATTTTATCCATTTTTACCAATTGATAGATGTACTCATTATTGATGATGTACAGTTTCTATCCGGTAAATCGGGTACACAAGACGTTTTCTTTCATATATTCAACCACTTACACCAAAACGGCAAACAGGTTATTTTAACTTCCGATAAGGCTCCTGTGGACATGCAGGATATAGAACAACGGTTATTATCCCGTTTCAAATGGGGACTTTCCGCCGAATTGCAGAGTCCAGATTTTGAGACCAGAATTTCTATCTTAAAGAACAAGCTCTATCGTGATGGTGTTGAGATGCCAGATGAAATTATAGACCACGTAGCGAAAAATATAAAGACAAACATCCGCGAACTCGAAGGCGCTATCATCTCTTTGATAGCACAATCCTCATTCAACAAAAGGGAAGTGACGTTGGAACTCGCGCAACAAGTGGTAGAAAAGTTTGTAAAAAATACCAAGCGAGAAGTTTCTATAGACTATATACAAAAAGTCGTTTCGGATTATTTTGAGATGGATGTAGCTACCTTGCAATCCAAAACCAGAAAGCGCCATATTGTACAAGCGAGACAATTGGCCATGTTCTTTGCAAAAAAATTCACAAAAGCCTCTCTGGCCAGTATAGGGTCGCAAATTGGAAAGCGGGACCATGCCACCGTATTGCATGCTTGCAAAACAGTGGACAACTTAGCCGAGACGGATAAACAGTTTAGGAAGTACATAGAAGACCTAAGCAAAAAATTCTCTTAATAACTCCCCACACTTAATGAAAACCAAAGTCTTGATGGTCTGCTTAGGAAATATATGCAGGTCACCCTTGGCCGAGGGGATA
This sequence comes from Bacteroidota bacterium, assembly GCA_039030475.1. Classification (GTDB taxonomy): domain Bacteria; phylum Bacteroidota; class Bacteroidia; order Flavobacteriales; family Flavobacteriaceae; genus Flagellimonas. The sequence continues at coordinate 1,660 of JBCCEC010000099.1, forward strand.
TTAAAATCTAAGGTTGATAAAGACAAGGTAATTGTAGATTCCGCTGGAACAGCTGGTTATCATGTTGGCAATCCGCCGGACAGAAGATCAATATCAGTAGCTAAAAAACATGGAATCGATATAAGCCTTCAAACGTGTCGGCAATTTTCCAAAGACGATTTTAACATTTTCGACTTTATCTATGTCATGGATAAAAATAACTTTGATAACGTAATACGCTTGGCAACTTCAGAATCAGAAGAAAAAAAAGTAAAATTACTCTTGGACGAAGTTGATTTAGGTATCACTGAAGTCCCTGATCCCTATTATGGAGGAACGGACGGTTTTGAAAATGTGTACCAGATGGTCGATACTGCCTGTGAAGCGATTGCAAAAAAAGTAAGTTAACGTATGGAAGACCCTAAACCAAGCCTCGTTGTAGGCAAAATATACTTGATTCCTACTACACTTGGGGACAATGCCCCTCTTGAGGTATTACCAATTTCCATAAAGCGAACTATTGAAAACACTGATCATTATATTGTAGAAAACGAAAAAACCGCAAGGCACTTCATAAAAAAAATAAGCCCGGGTAAGGCGCAACCCGCTTTGCATATTGAAACATTGAACAAATTTACCGACCCAGCCGTTATCCCCGAGTTTTTAGAACCTTGCATCAGTGGTTTTGATATAGGTATATTATCCGAAGCGGGCTGTCCGGGAATTGCCGATCCAGGCGCAGAGGTAATTAGAGTTGCTCACGAAAAAAGAATACAGGTTGTTCCTTTGGTAGGGCCATCGTCTATTCTAATGGCCATGATGTCCAGTGGTATGAACGGACAAAATTTTGCATTTAATGGTTATCTTCCTATAGATGCTTCTGAACGTAAATCAAAAATCAAGAGTCTGGAGCGCATTTCGAGAGAAAAAGGCCAATCGCAAATAATCATGGAAACACCCTATAGAAATGATAAGCTTTTGAAGGAGTTAACGAAAACACTTCAAAAAAGCACAAGATTATGCGTTGCCTGTGATATTACCTTGCCCACAGAGTTCATTAGAACCAAAATTGCACATGAGTGGAGCGAAATAGCCATTGACCTTAATAAAAGACCCACAATATTTATTATTCAAGCATAAAAAAACCCAGAATTAGATTCTGGGTTTAGTAGACTTATTTCAAAAGTAAATTATCAAACTTTTGCATTTCTTTTTTGCGCTATAATGGAAATATCATAGCCTGCAAATTTTCGAATGTAATATGAAATACTACTTCCATACGCATCCGCGACATCGTTCTTTCCATAGGAACGTAGGTATTTTTTCACATTTCCGGCACCAGCTAGATGTGCTGCGGCCAAAATACCAGATTCAGTAATTTCAACTCCTCTTATCCTTTTTCCGTTAAAACGCTTGATATCCCTACGCAGAATCCATTTGTTTCTTGCGATATTGGTTTCAAATGTTTTTTCTTGAAGCGCCGGGTCATTCAAAAAGTTACCCGCATCGTGTACTCCCATTAAACTGAGCGTACTCAATCCAAATTGATACTTTCCAAGATATCCAAACGTATTAATAACAGAATACCTTCCTTGGGATTCTTTAAAAGCCAGGGCTTCTTTAAATCCATTGTACGCTTTTCCCAAAAAAGGAGGTTTAATTTTTAAATCTTTGGAAGAATCCAAAGAATCTTTAAGAACCAAGATTTCAGTATTGGCTTTTACTTTTAACGAATCGGGAACTTTATAGTCCACTTTTTTCGTCACGGTATACGAGCCAAAACTTGTCAAAATTACAATCATGGCCAGATGCAAAACAAAGCTTATCCATCTTTTCATAACTTTCATATTTAGCGTTCTGATGCACCAAAAACGGTACAACTAAATTAGGGCGGCAAATATAAGGGCAGTGTTTTTCATTTGAAGCATGATGTTCATAAGATTTTCTTAAATGAGGCCCAAAATCCGTTAAATCACTGAAAATTAACGACAAAAGGTATTATCGGCGCACTTTTTTGGAATCCAACCATCGGGTATATTGCACTTTATTTCGGTTGTGTTGCGCTAGGGTTTTGGCAAACATGTGGTATCCAAAATTGGAAACATCGGCTACAAAAAACAAATAATCGTGTTTTTCTGGATTTAAAACCGCATCTATTGAAGAGATGTCGGGCATGGCAATCGGACCTGGAGGAATACCAGCATATTTATACGTATTGTAGGGAGAATCCATCTCCAAATCTCGATATAAGACCCTCTTGATAATAGTATCAAAATTCCCCGTCTCCTTTTTAATGGCATAAATAACCGTTGGATCAGCTTGCAACAGTATACCTTTTCTCACTCTATTTAGGTATACTCCGGCCACTCGTGGTCGTTCCTCTACTTTTACTGTTTCCTTTTGTACTATCGCCGCAAGGGCAATCACTTGGGAAGGAGAAAGGTTTAATTCTTCAGCTTTTTTCAATCGTTCAGCATTCCAGAACCGCTCGTACTCCTTATACATTTTATCCCTAAAGTTCTTCGCATTGGTATTCCAGAAGAATTCATAGGTATTGGGCAAGTACATCCCTAATTTGGAGTCTTCGTTCAAACCTATACTTTCCAAAAATTCGGCATCATTGAAACTCTTAACAAGCTCCACACTATCTGCTTCTATTTGTTGGGCTATCCTTCCTGCTAAGGCACTTAAGGACTCTTGATTGTTGAACGACACTTTTACAGGGATATTTTTACTTCGAAGAGAATTGATCATCTCATTGTTGTTCATCCCTTTTTTTAGGGCAAACTTTCCACCTTTAATATTTGTTACATATCCTTTGCGTTCCGCTACAGCCTCAAAAGTTGACATATCCTTGACCAATGGTTCCAAATTAATCCTTACATCAGAAAAAGTAGCATCGGACGGAATGTATACAAAAGCTTCATCATTATTAAAGCTGGTATTAGGGCTAAAAATTGCGCTATAGATCTGATATGCTAGGAAACCACATATTAGAAGTCCCAGAATGGCAGTTGCCCAAAGTACTTTTTTAAGCATGGGAATTTATTTTTTGAAACATGATCTCATTTTTGAAACCGTTATTGGTTCTAATCCACTCTTTCTTTACGCCTATTTTTTGAAAGCCCATTTTTTCAAATAGATAAATACTTGCCGTATTTTCTTCCAATATATTGGCATAAAGTTGGTGAACATCCAGAATTGAAAAGGCGTAATTACATAAGAGGGAAAGTGCCTCCGCACCCAAACCTTTATTCCTATCTTCAGGTCTTGCAATTACTATCCCTATCCCTACCCTTCTGTTTTTCGGGTCAAAATCGAATAGGTCTATTAACCCAATACTTTTATCATCATTATCACAAATGCACAAGCGTAATTGCTTCACATCAAAAATGTCCCTGTGCGCATTTTCAAGATATAACCGAAGTACTTTTTTGGAGTAAGGTTTTAATGTGCCGCTTATCTCCCAAATTGAAGTATCATTTTCCAATTGGTACAGAAAATCCAAATCTTTGGGCTCCAAAGCCCTTAAACTAACTTGTTTTCCTTTAAGGTTTACCATTTAATTTCACCTTTATAGACCTGTTTTGCCGATCCTTTTAAATAGATATTCCTATAAGAACCCTCTTGATGATCAAAGCTAATGGTCAGATTTCCACCGGGAGTACTCACTTCAATACTGTTCAAAGATGTTTTACCCAATTTGTGCATAGCAATGGCAACTGCCGTTACCCCTGTTCCGCATGAAAGTGTCTCATCCTCAACACCCCTTTCATAAGTTCTCACCCCAAAAGAGTTGCTGTCCAACTGTTCAACAAAGTTTATATTGCTTCCAACCTGTCCATAAAGCCCATAACGTAACTTGGCACCTTCTTTTTGCACATCCAACTTTGATAGGTTTTCTATGAGCTGTACATGATGTGGCGACCCTGTATCCAGAAAACTATACGCAGGTTTTATTTTGACCTCGTCCACATCCGTCATGTTCAGTTCTACAATGTCGTCCACAATTGTAGCATGGTGTAATCCGTCAATAGCATTAAACGAAGTCTTACCATTGATAACACCCAGATAGTTGGCAAAAGCTACCAAACATCTGCCCCCGTTCCCGCACATCGTACTTTCTGCTCCGTCAGCGTTGTAGTAGACCATTTTAAAATCCGACATTTTGTCATTTTCCAATAAAATGAGACCATCTCCCCCAATGCCAAATTTTCTATCACAAAGCTTGGCAATCAATTTGGTATCGTTTTTGGGAAAAGTTTGTAGACGATTATCAATGATTACAAAATCATTTCCCGTACCTTGATATTTAAAAAATTGTAGTACCATAGTTGCCTGCAAAGGAACAAATATAGGGTATTCTTTAAGGATTTTTTTGTAGTTAAAAACGAGTTAAACTGATGAAATCAAAAAATGAATTGAGTTAGTTTTGTTAATGGAAAAAGTTAAATTTTTATAGAATTATGAAAAGAATTGCCAATTTATTCCTAGTATCTGTTTTTGCAGGAGCAATAACGTTAGGAGCTTACAAATTATTTTTTGAAAAAGACACCTATAAATGGGTTGCGGAAAATCAGGAAACACCTTTTATAAGCACAAGTGGCTTGGCGACCTCTGCAAAGGGTGCCGGAATTAATGAGGTTGATTTTACCGTTGCAGCAGAAAAAACTGTGAATGCAGTAGTACATGTTAAAAACGTTACCTTAAATAAAGGCTCCAATAGCATAGCCGATTTCTTTTATGGGTTTGAACGTCAACAAACCCCACAAGTAGGTACGGGTTCTGGCGTAATTATTTCACCTGATGGTTATATCGTCACCAATAATCATGTTATTGCCAAGGCCAGTCAATTGGAAATAACCTTGAACAACAATAAGACGTACGATGCCAAGGTCATTGGCGCTGATGCAAGCTCCGACATAGCGCTCTTAAAAATTGATGTTGAAAAAGCACTTCCTTATCTAGCTTTTGGTGATTCGGACAATGCCAAGATCGGTGAATGGGTGCTTGCTGTTGGAAACCCCTTTAGCTTGACTTCAACGGTAACTGCGGGAATCGTAAGTGCTAAAGCAAGGTCATTGGGCAGAAATCAATCCTTTATCCAAACGGATGCAGCCGTGAACCCTGGTAATAGCGGTGGCGCATTGGTCAATACGAATGGTGATCTAATTGGTATAAATACGGCCATCACCTCACAAACAGGGTCTTATGTAGGCTACTCGTTTGCAGTACCTAGCAATATCGCTAAAAAGGTGGTAGAAGACATCATGGAGTTTGGCAATGTGCAAAGAGGACTGTTGGGCATCTCTGCTGCAAACGTAAATTCTAGACAAGCTATTGAAATGGGATTGAACGAAATTGAGGGAGTCTATATTTCTCAAGTTGAGGAGGACTCAGGAGCGGAAGCAGCTGGACTACAATCAGGAGATATCATCAAAAAAGTTGATAATGTGCTTGTGCGCAAGTTTTCTGAACTCACCGGATATTTATCCTCAAAAAGACCTGATGATATTATAGAAGTGGTAGTAGACCGAGAAGGTAAAAGAATTACAAAGAGGGTAACCCTTAAAAAGCAACAGACCGTTCAATTGCCTACTGTTGGTTTTACGGTAAAGAATTTATCCAAAGAAGATAAAAAGACTTATGGGGTAAGCAAGGGAGTAAAGATCACTGATGTACCTGAAGGTTATAACCGTTACGATTTAAAGAACAAGGTAATTACGGAAGTGGATGACAAACCAATCAGTAACATTGAAGATGCTAAGGAGCTTTTTGATGAAATCTCCAGATATGGCAGAACAAGTTTTACCATGATCAACGAGAAAGGCGAAAAAGAACGTCTTATCCTTCAATAAAACGTATAAATTAAATTGAGTTAAAAATAGCACCCAAAATCGGGTGCTATTTTTATGTGTAAAATCTTTTACGAAAACGTTTGAAATATCTAATTTTGCCGAGCATTTAAAAAAACAACATCTCCAACCAATAGATATGAGTGATATTAAGTCTTACGAGAAAGAACTTGCATTCCAGGCGGACAGAAGAAAAGCTACTACGGAATTCATTAAGGTTATCAGTGACCTTTGGTATGACAAAGCCATTGAAGTGGTACTCTTTAAAAATCAAATCATCGATAAAAATGTAAGCGATATTATTAATCTCCATGAATACGCCGGGGAATTTGTGCAAAAACCCATTTCAATCTTTGATTCGGTTGAAATTCTTAGGGCCATTAACGATATCAACCTACCTCCTTCAAAATTAGATATTGGAAAGTTGACCTACGAATATCATTCGGACGACAACAATCACCTGAATGTTAAATCATTCGTTTTGGAAAAACTCAAAGATGCCCAAGCATCCAAAGAAATAAAACCGAAAGATGTTGTGCTCTATGGATTTGGTAGAATTGGCCGATTAGTTGCCAGAGAATTAGTTGCCAAAACCGGAAGAGGCAGCCAACTTAGACTTAGGGCCGTTGTGGTTAGGGGATTGATCAACAAAGAGGTCTTGGAAAAAAGAGCGGCATTGTTAAAAACCGACTCCGTACACGGACAGTTTATGGGCACCGTAGATGTTGATGAGAAAAAAAATGCCTTGGTCGTAAATGGCACAACGGTACTATTCATCAGTGCAGACAAACCCGAAGCTTTGGATTACACGCAATTTGGAATCTATAATGCACTTATTATTGACAATACCGGTGCTTTTAGGGACAAAGCAGCACTTTCCAGACATTTAGAAGCTAAAGGAGCCAGTAGGGTATTGCTAACCGCACCAGGAAAAGAAGTACCTAATATTGTACACGGTGTAAACCAAAAAGATTTTGACCCGGATAAGACAAAAATATTTTCGGCAGCATCCTGTACTACCAATGCCATTACCCCAATATTAAAAGTTATTGAAGATTCCCTTGGGATAAAAAAAGGACATTTAGAGACCATCCACGCCTATACAAATGACCAAAATTTAGTGGACAACATGCACAGCAAATACCGCAGAGGCAGGGCTGCTGCGCTAAATATGGTCATAACCGAAACTGGTGCAGGAGCAGCAGTTGCCAAAGCGTTGCCTTCTTTAAAAGGAAAATTGACATCCAATGCCATTCGAGTTCCAGTTCCCAATGGTTCACTGGCAATCCTAAACCTTGAGGTGAAAAACAAGACCTCCAAAGAAAGTATCAATACCATTTTAAAAAAGTATGCACTTGAGGGTGATCTTGTTGAACAGATTCAGTATTCCTTGAGCAATGAATTGGTATCATCTGATATTGTGGGTGCCTCTGCCCCTTCTATCTATGATAGTAAGGCGACCCTAGTATCCGCAGACGGAAAAAGTTTGGTGCTTTATATTTGGTACGACAATGAGTATGGGTACTCCCACCAAGTGATTCGATTGGCAAAATACATTGCTAAAGTAAGACGCTATACCTACTATTAAAACCTAAATTTTAGCATGTATCTTTTATTAAAAGATTTTTCTTTTCAATCTTAACTTTATTCGTGTAATTTCGCAGTTCCCTCAATCTAAATTTATACGCAATATTTATCATGAAACGTTTACAAGTATTTTTCACCCTCACCCTATTTATTACTTTTTTACCAATTTTAGCGCAAGACGATCAATCGGAGTCCAGTCCAGACAATACCCTTGTCGGACAATTTCAACAACTTGAAAAAAAATCAGGTAATTATAGGGCAAACGGTATTCGTTATGAAGTGGTGCGTATAGGAGACTTGGCGAAAATCAAAAAAAATATTTTTGATTCCATCAATAGTGCCAACACATCAATAAAAAACTTATCCGCCACAATAGAAAGCAATAACTCAAAAATAGAAGAATTAAATTCCCAGCTTCAAGAAACCACCAATAATTTGGAGACCGTAACCGAGGAAAAGGATAGTATGTCGTTTTTTGGGGCTTTGGTGAGCAAGGGAACGTATAACCTGATACTTTGGTCAATCATTTTCGCACTGTTATTGTTCTTGTTGTTTTTCATCTATAGATTTAGAAACAGTAACTTTTTAACCCATCAGGCAAAAACAGCACTTGCCGATGTAGAAAAAGAATATGAAGAACATAGACGACGTGCACTGGAACGTGAACAAAAAATCAGTCGTCAATTACAGGACGAGCTGAACAAGCAAAAAAAGTAACTAACCTTTGGGCAAGCCCACGAGACATTAAAAGGATAATTACCATTGATTTCGACGCAAGCGTCGGAGCATTTTAAATATCGGTTATCGAGTAAACCAGAAACTCCCTTTTACAGGGAGTTTTTTCATTGATCCCCTTATAAAAAATACACTGGGAAATCTTTAGCTTTACCAAATAACTATTTTGTATGATGAAAGTTAGAAGAGCAATCCTATCAGATGTAGCGTTTATCGCTCCGCTATTCAATGAATACCGAATATTCTACAATCAAGAAACAGATTTAAGTGCCTCCAGCGCTTTTCTTGAGGAGCGTTTGCGCAACAATGAATCAATCATTTTTGTAGCAATTAATGAAGGGGAGATAATCGGCTTTACACAACTCTATAAAACCTTTTCATCGGTATCCTTGCAACCTTTCTATATTTTGAATGATTTGTTTGTGGCACTAGCACATCGAAAAAAGGGAGCGGGAGAAGCGTTACTAAAGCATTCAAAAATCCATTGCACCAGAGAGAATTATAAAGGCTTGGCACTAGAAACCACTACCGATAATCCAGCACAAAAATTATATGAGCGATTGGAGTGGAAAAAAGACGAACACTGCTTCCACTACTTTTGGAAAAATACGTTTACGCAATAACCCTTATTTTTGATGAATTTCTAAGACAACCATGCGTATAGATATAATCACTGTTTTGCCGGAACTATTAAAAAGTCCTTTTGAAGCTTCAATTTTAAAGAGAGCTATAGAAAAAGGTCTGGTTGAAGTATATTTCCATAATTTGAGGGATTATTCAACAGGCAATTATAAACAAGTGGACGACTATCAATTTGGTGGGGGTGCGGGAATGGTATTAATGGTCGAGCCTATAGACAAGTGTATTACTGGATTAAAGGAAGAACGGGAGTATGATGAAATCATCTATATGACACCAGACGGAAATACATTAAATCAATCCATTTCCAACGAGATATCCCTTAAAAAAAACATCATAATCCTGTGTGGCCATTACAAAGGTGTTGACCAAAGGGTACGTGATATGTTCATTACACGAGAGATTTCTATCGGTGATTACGTGTTGTCCGGTGGGGAACTGGCCGCAGCAGTATTTTGCGATGCCATCATACGACTATTGCCCGGTGTCCTGAACGATGAAACCTCAGCATTAACAGACACATTTCAAGATAATTTATTGGCGCCACCCGTTTATACTAGACCATCTAATTATAAAGGCACAACGGTACCTGAAGTGTTGCTAAGTGGCGATTTCCCAAAAATAGAGAAGTGGCGCGAAGAAAAAGCGTTGGAGCGAACTGAAAAACTAAGACCAGATTTATTAAACTGATATGGAAGAATCACATACCCTATTTTTTGCTATAGGAGGCATTTTGAACACCCTTGGACAACTGATGATCATAATTGGTTGTATACTTCTCACCATTAAGCAAAAGAACATCGGAACCATTATTATGCTAATAGCTAGCATTTTATCGTTGTTTTTCATGATAGGAAGTTTTACAGGAAACTTTATAGCTGGTCAATATGGTGTGGATTCTATTTTATCATGGAGTAAGATTATATCTGTTCTGGGACCACTTCCCTATATTTTGTTTGCCATAGGACTCCTCATCTATGCTGTCAAGTATGTTGATAAATCAAAATAGGACGATAATTGTTTAAAAACCGAAAAACATCTTGTGATTTCTAATTATTACATTATTTTTGCAATCTCAAAATTAACCTCTGACGATATCCGTGAAAGTTAATCTTGTTAAACAATAAAAAAACATACCATGGAATCCTTAATAAAATTTGTTGAAGACGAATTTGTTCCAAAAAAAGATTTTCCAAAATTTTCTTCTGGTGACACCATAACGGTTTACTATGAAATTAAAGAAGGTGAAAAAACTCGTACGCAGTTCTTTAAAGGAGTTGTAATACAACGAAGAGGAACAGGAGCTACAGAAACGTTCACCATTAGGAAAATGTCCGGTACTGTTGGTGTGGAAAGAATTTTTCCCGTAAACATGCCAGCACTTCAAAAAATTGAAGTAAACAAAAAAGGTAAAGTACGTAGATCTAGAATCTTCTACTTTAGAGAGCTTACAGGTAAAAAAGCTCGTATTAAAGAGATAAGAGGATAATAGTACAATCCCATAGTTTTAAAAAGCACCTGTTTCAGGTGTTTTTTTTATGAACAATTGTTAATAACCAAAGTTCATAGTCTGTTGATTTTTAATCTCTTATAAAATTTGCGTACCTCCTACTTTATTTTAATTTAGTGGAAGAATAAGGAAAAGATGTATTTCTTCTTTTTGTTCTTTTAGAGTTAACGTTCTTTAAAACTGATGTTTTCCTTTTTAGTTGGTAACACTACTAATCGAAAAAGAAGTTTCATATGAAGATAAACTTAGGTTAATTTAATTATGGAATAATAAGTTTTATGTGCGGAC
>JBCCEC010000100.1:0-12223 GCA_039030475.1 Bacteroidota bacterium
ATATTAACCAAGCCTTTAAATATATCATTTTTCATTTAATATATGCTAAAAAATTCATTTTCTTTTAGAGTTCGTTACGTAGAAACCGACCAAATGGGTGTCGTATACCATGGTAACTATGCGCAGTATTTGGAGCTTGGCAGGGTAGAGTGGTTAAGGTCCTTAGGGACTACTTATAGAAGTATGGAAGAAAATGGAATTATATTGCCTGTAATTTCCTTACAAATCAAATACAAAAAGTCAGCGCTTTACGACGATTTAATTACTGTAGAAACTACAATTAAGAAACCACCAATGGTAAAGATCGAGTTTGACTACAAAATTTATAACGAATCCCAAGAACTATTGGCAGAAGCTAATACGGTTTTGGCTTTTATGGATAGGAAAACGAATAGACCAGTAAAGTGTCCAAATCATATTCTGGAAAAATTGGATTTTTAGTAAAGCGCCTTTATTGCAACATGTTGCATTTCGTCAAAGAGTAATTTAGTTTGTTCACCCTTACTTTTTCTAACAGAAATAGCTAGAATACAGGTGAGTTCCATTTTTTGCGAAACTATGGTTATTCCTTTTTGTTTGATGATTCTCATGACTTTGTCCATAGCGGGATACTCAAAATGTAGTTCAAAAAATGATGCTATGGTCTTTTCAACAATTGTTGCGTTTTCCAAAACTATTTGTGCAGCAGTACGGTATGCTTGGATAAGACCACCAACGCCGAGTTTTGTCCCTCCAAATATTCTAACGACAACTATTAAAATATTGGTGACATCAAAAGATTGAATTTGCCCATAAATAGGCATTCCAGCAGAATTATTGGGTTCTCCATCATCATTTGCCCTATAGCTATATACTTTCTCGCCCAACTGCCATGCATAGCAGACATGATTGGCCGTATGGTGTTTGTTGCGTAGCTTTTCAATTATTGGTTTTACTTCATCCTCAGAAGTAATTGGAAAAGCATAGCCATAGAATTTACTTTTTCTATCCTTGTAAAGAATTTCATTTGAGGGGCTCTCGATGGTCTTAAAAATATCGTCTGCTTTCATCAAAATAAGGCTACTAAAACAATACTGACCACGGCCAATAGAATGCCCGCTCGGTTTTTTAAGCTCATTTTTTCTTTAAAAATCAGAATGCCCAGAATGGTCGAAAGCATAACAATGGCAACATTGTTCAGCGTAAAAATAACCGAACTGCTGAGACGCTCATTCTGTAAAGCTTTAATTAAAAAGAAAATTGAAAAATAATTGGGAACTCCTAGGACTATTCCTCCAATCACATTTTTAAAATTAAGTTTGAGCGGTCTTTTAATGACTTTGGAACCAATAAATGCAAAACCCGTAATCGCTGCAAAACCAAAAATCATAGCCGAAAAAATAGAGACTTCTTCAGGTTGCAAATGGTTTTCCTGAAAATATTTCATACTGATGTCTATAATTCCCGAACCCAGAAAAACAAGTAGTGGTAACAACAATACCTTTTTAGAGACTACGATGCCATTTTCCTTTAAAGAGGCAAAGTAGACCGCTGCCAACGCCAATAAAATTCCTATGATCTGAAGAAATGATAAAGACTCTTTATATTGAATAACGCCAAATAGTACGGGCATCACCAAAGACATTTTTGTTGCCACCGATGCCACCGAAACACCAGCAACTTGGGAAGTCTTTGCCATTAAGTTAAAAATGAGAATGAAAAAGACACCCAACGCCAAAGTGCCAAAAAACCACGACTGTTTTGCTATTCCATTAAAATCTATTGTGCCCTCATATAAAACCAGACCTACCAGAAAAGCAACCACATAATTGGTGATAATGGCATAAAGGGTCTGTACCTTATATACCGAAAAAAGTTTAAATATGACAAAAATCAAACTGGAACAGAGCACGCTAAGGGCCAGATATAGCATTACAGGTAGGATTTTAGTTGGGTAATATCTTCTTTTCCTACGTTCAGGTTCCAGGTGTTGATACCAATGCTTGCCGCGGTATCCGTATTCTCTTTGGTGTCATCTACAAAAAAGGTTTCACCCGCCACTAGCTTATTTTCTTCCAAAACAAATTCAAAGATTTCCGTATCGGGTTTTCGCATTCCCATTTCATAGGATAGATAAAATACTTCAAAAGACTCCTTAAATCTATTGAACCGCTCCATGCCCATTTGTTGCTTTACATATTCTATATGGATGTCATTGGTATTGCTGAGCAGAAACAATCTGTACCGATTTTCCTTGGCCAACGCTTCTATAAATTCTAATCGCTTATCGGGAAAATCCAGTAAAATAGCATTCCATGCACCGATTAAATCTTGTCGGGTCGCTGTTGGAAAGTGGCGCGATACATCATTCAAAAAAGCCACAGAACTTATGGTTCCTTTTTCGTACTCCTTAAAAAGCGTATCCAAATCCGTAGTTAGGCCCGAAAAACCAAATTTCTCCATGGCTTTTGCCGTTGCGGATTTATCCAAATCGATGAAAATATCACCAAAGTCCAGAATTATATTTTTAATCATTTGCAAAGATTGATAAAGTGTCCGACAGTATTGAAACGTTCCCTGAATGTTTGCCAGAAATTTTTGGAGCTGTTATACCTTTTTGAAACAAAGTTGTTCCCCTGAAAATCCTTGCTTCGTCCCATAATCCTGAATCAATGAAAGTTTGTAGTGTCTTCGTACCTCCTTCAACCAATATACTTGTGATGGAATGTCGATAAAGTACTTCGCATATCTGTCGAGCAATGGGCTGTGAAAAATCAATCAATTCATAGGTAATGCCATTCTCATAACTCGATGCATCATCGGTTTGTGTAAGAACGATGGTTTCTACACTTTTATCCAAAACATGAAAATCCGAAGGAACCCTTAAATCCCTATCCAAAATTACACGAATAGGGTGGTTGCCTTCCCAATTTCTTGCGGTAAGCTTGGGATTGTCTTCAAGTATGGTATTGGTGCCGACCAAAATAGCCTGTTCTTCAGTTCTCCATTTGTGCACCAGTTGTTTTGAATAGGTGTTCGAAATCCAAAAAGGCTCAGGCACGTCTTTTCTTTGTGTTTTATCTGGAGCAACAAACCCATCCTTTGTTTCTGCCCATTTTAAAACAATATAGGGGCGTTTCTTTTCTTGAAAACTCAAAAATCGTTTGTGATGTGCTCTACAGTCAGCTTCAAGAACGCCAACAGTTACTTTACATTCAGAAGCTCTTAGTTTTTTAATACCTTTTCCGGCAACTTTATCATGCGGGTCTTGGAGTCCAATAATGACTTTGGGGATTGCATGTTTTAGTATTAAATCCGTACAAGGGGGAGTTTGACCAAAATGGGAACAGGGTTCTAGTGTAACATAAAGTGTTGCTTTTAAAAGAAGCTTTTTATCTTCTACCGAGTTGATTGCATTTACTTCGGCATGTGGACCGCCATATGGACTTGTATAGCCCTCTCCAATAATTTTTTGATTGGATACGATTACACAGCCAACCATTGGATTTGGTGCCGTGCCCCCGAGCCCTTTTTCGCCCAGTTCAATACACCGTAACATGTATTTTTCATGTATATTCACAGCGTAAAAATAGCATAATTAAAACGCAATATGGGTGATGCGGTAATCAGAGAAATTACACCAGCGGATAATGTCCAGGTAGCACAGGTAATTCGTAAAGTTTTGGAAGATATGGGTGTGCCCAAAGTGGGTACTGCCTATGCAGATAAAGCTCTGGAAGATATGTATGAAGCTTATAATGTTCCTAAGGCGGTTTACTATGTGATCGAGGATAACGGACAGATTATTGGCTGTGCAGGAGTTGCTAAATTGGATAAGCATGACGGGAGCGTATGTGAGTTACAGAAAATGTACTTATTGGAAAAAGCCAGGGGCAGGGGTTTAGGTACACAAATGATTTCGAGGTGCTTGGAGAGTGCTAAGGAATATGGCTTTGAACACTGTTATTTAGAGACCATGCCCTACATGGAAGCAGCCCAAAAATTGTACAAAAAAAATGGGTTTGAGTATATAGATGCCCCTATGGGAAATACGGGACACTATTCATGCCCCGTTTGGATGCTAAAAAAAATATAGTGTGCTTCTAAAAGAAATCAAGACCATTTTTCATAAAGAGCTGGATAGGTTCTATCCGACCGAGGAAATAGACGCCTTTTTTTACCAACTTATTGAACATTATCTGCATTTAGAGCGATTTATTTTGGTGGTACAACCTAATGTATCGATTACGAAAGAAGAAGAACAACCCCTTTTTGAAGCTTTGGCACAGCTAAAATTAGAGAAACCGTTACAGTATATTTTAGGTGCCGCCCATTTTATGGATTTGGAGCTCAAGGTCAATGAGCATGTATTGATTCCTAGGCCAGAGACAGAGGAGTTAGCGGAGTGGATCATTTCAGATTGTCAGGTCGAGCACAGTCGAGACCTCAGAAAACTAGATGATATTCAGGACGCTGAGCGCAGTCGAAGCGTCATTTCGACTTCGTTCAATGACCACAATTCAGCTCCGTTCAATGAGCAACGACGGAAAATTCTAGACATCGGGACGGGAAGTGGTTGTATTGCGATTGCCCTGGCAAAAAAGGTTCCAAATGCAAAAGTATTTGCAATAGATGTTTCAGAAAAGGCATTGGAAGTAGCCAAAAGAAATGCAGTGCTAAACGAGGCCGAAGTAACATTTATAAAAGCGGATATTCTAAATTTTCAACTTGAACTTGAACTTGAACTTGAATTCGACATCATAGTTTCAAACCCTCCATATGTGCGGGAACTGGAAAAAGCTGAAATACGAAAAAATGTAAAAGATTATGAGCCCGATCTAGCACTTTTTGTTCCAGATGAAGATGCATTGTTATTTTATAGGGCTATTGTCAAATTTGCGGCGAATCACCTCTCCAAAGTGGGAAAGGTATATCTGGAAATAAATCAATATCTGGGAGAAGAAACCAAGTTACTTTTAGAAGCACATAATTTTTCAGAAATTGAACTACGAAAAGATATCTTTGGAAACGATAGAATGCTTAAAGGTAAACCAGATTACTATGGATAGGATTGCAGTTTTTTGTGGAAGTAGTTCAGGAAATGATGTAGAGATGACCAAAATGGCATTTAAACTGGGTGAATATATGACCGGCAAGGGCATTGATTTAGTTTATGGTGGAGCCAATGTTGGTCTTATGGGGCAGGTTGCAGACGGAGCCCTAGCTCAAAAAGGTACGGTAATAGGCGTTATACCCGATTTCTTAAAGCGTAAGGAAATCTTTCATCCAAATATTACCGAGCTGATCGTTGTGGAAACCATGCACGAAAGAAAATTAAGAATTCATGAACTTTCCAATGGTTTTATTGCCCTTCCTGGTGGTTTTGGTACTATGGAAGAATTATTTGAAGTTATAACTTGGGGGCAACTTGGGCTACATCAAAAACCTATTGGCATATTAAATGTAAAAGGTTTTTATGATGCGATGCTTCGGTTTTTAGACGGTATGGTAACCAATGGGTTTTTAAAACAGGAAAATCGGGATATGCTTTTAATTGGTGATACCCCCGAAAAGCTTTTATCAAAAATGGAGGCGTACAAACCTACCGCACTTCCAAAATGGATTGAAAAAGAACAAACTTAAATGACCGATCAAGAAAAAATAACGGTTCTAAGGGACGAATTAAGAAAACATAACTACAATTATTATGTTTTGGATGAGCCTACTATTTCAGATTATGAGTTCGATGTAAAGCTCAAAGCGCTTCAGGAATTGGAGCAGGCGCACCCTGAGTTTTATGATGCTACTTCTCCAACTTTGCGTGTCGGTGGAATGGTTACCAAAAATTTTGAGACCATCCAGCATGAACATCGTATGTATTCGTTGGACAATTCGTATTCCAAAGAAGATTTAGAGGATTGGGAGAAACGAATTCAACGCATTTTGGGGGATGTGGAAGTGGAATTTACCTGCGAACTCAAGTATGATGGAGCTTCAATAAGCCTAACATATGAAGAAGGAGAACTGGTAAGGGCGGTTACCAGGGGTGATGGTTTTCAAGGTGATGATGTCACTACGAACATTAAGACGATTAAGTCGGTTCCCTTAAAACTAACAGGGGACTACCCACCAAAATTTGACATACGGGGCGAGATTATCTTAACCTTGGAAGGTTTTGCAAAAATGAACCAAGAACGTTTGGCAAATGGTGAAGAAGCGTATATGAATCCAAGGAATACAGCTTCGGGCAGTCTAAAATTGCAAGACAGCGCTTTGGTGGCAAAACGTCCTTTGGAGTGTTTGTTGTACAGCATTACGGGTAGAAATTTAAATAGCTCTTCACAATTTGAGGTGTTGAATAAAGCGCGCTCATGGGGTTTTAAAGTGCCTACAGTTGCCAAATTGTGCAAAACCGCGCAAGAAGTCATGGATTTTGTGGAGTATTGGGATGTGCATCGGCACGATTTACCGTATGAGACGGATGGAGTGGTCATCAAAGTGAACAGTCTACGACATCAAGATGAGTTGGGCTATACTGCCAAAGCGCCACGCTGGGCGATGGCCTATAAATTTAAGGCAGAGCAGGTTTCTACCGTGTTGAACGAAATCACCTATCAAGTAGGTAGAACGGGAGCTATTACGCCCGTTGCAAACCTAGAACCTGTATTGTTGGCGGGAACAACCGTTAAACGCGCATCCTTGCACAATGCGGACCAAATAGCCAAGCTTGATATTAGGGTAGGGGATACCGTGTTTGTGGAAAAAGGTGGGGAGATTATCCCAAAGATAATTGCTGTGGATTTTACAAAGCGACCTGAAGATTCAATGCCCACACAGTACATTACGCATTGTCCGGAGTGCGGTACAAAGTTGATACGAAAAGAAGGGGAAGCACAGCACTTTTGTCCAAATGACGTAGGTTGCCCCCCTCAGATAACAGGCAGAATTCAACATTTCATATCCAGAAAGGCCATGGATATCGAAGGATTGGGCGGCGAAACCGTAGAGTTGCTTTTTAAGGAAGGATTGATACACAATTATGCCGATTTGTATACACTGACCAAAGACCAAATAATGCCCTTGGAGCGTATGGCAGAAAAATCCGCAGAAAACCTGGTGAACGGTGTCGCAGCTTCAAAGAACATTCCATTTGAAAGGGTTTTGTTCGGGTTGGGCATACGCTACGTGGGAGAAACGGTTGCCAAAAAATTGGCAAAGGCGTATAAAAATATTGATGCCTTAATGGTGGCAAATATTGAAGAATTGGTAGCCGTTGATGAAATAGGGGAACGTATTGCGGAAAGTGTGGTTCAATTTTTTGGAGAACCTACCAATATTGAGATTGTAGAGCGGTTAAAATCCCATGGATTACAATTCTCTTTATCCGAAGCGCAGTTGGAAAATCAATCTGAAAAACTTAAAGGGCAAACTTTTGTAGTTTCCGGTGTTTTTGAATCTCTTGGTAGAACCGAGCTTAAAAAACTCATTGAGGATAATGGGGGCAAGGTGGCTTCTTCCATCTCGTCCAAGACTTCCTTTTTGGTAGCTGGCGATAAAATGGGGCCTAGTAAAAGGACAAAAGCAGAAAACTTGGGTGTACCTATAATTTCGGAACAGGAGTTTTTGGAAAGATTGGGGTAGGTTTTCACTCGATAATCGAGATTTAAAATGCTCCGACGCTTGCGTCGAAATCAATGGTAATTTTCCTTTTAATGCTTCGTGAGCCTGCCCCAAGGTTATTTACTTCCTAACAAACCGTTGTTCACTTTCATCAAAAGCGAACTTGTAAATATCGTATTTGCCCCAATGGGCATCCTTTTCAAGTTTTTGTGCCATAACCATTTGTTTACCATCGCTTCGTAAACTGATCATACCGTAACGAGTAAGGTAAGAGTTGATTTCTTTGTACGCTTCTACCATTGTATTCTTAAGTTCTTCCAACACAGATTGATTGGTTGGCGTATTTACAAAACCTTCCTTGAAATCGTCATACGCTACTTTTGCTATTTCCCAAAGCTGATACTTTTTGACCAGTTCCGGAATGGTGGTTGTGGAAAAATCTTTGTTAGATCGCGCAAGTTCCGTACTAAAGATCAAAGGCTTTTTACTATATCCTGTTTTCCCAAGTGCGCCCAAAGTATCAGCTCTTGGGTGACTGTAATTTTCATCGTCCCCGCTAGAAATGACCGTTCCCAAGGCATTTATGTTTTCCAGAAATTCATAACTGAACAAATGGCTCCCGTGATGGCAGGCCTTGGCAATATCCGCACGTAAAACTGTTTTTGCATCACTGCCCAGTTTACTGTTAATGTATGCTCCAGCTTCTTCGTTAATATCACCGCCCAGCATTACCCGTAATTTTTTATAGTGCAACATCAACAAAACCGAATGTCCGTTTTTGGTTTTTCCGTTGTTCCCCAAAAACGGAACTACTTGTTTTCCATCCTTTGCATCGATAATCGGCGCAATGACCTCCAAAGAAAATTCATTATCGCCACCGTTTCCCAGTAAAAATCCTGTACCATTGTTGAGTGCCACATATTCTGGTTGGTTCGCTTGTTCAAGGGCAAGCGCCATGGTTTTTGGGTATTGCGACCCTGCCCCGCTAGAATTACTTGGGTCGTTCAGGATAGATTTCATAGCGGTATCGGTAAATTCTAAAGAAGATAGGTAATCTTCGCCATCCGATAGTTCTTCCACTTTTCCGATCTGGGTGTTCCAACCTTTAGAAGTATCAATGGGCCGCTGTACTACACCACTATGGTAAATAGTATCAAATTGTAGTGCTTCTTCTTCAAAAATCTCGGTAAACCCCAAATAATGATCATTGTCTGGATGACTTACGATAGCTTTAAAAGTGAAAGGCAAGGTTTCGTTTTTGTCTAGATTGAAACGCCAGTATAGATAGCGGTACATGTTATCGCCTTTCCCGGCATCGATTAAATAGTGTTCATCATTGGGAGTGACCATATGACAACCATCGCCTTGGCCAATATCAATAAAATTGACTTCCAAAACCCGCTCTTTTTGAATGTTTTCAACAGAAACCCAGCCGGTTTTATTCCGGGAGTTGACCAAAACACGGTCATTAACAATTTCTGTATCCATTACGGTAATGTAATCCCCAAACAACAAATGTTGTATCCATTTGGACGAAGTTTCGTTTTCCAGAATTTTAGCATCGGGGAAACCTGCGAATGTAAATTTTCTATTTCCCTGGGTATTGAACAAAGAAGTATCTAGCTGTGGCATCCTATCTATTTTTAAATGACCTTAAAAGTTAACATCAACTCTTGTTTGAATATAGGAAATTTCCTATATAATTCTTTAAGCCAATGTAAATTGAGCATTAAATTTTGTATGGATGGTTTTGGTGGAGTTGTCATAGAAGATTTTGGTCAGCCCCAACTGTATAGCTTTTTTTAGGACAGTTCCATAAAATTTCGTCAACCCAAAATGGGCATTCATCAAACGAACGTCCGTATCCGTTCATTTAACTTCATTACTATCAACAGGAAATCCCAATTTGTGTAAAATTTAAAATTATACCAAAAGATGAAAAAGAACATGTATCTATTCTTAACGAAACGAATGATCCGTACCCCATTCATTTTATTTCTTGCCGTCGTAGCTGCCTTTTTTTCAAGCTGTAGCAAGAGTACCGAAACACCTCAACCACCCGAACCGCCCGAACCACCTATACTTGTAAATGAAACCGTAACGATCAATGCCACCGCATCTAGTCTTTATACGACAAATGATTTTGAACCAGGAGAAATGATAGAAGTAAGTGTTTTTATGACCGCTCCTGAAGGTATTCAACAATTTGATATTGAAAAAATAGTGAATGGTGGTACTGCCACCTCTATACGTGCGGCCATAGAAGACGCGGGAGGAACCATGCCAGATGCCGGTGCAACTGCTTTTGATGCCACATACATGGTTCCAGTAGACGGAGCGATGGATGATGTTGTAAAGATAGTTTTTAAGGCTAAAGATGCCGACAGCGAGTTTGAAAGTTCAAGCTACGACTATGACGTAGTAGCACAAGGCCAAGGCGGTGGCGGTGGTGTTTTTCCACTCCTCAGAGCTAAAGTTACTGTAGATCTAGGTTCACAAATTGGCGCAAAAGGCAGCTATCTTGCTACAGAATTAGGAGAAAGCGGTGTATATACAAATGTAGAGGTTGGTGCTTTAAGTGGTGCAGAGCAACAAGCCATTGACATTACTTTTGGCGTTACCAATGGTGATGGAGAAGTAGGCACTACCACACCTTCTTTAATATCGCCTGATGCCCGTGCAGGCGCTAATTTTAACAACCCTCTTGGCGACAATGCTAGCGCAACTACCTTTAAAGTAGAAGAATTAAAAAGTTTAGACAATGTTACTTCTACAGATGTAGAAAATAACGTAGACCACACTTCAGAAAGTAATAGCATCCAAAACGTTCAGGAAGGAGAAGTATACAGTTATATCAATGCTGCTGGAGCAAAAGGATATATCAAGATACTTACCATTACAGGTGCCAACGACAACCGTGTTGCCACCTTTGAGTTTTTGGTACAAATTGTCCTGTAAATTATAGTATAGCAAATACTTGTATAAAATGATTGCCTTTTAATAGGTATATAAACCCAAAAAGCCCTGAAAATTTTCAGGGCTTTTGGTTATTTCCCTCGGTATTGAACAAAGAAGTATCTAGCTGTGGCATCCTGTCCGTTTTTAGAACAGTTCCATAAAAATCCGTCAACCCAGAATGGCCATCCGTCAAACGAACGGCTGTATCCGTTTATTTAACTTCTTTGCTATCAACAGGAAATCCCAATTTGTGCAACTATTAATATAAAATATAATAAAGATGAAAAAGAACATGTACTTATTTTTTAGTCTTGCCCTTTTTATGTTCTCCTGCGGCAAAGATGATTCGCCCAAGGTAACTCCAGAGGAAGAGAACGAGGCCCCGGTCATAACGGAACAGTCCTTTGAGTTTTACGAGACGTTTACAACAAAGAACATTGGAGCGGTAACCGCGACCGATCCAGATGGGGACAGCCTTACATTTTCAATAGAGACAAACGATAATGATCTATTCGTGATCACCAGTGAAGGTGTCCTTGGCCTATCCGGTGAAAAGGTCTTGGATTTTGAGACCAAAACGGAACATACGATTACCATAAGTGTTTCCGATGGTACCAATGAGGTCAGTGCGAAAGTTACGGTCATTGTCCTTAATGTAATCGATACCCTGGCAGAAAATGGAGATAGTTTTGTGACCACCTGGAGGACCACCGAAGATGGCGAAAGCATAACGATAGGTCTGCCAGTAGGTTTGGCATATGATTTTATGATCGATTGGGGAGACGGCACTATTGAGAATATTAGTAAAGATGAAGACATAGAACATTCGTATGCAACGGCAGGGGATCATGTTGTGGCAATTGAAAATTTTCCCGGTATAGAAATGATAGGACTGTCAAGCGCGCCCAAGCTTATTAGTTTGGACCAATGGGGCAATAGCAAATGGGAGCACTTGATACAGGCATTTGCGGGCTGTGAGAACATGGTCTATAAAGCGACCGATGTGCCCGACCTGTCACAAGTATCTTCCCTTTTTGCTATGTTCAAAAACGCCAAACAATTTAACGGGGACATAGGCAATTGGGATATGGACAATGTTACGAGTATTAATTCTATGTTTGATGGGGCATCGTCGTTCAATGGTAATATTGGCCAATGGAATACGGCAAACGTCACCAACATGGCCAGTGTATTTTATGGAGCTTCTTCCTTTAATCAGGATATTGGTATGTGGGTTGTATCGAGCGTTGAAATAACGGCCAGCATGTTCGAGGGCGCTTCTTCCTTCAACCAAGATATCGGTACGTGGAATGTGTCGAGCGTTGAACAGATGAATGGTATGTTCTTTGCCGCATCTTCGTTTAATGGTGATATTGGCCAATGGAATACGGAAAAAGTAGCCAATATGTCCGGAATGTTTACAGGAGCCTCTTCCTTCGATCAAGATTTGGGCGGTTGGAACATTGGCAGTATAACCAACATGGAGAACATGCTGGACAACAGTGGAATGTCTATAACAAGCATAAACAACACGGTGATCGGTTGGTCCAATTTTGTAGAAAATAACGAAGGACCATACGATATTATCTGTGGTATGGAGGGTTTGGAGGTCTGTACTGAAATTAGCGCTGGACTGATAGCACTCTGCTGATACTTAGGGTGGTAG
>JBCCEC010000101.1:0-11663 GCA_039030475.1 Bacteroidota bacterium
AATTTCAAATTTTATTTTTTTCAATAAACCCTAAACCCTAAACCCTAAACCCTAAACCCTAAACCCTAAACCCTAAACCCTAAACCCTAAACCCTAAACCCTAAACCCTAAACCCTAAACCCTAAACCCTAAACCATACAACAAATACAAGTTCAAGTTCAAGCTCAAAGTTTAAATACAATCTCTAGTTTAATTCCAAAACCAAAAACCAAAAACCAAAAACCAAAAACCAAAAACCAAAAACCAAAAACCAAAAACCAAAAACTGAGAACTACATCTTGTTTGATTATCTTTGCGCCGATTATGGAATACGCTAAAAATATACTTGAAACCATTGGTAAAACGCCCTTGGTAAAGCTAAATGCATTGACTGTTGAACTTCCCTGTTTGGTGTTGGCAAAATATGAAACCTTCAACCCTGGTAATTCCGTTAAGGACAGGATGGCATTACAAATGGTAGAAGACGCCGAAGCCGCTGGAATTCTAAACCCGGGAGGAACCATCATAGAAGGTACCTCTGGGAATACGGGAATGGGGCTGGCTTTGGCGGCAGTGGTAAAAGGCTATAAAATGATTTGTGTTATCAGCGATAAGCAATCAAAAGAAAAGATAGATATTCTAAAAGCGGTTGGAAGTGAAGTGCATGTTTGTCCCACGGATGTAGCTCCAGAAGACCCGCGAAGTTACTATTCAACAGCAAAGCGGCTTTCTAAGGAGATTCCAAATTCTTGGTATGTGAACCAATACGATAATCCATCCAACTGCAAGGCACACTATTTAAGTACCGGGCCTGAAATATGGGAACAGACCGATGGTAAAGTAACCCATTTTGTGGTTGGTGTAGGTACCGGTGGAACCATTTCTGGGGTGGGCAGTTATCTAAAACAACAAAACCCCAATGTAAAAGTATGGGGAATCGATACATACGGTTCTGTTTTTAAAAAATACCATGAAACGGGAATTTTTGATAAAAATGAAATCTATCCATACGTAACCGAGGGGATTGGAGAGGATATATTGCCCAAAAATGTACGTTTTGAAATCATTGATGGCTTTACAAAGGTTACTGATAAGGATGCCGCGGTCTATACGCAACGCCTAGCAAAAGAAGAGGGCATGTTTTTAGGAAACTCTGCTGGGGCTGCCATAAAAGGGTTGCTTCAGTTAAAAGAGCACTTCTCTAAAGACGATGTGGTCGTAGTGCTTTTCCATGATCATGGTAGTCGCTATGTTGGTAAAATGTTTAATGATGATTGGATGCGCGAGAAGGGATATATCGATTAATTTTCTATACAGAGTAGCCAAAATCCAAATTTGGGACATAGTACATACTAAATCGATGCTTTAATGATACTTATGATAATTTTATCTACAGATTGATAAATACAAAAATGATAGCATTAAAAAACGAAAGCAGTACGGTTGGCATTGATGATGGAGAATTAGTTAGCTACGTAGTTAATGGCCATGAATTCATCCATCAGAAGGGAAGCCTAGGCTGGAGAAGTTCGGATACGGAGATGTTTCCTATAATTGGCCCTGTTAATGAAGCAAATTTTAGCGTACAGGTCTCAAAAGGAAACGCAATCCAGGATCAGCACGGTATTTTACGGGAACTGGAGTACCAACTAACATCCAAAACCGAAACCTCTGCCGTTTATAAAAAAGAATATACGGCAGGAACACTGGTCAAGAATTCCAAATATCCTGAAAAATCGAATAAACAATGGTTGACATGGCCCTATTCTTTTGTTTTCGAAAAGTCGTTCAATTTGAGTAAAGAGGTATTGGAAGTTAGTTTCACGGTTGTAGGTGAACGTGGCATGCCTTTTATGTTGGGCTATCATCCAGCATTTAAACTTTATACTGATAATCCGATACTAATTGCTGGTGAAAAAGAAATCACATTAGATAAGGTGCTGGCAGTTGGGAATAGGGCTTTACAGGTTGCTGATTGTACATCCATCACCTTAAAAGACGAAAAATATATTACCATTGCAACGGAAGGTTTTGAACATTTTATGTGTTGGACGGAAGTAAGCAACATGGTCTGTATTGAACCTATTACTTTTTATCCCTATGCTGTGGAACAACGTAAGCTGCACGAAGGGTTTCAATATTTGAAGGATGCGGCCCACTTCAAAGTCACTTTGAAGTTCAACTAAACTTTTTCTTTAATTTATCTACTGCAGCTTCGGTCATGGCATTCTTTTCTTGTTTAAGCAAGATTGAAGCAGGGGCCATTCTCTCGGCACAATCTGCAATTGCACATCTTTCGCAGGTAACACCCACATTATAGGTCTCAATAGCATTGTCGTCCAAAAAACTGACTTTTCGCTTTAGCTGATCATTAATGAGCAATCCAATGCCCACGCTTCTGTACATGTCTTTTTTAAATGGGTCTTTGGTAGCGGAGGAAAAAATTAAATAAGAGAATTTATCATCCGGATAGTGGGAAATCTGTACTTCAATATCATGCTCTGCATCTGTTTTTTCAATTTTTTGTAGTACCCGGACGGAAGCCCATCTACGGCAGTACTTTTCATTGGTCTCATTGCCGTGGGGCGAGTGTTGGTGGGTAAGGTGAAGCTCTTTGGTGATGCTAAAGTGTTGACTCCCTTTTTGGTATGCAAATCGAAGGAAAAAAATATTCTCCATTTGATAGTCGGCAGGCAACAGGTTTGTCAACCGTTGATACAAGGATTCTGGAGATGCATTGAAACGTTTTGTCATTTTGGCCAAAAATGTCTTATCGAATTTTGGTTTTGCCAAAAAATCATCCAGATTACGTTTGAGCAATTGTCTGGGGATAATCAGTGCACCTGCAAAATAAGAGGCATATAGATTGTTGAGTACTTGGTCAAAATTTTCAAACTTGATCCAGGTAAACGTGTACAAACGCTCTGTGATTTTTAAATAATTATAACCAATTTCCTTCGCATAAATGAAGGTGCGTTGTGCCTCATCTACATGATCGGCAACTAAAAGCGTCTTTGTTTTAGGAACAAAAATAGAACGTAGATTATCTAGCTCTCTGTAGGTGATTAAATCTTCATTATTAATGGTATAACCATATTCCTCGATTAAGATTTCTTCCAATTCAGATGAAGAAACCGACTTTTTCATATCGATATGGTATGCTTTGGCAAAATCGATAACGGCACTTTCCAAATCTGGAAAAAAGTTCTGGTTTGCCTCTTGATAGGAACGCAGGGCGGCAAGATAAAAGCTTTCCCTGCCAAAATCATAGTGTTTGGCGATTTCAATAATAGTGCTGATAAAGGCATTCACCTTGGTAGGGGCGTTGGCAACAATATCGATGAGGTCGCTTTCTTTTATGCCAAATAAGTGTAGCGGTAACTCCTTTAATACTTTGGATTGTAGAATCTCCCCAACTGGAGCTAGATTTTTATCCAGTTTTAAGGATACCATTTTATCGTAAGGTACCTCTAGCTTTTCTGCAAGCAATACGATTTTATCGGTCTTGGGATATTTTTTCCCCCTTTCGATTTCGTTGAGGTAGGATTTGGAAAGTCCTGTAAGCTTAGAAAGTCCGAAGAGTGATAGGTTTTTCTTTCCGCGTATTTGTTTGAGCTTAAGCCCAAAAATAAGTTTGATGTATTCTTCTTCCATTTTTCGCAATCAAAGATAGTATATTTTGCGAATATTGTAAAAATAGCGATTATTATGTATTTAGCGAACGTTCGCTTGTTTTTAAAAAAACTTTTTAGTATCCTTGTGTGTCTAAAATAGTTAGTTATGGAAAAAGCATTGATTACCCCAGCGGATTTACAATTCTCAAAAACGGTGACGAACTATTATCCTGAATTGCTAATGGACGGAGCATTGGAATTCTTGATAGAGTTGCATCAAAAATTCAATAAAGAACGAATACAGTTGTTACAGGAACGTGTAAAACAACAAGTATTATTTGATGAAGGGGTCAAGCCATCATTTCCAAAAGAAACGGAAGAAACAAGGAAAACGGATTGGTGCGTAAAGTACATTCCCAAAGATTTACAAGATCGTAGGGTGGAAATTACGGGTCCTGTAGAGCGAAAAATGGTCATAAATGCCCTGAACTCCGGTGCAAAAACATTTATGGCGGATTTTGAGGATAGCAATTCACCTACTTGGGATAATTGCTTGCAAGGTCAGCAAAACCTGATTGATGCGAACAAAAGAACCATTTCGTTCTACGATTCCAAAAAAGATAAATCATATCAACTTAATGATGAAGTAGCCGTGCTTTTGGTAAGACCTAGAGGACTTCATTTGAACGAACGCCACATTTTGATCAATGGCGAAGAGGTGTCCGGAGGTCTGTTCGATTTTGCGCTCTATGTCTTTCATAACACAAGAACCTTAATGGAACGTGGTTCGGCTCCTTACTTTTATCTGCCAAAACTAGAGCATTATCTAGAGGCAAGATGGTGGGATGAGGTCTTTTCGTTTTCAGAAGAATACCTAAGTGTTCCCGTCGGAACATTTAAAGCTACGGTATTGGTTGAGACCATTACGGCAAGTTTTCAGTTGGATGAAATTATCTATGAGCTCAAAAACCATATTGTTGGCTTAAACTGCGGTCGCTGGGATTATATTTTTTCATACATAAAAAAGTTTAGGAACCATCCTGAATTTATCCTTCCCGATAGAGATCAGGTAACGATGACCGTACCTTTTATGGATGCATATTCAAAATTGGTGATTCAGCGGTGTCATAAAAGAGGTGTTTTGGCAATTGGGGGAATGGCCGCACAAATTCCTATTAAAAACAATCCTGTAGCAAATAAGATCGCTTTGGAAAAAGTACGATTGGATAAAGAACGTGAGGTCAAAAATGGTCATGACGGTACATGGGTGGCCCATCCCGGATTGGTGAAAATAGCTAAGGATGAATTTGATACCCACATGAAAAGGGCAAATCAATTATTTGTACTTAGAGAAGGTGACAGAATATCCGAAGAAGATTTGATTGCAGTGCCAAAAGGAACGATTACCGAGAAAGGCATTCGAAAAAATATCAATGTCGGCATATTGTATCTAGAAGCATGGCTTAGGGGAAATGGATGTGTAGCACTCTATAATTTAATGGAAGATGCGGCAACCGCAGAGATTTCAAGAACCCAGATATGGCAGTGGCGAAAGTTTAACGTTCTGTTGGAGGACGGACGCAAGTTTACGGATAAACTGTATGATAAGATTTTTAGGGAAGAAATGGATAAGATTATTCATGTAGTAGGTGAGGCCAACTTAGGAACTACCAAATTTGAAAAAGCCTTCAGGTTGTTTGACAGATTAGTGAAAGCAAGAGAGTTTGAAGAGTTTTTAACGCTCAAGGCCTATCAGGAAATCAAGTAATATTAAAATAAAAACAAAAAAAATCCCAAGAATGGGCAAACATTACCTGGGATTTAAGTTCAAAAGTGAAAAATTAAAATTATGGAAAAAAAGGAGAAAGTCCAAGCATTGCTTGCCGATTGGATGGTAAACCCAAGGTGGAATGGTGTTGAAAGACCTTATACTGCCGAAGAAGTCATTAAATTAAGAGGTTCTTATGAAATTGATTATTCTATCGCTAGAATAGGAGCCGAAAAATTCTGGAAGCAGCTCAACAGTAAGGATTTTGTTGCTGGTTTAGGTGCACTTACAGGTAACCAAGCCATACAAGAGGTAGAAGCCGGGTTACAGGCGATTTATTTGAGCGGTTGGCAAGTGGCGGCAGATGCAAACTTAGCTGGCGAGATGTACCCAGACCAGTCGTTGTATCCAGCCAATAGCGTTCCAATGGTGGTTAAAAGAATCAATAATGCGCTTTTGCGGGCAGACCAGATTCAAACGGTAAATGAAACAGAAGAAAAGAAGGATTATTTGGTGCCTATAATCGCAGATGCCGAAGCTGGTTTTGGAGGAAATCTAAATGCTTTTGAATTGATGAAATCCATGATCGAAAGTGGTGCTGCAGGTGTTCATTTTGAAGATCAGTTAAGTTCTGCCAAAAAATGTGGGCATCTTGGTGGCAAAGTGCTAGTGCCTACCCAAGAAGCAATCAATAAATTGATTGCCGCTAGATTGGCTGCCGATGTAATGGGAGTTCCAACATTGATCATCGCAAGAACAGATGCGGATGCCGCTAACCTGCTCACAAGCGATATCGATGAAAGAGACCATGAATTTATCACAGGGGAACGTTCCCCAGAAGGTTTCTTCTATGTAAAAAATGGCCTCGAACAGGGAATTAATAGAGGATTGAGCTATGCACCGTTCGCAGATTTGATTTGGTTGGAAACCTCTACACCAGATTTGAAACAAGCAAGAAAATTTGCTGAGGGCATTCATGCAAAATATCCCGATAAAATGTTGGCTTACAATTGTTCGCCTTCTTTTAACTGGGCTTCTAAGCTATCTAAAAAAGAGATGGAGACCTTTAGGGAAGAACTGGCTGGTATGGGCTATAAATTCCAATTTATAACTTTGGCAGGCTTCCATGCATTGAACACAAGTATGTTCGAGCTGAGCAAAGCCTACAAAGAAAAAGGAATGGCAGGTTACTCTGAGTTACAAGAAAGAGAGTTTGCTTTGCAGAAACATGGTTTTAAGGCCGTTAAACATCAAGGTTTTGTTGGTACAAGTTATTTTGATGAAGTTCAAGATGTTATTACTTCTGGAAAATCAAGTACAGTTGCTATGAAAGGAAGTACCGAGACTGCCCAATTCTGAGGTATTCTTAGTTAGTTGGTTGATAAAATGCCCCTATTAGGGGCATTTTTTGACGCTAAAGCTTAATTGTTAAAAAAATCACAATTTTTTATTCCTTCTAGCCGTTATAATAAGTATCTTAGTAGGAGTAATTTTACGAAATACGCTTACATGTTCCGAAAATTTATTGAGAGAGTAGGGGTCATGAACTGTATAATGCTCCTAGTGGTAGTTTCGATAATTATCGTCTCTGAAACACTTTTCCTTCAAGGAAAAAAACTGGATGCAATTTTTATTGCATTTTGGGCACCGACCATACTTGGTTTTATGAATTACTTGAAATACAAAAAGTAATGGATTTTGTTCTTGTTTATTCCATTATTGTCGCCATAATCTTTGTGGTTTGGCTTTTTTTTGTTGTGCGCATGTACAAGAAAATCAAAGATTGACCACACGTTGTTTTTTCAAACGGAGAAAACGGTAAGTTTTTCGATTGCACTACTTTTTTTCAATAAATAAGAATTTAATATCCTATCCGTTTCAACCGTATTCTTTTGAGGAATTATAAAAGCCTCAATATCGGCAATAGACGAAACTTCTAACTGGTCATCTATAAATCCATAACCCTTATAAACTCCAGAGTCAATAAGCACAACTGCATTTTCTTTAATAGTTCTACCTTTCTCCTTAATAATGTGCACTTCGGACTGTGAAGCTTTAATGCTAGAAATAGCAACTTCCACTTTTGCATTATAGTCGGTAACAACTTCTGTTGAAGCACAAATTCCTTCGCAAGAGTTCAAAATGTGGTGTGAACAAGATGAATTGGTTTCTTGGAGATGGCAGTATTTGGGACATAATGCAAATACTTTACATAGTTCTTCTAAATAAGTCCTACAGTCTGTTTGGTTATAAAAAACCTTTAGTGGTTTAGGTGCACCTTTAATACTATTGTAGGCCAAGTGCATAACTCCTTTTCGATCTTCGTAGGTAAATATTGCGTATTGTTTTACATTTCTTTTTTGGGCTCTGTTGTATACGGGATAGTGGGTTTTTATATCGGTTGATTCCATAAGAAGGGCAATCAACTCACTTCCCGATAGTTTAAAATCAATATTTGCAGTTTCATTGCACATTTTGATTTCTCTGTTGCTCTTGTCATAAAAATGGCTCAAAACCCTTTTCTTGAGGTTGTTTGCTTTGCCCACATAGATAATCTCTTCCTGTTGATTTTTGAAGTGATAGATTCCAGGTTTTTGGGGAATGCTGTTGAAAACAGCTTTTGGTAAATGCGGTGGTAATGTTGCTTCTTGGCTTCTCGAATTCAAGAATTTTTTAAAGGTATCTTCAGCATTCGGGGCATTTATCAGTTTTTTAAAGAGCAAAACTGTTGCGTGTGCATCTCCTCTTGCCCTGTGCCTATCCGCCAGAGGAATATTAACGGCCGAACACAATTTGCCCAAACTATAAGAGCGTAATCCTGGGATTAGATTTCTGGACAAGCGAACCGTACAGAGTTTTTTTCTGCTGAAATCAAGGCCTATTTGCCTAAATTCTTCTTTGATGACCCCGTAGTCAAAGTTTACGGAATGTGCTACAAAAATACAGTCTTTGGTAATTTGTTGAACTTTTTCTGCAATGGTCTCAAATATTGGGGCATCTCTTACCATCTGGTCATCAATCCCAGTAAGTCCTGTAATAAAATAGGGAATGGGAGATTGAGGGTTTACAAGTGATGTGAATTCGTCCACGATTTCTTCGCCATCAAATTTGAAAATGGAAATCTCGGTTATCTTATTTCCCCTAATACCGTTTCCGGTGGTTTCTATGTCTATTATGGTATACAAATCCTTAGTACAATTCTTGATTGAATTTATGGATAATGTAAAAAGCCACCAAACGGTAGCTTAAAATAATAGTGCTGGGATTGGTCGAATTTATCTCAAACCAATTTGTCTTACTTGATTCTGATTACAAAAGCGTTTCCCTATTCAAGACGGCCATAATAAAGAAAATTGTGACGGAGATAATGAAACAACTAATGGCAGCGGTCATATTGTCTGGAGTAAACTCTCTCTTGATATTTTTTAGCAGTATTCGCATCGGGGTTTTATTTACTGCAAAGTTGTTGATGCTTGGAATAGTTTCATAAAGCAATCGTTCAAGGAAAAAAAGATGGGGTAAACGGAATGTGAGCAGAACTTAATCGAAGAATGGATCTATTGGTCGGTTTTTTTAGTGGTAATAGGTTTCAAGAAGATATGTAGACAACACTTTATCGCTAAAAAATGCTTTTACAATGTCGTTTTTGATTTGATTAAAATTTTGAGTAGTGCGAAAAGGGATTACCATAAGTTTTTTTAATCGAATCGTAAAAATGGGACTTCGACAACAAAGAAATACTGGACAGCTCTTTAATCGAAATTAGTTGGTCTATAGTATCATGAATAAATTTATAGGCAACGAGCAACTTTTGTAGGACCTATTTTCTTATAGAATGTTTTTTAACATCGATTTTTTCGGATATATGGTTTCCTAAGTGCTACCTTAGAATGAGTTGATGACCAATTTCACTTTGTGCTTGCCAGGTTCCAAGCGTACCGTACCAAAATCGGGAACAACTTTTTTGCCGTTGAGCATCAATTTTTTGTCCTGGGATGGGGTTATCTCAAATTCAGCTACCATGTTGGCAGGTATTTCAATGGTGTATACCTGAAGCTTTTTAGTCTTGTAGCTATAGGCAGCTTTTATGGTCCCTCGAATAGTAGGTACTTCTATGCTGCTATCCTTTAGACTGCCCATTTGTGGTTTTATGGTGGCAATACCAAAACCTGGGGTCTTGGGCTGAATGCCCCAAAGTCCTCGCGGGATAGCATTTGCAGGTACGGCACCCCATGCATGGTTCCAATCCAGATTGTTTTTGTATTTGTTGTCCCATGCTTCTAGTGTAATTGTAGACCCAATACGAATCATGTTGTACCAACTTCTATCGCTGGTGTCGGTCAAAAGAGCCAAGGCGTAATCTTCTTCACCAGCGTTGTACAAAGCGTCCATTAAATACTGAGATCCATAGACGCTACAGGCCATTTTCCTTGATTTTATAAACTCCACCACTGAAGGAATATGTTCCTTGGGAACCATATTAAAAGCTAACGGTAACATGTTGGCATGCAGGGAAGCATGGTCGGTACCAATACCATCTACATAGACCCCTCTTTCAAAATCGAACATTTGTTTGTTGAGTGCTTTTTTTGCTTTTAGGGCTCTTAACTTAAATGCAATGGCTTCCTCTGTTTTGCCTAAAATTGTTGCAAACTCAGCCATTATTTTCATGTTCTTATAGTAGAAAGCATTGACTACGGTATTGTAGTCCGTAAAGACATAGCCATCTCGTTCTCCTTTATTATTGGGGTCACCGCCCCAACCTGCTGATGGCCAATCAACGATATCGGTTAATGGCCTTTTGTACCCTTCCTTAAAGCCAAGTTTGTACATAAACTCAGGAGTAACCTTGGTGGAGGTTATAAGTCCATCTTCGTTTGATAGTTCATATAAAGTCTTGTGTTTCAAAGGTTCATAGTACTTCTCGATCAACTCTGTATTACCCGTGTACATATAATCGGCATGGAACATCAATGCGACATGTTGCTGCCATTCGGTAGGCCATGTGGGATGTTCCATAAAATATTCAATGGTCTGTCTGGCAATGGCATATTCACGATCCGTAGTGTAGTGACTCAGCTGGTTCAAATAGGCATCGGCTTCATATGGAATTCGCTCTCGGTCACCATCCACATAAAGTCCGTTAAAGGTGGTGGCCTTAATTGAGTATTTGCATAAATCCCAAATTTGGTTCAAGATATAGTCATTGCTCTTAAAACTACTGGTGTCATTTTCCCAGTAGCTATGGTGCGCCAATTGTTCAAAGTTTTCTGGTTGTAGGGTTTCTTTTACTCCTTCTATTTCTGCATATCGAAAGGGAACCAAAACGGGAAAGCCTTCAGGTAGTGGTAAGGCCTTACCGGGAAGCGTATTTTTTTTATTGACATGTACAGGAAGTTTATATGTTGATTGGTCAGGTTTCACAGGCACCTCAATTCTTTGATACCTGATATGGCTCTTTTCTGGCGGATTTCTGTTGACCCTGTTGCCATCGAGTTGTTCGCCGATATGAAAGACAAGGATGTGCTCCGTTTTTGTATTATAGGTAAAATCCATCGTTGCAAAGGCTGCTTTACCAAAGTCAATAAAATGGACGTCACCTCTTTTTTCAAATACGTTAGGTTTGATACGGTCTATTTGAAAACTATTGGGTGTGGTCAGTGTTGCTTCAGGCTGGCCCATAATAAAACTTTGAGATTTTGAATATCTAGAGAGTCTGTTGTCGATATCCCAAATCCTCACTTTCCAATAATAAGTCTTACCAGTTTTCAGCTTTATGCCATCGTGTTCAATTTGCGATGATTTACTGTTTCTTATTTGACCACTGTCCCATACATCCCCGATATTAGTATCACTATTCTCTTTCGATGATGACACTACAATCTGATAAGCAGATTGTAAAACTGTTGCATCAGGTACGACCCAGCCATATTCTGGTTTTGCATCGATAATCTCAACATTGCTAGTATTTCTAATAAATTCAACAATCAAGTCTGTAGGTCCCTCAGAATACGCGTCTGAGTTTTTAAGAACCAATTCATTTGATTTTAAAGTAAAAGCAGGTGCAACTTTGTTTTTTTCAATACAATTAATAAAAAAGAACGATAAGACGAGTGTGATAGCATGTAATACTAAGGTTACTTTTTTCATTATACTTACATATTTTTTTAATTGTAATACGGTTCAGGCAGCTCAGCGCTATGGCGCTATCGCCATTTCTCGTTCCGGTGACTGGGGGGTGGCGACCAACTATCTCTCTGTCAGCAGTGCCGAGCGCGAAGCCCTGCGCAGCTGTGGTGATG
>JBCCEC010000102.1:0-11571 GCA_039030475.1 Bacteroidota bacterium
AAACCCTTCATACTTTGTGAAGGGTTTTTTAGTTTCAAAACGAAAAAACTTGTTTTTGTAGTGGAGAAACTAAAAATTACCCTGCCAACAACGTTGGCAGAGGGTTTAGCTAGTTGTAGGGCCCCCTTTGGGCCGCTTCCGAGTTTGGCGAGGAAGCAATCTCGTATCGCTTTGTTTCTAATACTACATCTTTTTGTTTCACGCATACCGGCTGGAACACTGCAAAAATAGAACAGGACCCATACCCACCCGTACCGAACGCCAGCCCGACAGGTCATTCTGGCGGGTCACGTTCCGGCGTGGCGCAAAGTTTTAGAGTTAGGATTTGGGACTTGCAGTGCGAAACTTCGTTTCGCTCGCTAATTTCTTATAACTGTATCATCTTTGCATAGATAGTAGCATCTAATCAATTGTCAACCTTACTCCTTTAGAACGATTTGTAAATTCAGGGGCGTACATACTTTGAATGGTTGTGATGCCGTTGGAGAAATCACCTCTGTTGTTGGCCCTTAAGTCATATTCAAAGACATAAGTCCCTTTTGGTAGTCGGTCAAAGAAGAAATGGGTGGCAACATCTTTGGTGGATTGGTAATAACCCAACCCATCTTGCCACTTATATTCAGACAATACATCAATCGGTTCCAAGCCAGAAGCTCTCAAATCTTTAAGGTGAACAAATTCCATATCAGCTGATGTAATGATTTTCATGCGTATTGTTACAACATCACCAACGGAGATAGGATTTGTGTTTGCAGGAACTAACTTTTCCCCATTTTCTGATTTCGTTCTAACAAAAATATCTTTCTTGATTTGTAAAGGAGTATTTTCGGATGTAGAAACTTTGTCCAAATCTTCAAAGTATTGCCAGTATACACCACCAAAACCACTCACATCACTTTTATTGGAAACTTGTATAGCAGCCATATTTGGGGTAATTTCACCTTCCGACCAGTCGATTTTCAAGTATCCTGTTCCTGCTTCTTTTTGTGTAGACTCTAATTTTTCCGACCGTATTCTTTCGTCTCCAATTTCAATAATGGTATTATCACTGACCGATAGCCAGTTGCTTCCATTCATTAAAAGGGCATAAATAGCTTCCGTAGTAGCCTTTGTGGTAGCCCATTGATTAGTATGCTTATTTT
The DNA here is from genome assembly GCA_039030475.1 of Bacteroidota bacterium. Classification (GTDB taxonomy): domain Bacteria; phylum Bacteroidota; class Bacteroidia; order Flavobacteriales; family Flavobacteriaceae; genus Flagellimonas. Next base: position 1,143 of record JBCCEC010000102.1, read on the forward strand.
TCAATAACCAAAGTTTAAGCTTATCTATAGTTTTAGTATTTGCTTCCATCTCAGTAAAAGCCTCTATCAAAAGAGCCTGCGTTTCGATTGGTGCCCTATACCAGTTCCAGCCTGCTACATTTTCTTTCCAGTACATTCCGTTCTCTTCACTATTTACAGCCTGTTCTTCAATTGCTTCCAAAATTTTTAGGGCTGTTTCTTTTTCACTCATTCTATTAAGAAATAATACCATCATACCCTTATTGTAAAGTGATTGCGTCAACCATGATTTTTGACTTTCAATTAAGTACTTTTGGGAAACGGCCTTTATTTTTTTGGAGATGGGATGCGACTCCAAGAAGAAACTTCGTGCATAGAGATAATGAATTATTTTATTGCTAAGTATTATATTGGCAGTATCTGAAGCTTTCTCAAACTGATTTTTGTGGTCTTTAATAAATTCCTTATCAATATATTCCAAGGCTTTTTTTACAATTGGTTTCGCCTTGTAGTCACTTTCATTTTGTATGTTTAATTTGTTTAAATGTCCAAATCCTGCTACTATATGTCTGGTAATGAATTCACTTTCCCGTCCACCTGCGAACCATGGAAATCCTCCTGAGCTTAGTTGCAGTTCCTTTAGCTTGTTTAAACTCTGATTCTGTTGGTCTTGTACTTTTTCCGATTCGAATAAGTTCGCCAAGAGCGCCTTGTTTTCCTTTTCTTTCATGGCATCCTTTACCCATGGTGTTTCAGAAAGGAGTATGGATTTTAGGTCATCATTCTTCTCCAAGTTAGATTCGTCAGTTCCGTTGGCCTTCCAACTATTAAAAACGTCTTCAACTTGTGGGTTGTTTTTTATGATGGATTCGGCAAGGGCATTTGCATAGAACCGAGAAAAGGTTTGCTCTGAACATTCGTGAGGAAATTCCATCAAATAGGGGAGCGACTTAATAGCCAACCAAGCCGGATTTGAGGTATACTCAATCGTGAACTTATGATTTTTAAGGGATTTTGAATTGTTGGATAATAGTTTTTTGAATTCTACTTCCTTACTCTTACCTGGTGCCACACATAAAGGTTGAGCCTCGGTAACCAATATTCTATTGGATAATACTGGAAGAATATTGGCCTCCCCGTCACTTTGTTGTCCTGCTTTAGCCAGTATTTTATATTCAATGGCCTGTATGCCTTCAGGAATTAATAACTGCCATGAAATTTCGGTATTGGCCTGAGGAGCTAAATTGAAGTTTATGGTTTGCGACGATTTTATCATCTTTTCGCTAATAGGCTGCATAGTTATGGCATCAAAAAGTTGTAAAACTGAAGTGCCCGAAAGCGGATTGGTCGTCAGGTTATTTAGTTTCACTGAAAAGACAATGGAGTCCTTCTCCCTTAAAAAACGTGGGCTGTTGGGAACAACGCTTAAATCTTTTTGTGTAATCACAGTTTTTTCAAGACCTCCAAGTTCCAAATCTTTGGTATGCGCTAAAAGCATGAATTTCCATTTGGTCAATGCCTGTGGAGATGAAAAGTTAAAACTGACGGTACCTTTACTATCTGTAGTCAGGTTTGGAAAGAAAAAGGCTGTTTCTTTTAAGTTAGACCTTGGCTCGACTTGTAAAGCATCTTCAAGTCCTTTTTTTGTGGTTATTATTACCACTCCATTCGCACCCCTTGATCCGTATATTGCGGTAGCGGCACTATCTTTTAGCACTTGAATATCTGCAATATTTTCAGGTAATAGAGTTACTTCAGAAGATACGCCATCTTCAAATTGCATGGGAACCCCGTCAATAACGAATAAAGTTCTGTTGTCATTGGAGAAGGAATTCAGGCCTCTGATGATAACCTTTGAACCTGTTCCTGGAGTACCTGCGGATTGGGTAATATTCACACCAGCAACTTTCCCCTGTAGTTGTTGTTCAATATCCAAATATATAGATTGGGCATTTACATAGCTTACCGCATAGCCAAGTGACTTTTTTTCTCGTTTAATTCCCATTGCTGTGATTACAACTTCATCCAACGCTTGGGCATCCTCGGTCATGACTATATTTACCGAACCTGATTTTTTTATGGCAACTTGCTCATTTTTTTGACCTATATAGCTAAAGATCAACTCTGAACCGGCAGGTGCGTTGATAGCGTAAAAGCCTTCAAAATCGGTTTGGGTGCCATACGTGGTTCCTTTAACAACTACATTCACTCCTGGTAATGGAAGTCCATTTTGGTCGGCTACGATACCACTGATGTTGCCGTCTATTTTCTGTGGTTGTTGTACTCTTTGACTTAGATTTCTGAGGTACTTTTTGTTGTTATAACTTATTCTTCCAAAATTCATCCCAAACCAATTAAGTTGATGGTAATTTTTTAAAAACGGAAGGATATTTCGTTTTCCAATATAATTAAAAGGTCTAAATCTGTTGGTCTCAAAAGACCCCATATTTTGGATATAGGGAGCACTTGAATAGTTGTAATTCCTAAATCCTATATCTTGGTTCCAACTATGTTCCCTGAATTGGTCTAAAGAAGTGTCGTACATCGCCGCCAATACTTCTACTTGGGCATTCTCCCTATTTGAATCGGTTATCCGAAAGCTCCAATTTTCTTTGGAATCTGGAATCAGCTTGTTCCTAAAACTGAGCGTTTCGATAGAAAGGACCTTTTCGACTTCAGGAAAATTGACCGCAAACTGATCACTATGTAAGCTGTTGAACTTTGTATAATAGAAATTGAACACCAATTTATCTTTGTAATAGTTCTCTACCGGGACTTTGACCAAACTGTTTCCATCGGTAATGTGAACCAATTCTTTGAATACCTCCTTATCACCGTAGTAACCCTCCATAAAGACATGAAGTTCTTCCGTCGACGTTTTGAATTTAAGGAGTATGAATCCATCCTTCTTAAATTCAGAGTTGACCAACTCATAGTTGAATATTTTGTTGTTTGGCAGATAATTATCGCTCGGGTTGAATACTTCAAAGGATGTGCTGGTACTTACAGTATCTTTCCTACGGTCTATAGCAGTGACTTCAATTTTATATAAACCCGATTGCCAGTCAGAAATATCGCCCAGTGCTATTTTGTCGTCACCTTCGGTGTTGAAGTTTTTTTGGACAACTTTAGCGCCTCTTGGCCAATTCTCCTTTACGTCTGCACTGTTATAGGGTTCATTGGGGAAAAGTTCTAAGTACCTATCCTTTGATATGGATTGCAATTCCACAACTGACCAAGGCTTTTTTCTTAAAGTACGTTCTGGTTCATCGATCTTAAAGACCTTAAGTTTTACCTGTGCTTCAATAGGTTGGTCATTCAAGTTGTTTGTGGCAACACGGATACTGTTTTCTTCTTCTGTATTTAACTTTTGGGGTACGGTAATCTGAGTTTTAAGGTTGTGATAACCTATATAGATTGTTTTTTCTTCTGTTCTTGTTTCGCCATTGATATCGGTTACATCTACACTTACATTATATGAAAAAACTGGTCTATTTTCCTTGGTCAAAGTAGAATCGGGTATGGCAAAAAAAGGAATGGTAAATTTTCCTTGACCATTGGTTTCGGTCTCTCCTTGGGCTACCATTTGTTTATCTCCTCGATAATAATAACTATTTGATAGTGATATTGTATTCCGTTCTACCGCATAGCTTACCTTGGCATTTGAAATATCGGAGCCTAAAAAGGCTTTAGCTGAACCTGGTACCGATACGGAATCGCCAACTAATAAGTTTTCCGTTATATCATCAAAAGATATTTCAAATTTCGGCCGCTTATATTCTTCTACCGAAAAGGCGATTTCCGTATAGTCCATATCATCTACTTTGTCCCAGTAACGATCATATCTGCCATCCTCATCGCCTTCATCTTCATCTATATAGATGTAAAATTCTCCAGTCATTGAATTTTTAGGGATTTTAAATTCTCCATTAACTGAACCATATTGATTGGTACGTAACCTGAATATCTTAAGATCTTCTCCATTTGCATCCTCTATTGAAACACTTACATAGGTATTGGGAACAACCTTTGAAATGCCCTTTTTCTTTTCAATGAGCATTCCCTTGAAATACAAAGTTTGTCCCGGACGATATATGCTCCGATCCATAAAAAGATACAACTTGGCTATATGTTCGTCATCTTTTTTATTCCGATAAGTTCGATAGAGGCTGTAGTCACTATGTAATAAAGTATCGCCTTTAATGGATGCCACTATCCTCAAATCGTAGACTTCTTTTTTGCTTCGCTTTATATGATATTCACCAAAGGAGTTGGTCTTTCCTTGTTTATTTAATTTTTCTCCATCCGTGACGGTTATTTTGGCATTAGGAATGGGTTTCCCATTTTGACGGTTTAAGAATTTTAAATTCAGCTGCTCATCAGTTTGAGAAGACAATAATGCTAAATTGGTTATATTGACCACATCGGAAGTATAGATTTCGTTCAAATCTTGCACGTTCTTAATACTTGAGGCAACTATCATGTAATGGCCTATCGATAGTGCGGGCAAATCAATTTCAGTGGTATACCGGTAGAAATCCGCTTTTTTTTGAAGCGAAAAGAATTTGGAAGCTATTGGTTTTTTTGTTTGAAGTATCTCAAGCGAGAGACTATCCCTGACATACGAATAGCTATCCTCAAAATAGTCAAAAGGTATTCTATATATAGATATATAAAGACTATCTACATTTCTAAATTCAACTTTTGCCAAAAATGGTTTTTGTGGTAGAATATTCTTTTCGGTCTCAATGTTCAGTTTCTTTTGTTCGATTGTGTTCTTTAAGATTTTGCATAAAAGCCCCCCGTCCGAATTGGGATAATTCATTATTGCATTTTCACATATTTCAAAGGCCTCTATCCTCTTCGATTTAAGCTTGATGCTATGTTTTGCGTTCTGTTCCTTGGAAGTTTCAAAGAGAAAGTTGGCAATTTCGTAGTCGATTACCGCGGATGTCTCATGTTTTTTGTATTCGGCCCTCAATTTTTTTAAAGCTTTAAAATAGAGCGAGTCTTTGTCTGTACCGAGTGCGTTGTTTTTCATGAACTTCATACGTTGCAAAACAATATCAATATAGGCTAGGGTATCCTTATTCTGATGGAAGGACTCTAGTTTTTGAAAATATTTTACAGCATTTCGATTGGAATAAACGCTATCGAGGGTATAGAACTTCTCGGAGGAAAACACCTTTGTAGGTTCAAATAGCATTCGATTATTCAGTAGAAAACGCTCTTTGAGCCTATTTGTATACACTCGGTCTATTTTGTAAAAATCCAAAGAACGATGAACCAGAAAATCGAAGAGTGTTGGTCTATACTTTGAAGAGGTTCTGCTATCGGTAAGTATGGCCTCATAATCATCAATCAGAATTTGTTTTAACCTTATTTCATCTGAAACAGATTCTTGATAGAGATGACCAATTTTTGCAACTAACGCATTTATATCCCACACTTCAAAATTATCAGATGAACCGCTATTTGATGTTTGTGTTCTATTTCTGATTTTATATTGGTTTTGGCTTAAATACTGTTCTAGAAAACCAGCATATACCGATTGCAATATAGCATTTGTAGGAAAATCACTTTTATTGATATAAGTTCTTATTTCAGAAACGATTTTTTGCTGAGCATCTTCTTCGAGCAGAAGTGCAAATTTTGATTTGTAGATAAAGCTCTTGATTAATTGTGCCTTTTCATTGGAGCGTTCTGCTCTTTTTAAAATTTTATCGGTTGTTTCGGCGGCATTTTTGAACTTTCCTTCAAGCTCATATTTTTCTACCTCTGCCCACAACTTGTTGTATTTTTTTTGTGCAATAAGGGATTGTAGGCTCAAAATCAGAATTAAAAGGAATATTGGTTTGCTCATGGTGGTTAATTTTCCTCTAAGAACTAAAATTACAATGTTTTGCTCAAGTACGATTGAGTGAAGTGAACGTTTGGGTGAGGCAAAAGCGCAATTACAATCTATATTTCTATTTCATATTTAGTACTCCTACCACCTCCAATAGGTTTGAAAATACCTTTTACTACCAAATCTTGAAGATCTCTTGTAGCCGTTGCTTTTGATGTACTAGCAATGGAAACATATTTTCTAGCGCTCATTCCACCTTCAAAGCCCTGATGGCCTTCTTCCAACATTCTGCGAACCACTTTTTGTTGTCTTTCGTTGAGTGCACTTTTATGTTGGTCAAAGAACTTGGTTTTCTTCAAAGTAAATTCAATCTCTTGCTCTGCATCGATTTGAGCATCCAAAACAGTTTTTACAAAGTAGTTTATCCAATTGGTGATTTCATTGGAACGTTGACCTGCTTTTAAAGCATCATAATAGGTATTCTTATTGCTCTCTATGGATTTGGATAGACTAAATAAAACAGGTCTGCCAATACTTTGCGAAAGTGCTTTTTCTGCTATGGCTCTACCTATTCTACCATTCCCATCTTCAAAAGGGTGTATGGTTTCGAAATAGAGATGTGCAACGGCAGCTCTAACAATAGGTTTTTTGACTTTGCTTTGTGAGGTATTGAACCATTGGATAAATCCATCCATCTCTGAAGGTACTTTACTCGAAGGTGGGGCTTCAAAATAGACTTTCTCTCTTCCTATTGCTCCTGAGACTATTTGCATAGGTGCTGAATGGGTTCGCCATTGCCCTATTTGAACCTGTGTGTTGCCTTTCATTAGCGTGGTATGCCAATCGAAGAGCATCTGGCTTGTCAACTGTTTAGAAAAATCGTTTCTAACGGAAAGCATCAATTCAGCTACTCCCTCAGCTCTCTTGTCTTTCGTCAAAGGTAATTTTGGGTTTAGCCCCAAGTTTCTTCGAATGGAAGACATCACATCGTTCCGGCTCAAATACTCTCCTTCAATTTCTGAGGTTTTTATCGCCTCAGAGACCATAAGGTTTATCATGGCCTCTGTTTGCTCGGTTTCTGAAAGTCCTTCCAATACCCCGCTGATTCGCCCAGTGCGCTGGGCAAAATCAAAGAGCTTATCTTCAATATCACGAGTTTGGTATTGAAAATTGGGCCAGTCTTTTTGTTGCCAATTGTAACGCATGAGCCAATTAGAATTCTTATTCGGCTCAAATATAATAAAAATATGAGTTGAATAACTAAATTATTTGGCTCAACGTTACTTTTCCGTTCCTAATACCCCGAATAAAGTCAGCAATTATCGGCCTAAAGCTATTACTATGGTGTCAATCCTGTACTTTGCAAATTGACAGTAGTAACTTGGTGCAATTCGACATTGGAACATTCCATTAGACTTTGGTCGAAAATGACAATGTTTTTTCCTGATGGATGTAAAGAACTAGAAAAACGAATGCCACTAGCTCCGGTATATGTACGGATAAACTCACAAATGAATTGTGTAGGGATATACTCTATTTCAGAATCGTAACGCCGCATAGGCTTGGATAAATCTTGGCTGATTTTATCCCTAAGCAACTTAGCCATTATGGTTTCTCTAATTGATTCTGGTTGGAATAAGGGAGTATCTTCCGTGAAGTCGACGATGATAACCTCTTCCTGACTCCCCATTAATTTGAAAGTGCCAATGCTCAACTCATCTAAATATGAAGCCCGGATTTCATACAAAACTGTTTCCTTATTATCACAAAGGTATAAGTAGGGGATTCCCGAAGGGTTGGCCCGACCTCCTTTCGCCATATATGGGGGAGGACAGAACATATCAGTATTGGTTAAAGCAGGGTTGCCACTTTGATGATGTACCCTTGCTCTGAATAACCCGGTTGAGGGAGTTAGGCGATATTGTGTATTAAAGAAACCGTCCCAACCAAGTTCAAGCAGTTGGTCTAAATTAGAAAGAAAACGATTAGACCATTTCAATTCATCCTTCAATATTTCCCAATAACCATAATTATCCCTTATTTCCTGGATATAGTCAACGGAGCTATTAGCATGTCCAATTGCAGTTTTGAGTCTAGGTAACAAGTGGTTTAGAATTTTTTCAGCTACTTGATGGTTGGCAAAAAAGCTCCAGTTGCCCTGAATTTTGCTCTTCAAGCTTTCCCCGGTTCCTACGGATTCAAAATTATCTATAAGCTCTTGGAAAAAATCAAGCAGTTCGGTTAGGCCTAAAATAGGGGTAGCCGTTGAAGAACATGTTGGACAATTCCCTTTAGTGGTTGAGGAAGATATGAACGCCTTCAATTCTGAATCTGCAAAACAATTTGGACAGACATTCATGGAATCACACGTTACTCAAGTATTGCTGTATTACCAGTAGATGATTCTTAATACTAATTTTTTTTACGGTACCAAGTCCTGGATAATGCTGCCGTTCGAAATAATCTTCAAGCTCTATAATGGCAGCGTTACTAAATTGCCTATCACGGCAAAACGCCACTGCCTTTGTCGCAGCTTCCGCAAATTTACCTTGAACATTGGCTATTGAGTCATTAGTATCTGAGGTGAAATGGCGAATCCAGATTTGATTTTCTCCATTCGGATAAGTCAGGTGAATAACTACAGCCCTAGGTGTGCTACCACTATCGCTATAATGACTCGATAATGCCGTATAATCAGAAAAGCCAGCAAAACCTTCATCTAAATAATGCAGGTGTTCCTCAGAAAAACGGTGTTCCTGTATATCCAGAAAATCACTATTTCGCAATTGACGTTCAAACAAATCATCGAGACGGATAAAGTTCTTATCCAAACTTCTGATATATCTACTCAAGGCACGGTTTCTGCCTGGATCTTCCACGACTATACTTTGAACGGCTTCGGAATTGGTCAAACTTATAAATTCGGGATTGTCAGGGTTTATATCGTTCTGACATATGAGCATACATTCCTCCAAATTATTAGCAGCAATAGAATCGTTAATATATTGAGCATTATTGCGGAAATGAAATGCTTTGCGGATAGGATACTCGTTGTCCTGTAGATAATTCAAATAGGTGCCGTGATCCCCTGGCAATTCACCAACAAGCGGATTGACAATCAGAAATGCATTCTGATTAGTGTTTCTAAAAATAGTCAAAGCAAGATTCAAATTGTTGAAGGATTCTTTTACGGGCTCTAATATAGGTGTGATGGTGCCTTGAGAAATTGCAGCATTTGCTAAATCCCTTAAGGCTATGAGTTCAAATTGTCTGGCACGTAGTAAGGGATAGTACATAATTAATTTTGGATTGGTGATTTAAGTCGAGTAATCAGGTTTTTTCGCTCCAATGGGGTTAATTTTAAGGCTAAACTCATCTGATTGAATTCTCGATAATTTCTTTTCGAAAGGGCGTTCCCATGTTGGCGTGCCTTCATAAAGTTGATAAAATAGGAATTCAGTTGGGCATTGGGTATGTTGAATAGCAACTCCCTACAAACCTTAAATTGATTAAAACTGGTCATTGGAGGAAGGTACCCATAGTGCTTTTTGACAAGGGACTTATACTCATAGGTACGCAATATTTTCATAATAGTATCCCTATCTACAGCCTCATTGGGAATGGATTTGCTATGTACCATAAATTTCTCATTGCTATCGGGCCTAAAAACAATGATGCCTATTTCTTTTTGGTAGTGTTGATATTGCTCCACTTTTGATTCGGGAAGAATCAAATAAATTTCATTAAAAGCTTTATGATAATTTTCTAATTGATAATCCAGTCGCTTGGGAGAATCCATATCAGTTTTGATCTCAAAAGCCTTTGATGTCCCATTGAACATTACCAAATCTGCTATTGCATTACCTACTCTAAATTCAGAGAATACTTGTGAATTGTCATGTCCAACTTCCTCAATTAACCATTCATTTAGAAATGAATTTTTTAAAATATACTCGTTTTGGTATTTGGATTCCAAGACTTTGTAAACATGTTTGACATAGTCCATATATGTAGCCCTACTAGAATTAAGCCATTTCTTATCATACCGTTGTATCTTAATATCAATTGATTGAAAGTCATTTTTCATCCAAGAGTTGACAACATTGCGAGAAAAAAGGGAAGAATAATCTCTTAGTTGATTTAAACTAATGTTAGTTTTCTTGCGCATAATACAAAGCTAAATTAAAAAATCGTACTTCAGTCTGTAATGAAAAAGAATGATGGCTAGCCATATGAAATGAGTCGAATCTATCACTGAAAAGTTAAACTTATGTTAAAAAGTGAGCATCGCGGTGAGCCTAAAAAACGCCTCTCTGGCAAGCCCTTAATACATGGCGTTTTCAAGAAAAGTTCGAGTCCCGTCCAGACCGCTAGAAATTCATTAAAGAATTAGCTCCTAGTTTCCTTACAATTAACATCTGTTCTTGTTGTTTAACCTACACTATATCATTCTTCTTTAAAAGAAGAATATTTCCCTTCTTTTACACCGGTTAGAAACGGTCGCACTCTTTTCCGAACTTTTTTACCGCTAATTAATTGTGAAACTAAATTAGCTTGTCTTATTCTAATCCTAGGGAATTCTGTTGAGATAATTTCATCATA
>JBCCEC010000103.1:0-11520 GCA_039030475.1 Bacteroidota bacterium
GGCACGCAAGTGACCATTAACGGAACCAACTTTAGTGCGACCGCGGCATCCAACACCGTAAAGATCGGTGCCACAACAGCTACTGTAAGTGCCGCCACGGCCACCAAGCTTACCATTTCCGTTCCCCAAGGTGCCGCTACCGGAGCGGTAAGCGTTGCCGTAGGCGGACAGACCGTTACCGGGAACACCTTCACCGTGACCGAAGCGGAAGTACAGAACTCGGCCCCTGTGATCACCAACCAGACCACAACAACAGAAGTAGGCGAAGATGCGGACGGTACCCTTACCATCTTTACCGTGACCGCTACCGATGTAGATGCGGGCGATACACTTACCTTTGAGATTACGGACGGAAACGGCGAAGGACTGTTCAGCATAGATGAAAACGGTCTGATCACCTTGGCAGATGGCAAGAACCTTGACTACGAGACCGCCACCCAGCACAGCATTACCGTGACCGTCTCCGATGGCAATGGCGGCACGGACCAGATCAGCATACAGATAGCCGTGCAGAACGTTATTGAGGACCTGTTCGAGGACCCCGCATCCTTTATCTTTACCTTGGAGACCGTTGGCGACAACGAGGAATTCAATATAAGAGTATTCGGAGAAGGTGAAGACGTCAATTTTCAAATTGATTGGGGCGACGGACAACCAGAGGAAGATGTTACCGAAGGAGGAGGAGAGAATCTGGTCCATGAATATAAAACGCCGGGCACTTATACCGTGGCCCTAAAAGGGAAAGTGGACCGATTGACCTTCCAGGGACAGGCTGCTTTGCGAACTGTGGAGCAATGGGGAGCAACGGCCTGGAAGAGCATGAAGGATATGTTTTTCTTGGATAATGGTGTTACTGTAGCCATAAATGCAGCGGATAAACCCAATCTTGACCAATGCTTATCTCTTGAAAGAACTTTTATCGATGCGGATTTCAAACAAGATATTACCGGTTGGAATGTAAGCAAGGTCACCAATATGATAGGTACTTTTGCTTTCAACACCTCGTTCAATCAGGATATCAGCAGTTGGGATGTAAGCAAGGTTGAATTTATGGGTTTCATGTTCTTCAATGCTTCAGAATTTAATCAGGACATTAGCAGTTGGGTAGTATCCAACGTTATCATCATGGCCCAAATGTTTAGTTACGCAAGTAGTTTTAACCAAAATCTAGGGGCATGGGACATAGGCAACGTTACAAATATGACGGATATGTATAGCGATTCCGGGATGTCCGCCCCTAACTTTTCAAACACGCTTATTGGGTGGGCCGATCAAGAGGTACAGCCAGATGTAACTTTGGGTGCAACGGGAGTAAATCTCTGCTTGGGTGATGGGGTCGACGCTTATGATAACCTTCTAGATGAACCCAACAATTGGACCATTACTTTTGATGCGCTGCAAAGCTGTGATTAAACTTAATTTGTAACTTAATGGGCCACCGGGGAACTTTACGTTTTTCGGTGGTTTTTTGGTTTGGAGTTAGAAGTTAGTTGTTCGTTGACGGTTGACCGTTGACAGATGTCTGATGACGGATGTCAGAAGTCAGAAGTCAGAGGTACTAGGTACGAAGTCAAATTCAAGAACTTAGAGCTTAGAACTTGAAACCCCAAAACCCTGAAACTTTGAAACCTTAACCCAAAACCTGCATCCGTCAACGGTCAACGGTCAACGGTCATATTAAACCGAACAACTAAAAATCCTCTTTATCCATAAGCTCTTGGATTTTTCGTTCCTCCCAACGTTTGCCCCAGAGCGGATTATAACCATAGGCCTCCATACCGTGTGCCAAAACGCCAAACCCCCAACCAATTGTTGGAAATAGTGCCCAGAGAAAGTCCGTAGTCTTTAGGTTCAGCCACCATAAAAAGGGAATAACGATAAAATATGTAATTAGATTGCTATAAAAACCCTTTACCGCATCTACTTTTTCTTTTGCTTTTAGATAACGTTTCTCCGCAATATGGGATTCCTGGGTTTCCACAGTAGATCCTTTTTTTGTAAGCATTGGGATTGCCACGCTAAAAACTGAGGCCGTTTTATTAATGTCGACCTGTCTATCCGTAAGAATTTCATAGCGCTGCTGTATATTTTGAAGCCCAACACCACTGCTCTTTTTGACCACCTGTTTTTCTTGAAGATTATTGGTTACCATAAGCATTCCACCCTCTTCTTCCACGGTAATATGCAATGGCTTGGATGATGTAACGACATTATGCTTCACTGCATTTTCCAATAACAGTTGAAGCGATAAGGGGACTATTTTTGCATCGGGAATACTGGATGTATCCGGAATGTTAAACACGATACTATCCTCAAACCGCATCTTTAAGAGCCTAACATAGGTTCTGGCAAAATTTAGTTCCTCATCCACGGTAACCAAATCCTTGTTTTTCTGTTCCAAAACATAGCGGTACACTTTTGAAAGGGATGTCGTAAATTTTTGAGCTTGATGTGGGTCTTCTTCAATAAGACTGGTAAGCACATTAAGGCTATTGAACAAGAAATGAGGGTCCAGTTGGTTTTTTAGTGCATCAAAACGTGCTGAGGCCGTACCCGCTATGATTCGTTGTTTTTTTACCCTTGTGTCCTGTAGAGCCTTATAAAAATGAAAAGCATGTAAAATAGCGGAGATACATATTGCAATGATCAATGTGTAAACATAATTCTCCAATCTCTCATTTGCCAAAAAAGCATCTAGTTGATTGCTATAAATTCCAACACTTACCAGTACCCGGGCCAGACCAAACCCCAATACCGTGACAACTATAGAGCCGATAGCCCCATACCAAAGACGCTTTTTGCCCTGTAGTTCCCAACTATATTTGCTTGAAAGAAAATCGTTGTAATATATATTGAAAGCGGTAATGATAAACGCATGAATATAGGTCACGCCAAAATTTTCGAGCTCATCATACCAGACGATACCACTACCCATGTTTAAAAATAGGTCTAGTGCGCGTATGGCCAACGTGATATAAAGGCTTATGGTTAAAACCCGCCTGATGCTTCCTATTTTTACTTCTTTTTTCACGTTTTTTTGTTAAAACGGTTGTGTCGGGATTCTTTTTTAGTGGCTCTTAAAGCAATGTATTCATATGATTAGCTTTTACACTGTTCCAAAACCTGTTCGGCTCTTTTCTTGCCCCAACTTGGGTAGAACGGAGTTTCGGATTTAAAGGTAGCAAAAAGTTCCAAGGCCTTCTCAACATCGTTACAGTAAGGTGTGGTATCTTTTCCAAAATAACGTGCAGAACCCATATCCCATTCCGCTTTAGAAAGTATGACCCTTGGGTTTTTAGGCGCCAATTCTACAGCTTGATTATAGAGTCTGGTATTCTTTCCCGAAAGTGTCATGCCATACGTAGCACCATCAAAAGAAATCCATGCCGTGTTGATCATAGCCTCCTGGACAAGAAGTTCGGGATTGTTGGAAGAAATAGCTTTTGCCAAATCCAAAAACTCCTTTGCTTTGTCCAACTGCTCGGTCAACTTTTCCTCGTCCTTCTCGCCAAAAGAGGAAATGGTATTGATCTGTGCTACATAGTAGTAGGGAAGCCAATTATCGGGTTCGGCCATGGCAATACGTTCAAAAAGGTTGGATGCTTCCACGTTTTTTTCGTTTTGCCATAGATCAAAGGCTTTTTCCATTCCTTTGGTATACTGGTCTTGTGCGCTAAGCGTTCCAACCAATAATGAGATTAAAATTTTTGCTAATGTTTGCATAACTGTTCGTTTTTCGATTATTGTTGCCACAAAAATGTGATTGAATACATTATTTGACCAGAAAGTATTACCGGACTGTAGAATTTTTGGGATGAATTGTAGTCAAAGCTTGAACAAGATCTTTTTGTCAAAAAGTTATTTTTTTTCATTGCGGTGCAACCCTTCCTTTTTTCAAGTGTCATTAGGAAAAGTAAATCATAGGACGATTTAGCTTTTAAACCTTAATCATAAATCAAAAAACAAATGAAGAAAAAAAAGGGTAGTACCAAACTACCATTAGTAATGCTGGTCGTAAGCTTTGTGTTGAGCTCATCTCTCATCCATGCGCAAAACAACTATACGATCAGCGGAACCGTTACCGATGAATTTAACGGAGAGACACTATTCGGAACTTCTATATTTCTACAAGGCACTTCCATTGGTGCCATAACCAACGAATATGGGTTTTATTCCATTAGCGCACCCGAGGGTTCATATACCTTGATATTCTCGCACTTGGGATACGAAGAAATCTCAATGGACATCACATTGAACAGTGATCAAAAAATCGATATCGAAGTCCAGGAATCATCCACACAGCTAGATGAGGTTGAAGTTACTGCCGAGGAAACGGAGCGTGCAATTTTGAAAAAACCAGAAATGAGTGTTTCTAAATTGAATATAAAGACCGTAAAACAGATGCCCGTTGTTCTTGGTGAGGTAGACGTTATCAAATCATTACAAATTTTACCGGGTGTGACCAATAATGGTGAGGGTTCGAGCGGGTTTCATGTAAGAGGTGGTGGAGTGGACCAAAACCTGGTACTATTGGACGAAGCCATAATCTATAATACTTCGCACTTATTGGGTTTCTTTTCGGTCTTTAATGCAGATGCCGTAAAAGACTTAAAACTATACAAAGGTGGAATTCCTGCCCGCTTTGGTGGTCGGGTATCTTCGGTATTGGATGTTCGCCAAAAAGACGGAAACAGTAAAAACTTTGCCATGACCGGTGGCGTTGGTGTCATATCCAGTAGACTTGCTTTAGAAGGTCCAATGTTCAATGACAGAGGATCTTTTTTAGTAGCCGGTAGAGGATCTTACGCACACTTGTTGTTAAAACTGTCAGGAGAGAAAAATAGCGTTAGTTTTTATGACCTGAACCTAAAAACGAATTATAGCATAAATGACAATAACAAATTGTATCTATCCGGCTATTTTGGTCGCGATGTTTTTAATTTTGACGGTTCGTTCAGCAGCAGCTACGGCAATACATCGGGTAACCTAAGATGGAACCATATCTTCAACGATAGATTATTTTCGAATCTATCGCTCATCTACAGTAATTATGACTACGAACTGGGCATAGACGATTTTGAATTTGATTGGGTTTCATCCATCAGAAATTACAATGCCAAATACGACTTTAAGTATTATTTAAGCGATGCTTTCAAGCTGGATTTTGGAATCAGCGCCATAAAGTATGAATTCAATCCGGGTGAAATTAAACCTACGGGACCCAATTCGGCCATAAACGAACTCTTATTAGATCAAAAATTGGCTCTTGAAAGTGGGGTCTATATTGGAGCCGAGCATAAGTTAACAGATAACCTAACTGCACAATATGGGTTGCGTTACAGCAGGTTCAACCGACTTGGTGGTCAACCCATATCGGAATACGCAAATGACCAACCTCTGTTGTACAATCCCACGTTAAGGTTTTACCAAAGAACAGACCCAATAGGAGAAACCTTTTTTGAAAAAGGAGAGAGCATTGAAACATTTGATAATTTTGAACCTAGGCTCGCTTTAGCGTATCAGCTAAATGATTATTCGTCCATAAAAATGGGGTATTCAAGGGCTGCACAATATATTCATCTACTATCAAATACTTCGGCGGTAACCCCTTTAGATGTATGGACACCCAGCGGAAAATATATAAAACCGCAGCTCTCGGACCAATATGCGTTGGGCTATTTTAGAAATTTCAGTGACAAAATGTACTCCTTAGAGGTAGAGACCTATTATAAAACCGTTGATAATAGAATTGACTACGTGGATGGTTCTGACTTAATAGGTAACAACACGATAGAAACCGAAATTTTAAATGGAGAATCCAGAGCGTATGGTCTTGAATTTTTATTTCGTAAAAATGAAGGGGCTTTTACAGGCTGGATTGCCTATACCTTATCCAAATCTGAACAAAGAACACCAGGAGGCATTGCAGGTGGTCCAGGGATAAACAATGGAGATTGGTACAATACTCCTTTCGACAGAACCCATGACGTCTCGATTACCGCTGCCTACAAGTTGAACGATAAATGGAGTTTTGGGGCAAACGCAATTTTCCAGACTGGAAGACCTGTCACGTATCCTAACGGCCAATACGAGTATGAGGGTATATCCGTTGCCAGTTATTCTGACCGAAATGCAGACAGATTACCGGCATACCATCGTTTAGACATTTCAGCAACGTATAGACCCAATAGAAGACCTGATAAAAGATGGAAAGGTGAATGGGTCATCGGTATCTATAACGTCTACAATAGAAAAAATGCCGCTGCCATATCATTTGGACAAAATCTGGAAACTGGGGCAAACGAGGCCACTAGAACAGCCATTTTCGGAATGGTTCCATCAGTAACGTACAACTTTAAATTCTAAGAACATGAAACCAATTTATAAGATATTATCCAGTATTCTATTGCTAATGGGAGCATCATGTACCGATGTTATAGAAGTTGATGTGCCAGAAGGCCCTATAAGACTTACCATAGAAGCATCATTGGATTGGGAAAAAGGCACTACGGGGAACGATCAGACTATTCTTCTAAGTACCTCTACACCATTTTTTGAAAGTCAACAAAATACAGCGGTCATTGGTGCCAGCGTTAAAGTAACCAATACTGATACCAGTACCGAGTTTATTTTTGAAGATGAAAACGATGGCAGGTATACCACAACGTCTTTTGAACCGATTATTGGAAACTCCTATACCTTAGAAGTCATTTATCAAGGAGAAACCTACACCGCCACAGAAACACTTCTTCCAGTGACCGATATCACATCGGTTACACAATCCACCGAGGACGGAGACGATGACGAGGTATTGGAGGTAAATGTATCGTTTGAAGATCCAGCAGATGTAGAAAACTATTATTTTTTACGTTTTCAGAGCCGCGAAAATCTACTCCCGGAACTCTTCTATATAAAAGATGAGTTCATTGATGGTAACGAGTTTACTGTTTCCTATGAAAAATTAGAAGATGAAGATAATAACATCAGAGAGTTTTTAGTGGGGGATACTGTGGATATTGTTTTTCTTGGAATATCCGAGGATTACTATACCTATTTACAGCTTTTGGTAGATCAATTTGAAGCAGGTGGAGACCCCTTTAGCCCTACACCGGTAGCACTTGTAGGTAATTGTGTGAATGTCACTGATCCTGATAATTTCGCCTATGGCTATTTTAGGGTCACGGAAAAAATAGAACGCAGTTATACGTTTGAATAACTATTTGGTTTGATGAAAAGAAAGGGTATCTCATAAGCATTTAGTTCTCCCAAAGTTAGGTTGGGCCTATTTAATCTCATGTTGAATTTCTGACAGGTTGAAGTATTTCAATAAGTTCAATATGATAAGAATGCTTTTTTGATGCCCTTTTTTGATTCAAGGTCAGTAATAATTTTCATCGCCATACAATTCGGTTCCGGTTTGATGCCAAAAGGCCATCAATTCTTATTTTGGAACGTTACATTTTAGGAAGTTCTGTTCGATACAGTAAATCGATTAAATACGTATCTTGAGCTTTATTCAACCTTCTAAAATCTAACATTTTGAGGACTATCCTAAAAAGTATCGTTTTAATATTGTTTTTTGGCCATACCGTCCTGGGTCAAGTAAAATCCAACTTGGAGCTTATAGACATTTTCAATATGGAATATGTCTCGGACCCGCAAATTTCACCTGACGGAAACAAAATTATCTATGTCCGTAATTTTAAGGATGTAATGACAGATAAAAACCTTTCCAATCTTTGGATCGTAAACTTCGATGGCACCAAAAACCGTCCGTTGACGACTGGAAACCAAAACGACTTTTATCCAAGATGGTCGCATGACGGAAAAAAAATCATTTTCAAATCGAATATGTCAGATGGAAAAATGAAGTTGTATCTCATGTGGATGGATACAAAGGAAACTGTTCCGCTCACCAATACACCAAAATCTCCAGGACAAGTTTCTTGGTCTAAAGACGATAAACAACTTGCGTTCACCATGTTTGTCCCCAAAAGCGAGAAATCCATAGTAAAAATGCCTTCAAAACCTGAAGGTGCCAAATGGAACAAACCCCCTACGTATATTACAAAACTAAACTACCGCGGTGATGGGCAAGGATACCTTAAAGGCGGAAATACACAAATTTTTACTTTGTCCATAGATGGTGGTACCCCAAGACAATGGACCGCCACAGATTTTAACCATGGCGCACCGGTTTGGTCACAAAATGGCAGAAATCTCTATTTCTCGGCAAATTTTAATACTGAAGAAGCTTTGGAACCCTTAAACAGTGAACTCTATAGGCTTTCTTTATCCGATGGAAAAGTAAATGCCCTTACAGACCGTTATGGACCTGATTCCAATCCAGTGTTATCTCCAGATGGTACCAAGTTGGCCTATACGGGTTTTGATGATACGTACCAAGGTTATCAGTTGACCAAGGCCTATGTATTCGATATTGCCAGTGGAACATCCAAGTTAATTTCGGGCGATTTTGATCGTGATATACAAAACGTTACTTGGGCAACTAATGGAAAAGGAATCTATTTTCAATTTGATGATAAGGGCGATACGAAAATCGCATATATGAATCTGAACGGAAATGTTGATGAAAAAGTAGAACGTCTAGGCGGACTTTCATTAGGAAGACCTTACAATGCGGCAGCTTATACCGTCTCGAAGAACGATAGGTTTGCTTATACCTTGGGTAGCACAAAACATCCAGCTGATTTGGGCACTTATGGCAAAAACGGAACCAACCGACTCACTTCCTTAAACGACGACTTATTCGCTTTTAGAAACTTGGGCAAGGTCGAAGAGCTTTGGTGGGACTCTTCTTATGACCAACGTAAAATACAAGGTTGGGTCGTAACTCCCCCAAATTTTGACCCTTCAAAAAAGTATCCAATGATTTTGGAAATACATGGCGGACCATTTGCAAGCTATGGCTCGGTTTATTCAGCAGAGATACAGGCGTATGCAGCAGCAGGTTACGTAGTACTCTATACAAACCCAAGAGGAAGTTCAGGTTATGGAGAAGAGTTTGGTAATTTAATTCACCACGATTATCCCAACCACGACTACGAAGATTTAATGTCGGGCGTAGATGCGGTAATCAAGAAAGGTTATGTGGATGAACAAAATCTTTTTGTTACGGGCGGTAGTGGTGGCGGAGTACTCACAGCATGGATTGTTGGTAAAACAGACCGCTTTAAAGCGGCCGTAGTAGCTAAACCCGTAATCAACTGGCAGAGTTTTGTGCTGTATGCTGATGGAGCCAGCTTTTTTTCTAAATATTGGTTTGGTAAAAAACCTTGGGAGGATCCAGAGAGTTATTTTAAAAGATCGCCCCTTTCCTATGTTGCCAATGTAAAAACGCCAACAATGCTATTGACAGGTGAAGAAGATTATCGTACGCCAATCGCAGAATCCGAACAGTTCTATGCCGCGTTGAAGCTAGAAAATGTAGAATCAGCCATGGTTCGAATTCCGGGTGCTTCGCATGGGATAGCAAATAAGCCAAGTAATTTAATTGCCAAAATTGCAAGTGTCTTAGCCTGGTTCGAGAAATACAAAGAATAATTTAACAAAACCAAAGGCTTTAATACAAAACGCTGGCCATTAGCGAATTGTATGCTTCGACTACGCTCAGCACACGTATTGCTTATTGTTTATTGTTTATTGTTTATTGTTTATTGTTTATTGAAAAAATGTACATCCCACATCACTACAAAAACGAAAATCTTGAAGAAATAAAAGATTTTTTGATTCATAATAGTTTTGGACTTCTAATAAATCAAGTGGATGGAAAGCCATGGGCGACACACATTCCATTGGAACTGGAAAAAGACGAAGAGGACAAGGATATTCTTGTCGGCCATATTGCCAGAGGAAACCCACAGGGAAAGTCCTTTTTAGACTCGGCGGAAGTACTTTGTGTCTTTAATGGTCCACACGCTTATGTATCATCCTCTTGGTATAAGGATGAAGAAGTTCCTACGTGGAATTACATCGCGGTTCATATATACGGTAAGCTCACAATTTTAAGTGAGGAAGCTACTATGAAATCGCTTCATAAGCTGGTCGATAAATATGAAAAAGCTTCTAAAAACCCTATTTACTTAAAGGATATGTCGCCAAAAACCTTGAGACAGGTTAAAGGTGTTATCGGTTTTAGGATTGAAATCTCAGATATTCAAGCGGCATACAAGCTTTCACAAACCCGTGAAGAAGACCACCCAAAAATTACTTCAGAATTGATGGAAAGAGAAGATTTGGGCAGTAGGGCAATCGCTGAAAAAATGAAAGAAGCAAAATCCTAACGGTCAGCTATTCATTATCCTGAAATTTAGTGTCGGCCCAGTTGGAATAACGAGGATTGTCTACGTGCATTATCCATATCTCATCAGTATATTCACCTTTCATCTTTGAACGATATGCTTGATACGCAAGTTCATTTTCTTCATATTTTGCCAGGTAAACATAGTTTAAGCCATTATCCGGGTTTTTAAAGTATTTAGCGTCTAACCCTCTAGATTTAAGTTTGGCCATAAAGCTCTTTAGGTAACGCTCGTTCTTGAATACATTGGCCACAATGTAATGCCCTTTCCCTACTCCGTCTAAGTTGATGAACTTCTCAATTGGTTTGAATGCTCCCCCGGTAAAGGCACCGGTATCGTCAGTAGCACTATTTGTTTTTTCAGGTTTAGTGTTGTCTGCCAGACTAGTAGTTTTTCGAGATTTTTCAATAGCATCGAGGTCAACACTCTTAGCCAGATATATGTTTTGGGCATGTGCTTCGATATCCGGTCTTTCGTTGTTGGTCTTGCGTTGCACCATACGCATGACCATCTCAAAACGTCTTTCCAAATCTCGCTGTCTGTGTCGCTCCAACGAATCCATTTTAAAAATCAATTCGTTAATTACCATGTAATTATCATTTTGCTGAGCCTTTAGTTCTTTCACCTGTGCTTCCCAGAACGCTAAATCCTCTTTATTGGTCGGGCGTAAGGTAGTTTGCTCATCCAACTTGCTTTTTTTCTTTTTCTTTTCATCTTTAGCATCGGCAATAAAGGTTCCTTCAATAGGCTTTTCCGTAGAACCTTCATTAGCTGCTATTGTATTTTTTCCCTGTGAGGGGATAAAAGAGAACGCAATGGAGACTTCATGCGTTACACCAAGATTACTGAGATTACTGTTGATATTTTTCTCAAAATTATAACCAAATGAAAGTCTTCGGTTTAGATTAAATCCCGTACCTGCGGAAGCGCCATAAAACTCGTCGTAACCACCTTGTATCCAACCTATTTTGGGTAAATCCAATATTAATCCTCCCCCAAAAATAGGGTCTTCTGCACCTTCAATACGCGCTCTTGCCAAAGGAAGTAATCTACCATCTTCAAAAACTCCAGCTCCATTTTTAAACTCATGTGCAAACTGTATATGCCCTGAAAAGGTTTTCTCATCAAAACTGGTCAAAGATTGCCCGGATTGCATATTGTAATCGACCAAATTTTGTGCAAACACCCCAAAATCGAA
>JBCCEC010000104.1:0-11240 GCA_039030475.1 Bacteroidota bacterium
GACGCAACCGGGTTTTGTGAGGGGCAACATTGTTTCCGAGAATAATGCAAGTGAGAGGGTATTGGGTCTTTTTGAGGTTTCTTCTATGGCCTCTAAGAGGATTTTTATAAATTTAGAAGACTTTTTCCCTGATGAAAATCAGCTCGAATATATTATTGATTGTACTCCCGAAGAATTTCCTGACAATGATTTGGCCCTTTTTGAACTGATCAAGAATGGTACGCATCAATATGTATCAACTGAGATTAGGGGATTTCTGCCACCTCTTGCTTTTTCCTATATTGTTGTACCAATTGGTTGCACGGATTGTACTTTTTATGGAACAAATGTCAAACCTGATTTTTGGATTGACTAAAACTTCAAGAATATGAAGACTATTATAGTTTTTTTTGGTTTAATTTTATGTGTTGGTCATGCTCAGAAAAGCAGTCTAAACATTGATAAGAATTACCTGTTGGATAATACAGGACAAGAAAGAGTTTTTATTCATTATAATACATCTTTCGCTCTAGTAGGGGAATATTTGTATTACAAGTTTTATTGCTTGGAAACAAAAACCAATCGATTAAGCAACATTAGCAAAATAGGTTATGTTGAATTAATTGGTGAAAATGGGGAAAGAATTTTCAAACAGAAAGTTAGATTGGATAAAGGATTGGGTCAAGGAGATTTCTTTTTACCTGTCTCCACAATTTCTGGAAACTATAAGCTTGTCGGTTATACCCAATGGATGAGGAATTGGGGACAAGACACCTTTTTTAAGGCAGATATTTCCATAATAAACCCTTACAACAACAACCAAAGAAGAGTAATGAATCGTAACGGTAGTACCCCTGGTATTGGGGGAAATGAAGGTCTTGAAGTTGATTTGAAAATAAGGGAAAAACCTTTGAAACTCTCTGTTGGAAAAAAGAATGTTGGGAAAAGAGAAGCTGTGAGCATAACATTGGACGATGACTTTCAAAAAGTACCTAAAGGCAGTTATTCGCTTTCAGTTCATAAGACAGAGCATTTTTTTCCAGATTTAAAAACCAGCACAGAAAGTTATATTGAAAGGTATAAGACATTTCCAGATTCACCTGACCAACTAATATTTCCTGAATTAAGAGGGGAACTTATTTACGGTAAGATAACTTCGACAACTCCAGGCCAATCGGTTAATAATTTAAAAGTAAGCCTTTCTATTCCAGGGGAAGATTATCAATTACAAATTGCAAGAACTGATGAGGCTGGAAGATTTTATTTTAATATCAGCAAAGAATATCAAAGTGAAAAAGCACTATTGCAGATTCTAGATGAAGAAGATATTGAATATAAAATTGAGAAAGTTAATATGCCCAGCGCAATCGATTATAAGAAACTTAAATTCCAGCCGTTTGAATTATTGTCTAATATGAATTCCAAAATCCAGCAACACAGTGTTCAAAATCAGATAGAGAATGCATATTTTAATGTAAAACCAGATACCATAATTACATCTTCTTCAACTCAAAAATTCTATGGGGAAAATGGTGAAACTTTTTTGTTAGATGATTACACTAGATTTACCACAGTTAGGGAAACGGCATTGGAAATATTAAAGAATGTTTGGATAAACAAGCGAGAAGACAATAAATATGAATTTGGTTTGCGAAGTGTGAACGGTGAATTCGCTCGTTCTGAGTATCCCTCATTATTAATTGTTGATGGGGTGGTTGTACAAGATCAAAATCAGTTTATAAGCAATTTCAATGCTACTAAGATTAAAAGCATTACTACAGTTAGGAATCAGTACAGAAAGGGAGCACAAATTTTTGATGGAGTAATTGATGTACAAACTTTTGATTCAAATTATGTCGAAATCTCTAACAACCGGAATTTAGTTTTTGTGAACTTGGATAAACCAGCCAGTGCAAAGAGTTATTTCCGTCAGGTTTATAATGAAAACTCCTCAGTATTGTTACAAAGAATCCCCGATCAAAGAAGACAGCTATTATGGATGCCAAATTTGAGGATTGATGGAGAAAAAAAATCAATAACATTTTTCACATCTGATGTAAAAGGCGATTTTGAAATATCTTTAGAAGGTTTTACCGAGACAGGTACTCCCGTATCCTTAAAAGAAATTATTACCGTAAATTAAAGGCCCTCCTTTTTTCTTTTTACTGATTCACAATTTAAAAACCAAGCAATGAAGCTATTTATGATTTTGTTATAGCTTTACAGCAACATGCCCTATCTTTTATGTATAAGTTAAAAAATAATTACATCATGAAATCACCCTTTTTAATTTTAAGATTCACTTTTTATATAGTCCTTTTCTGCTTTATGACTTCTTGCAACGGCAAAAAAGAAGAACCAAAAGAAACTGTCAGCGAAAGCGTAGAAGAGCAAATAGACTCCACTAGTTTGCCGATTCAAAACTTAAATCTTCCCCAAGGATTTAAAGTTTCGGTATTTGCTGAGGGAATCGATGGGGCCAGGTCTATGGCAATGGGAGATGAAGGAACGCTCTTTGTTGGAACCCGAAATGAAAAAACAGTATATGCGCTTCAGGACTTGGACGGCGATTTTAAAGCTGAAAAAGTAATTGTCTTGGATTCAACCCTAGAAGTTCCCAATGGCGTTGCTTTTAACGATGGCGCACTATATGTTGCCGAAGTTGGCAGATTGCTCAAATATCCAAATATTGAGGATAATTTATCCAACCTTCAAAAACCTGAAGTCATTTATGATGATTACCCTACAGAGTTTCATCATGGGTGGAAGTATATTTCATTTGGACCTGATGGCAAATTATATGTTCCTGTTGGCGCACCTTGTAATATTTGTGAAAGTGAAGATGAACGTTTTGCTTCGATTACACGAATGGATCCAGATGGCACTAATAGAGAGATTTTTGCAAAAGGTGTTCGCAATACGGTAGGTTTTACCTGGCACCCAGAAACAAAAGACTTTTGGTTTACCGATAACGGAAGGGATATGATGGGGGATGATATACCTCCATGCGAGTTAAATAAGGTATCAACGGTTGGTGAACACTTTGGATATCCCTATTGTCATGGTGGTACGGTAAAAGACCCTGAATTTGGCGATAAGCATCCCTGCTCAGATTTTATTCCCCCGGTACAAGCCTTAGGCGCTCATGTAGCACCTTTAGCAGTTAAATTTTACACAGGTGATATGTTTCCTGAAGAATACAAGAATTATGCATTTATAGCTGAACATGGCTCATGGAACCGTTCTTCAAAAGTGGGTTATAAAATCTCGATGGTTAAGTTGGACGGAGATAAAGCAATAAGCTATGAGACGTTTTTAGATGGTTGGCTGGATGAGGAAAGTCAAAAACGTTTTGGTAGACCTGTAGACATCCTGTTTCTAGAAGACGGGTCTATGCTTATTTCTGATGATTTTGGTGATGCCATTTATCGCGTGTACTATGATGAAAATAGTATTGCAAGCGTTAATTGATTGAATAAAAAGTCAATTGAAAAGATTTAAAAAATACTTTAAACGAATGCTCTTGACCGTTTTGTCCATAATTGGGGTTTTAATACTGACCTATTTAATCTTTGTTAATTTCTACCCCAGCTTTGGAGGCAAGATTACAAAGGAACTCCAAAAAGAATACGCACAATCAAAGAATCATAATGAGGAACAATTTGTAAACGAAAAAGATGTTCCCAAAGATTTAAGTTTTGTTGAGACGATAGGAATAATGCGTAAGTTCTTTTTCACTAAAGTACCTAACGGAAGCCCAGAGAAACCGCTGAATGTTCAGAAAATAGACTCGACAACGATTGCCAACCACAATGGGGGTACTCGGTTAATTTGGTTTGGACATTCTGCTTTTCTTTTACAGATAAATGGAAAAAATATCCTAATAGATCCTATGCTGAGTGATGTGCCAGCACCGCATCCGTGGTTGGGAGGTGGACGTTTTAGTAAGGAACTACCCATAGCAATAGCTAAAATACCCAAGCTTGATGCAGTCTTGATATCCCATGACCACTATGACCATTTGGATTATGAATCTATTCGTAAACTAAAAGATAAAGTTGGACATTTTTATGTGCCTTTAGGAGTTGGGGTGCATTTAAAAGCATGGGGAGTACCCAATGAGGCTATATTGGAATTGGACTGGTGGCAAGAAGCAACTTTCAGTGACTTAAAGTTTGTTTGCACTCCAGCGCAGCACTTTTCTGGACGAAGGTTCAATGACAGGCAAAGTACATTATGGAGCTCTTGGGTCATTCAATCCACTACTGAAAGTATATTCTTTAGCGGTGATAGTGGATACAGTGATCATTTTACGACCATAGGGGAGAAGTACGGCCCTTTCGATTTTGCAATGATGGAGTGTGGCCAGTATAACGAGTCATGGCCAGATATTCATATGTTCCCAGAAGAAACCGTTCAGGCAGGTATTGATGTTAAGGCAAAATATATCATGCCAATACACTGGGGCGGTTTCAAGTTATCCCTACATTCTTGGACAGACCCTGTAGAACGTGCAACCAAAAAGAGTGAGACTTCAGATATAAATCTTATTACTCCCAGAATAGGTGAATCTATATTTTTAGATGAGCTTTCAGTTCACAATAATACTTGGTGGAGTAACTAACTTTTCTTGCGCACCCTTTTTAAACAGGAAAATTAGTATAGTAAGAATGATGTTATTTGCTTTCCACAGATGCATTCAACGATGTGGGAAGTTCAAAAATTTCTAAATCGAAATAGGATAGTGCCGCTAATAAATGGTCAAAGATATCAGCCATGATATATTCGTAATTCTCCCATCTTTTATCGCTGCTAAAAGCATAAATTTCTAAAGGAATTCCTTGTGCTGTCGGACTCAATTGACGCGTCATTAAAGTCATGTCTTTATTGATAGCAGAATGTCCCTCCAGATAACTTTCTATATACTTCCTGAAAACGCCAAGATTGGTTAGATTTCTTCCGTTGATTGCTAAATCTTTGTTGGCTCCCCGTTCCTCGTTAAACGAATTTATTTTTTTAGTCCTATTTTCTAAATAATCCGTTACAAGTTGGATTTTCTTTAAAGAGTCCACATCTTCAGGGCTTAAGAATTTAATGCTTTGTTGTCTAATGATCAATGCCCTTCGAATCCGTCTTCCGCCAGAGGTTTGCATCCCTCTCCAATTTTTGAATGAATCCGAAATCAATGCGTAGGTTGGAATGGTGGTAATGGTTTTGTCAAAGTTCTGCACTTTTACAGTTGCCAAGGAAATTTCAATAACGTCTCCATCAGCGCCATATTTTTCAAAAGTAATCCAATCACCAATCCGTACCATATCGTTTATGCTCACTTGTATGCTAGCAACAAGACCCAAAATGGAGTCCTTAAATATTAAAAGTATAACGGCGGATGCCGCACCAAGTGCGGTAAAGAATTTCCATATAGAAGTATCTGTTACGATGACGAAAACAGTCAAAATCCCACCAATCCAAGCAAAAATCATGAAAACCTGGATATAGCTGTCCAAAGGTTTATCCTTCAAATGGGGCAATGTTCTTAAAAAATCTTTGATACTCGATAATAGGCTTTTTACTAAAAACAGTGCTAACAGTACACCAAGGATGGAAAGTGCTTTTTGCATCAACAACCCACCATATTCAAAATCTAAAAATGCAAGTGGCATTAACTCAAAAAGCAATAGCAAAGGGATAATGTGTGCAAGATATCTAGGAACTTTATTAGCGACCAAAAAATCATCAAAATTGGTTTTTGTTCGTCTTGCAGTACGTACAGAAATTGATCTAAGTATTTTCCAGATTACAAAGTCGAGCAACCATACAAATACAAGAATACCAATGAAAAGTATGATTAGATTTACATAAGAGACTACATTTTCATCAATTCCTGTTTTCAGTAGATACTCATAAAGTAGACGACCATATTTTTTGTCCATAACTAATGTCGATTTAAAAAACCAACTGTAAAAATATGGCTTAAATGATATCGTTCATTAGGTTAATTGTAAAATGCTTCTTAAAAATCAACTAGTAAGCTTAAGTATTCAATATTTTATTGAAAGGGGAAAATGGCGAAGTGATTTCAGCCTTGCACTATTATCGACAACAATTCATACAATTCTTTTAAAACATATATCAGTTTTACCACATTCCAGAACTGTAGCTTCAAATAAAAGTTAAGGGTTATAAAGTATTTTTCTATTTTTTTAAGCCAAAAAGAATCTCCAATAATCCCTTGCTGTTACATATTTAGCTTTGTTTATCAAGCTTCCCATTCACACATGACATAAATCATGAAAATTAGTGCTCGTTGAACCTAATTTTATACTCGAATTTTTGTTGAAGCATACCTTAAAACTAAAATGAATATGGAAGTATTGGATAAAACCCGTACGAGGGTTTATCGGTTCGGTAACAAGTCCGCCGATGGAAATAGCAAAATGAAAAACCTACTAGGAGGTAAAGGGGCCAACCTAGCCGAAATGAGCACTATCGGTATCCCGGTACCACCTGGTTTTACCATAACTACAGAAGTCTGTACCGAATACAATGAACTTGGTGAAGCAGAAGTAATAAAGTTGATCAAAGAGGATGTTCAAAACGCTGTACAAAACATTGAAGAGGTAATGGGCACAACTTTTGGCGACAAAGAGAATCCACTTTTGATTTCTGTTCGTTCAGGGGCACGTGTGTCGATGCCCGGTATGATGGATACCGTTCTTAATCTAGGATTGAACGATGAAATCGTTAAAGGACTGATCAAAAAAACGGGTAACGAACGTTTCGCCTGGGATTCTTACCGCCGATTTATTCAAATGTACGGTGGGGTTGTTTTAGGAATGAAACCCGAATCAAAAGACGATATAGATCCTTTTGAGGAAATCATGGAAAACCTTAAAGAGAAACGGGAAATTCAGTTGGACACTGAATTCACGGTTCAAGATTTAAAAGATCTTGTTTATGATTTCAAGGATGCCGTAAAGAAACGCGTAGGCCACGATTTTCCAATGGATCCATGGGAGCAATTATGGGGAAGTGTGATTGCGGTTTTCAACAGTTGGAACGGGGATAGGGCGGTTTACTACCGAAACATGCATGGATATCCTGCAGATTGGGGTACAGCCGTTAATGTTCAAGCCATGGTATATGGTAATATGGGTGAGAATTCAGGAACTGGGGTATGTTTTACACGAGATGCTGCCACAGGAGAAAATGTATTCAATGGAGAGTACCTTATCAACGCTCAGGGAGAGGATGTTGTGGCAGGAGTACGAACACCGCAACAGATTACCTCACTTGGCTCAAAAAGATGGGCGGAACTGGCCAAAATAGAGGAAGAGGAAAGGGCAAATGATTATCCTTCACTGGAAGAATTGATGCCATCCATATTTAAAGAACTCAACACGTATCAAGAAACCCTTGAAAATCACTACAAGGATATGCAAGATATGGAGTTTACCATTCAAGATGGAAAGCTTTGGATTCTCCAAACTCGAAATGGTAAGAGAACCGGTGCCGCAATGGTCAAGATTGCTATGGATCTCTTGAAAGAGGGTTCTATAGACGAAAAAGAAACCTTAATGCGAATTGAACCAATCAAATTGGACGAACTTTTACATCCTGTTTTTGATACGAATGCGCTTAATAGGGCAAATGTAATTGCACAGGGTTTACCAGCTTCTCCAGGTGCTGCTACAGGTCAAATCGTTTTTTTCGCTGATGAGGCGAAAAAGTTTAAGAACTCGATTTTAACACGAATAGAAACATCTCCAGAAGACTTGGAGGGTATGAACATTGCCAAAGGTATTCTGACGGCAAGAGGCGGTATGACCTCACATGCCGCGGTTGTTGCCCGTGGAATGGGTAAATGCTGTATCTCTGGGGCCGGTGCTTTAAAAATCAACTATAAAAACCGAACACTTACTGTTGATGGCAAAGTATATCAAGAAGGGGATTGGATTTCTCTAAACGGATCAACAGGGAACATTATCGAAGGAAAAGTAGCAACCCGAGAACCTGAATTGAGTGGAGAGTTTGCCGAAATCATGAAATTATCGGATAAGTACGCCACCATGGAGGTGAGAACAAATGCCGATTCGCCCAAAGATGCAAAAATTGCCTTAGGTTTTGGTGCGAGCGGTATAGGGCTTACAAGAACCGAGCACATGTTTTTTGAGTTAGATCGGATTAAGGCCATGCGCGAAATGATTTTGGCAGATACAACAAAAGGCAGAAAACAGGCATTGGAAGAACTTTTGCCCATGCAACGAAAAGACTTTGAAGGTATTTTTGAAGCCATGCAAGGACTGCCCGTAACCGTTCGTTTGCTGGATCCACCGTTGCATGAGTTCGTTCCACACCAATTGGCTACACAGAAAGAACTTGCCGAGGATATGCATATTTCACTTCAGGCCGTTAAAAACAAAGTGGCGGAACTTCAAGAATTCAACCCTATGCTGGGCCATCGCGGTTGTCGTTTGGGAAATACCTATCCAGAAATAACAGAAATGCAGACAAGAGCAATTATAGAGGCTGCATTGAACTTGAAGGAAAAGGGGATTGTAGCAAAACCAGAAATTATGGTGCCGTTGGTGAGTACCGTGAACGAGTACATTGAACAAGAAAAAATTATAAGAACTACTGCAAAGCAAGTCTTTGAAGAGTATGGTGACACTATTGAATATTTAGTGGGTACAATGATTGAAATTCCAAGGGCTGCCCTGTTGGCGGACACTGTTGCTGAACATGCTGATTTTTTCTCATTTGGAACCAATGACCTCACCCAGCTCACTTATGGCTATAGTCGTGATGATGCCGGTAAATTCCTTCCCATTTATCTAGAGAAAGGAATTTTAAAAGTGGATCCGTTTGAAGCTTTAGATCAAGAAGGTGTGGGTATGTTACTTAAAATGGGTACTTCTTACGGTAGACGAACAAAACCAAACCTAAAAGTAGGTATCTGTGGAGAGCATGGTGGTGAACCTAGTTCCATAGAGTTCTGCTATGCAAATGGAATGAACTATGTAAGCTGTTCACCTTTTAGGGTTCCGATTGCACGGATATCCTCTGCACAAGCGGCCATAAAAGCGCAAATGAATTAGTTGGTTTAAGATTACCATGACTGAGCGGTCTTTCAATTTTCACTAAGTTGAAAGACTGCTTTTTATGTGATAGTTTGCTCATAATCAATTTTATAAGGTAAAGATTGACATAGTCTTATGGTTTTAAAGCGCTAGAAAGCTTACTAAGTCAATAGTCCTTTTTACAAAAAAGTGACTTTTTGACAAGTGCTTTTTGAATATTAATAGTTCCTTTACTAGTTCATCATCAATCAAAGAATGAACAAATATTGGTTTTTCTTCTTACTGTGCCTTGGGTGCAATCGTCTTCGTGCTCAAAATTCAATGGATTCTGAGAATGGAAATCAAAATAACCCTAACAATTTTTTGGATAGAACTGAATTTAGGGCTGGCTATTATGGTAATTTTTACTGGAATCCCGGTCTAACTTTTGGAGCTGAATACCTTTGGAAAGAAAAGGTGCGAACCAAAGAGCGTAAGAAAAGAATCAAAATTATTACAAAACAGTGGTTGTTGAACGGAACCATTGGTCTGAGTTGGGACCCTAGAACGGAATTAGGTGTTTTTACCAACTATGGCATCCTTTGGCGCAGAACCGGCGCAAAAGGTAGGCAAATAAACGTTCAGTTTAATCCTTTGGGCTACTATAGGGCATTTTTACCGGAAACCTATGAGGTTTCAGGAGATAACGTGGATAAGGTTTTTCTTGCCGGGCGAAACTATTTTGCGCCCTCATTTTCAATTGGTACAGGTAGATTGCGCAAGGGCAAAAAGCTGACAGGCAGATATCTAAATGTTACTTATATGCTTCGAACCCCTTATAATACCGGTTCATTACCCTCTATCGCAATCGAATACGGTTATCGTTTCAATGTAAAAAAGAAAAAGAAATATGCAAAAGATGATTTATAACAGCGTTAGAACAATCTTGTTCTTGCTTTCACTTCTCTTTGTGCTTTCTTGTTCACAAGAAGAGATAGGCGACTTAAAGGATACGCTTTATGTAAGGCATAAAGGCGCGGATATGCCCGCTCACATTTATGGCAATGCATCCGAAAAAGTTTTTCTTCTGATTTTGCATGGTGGTCCTGGTGGGGATGGATTGTCATTTCGAGCGGGAACCATTAAAAGTAAGATTGAAAAAGAATATGCTGTAGTATATTACGACCAACGTGGTTCTGGTATGTCGCAAGGTAGATACTCAAAGGATGGCATCAGTATTGATATTATGGCGGAAGACGTTTTGGCCTTGGCAAAAGTGATACGCCATAAATACGGTAACGATTCCCAAATCTTTTTAATGGGCCATAGTTGGGGAGGTGCTTTAGGAACAGCTGTTATGTTGAAGGACCAAGATGTATTTAGTGGTTGGATAGAGGTAGACGGAGCGCATGACCCAAAGGGGTTATATTTTGAATATCCCAAAAATTTTAAAAGAGTAGCCAACGAACAAATTGAAGCTAATAGAAGTATTTCCTATTGGGAAGGAATAAAGAACAAAATTACCGCTCTTGATACCACCGCCTATAACAACGATGATTTTTATGAAATGAACGATGTAGCAGCTGATACCGAGGAAAAATTGGTTGATGACAAAATAGTTTATAAAATTAACAGTGATATTATACGTGAAGTTATTGTTGCCGGGCTTTTCAAGAATAATCTTTTAACGGTAAATTGGAACGGTGGTAATACGGGGGATATATTGGTAGAAGATCAAGGTGTCTTTGAAAAACTGTCCTTTACGGATAGACTCAACGAAATAACAGTCCCATCCCTTATAATATGGGGGAAATATGATATGGTGATTCCACCAAAATTTGCCCAAGATGCTTTTGATGCAATCGGTTCCAGCTCTAAAAAGTTGGTCATTTTTGAAAATTCGGGACATAATTCTATGTTTAATGAACCCGATTTGTTTGCACAAGTCGTTATTGATTTTATTGATGAAAACAAATGATAGTTATTGAATGATTTTGAATATAATTAAAAAAATAGTATAAGATTTATCTAATATATAAGCAAGAAAAAGCAACTTATGTAAATGATAGACATCTTAACAATATAAAATCTTTAAGTATCAGAAAAACGACAATTAGTCGTTAGAGCATTGCATGGTTACTATAAATGAAGAAAGACCCAAATCTGAAGTATTATAACCTATTAAACATGAAAACTATAACC
>JBCCEC010000105.1:0-11203 GCA_039030475.1 Bacteroidota bacterium
CCCCAAACCCCAATTAGTTGATTAGTTTGAATTAAGTTCCTGCGAGTGCATGGCATGCTCGGTGACACTGGAATCATCTCCTCCCGAAATAAAGGTCGTTTTGCTGGTCCATCGGACACAAAAAATTTTGGAATTCTCGGCCACTTTGACCGAGTACAAGGGACGATCGCTGCGCATGTCCCAGACCTTGACTAGCCCGTCGACTCCTCCGGAAACAAACAAATTGCCGTCCACTTTATTGAAATCCAGACTCGACACCATCTGCGAATGCGATTTGTACAGACTTTGGGCCTTTTTCTGATTGCTTCTCAAATCGAACAACCGCAAGTAGCCGTCTTCGAACCCGACCAGCGTGCATTTGGCACTGTTCTCTCGCAAGGCACAAACCAAGGGGGTCGAAAACTGAGTGTTAATCCGCAAAATGGGCTGCAGACTGGATGGCTCCACCAGCGAAACCGAATTGTCATTGCCCAGGCCCACGATGCTCGACTCTGAGCTCCACTTCAGATCATTCACGCTCTTGAACGACGTCAAATTGTCATTGCCAACGAGAGTGTTGAGCCGCAAGCTCCATTGAGCATCCTCCGACTTGCCCGAATCGGAAATCTGCACCAGCTTCAAATTCCCTTCGATATCGCCCAAGATCAGCTGGTCCTGATTGCCCGGGTTCATCGAGAGCGCTGTGACTCGGCATTGATTCTCGAAAGTGTACACAAGCGAAGAGCGATGCTGCCAGTCGTCAGTCCCCAGTCCGACCGAATGCTCGAAGACGCTGAGATCGCCGTGGTAGTCGGCGGAGAAGCTCATAAAGTCGGAGGCCTCGGTCGAGTGCCGGTGAGGTAAAAATCGGAACAATTGGCAGTCCAATGGCTCGTCCTTGGGGCCTGTTGTTAGCGGGTGGAACGGGCGTGTACCTTTGTCGACGATGCCCAACTGGGTCATATTTTTATCCAAAATAGCCAATCGGCCACTGAAGAGGCCGACGATGGTGAAGGGAGAAGTCTTGTCGTCGATGCAGCCGATTTCGCGGACCCAGTCTTTGAACTCGATGCGGTTTCCGATTCGGGGAACGGTCATTCCCTCTTCGAACAGAATCCGGATTTTTTTTTCGCCGTGGATGGCATACTTGGACATGTGACTTGCCAAGTCGCTTTGCAGGAGTTTTCCGTTCACGAAAAATCTGAATGGGCCTTGGAGCGGCTTCGGCTCGGATTCCGTGAGAGAAGCGAGAGTGGTCGTCAAATCGGCGGATGTGAACTCTTTGGGGATTTGGAGTGAGCCGAGAGATACCTGGGGGGTGGAAGTGGCCGAAACAAGTTCGCAGAATAGATTGTCGGGGATTTTGAGCATAGTGTTAATAGATAGATTTGCAATTGAGACCTTTAGATGTAATGTTAAATTTTAATTGAGAGTCACTTTGAAAGAATTGGGGTTTGGGGTTTGGGGTTTAGGGTTTAGGGAAAAAAATAAAATTTGAACTTGAACTTGAACTTTCACTCAAACTTAATCGCTTTTACTGGTGTTATCTTGGTAATAATGTACGAAGGCAATAAAAGTATCAACAGACACAGAAGCATTACACCAAGGTTTAGAAACAAAACCATAGGTACATCAATATGAACAGGAATGTATTCGATATAATACTCTTCAGGATTGGGGAATTTAAATAATCGGTACTTATTTTGAAGATATAATAATCCCAAACCAATACCATTTCCCCAAAGCAATCCAATGGCGATCAAATAGGTAGCATTGTACAAAAACACTTTACGAATACTCCAATTTTCGGACCCCAATGCTTTTAAAACACCTATCATTTGGGTACGTTCCAAAATGAGGACGAGTAAGGCCGTAATCATATTGATGCCTCCAACTATTATCATGATGCCAATGATAAGGGCAATGTTGAAATCAAACAATCCTATCCACTCAAAAATTCTGAAGTATTTGGTCTTGATGTTTTGGGTATCCAAGTTAGAGAGCGTTTTCCCATAGATTTCATTGCTCTTTTCTTCCAATTGATTGAAGTCTTCCAGAAATACCTCAAAATTTCCAATTTGGTCGGCTTCCCATTTGTTCATTCGCTGTATGTGTCGAATATCGACAAAAACATAAGTACCGTCAAACTCCTCAAAACCGCTATCATAAATGCCCACGATATTAAATTTTCTATTGTTGGGGACTTTTGAAGCATCACCGTCTTTTAGAAAAAAGGAAAAAAAAGCATCGTCAACTTTTAGTTGTAATCTATTCGCCATGATTCTGGAAATCAAAACCTCATCATTTAGTTTGCCACTATAATCGGGCAACCGCCCTTCTACAACAAATTCTTCAAAAGCATTCCAATTATAATCCTGTCCCACACCTTTGGCAAGCATCCCTTCAAAAGTATCTTCGGTTCTAATGATACCGCCTTTCGTGGCCACGGCTTGCACATGCGCAATACCATCAACATCGCTAAAGTTTGGATAAAAATCTTGATTTAAGGAAATGGGTTCTACCGAAACATCCGAAGTATTGTTGTCGTAATTTGAGATTTGAATATGACCATTAAAAGCAGCAACTTTCTCACGAATCTTATGTTTAAGACCTACACCAGTTGCAATAGCGATCAGCATCATTACGATACCAATGGCAATAGCTGCAATGGCAATTTTTATTATAGGGGCGGAAATACTAATTTTATGCTCCTTCCCTGTAATAAGGCGCTTGGCAATAAACAATTCTAAATTCAACGAATGTCCATTTTATCTGTTTTCAAAAATACTGCTTTATTGTTGTTTTTACTGTTTTCTTCATGTAGAGGACAAGAAAAGGAACTAAAAAATATATCCGCCCATAAAGAAAAAGACACTTTGCCAGAAGTCCAGGTTGCAGCTAACAGGACAGCTACCTACGTTCATTTGCTCAAGGACAAAGCTATTGGGGTAGTGGCCAATCAAACCAGTGTTATTTTCAAGGAAGGTGGCAATACCCATCTGGTGGATTCTCTAATTTCCCTCAAAGTCAATATTAAAAAAGTTTTTGCGCCGGAACATGGATTTCGTGGAAAAGCAGATGCGGGCGAAGTGGTCAAAGACGGTGTCGATACCAAGACTGGATTGCCCATTGTTTCATTATATGGAAAAAATAAAAAACCATCCAAAGAACAATTACAAGGTTTGGATATAGTTGTTTTTGATATTCAGGATGTCGGCGTGCGATTCTATACCTATATCGCAACATTGCAACTAGTGATGGAAGCTTGTGCTGAAAATAACATCCCTATTATTGTGTTGGACAGACCCAATCCCAATGGGAGTTATGTTGATGGCCCAACCATGGAAAAAGAGCATACGAGCTTTTTAGGAATGACCACCATCCCCCTAGTTTATGGAATGACCATTGGGGAATACGCAAAAATGATTAACAAAGAAGGGTGGTTAGCCGATGAAGCTGTTGTTGATTTAACAATTATTCCACTCGAGAATTATACCCACGATACCGATTATAGCCTATCAATCAGACCATCCCCCAATTTGCCCAATGACACTTCTATACATCTATATCCAAGTTTAGGGCTTTTTGAGGGGACAAATACAAATGCTGGTAGAGGGACCGAATTTCAGTTTCAATGGTATGGAGCGTCGTTTTTGGACAGTACCCAATATGATTTCAGTTATGTACCCCAACCCAATTTTGGGTCTAAACATCCAAAAGAAAAGGGAAAAACATGTTTTGGAAGAGATTTGTCCAACGAAAAGCGCATGAACACTATTTCACTAAAATGGTTGATTGATGCATACACAAATACTTTGGACAAGTCAAAATTCTTCAAGACCGAATCCTTCACCAAACATGCAGGCACTACTGAGTTACAAAAACAAATTGAAGTTGGACTTACGGAAGATGAGATAAAAGCTACTTGGCAAGAGGATTTGGAAACCTTCAGGAAAATCAGAAACAAATACCTAATTTACGACTGATTGTTAGTTGTAGTTGGCTTGCGATATTTATGAAAAGGCTGCTTTAACAGACCAATGATACTACTGTTCTCTTTTTCATCTGGAAAAGTATCCACTCCGTATACTATTTTGTCCACATCCATCTTCATATAGGTACCAAAGAGCCTATCCCAAATTGAAAAGATATTTCCGTAATTGGAATCGGTATAGGGAAGTTGATAATGATGGTGGACCTTATGCATATCTGGACTAATAATGATCCAACTTATGGCATTGTCAACCTTTTTTGGCAAACGTATATTGGCATGATTGAATTGCGAAAGCACTACGGACAGACTTTGGTAGAGCATAATAATACCTATTGGCGCTCCAACAATAAAAACACCTATCAACGTAAAGGCATACCTGATCAAGCTTTCTAAAGGATGATGTCTATTTGCAGTTGTAGTATCCACATTATGGTCGGAAT
This sequence comes from Bacteroidota bacterium, assembly GCA_039030475.1. Classification (GTDB taxonomy): domain Bacteria; phylum Bacteroidota; class Bacteroidia; order Flavobacteriales; family Flavobacteriaceae; genus Flagellimonas. The sequence goes on from JBCCEC010000105.1 coordinate 4,414, forward strand.
GATGTACCAAATGTACCATCCAAAGCGGCTTTACCTTGTGTTCCACCAGATGGGCAGTATAAGCGCCTATTAAATCCAACAGCATAACACCCAACAAAACATAGAGCCATAAAGGCATTTCAGGTAGCCAATTGATAATTCCAAACTCATTTTCCACTGACCAATCTGCTGTTTTCAGCAATAAAAACGCTAGTGGAAAATTGACAACTATTGTTGTCATCGTAAAGAAAAAATTTGGAACGGAATGACGCCATTTTTTGTAGTTTACATTAAAGAGAGGCACTATTCCTTCCAAAATCCAAAAAAAAGTAATTCCACCTACGAGAATTAGGCTCCGGTGCAGTGCAGGAATATTTTCAAAATAGGTAATCAACTGTTCCATATGTTCAAATATAAGAAATCATCAATATTTGATTTTTTTCTTCATTTCTTCAACAATATTGAACGCAGCAGGGCAAATAGCAACGTTCTTTAACGTAAGGTTTGTGATCTGCTGAAACTTTTTTCGGTCTGTGTGCGGAAACTCGCGGCATGCTTTAGGACGTACATCATAAATAGAACAGTAATTATCATCTCCCAAGAACGCACAGGGGACTTCTTTCAGCACATAATCGTTTTCTTCATCAACACGAAGGTATTCGTCGATAAATTGCGAGGGTTTCTTTCTAAAGTGCTTAGCTATTCGCTCAATATCAGCATTGGTAAAAAGAGGTCCTGTCGTTTTACAGCAGTTGGCACAAGCTAGACAATCGGTACGTTGAAATTCTGTATTATGAAGATTCTGCATGGTGTAATCCAAATCTTTAGGAGGGCGCTTTTTAAGCTTCGCAAAAAACCTTTTGTTCTCCGCATGTTTTTCTTTCGCTCTTTTAGGCAATTGCTCAAGTTCCTTCTTCATCATGAAGCAAACTTAAAAAATGGATTTCATTTAAACCTTTATCTTCGATTAAAGTCCCATTTTTGCACTATTCGATTTTAATGTATGGAAGATATTTTTGGTACGGCCTTACTAGATTATCAGCATGAAAACTATTCAGAAGATATAAAGACCTATTCTTCACTTGATGAGGAAGATGTTATCCCGCTACCCTACCTGTTCCGTAGCTACAATGAAATGCCACCTTTGGAGCAAAAAGCATTGGATTTAGCAAAGGGAAAAGTATTGGATATTGGATGTGGTGCTGGAAGTCACGCATTATACCTTCAAAATAAAGGGTTGGAAGTTACCGCTCTGGATGCCTCAAAAGGAGCTATAGAAGTTTGCAAGGAAAGAGGCGTAAAAACAACTGTTCAAAATACCATACTCGATTATCAAGAATCAAGATTTGATACTTTATTATTGTTAATGAACGGAATTGGTTTGGCAGGAAAGTTGATAGGTTTAGTTGGGTTTTTAAATCATTTAAGGTCACTGTTGTTGCCAAATGGACAAATCTTATTGGATTCAAGCGATATCATCTACATGTTCGATCAAGATGAAGATGGTGGATTCTGGATTCCGAACAATGGAAATTATTATGGAGAGGTACGTTTCACATTGGAATATAGAGGCCAGAAGGGTAATCCGTTCAATTGGCTCTATGTTGATTTTAATACGTTAAAAAACGCATGCGAAACCAATGGGTTTAATTGCGAACTTGTAAGTCAAGGAAAACATTACGACTATTTGGCAAGACTTTCATTGCGTGCATAATAGAGTTTGCCCTTTATCGTTTGTATTACATATCATTTTGCTATGAAAAAGAAAATTTTAATTCCATTTTTAGTTGTTTTTGCATTTGTTAGTAGTTGTTCCAGTGACTCGGACGATGACTCCAACCCTCCGGCTCCTGTGAACAAAACTCCAAATCTGCAAGCTACTGGATCCTCGGCAAACGATATTTTATCCAATGTAAATTTTGATAAACTACTGATCGAAATCACTTTTGTTCAAGGATTTCGCCCCACACAAACCTCGATTGATAATTTTGTAGGCTACTTGTCCGATAGAACTTTTAAGACGGATATTGAAGTTACCTATGAGGAACTGGCTTCTCCAAATGAGGAAACACTGGTCTTGCAAGAGATTGTAGATTTAGAGGAAGAGAATAGAACGGCGTACAATGACGGTAGCACTCTGGCCATCTACATTTATTTTGCAGACTCCCCATCCGATGGTGATGACCTGGACGAAGGCTTGGTAACTTTAGGAGCTGTTTATAGAAATACCTCTATGGTAATTTATGAATCTACCATAAGAAATTTAGCGAGTAGGAGTACAGCGATAACCGTTACCGACGTGGAAACAGCCACCCTAAATCACGAGTTTGGACATTTATTTGGATTGGTCAACTTAGGCACCGATGCCATTAATGACCATGAAGATATTCAAAGAGATGAAAATGACAATCCAATTCTAGACGATAATGGCAATCCTCTTGGCAACGATCATTGTAACGTAGAAGGTTGCCTTATGCGTGCACAATTGGTGTTTGGAAGTTCCGCAAGATCTCAAATTCTAGCCGGAAAAGTTTCTGGACTACATTCTGCTTGTAATTTAAATGGGTATACAGTTTTAAAAATGCTCGAAAGCAATGTCGCTAGAGGATCCGCTGCGGTCCCACGCCTTGATGCCGAATGCATTTTGGACTTGCAGGGCAATGGCGGACGCTAACCTCAAATATCAAGGGATATTCAGATATTTATGGGTCTGTAAAGATACCTTCCACTTTGGATGCTTCATAACATAGTCCACGATCAAAGGAACCATTTTTTCTCGCACGCTCCATTCTGGCTGCAAATACAATATGCAATTTCCATTTACTTTTGCAGCTTGCTCCTCGGCAAATATAAAATCGTGCTTGTTAAAAACGATGACTTTTAATTCATGGGCAACCTCATAAATTTCATCAACAGGCAGTTTGTTTTTTTTGGGCGAAAGACAAATCCAATCCCATATCCCTGTTAGCGGATAGGCTCCAGAAGTTTCGATATGGGTTTGCAGGCCCATGTTCTTTAGTCCGGAAGTTAATGGCCCCATATCCCACATAAGCGGCTCACCACCGGTAATCACTATAGTATCCGAATATTTAGCAGCATTCTCAACAATACTTCCAATTTGGGTAGGCGGATGTGTATCGGCATTCCAGCTTTCTTTTACATCGCACCAATGGCAACCTACATCACAGCCACCAATACGTATAAAGTAAGCAGCCGTACCCTTATGAAATCCCTCTCCTTGAATTGTGTAGAACTCTTCCATTAAAGGAAGCATCAAACCTTTCCCTACCAAATCCATGACCTGTTCTGAAACCATTCTGCAAAGATAGGTTGGATGGTTGGATTTTCCGATTTACAGACTTTTAGAACTGGAAATTAAAAACAATACCTAACAGGAACACTTACCATCCTTCACCTACAGTTTGGAACATAGGGTTTAGGGTTTAGGGTTTAGGGTTTAGGGTTTAGGGTTTAGGGTTTAGGAAAAAAAGATTTTCCCAAAACTCCAAAATACCATTACAGGTTCTTAGATTACTGGGTGTATCATTAACTATCTAACCGCCATGACCTCAATCTCAATTTTGGCATTTCTCGCCAATCCACTGGCTGCAAAAGTGGTTCTTGCTGGCTTTTTTGTAAAAAACTTGGAGTATATTTCGTTGAATGCACCAAAGTCATCCATGGTACTCAAGATAACGGTACACTTTACAACATTCTCCAACTTCATATCGTGTTGAGCCAAAACAGCTTCAATATTTTTTATCACTTGTTCGGTCTCACCTTTTATTCCACCTTCTACCATAGTTCTGGTTGAGTGGTCCATTCCTATTTGTCCCGCCAAAAAGAAAAGGTTTCCAGCTTGTACCACATCACTGAAAGGAGCGTTTTGTTTTTTTACTTCGTGCGATTCGTGAAAAATAATTTCCGTGGTTTCCTGAGCATATGACGTAGCAAATATTCCAAGCATCAGAACAGAAAGAAAAAAACATTGAACCAGTTTCATAATCGTGTTTTTAGATTTGTTTAAAATTACCCTATTTTTATCAGAAATTGAAGTCCATGGAAGGCAAAGAAAAATTCTTTGAACATATTGAAAAAGGCTATACGACCAAAGGTGATTTTATAACCATGGGCGCAGGAATCCTGAATGAGGAAACAGTCACCAATGCCTTTGTAAAGATTCCGTTGAAAACTCTTAACAGACACGGGTTGATTGCAGGAGCAACAGGTACGGGGAAGACCAAGACGCTCCAGGTGATTGCCGAAAATTTATCCGATAAAGGAATTCCCGTTTTACTGATGGACCTTAAAGGCGATTTAAGTGGTATTGCACAACCAAGTCCCGGTCACCCAAAAATTGATGAACGTCATGAAAAAATTGGAATCCCTTTTAATGCCACCGCATTCCCTGTAGAAGTTTTATCCCTTTCAGAACAAAATGGGGTTCGTTTACGGGCCACGGTTTCTGAATTTGGACCTGTATTACTTTCAAGAATCTTGGACTTGACGGTAACACAAGAGGGTATCGTCGCGGTTGTTTTTAAATATTGTGACGACAACAAACTGCCATTATTGGATTTAAAGGATTTTAAAAAAGTATTGCAATATGCCACTGGCGAAGGGAAAAAAGAATTTCAAGAATCTTACGGAAGAATTTCTACCAGCTCTACAGGAACTATTCTAAGAAAGATCATAGAATTGGAGCAACAAGGGGCGGATTTGTTCTTTGGTGAAAAATCGTTTGACGTGGATGATCTGGTCCGCATTGATGAAAACGGCAGGGGCTATATCAACATCATTAGGTTAACCGATATTCAAGATAAGCCTAAACTTTTTTCAACGTTTATGTTGAGTCTTCTGGCCGAAATTTACGGTACGTTCCCAGAACAAGGTGATAGTGACAGACCAGAATTGATTCTTTTTATTGATGAAGCTCATCTGATTTTCAAAGAAGCTTCCAAAGCATTACTGGACCAGATTGAAAGTATCGTAAAACTAATCCGTTCCAAGGGTATTGGACTTTATTTTGTGACACAGAATCCAACCGATGTTCCAGATGCGGTTTTGTCCCAGTTGGGGCTTAAAGTACAGCATGCGCTCAGGGCCTTTACAGCAAAAGACAGAAAAGCCATTAAACTTACTGCTGAAAATTATCCAGACTCTGAATTCTATGATACCAAAGAAGTCTTGACATCATTAGGAATTGGGGAAGCCCTGATTTCCGCTTTGGATGAAAAAGGACGACCCACACCATTAGCAGCTACCATGCTCCGTGCGCCCATGAGCAGAATGGATGTTTTAACGGATACTGAGCTAAAAGATGTTTTGGGCAAGTCCAAACTCGTTAAAAAGTACAACGAGGATATCGATAGAGAAAGTGCTTATGAAATTCTCAATGAAAAAATAGAAGTAGCCGAGAAAGAGGCCGAAAATGAAAAAGAAAAAAAAGCCACATCCAGAAAAAGTACATCTGCTCGAAAGAGTACACGAATGAACCCTGTTGTAAAGGTGTTGACCAGTGCTACTTTTATTCGTGGTGTACTTGGGGTCTTAAAAAAAGTTATCCGTTAGTTGTTAGTTGTTAGTTGTTAGTTGTTAGTTGTTAGTTGTTAGTTGTTAGTTGTTAATTGTTAGTTGTTAGTTGTTAGTAAATGAAAAGAATAATATTGGTGTTTGGTGTTTTGAACTTGTTGGTTTTCTTTGGTTGCAAAGAAAAAGATACTACATTCTTAATTTCAGAAAATAGCGTTGGCACACTGTTGCATACGACCCCGATACGTGATTTAGAAACTGTTTTTGTTCAAGATTCTATTGTAAAAGACACTTTGAATCTTAAAATTGGAACGAGAACAAGAAAAGTGAAGGTATTTGAAAAAGGTGGAAAACATCTATTGACACTGACACCTAGTTTGGATAGCATACCGACCGTAGAAAATGTGCGAATCTTTGATGTAAGATATGAAACTGAAAAAGGTATTGGGCTGAACAGTACTTTTGGAGAAATTCAGCAAAAGTATCCCATTAAAAAAATTGTTACCACGTTAAAAAGTATTGTAGTTTTCCCAAAGGCAAGTAATCTCTATTTTACGATTGACAAAGAAGAATTGCCCGCTAACCTTAGGTATGGCACTTCAACTATTGAAGCGGTTCAAATACCCGATGATGCCAAAATAAAATACATGATGTTGGGATGGGATTAAGCTCATGTTATAGCAATCCGTATTTTTCTCTATTGGCCAAAACTTTTGGGCTATTGGCCTGCATCCATTCCGTTAGTTCCAATAACTTTTCCACGTAGGACTGGCCAAACTCGGTCAGACTATATTCAACTCTGATGGGCACTTCGGCATAGGCCTTTCTTGAAATGTAACCATCTGCTTCCAAAACTTTTAAACGTTGGCTTAATACTTTATTCGATATACCGTAGACAAACTTTTTAAGCTTGTTGAATCGCAATATAGGAAAATAACCCAACCAAAGAATAATCAATGTACTCCATTGGTCAGAAGCTACAGACATCACATCTCGCACAGGACATAACTCTGGTGGATGTTTGTAGTCAATATGCCCAAACATTTTTTCTAATTTTTTTACAGTTCTAACTTTCTGATTATCAGTAATAGTTTCCATAATTACACCTGATTTGATTCTAGTAACCCCAATTATTTTAAAAAGTAATCTGTATTTTTAATTTCCAGCCTTATCGGGATGTAGTTCCGATAGAAGTTCTATATAAGCAATCCGGTCTTCTGCGGTATTTTTTTGAGTTAGAGCTTTATCTACAGCTTGTTTGAGTGAGAGAAAATCAACA
>JBCCEC010000106.1:0-11196 GCA_039030475.1 Bacteroidota bacterium
CTCACCACTAAGTCTCTCGAAGCTTTGTTCCCAAAAAATAAAAAAGATACCACTGCGGTCGCTTTTTCCTCGTATCACTTTTTCAGGATGCAAATCGAACTGTAAATAATAGGCATAGAGCATTGGTGTTATGGTAATTCCAAAAACCGATAGGGCGACAAAAAACTTCCAATTGAACAATCGCTCCCATTTTCTGGTATAGGCCAAATGACATAGGATTGAAACGCCTATGACCACCAAGGCAATCTGTCCTTTTGTTGAAAAAGCGATTCCAGCCCCAAAAGCACCAAGAACAATATTCCAGATTGTATTTTTTTCAACATAACTTACCAATTGCCAGATTGCAAAAATGGTAAACCCGGTCAAAACAGCGTCTGTACGCACATCTATAGTGGATAATACTATGGTTTGGGCGGTCATGAAAATAAGCGCAGAGAACTTACCGATATCTGTATTGTAGAGCAATTTTCCCAGTCCATAACAACTATAAGCTCCCAGCAACGTCGCCAAAATACCTGGAATTCTATAGGCCCAATCATGGATACCAAAGATTTTAAAGGACAAAGCCGCCAACCAATAATGCATATGTGGTTTATCCAAATACTCTTCAGTTCCTTTTATAAGGGTAAAGAAATCGTTTTCTTGCACCATTCGCATGGCCATCACCGCAAATTGTGCGGAATCGTTCTCAAAAAGGGTCACAAACATTCCGGCGATATACACCAGAACAACAAGGGAAAGTAAAAACCAATATCTTAAAGATGATATCATGGCCCCAATTTTTGGAATGCAAATATAGCTAACTTGGCAAACAACCAGCCAAAAATGGCACCAATTGAAATTCCCGTAAGAACATCTAGAGGAAAGTGGACACCTATGTAGATTCTACTATACCCTACCAGAATGGCCCAAACAATTAAAAACATGGCTAAATACTTCATTCTAGAACCCAAAAGCATCGAGAAAAAGCATGCCAAAGCCATGGCATTAGAAGCATGTGCGGAAAAATAACCAAACTTACCTCCACAGGATTTTTTAACCAATCTAGCCATCATATTTATGTCCTCATCATGACATGGCCGTAGCCGTTGAACACCGTACTTAAAGAAATTGGCCAATTGATCTGTAGCCGTAATCAATAGTACCACGGAAACCAATACGATCAAGGTTCTTTTGGTCCCAAAATGTTTGAAGGTTAAAAACAGTAATAAAGCATACAGCGGAATTGCGCTTAACTTATGGGTAATAAATAACCAAAAGCCATCCCATGTCTGTGTCCCCAATCTATTTAGGAACAAAAAAATTTCTTTATCCTGCCTTATAATTTCTTCCAACATGATCACTCGTCATATCTGGAAACTTCCCTATCGTAAAATGCAGTGGCTGCTTCAATCAAGTTTTCCGCTTCTTCGGCCAACTCCTTTTCGTCTTCTTTAGAGAACTCTTCCAACCATTCCACTTCATCATTTTCAAGGTTGATGATAAAGCGTGGATATTCCGTGTGAACAATAAAAATTGAGCTTGGGTAATCTGTATTGTCGCCTAAAAGAAATTTAGGTAATTCCATTTGTTATGTGTTGGATTCCAATACGCTGGAATCTTGTTTATTTTGAATTAGTTTTTTTGTAAGATATTTAAATCGAATATACAACATTACGGCAGATGCGGTAAGGCCTAATAATAATCCCATCCAGATGCCCACACTTTTGAACTCGGTGAACAATCCAAAGTAATAACTAACGGGAAAGCCGATCAACCAATACGCTACAAAGGTGATAAGTGTTGGAATCTTGACATCTTGAAGGCCCCGTAAAGCACCAAGCACCACAACCTGTATCCCGTCCGAAATTTGAAAAAACGCAGCCACGAACAACAGCTTTGCAGCAACAACGATTACTTCTGAGTTATCCATTTGATTTACAACATCATCCACATCCAAATAAATGGTGGGCAACCAATATCTTCCTATAAGAAAAAGGGCAGCAAAAACAATTTCCAATAAAAAAGTTAGAAAAAATAAAGATTCCGCAATTCTTCTGAGTTCTTTAAAATCCTGTAACCCTTTTTGGTTACCTACCCTTACCATCGCAGCGACACTTAATCCCATACCCACCATAAAGGTCATACTGCTAAGGTTTAAAGCTATTTGATTGGCAGCTTGTGCATTTTTCCCTAAAACACCGCTCAACCAGATTGCAGCGGTAAATATCGCTACCTCAAAAAACATCTGTAGGGCTGAAGGAAAACCAAGACTTATGATCTTACGCATTACGCTCCTTTCTATGTTCTTAAAATTGAATCGGGTAACGTAGGCTTGAAACTTTTCTTTTCGTTTCAACAAAAACCAAATATAACCGACCATAATAAAGCGAGAGGCCAACGTGCCAACAGCCGCACCAACAATACCTAGTTTTGGAAATCCAAAAGAACCAAAAATCAGTAAATAATTCAGTGTTATGTTCACCACGTTTGCCAAAATGGTAGCGTACATGGGGTATTTTGTTTGGGAAAGGCCTTCCGAAAATTGTTTAAATGCTTGAAATATAATCAACGGAACCAAAGAAAAAGCCACCAATTCTAAATAGGGAATAGCCAATTCCACCACTTCAGCAGGTTGTTTCATGTAATACAGGAGCGGCTTGCAAAGCAAGATTATTCCAAATAACGAAAGTCCAAGAAGCGTACATAGCACTAGACCGTGTTTCAATGCACTTTTACCATCTGCTTTATTGCCAGCACCATCTGCTTCGGCAACCAAAGGTGTAATCGCTGTTGAAAAACCAATTCCCAAAGACATTGCTATGAACACAAAACTATTGCCCAAAGAAACAGCAGCAAGTTCTGCCGTCCCTAATTGCCCTACCATAATGTTATCAGCAAATGCAACAAAAGTATGGCCCAGCATTCCCAAAATCACGGGATATGCCAACCTTAGGTTGTAAGCAAACTCTTTTGTGTATTGTTGAAACAATTTGAAATTTTAAAAGCGCGTAAAGATAACTGGATTAGAGCGATATTAAATATTTGAAACAAAGTACTTTTTGAAAAAAAATCAGATTAAAGCAGTTTCGCTTCTTCCCAAAAAATATCCATTTCAGCAAGGGTCATATCTTTCAAAGATTTCTGGGCTTCCTTTGCTTTCACTTCCAAATACTGAAATCTTTTCATGAATTTTTTATTGGTTCTTTCCAATGCGTTTTCTGGATTGATGTTTAAAAAGCGGGCATAATTGACAAGGGAAAATAGTACATCTCCAAATTCTGCCTCTATCTTACCCTGATCCTCCTGTTTTATTTCCTCCTTTAGCTCAGAAAGCTCTTCTTTTACCTTTTCAAAAACTTGTTCTGGTCGTTCCCAATCAAAACCGACGCCAGCTACTTTTTCTTGAATTCTACTTGCCTTGACCAAAGCGGGAAGACTGTTTGGAACTCCTTGCAACACACTCTTTTTCCCCTCTTTTAATTTGATGTTTTCCCAATTTTGTTTTACATCTTCTTCGTTATCAACTTCAACATCACCATAAATATGTGGATGTCTATTGATAAGTTTTTCACAAATTTCATTGGCTACATCGGCAATATCAAAATCATTTGTTTCGGAGCCGATTTTTGCATAGAAAACAATATGTAATAGTAAGTCTCCAAGTTCTTTCTTGACCTCTATCAAATCATTCTCTAAAATTGCATCCCCAAGTTCATACGTTTCTTCTATTGTAAGATGGCGAAGCGTTTGTAAAGTCTGCTTTTTGTCCCAAGGACACTGTGTCCGCAATTCGTCCATTATCGTGAGGAGACGGTCAAAAGCTTTTAGTTGTTCGGGCCTAGAATTCATCAATCAAATTTTTGATTAAAAGTACAAAGACACAACACTAGCACGTTATGGTTTTTTGGTTTAATTTCGAATACTATCAACTATTATTCAACATTTGAGCGTATAAATGAAACAACGGATAAAAATTCTTTGCATTATTTCCCTTTATTTTGCACCTATCAATAACACCACTTTCGAACTCTATCGACAATTTTTCAACATTTAAGCGTATAAATGAAACAGCCAATAAAAGTTCTTTGCATTATTTCCCTTTATTTTGCACCCATCAATAACACCACTATGGCGCAAGAGAGTACCACCGACCAAAAAGTAGATTCTTTATTAAGCCTCATGACCTTAGAAGAGAAGGTAGGCCAAATGAATCAATATAATGGTTTTTGGGATGTTACCGGTCCCGCTCCGCAAGGAGGCAATGCAGCAACGAAATATGAACACCTAAAAAAAGGACTTGTCGGCTCCATGCTCAACGTAACGGGTGCCGAAGAAGTAAGAAAACTACAAAAATTAGTAGTTGAGGAAACGCGACTCGGCATACCGCTAATTTTTGGTTACGATGTTATACATGGTCATAAGACTTTGGCACCAATTCCTCTTGCCGAGACGGCAAGCTGGGATTTAGAAGCTATTCAAAAATCTGCGAGAATTGCGGCAACAGAAGCTTCCGCAGTAGGATTAAACTGGACGTTTGCCCCAATGGTGGATATCTCCAGAGACCCACGTTGGGGAAGAGTCATGGAAGGTGCAGGAGAAGACACCTATTTGGGAGCACAAGTTGCTAAGGCACGTGTGAAAGGTTTTCAAGGGGATGATTTATCCCAACCTAATACCATAGCGGCATGTGCCAAGCATTTTGCTGCTTACGGGTTTGCCGAAGCTGGCAAGGAATACAATACTGTGGACATAGGAACCTCCACGCTGTTCAATACCGTTTTGCCACCTTTTAAAGCCGCGGCCGATGCAGGTGTAAAAACGTTTATGAACGGTTTTAATATCCTTAATGGAATCCCTGTCACTGGTGATACATTTTTGCAAAGAGATATCTTAAAAGGAAAATGGGGATTCACCGGATTTGTGGTATCTGATTGGGCATCTATTGGTGAAATGGTACCGCATGGTTTTGCAAAAGACCTAAAACATTCAGCAGAATTAGGAGCAAAAGCTGGCTCGGATATGGATATGGAATCCTATGCCTATGTTAACCATTTGGTCGCAAATGTAAACGAAGGAAAGGTTGATGAAAAAATTATAGATGACGCTGTCCGCCGTATTTTAAAGGTAAAATTTGAACTAGGATTGTTTGATGATCCCTATCGCTATTGCAATCAAGAAAGGGAAGACGAACTCCTTTACCATAAAGACCACCACGCAGGTGTTTTGGATATGGCCCTAAAATCTTTAGTGTTATTGAAGAACGAGGGTAATCTGCTCCCACTTCAAAAAAATCAACAGAAAATTGCGGTGATAGGTGAACTGGCCGATGACAAAAACAGTCCTTTGGGGAGTTGGAGGCTTGGCTCTGATAACAATACCGCTGTTTCGGTACTGGAAGGATTGGCAGCATTGGGCATAGATTTTAAGTACAGCAAAGGCCCCAAAGTATTTAACAAGGATGCAAATTTCTTAAATGAGGTCGAAGTCAACAAAACCGATACTTCTGGTATAGAAGAGGCAGTAGCATTGGCAAAAGAATCCGAAGTGGTACTAATGGTCTTAGGAGAACATGGCTTTCAAAGTGGGGAAGGTCGAAGTCGAACCAAACTGGGAATACCAGGATTGCAATTGCAGCTTTTAAAGGAAGTTTACAAAGTAAACCAAAACATTGTATTGATATTAATGAACGGTCGACCATTGACCATTGACTGGGAAGCCGAAAATATCCCTTCAATTTTAGAAGCATGGCAATTGGGTGCCCAAACCGGTAATGCCATTGCCAAAACGCTATTTGGAGAGAACAACCCAAGTGGAAAACTGCCCATGACCTTTCCAAGAAGCGTTGGGCAGATACCAATTTATTACAACCATTTTAGCACTGGTCGACCAAATCCCGAGCCAAACGTGTTTTGGTCACATTATGGTGATGAAAAGAACGAGCCTTTATTTCCATTTGGTTATGGACTTAGCTACACCACTTTTGAATATTCGGATATGAAGATTGATTCCTCCGACCAAAAAAATATTAAGGTATCCGTTACGATAAAAAATAGTGGCGAACTGAATGGCGAAGAGGTTGTACAACTTTATATTCATGACAAGGTAGCAAGTGTAACAAGACCTGTAAAAGAATTGAAGGGCTTCCAGAAAGTTAGTTTAGAAGCTGGAAATACGACAAAAGTGACAATTTCTCTAACGGAAGCAGAACTAGGATTCTACAACCATAATTACGATTTCTTGGTTGAGCCCGGTGAATTTGAAGTGATGGTCGGAACCAATTCCCAAAAAGGACTCACAGGAACATTTACAATAGATTAATCTCTGAAAAAATGAAGTTTTTCCTTATTACGCTATTATCACTGTTTACTGTAAACGCACAACAAAACTTTCCATTTGCGGATGAGGTTAGGGAAATCAGCAAAAAAACAGATTCTATATGGAACGCTGATAGGGAAACCATTGTTTTTACGGGCAGTTCCAGTATTCGGTTTTGGAAAGACCTTCAGGAACGATTTCCTGAAAGACAAATCTTGAATACTGGATTTGGCGGCTCACAGTCATCAGATTTAGAACGTTATTTAGACGAGTTGGTCTTGGACTATAATCCGACACAGGTCTTTATTTATGAAGGTGATAATGATATAAATGCCAAGAAAAAGCCTAAAGCAATCCTTACTACGCTGATCAACATTACAAACCGCCTAAAAGAAAAAAACCCGGAAATGAAAATTGTTTTGATTTCTGCGAAACCCAGCATTTCTAGATGGCACTTAAGAGGTAAATATAAACGTTTGAACAAAAGGATGCATCGATTTACCATTAACACGGAAGGCATTTATTTTGCAGATGTCTGGACAACGATGCTCAACAAAAGGAGGTTGAAGAAGGATCTCTTCATTTCGGACGGACTACATATGAACGCTAAAGGATATGATATTTGGTATGAAGTCATGAAAAATCACATTTATAAAACAACTCCATAGCATGTTACCAAAAGTCTTATTGATTTTAAGTATGGTTACTTTTATGGCTGCATGCCAACCTCAAAAAAAAGAAATCAATTTTCCCAAAACAGACCTTTCGGTGAATGTATTGATTCCAAAACCGCTAAAAGTTGTTCCTACCCATACTGCTTTTGGACTTTCTAAAAATACCGTTATATTAACTTCTTCGACCAATGCTGGACTTGAAGAAGTCGGTCTTTTTTTATCAAACAAGATAAAATCCAAGATTGCCTTGGATATTGCTGTGAATGCTATGGACGGCGACAAAGAATTTGAGCAATTCATTTACATCAATTTATCAGATAGCATTGATTTAGATTCTCCTGAATCCTATCAGTTGTATATTAAAAAAGATTCCATATTTCTTAATGCGAAAACGGTTTCTGGTGCTTTTAGAGGAATACAGACCATAAGACAACTTATCCCAGAAAAAAGCAACGATTCCCTTACGGATTATCCGTTATGGCCAGTTCCATCAGGAAAAATCTGGGACAAACCAAAATTTGAATACCGTGGCGCAATGTTAGATGTTGCCAGACATTTTTTTACTGTTAAAGATGTTAAAAAATATTTGGACATTTTAGCATACTACAAATACAATGCCTTGCACTTACATTTATCCGACGACCAAGGTTGGCGAATAGAAATAAAGTCTTGGCCCAAGCTTGCGCAAATTGGAGGCAAAACAGAAGTTGGTGGTGGAGAAGGCGGTTTTTATACCCAAGAGGATTATAAGGAATTGGTGACGTATGCTGCGGAACGTTTTATTACCATTATCCCAGAAATAGATATACCCGGCCATACCAATGCCGCTTCGTTGAGTTATCCGTTTTTAAACGGAAATGGAAAGAAGCTAAAACCATACACTGGCATGCGGGTAGGTTTTAGCACTTTTGACACCCGTAAAGACACCGTTTATTCATTCTTGGATGATGTCATCGGTGAAATAGCCGCTATTACTCCTGGTCCTTATTTTCATATTGGGGGCGATGAAAGTTTTGTCACAAAAAAAAGAGACTATAACTTTTTTGTCGAAAAAGTTGAAAAAATTGTGCAAAAGCACGGAAAGCAAATGATAGGTTGGGATGAAATAGTACATGCTAAAATTGATTCTACTACCATAGCACAACACTGGAAGACAAAATCCAATGCAATCAAGGCCTTTGAAAATGGCAATAAGATAATCCTATCTCCTGGAAAAAAAGCATACTTGGACATGAAGTACGATTCCCTTTCTAAACATGGTTTGGATTGGGCAGGGCATATTCCTGTTGATGTGGCTTATAGCTGGAGTCCAGAAACCTACATAGAAGGACTTCCAATGGAGGCCATTCTAGGCATAGAAGCTCCACTTTGGTCAGAAACTATTTCGACTATTGAAGAATTGGAGTATTTAGCGTTCCCAAGGGCTATAGGATACGCTGAACTCGGATGGTCAACTTCAGAACATTTAAATTGGGAATATTATAAGGTACGATTGTCCAATCAAGTTCCTTTTTTAAACATGATGGATGTAAACTATTATCCTTCTAAACTTGTGGAGTGGGAAAAATAGCTATTCTTCCTCATCGGAAGAAACGGGTACCTCTTCTTCATCGTTGGAAGAAAAATCATCTATTTTATTGTCAATAAGGATATTGTACCATTGAACGATCTTCTTTATGTCGCTGGCATATACCCTATCCTCATCATAATTCGGTAATACCTCAAAGAAATATTCTTCCAACGCAATCTTTTCAGCCTTATGGCTGATGCTTGTCTTTTTTCCTTCTTCCTTATCCTTCATTTTTTGAAAGACCTCCCTTAGCGGTATTTCTTCTTCCAAGGTATAAATGGCTATTTCGGAAAGAACACTTACATTACTTCGCATTCCAACAGTAATGCGTTTTCCATCCAAAAGTGATTCTCCAACAAAACCAGTCCTAGTCTGGGTCAACAACTTAAAAAGTCCAGGCTTACCACCAATCGATAAAATCTTGTCCAATGCCATGTATATTATTTTATGGGCGCAAAATTATACTTTTATCCTAAACGCAAATTTTTTTAACGTGCTTTTTTTATACTTGGAAAACGCATTCTATACTCAATGCTGATTTTTCCTTTGGAAATCTTATCCAACCTACTTTTTAAAAGTCGTTTTTTTAACGAAGAAAGTTTATCCGTAAAGAGAATACCTTCAATATGATCGTACTCATGTTGAATTACCCTTGCTAAGAGCCCATCATACGTTTCAGTATGCGCTTTGAAGTTTTCATCAAGATAACTTATCCTGATTTTGGGTTTGCGCTTCACATCTTCACGAATGTCGGGAATACTTAGGCATCCTTCGTTAAAGTCCCACTCGTCGCCCGTTTCCTCTTCAATCTTTGCATTTATGAATACTTTTTTAAACCCGTCCAGAGCTTTTTGTTCTTCCGCACTTAAATCTTCGTCATCCGAAAAAGGTGTAGTATCTACCAAAAACAAACGGATAGGCAGTCCTATTTGGGGAGCAGCCAAACCCACACCACGGGCATTGTACATGGTCTCCCACATATTATCGACCAACTCGTTCAATTTTGGATAATCCTGTTCTATGTCTTTTGCAACTTTCCGTAAAACGGGGTCTCCGTAGGCAACTATGGGTAAAATCATACGATTAAATTCTATTTAAATACGCTTGCAATATTAGCGTCGCACTTATTTCATCGACTAAGGCTTTGTTTTGTCGCTTCTTCTTTTTCATTCCGCTGTCCAGCATGGATTGGAATGCCATTTTGGAGGTAAATCGCTCATCTTGACGTTCCACTTTTATTTTTGGGAATCTCGTTGATAATTTCTTCAAAAAAGTTTGAATAAGTTCTTCAGATTCGGAAGGCGTATTGTCCATTTGTTTAGGTAATCCCACGACAAAACCTTCAACGACTTCATGTTCTAAATAATCAGCAAGAAACGGAATTAAATCCTTGGTTTCAACAGTGGTCAAACCCGAAGCAATCAACTGAAGTTCATCAGTAACCGCTATACCTGTTCTAACCTTTCCATAATCCAGAGCAACGATTCTAGCCAAATCTAAAATTTTGGCAAAAATAAACCTAAAAATGTTATAGACTTAAATAAGGTGCTATTATTCTGATGGGGCGATTATCTTTGTCAAAATTTTTTATAAAATGAATCAATTAAAATCAATCATAGAAAAGGCTTGGAACGATAGGGAATTGTTGAAAGAAGCTAGCACACAGGATACCATTAGAGAAGTCATCGATCTAATAGATTTAGGAAAGTTACGATGTGCAGAACCAAGTGATTCTGGTTGGCAGATTAATGAATGGGTCAAAAAAGCTGTCGTACTTTATTTTCCTATACAGAAAATGGAAGTTTTAGAGGCAGGTATCTTCGAATACCATGATAAAATTCCGCTTAAAAGAGGCTACCAAGAAAAGGGTATCCGCGTTGTGCCGCATGCGGTAGCAAGGCACGGTGCATACATTTCCAAAGGAACTATTTTAATGCCAAGTTATGTGAATATAGGTGCCTATGTGGATGAAGGTACCATGGTCGATACTTGGGCAACCGTAGGCAGTTGTGCGCAAATTGGGAAAAATGTACACTTAAGTGGCGGCGTTGGTATTGGAGGTGTACTGGAACCTTTGCAAGCAGCTCCGGTAATTATTGAGGACAATGCCTTTATTGGTTCTCGATGTATTGTTGTTGAAGGTGTACGTGTTGAAAAAGAAGCTGTCCTAGGTGCCAATGTGGTACTGACCGCTTCAACAAAAATAATAGATGTTACAGCAGAAGAACCTATTGAACTTAAAGGCAGGGTTCCTGCTAGGTCTGTAGTAATTCCCGGGAGCTACACGAAAAAATTCGCTGCTGGTGAATATCAAGTGCCATGCGCTTTGATCATTGGTAAGCGTAAAGAGAGTACTGATAAAAAAACGTCGCTTAACAATGCATTGAGGGAACATGATGTAGCTGTTTAAAATATCTTATGAAGAAATTTTTAGTGATTCAGCAAAAAATGATTGGAGATGTGCTTTCCAGTACTATACTCTGTGAACATTTAAAAATTCATTATCCAAATTCTGAAGTTCATTTTTTAATCAACGAAAACACTCAAGCTGTTGTTGTGGGCAATCCATTTATTGATAAAATAGTTCTTTTCAAAAATAAATATAGAGATAACAAATTAGGTTTTTATGGATTTCTAAGGTCTATTAAAAAAGAA
>JBCCEC010000107.1:0-11086 GCA_039030475.1 Bacteroidota bacterium
AAAATCAAGATAAAAATCAATTTTATATATCTGAAAATCAAATAGTTGTCTCATTATTGATTTAACTCAACAAGTCTGATAAAAACCCTTGGCTATACTGATTTTTTTTCTTTTTTTGTCAAAGGTAAATCGTTAGTAAAGCACTAGTTTTGCCATACAATTTTTAAGGATTATGTCCTATTCAACAAAATAGGTCGTTTAATCATCAAGAACACTTTTATGATGCAGTTGCATATTCAAAACGAAACGGATTCATTAAAGGCCGTAATTCTGGGAACAGCAAAAAGCTGCGGACCAATACCAACTCCAGAAGAAGCGTATGATCCAAAGTCCTTAGAACATATTTTGGCAGGAACCTATCCAAAAGAAGTGGATATGGTCAAAGAAATGGAGGCATTTGCCCACGTTTTTGAGAAATATGGAGTTAAAGTCTTTAGACCTGAAGTGTTGACAGACTGCAATCAGATTTTTTCACGTGATATTGCTTTTGTAATCGAGGATAAACTGTTCCATGCCAACATTCTTCCGGATAGGGAGCGTGAATTTGAAGCAATCCATACTGTTCTTGATAAAATAGACGCTGATAAAATTGTTCGCCCGCCCGAAGAGGTTCATATAGAAGGTGGAGATGTTATGCCATGGAACGAATATATCTTCGTGGGAACGTATACAGGAGATGATTATCCCAATTACATAACCGCACGGACGAACAAGGCCGCTGTAGCATATCTAGCGGAACAGTTTCCGCATAAAACGGTAAAGTCTTTTGAGCTAAGAAAGTCCAATACAAAAGCCAAAGAAAATGCGCTGCACTTGGATTGCTGTTTTCAACCCGTGGGCAAGGATAAGGCCATTCTCCATAAAAATGGTTTTTTGGTAGAAGAAGAATACCAATGGCTGGTTGATTTTTTTGGAAAAGAGAACGTTTTTGAAATCACAAAAGATGAAATGTACCAGATGTTCAGCAATGTGTTTTCCATTTCACAGGAAGTAGTCGTTTCGGAGCAAAATTTTACACGCTTGAACAATTGGCTAAGGGAAAACGGTTTTACTGTTGAAGAAATACCATATGCAGAAATTGCAAAACAAGAAGGTCTGCTTAGATGTAGCACACTACCTTTAATAAGAGCATAAATTTAATTTTTAATGCAGGTTACCAATACCATTTTAATGATCAGGCCGGTCAATTTCAGAATGAACGAGCAGACTGCGGTCAACAATTATTTTCAAGAAGACTTGAGCCTAAAAAACAATGAAATAAACAAAAAAGCCCAGAAAGAGTTTGATGATTTTGTGGATACGCTTAGAAATCATGGGGTGAATGTGATCGTTGTTGATGATAAAATAGAAACCGATACCCCAGATTCCATCTTTCCAAATAATTGGATTTCGTTTCATGATAGTGGTACCATCTGCGTATACCCCATGTTTGCTCCAAACCGACGAAAAGAGCGAAGGGAAGATATTTTTGATGTTTTGGAGGCGCAAGGTTTTCGAATAGACAATATTGTTGATTATACCGCTGCGGAAGAGGAAGGTGTTTTTTTGGAAGGAACAGGTAGTATTTTGAAGGATAGAGTCAATCAAAAAGCCTATTGTGCGTTAGGGGAACGTGCAGATGAGGAACTCTTCATAGAATTTTGTGAGGATTTTGATTGCTTTCCGGTCATTTTCACGGCCAACCAAACTGTTGATGGCAAAAGGCTGCCTATCTACCATACCAACGTAATGATGGCTATGGGCGAAACCTTTGCCGTTATTTGTTCCAATACCATCGACGATAAAAAAGAACGTAAAAATGTTATTGAACATCTTAAAAAAGACGGTAGGGAGATAATCACCATTACGGAAGAACAGATGTATCAATTTGCGGGAAACATGCTTCAGGTTATTGGTGCCAACGACCAACGCTTTATGGTCATGAGTTCTGCGGCATTCAAAAGTTTGGAAGAATCCCAGATAAAAGCTATTGAAAAGCACTGCAATATTATCCATAGCCCTTTAGATACCATTGAGACCTGTGGTGGGGGCAGCGCACGTTGTATGATGGCCGAAGTGTTTTTGCCGAAGGTTTAGTTTTTTTGGTTGACGGTTGACGGTTGACGGTTGACGGTTGACGGTTGACGGTTGACGGTTGATGTTGACCCCGATTTTAGAATTTTGAACTTGAACTTGAACTTGAACTTGAGTTTGGTTTTGAACTTGAACTTGATTTTTTAGATTGTCAGGGATCAGGGATCAGGGATCAGGGATCAGGGATCAGGGGTCAGGGATCAGGGGTCAGAGGTCAAAAAGGTCTACTCGGTGACCGTAAACTCCCGTATCGCTTGATTGGGTTCCATGATATTGTAACCTTTCCAAAATTCAGGATTATAAGCGGAAAGGTATGTTGCTTTTACCGTTTCGTCCTCTGTAATACCTTCTAAACCAGCTTTAGGGATTGTATTGGAATCAAAAACGACCATCTCAAACTTCTCGGTATTGTAATTAATGATGTCCAAGGCAAGGGAGAGTTCGTTCTGTTTCCTGCGCCCTTTTACATGCTTGTTCTTTTCAATCACTTTTAGGGGTCTGTCCACGCCCATTTTACGTCCAAAAGTCAAGGCCATAAACTTAATGTCGTATTTGTCTTTTCCAAATTTAGAAAAGACCGTACTCCCTTTATATGTTTGTTCCCTGTAGCTGAATCCCAGAAGCTTGACACTCTTTAAGGCATTTACATTTACGTAGTCTATGCGCATAATGGCAAAGTCATCAATATTTACAAAGAGCTTGCCTCTAAAATCACCTCTTCTGGAAGGTTCGTAGCCAATGACATACACACCTTGATTTTCCAGTTCTGAATACCCCAGAAGTTCAAAATCGTAGCGGTTAAGTTTTTTGACAACGTCCAGCTTGGATTTTTTGCCAAAGAGCTGGTTATGTATTTCGTTTAGCACATACTTTCTGTTTCCAAGAAAATCGCTTTTTTTTGGTTCTTTGAGTTCCGCTTCAAGTTCATCCGTATCTTCCTCTGCATCCAAAATAGAATCTACTTGGACTTTCTGTCCAAAAATCCCTGATTTAATTTTTAGATAAGAGTCTGGTTTTACATTGGCCTTGAATATGGCTTCAAGCTTTTCCGAAAGTGCTTCCATAGAACCTTCGTTACTTTTGTCATACAATTCTGCTGCCTTAATGACCTCTAATTTGTTGAGTTCTTCAGAATGATAGAAATCACCTAAGGTTTCCGTGTAGTATTGCGAGTTACGGGGAAGAATAGTGATGATGCTATCGATCAGTTTCTTGTTGAGTTCTTCTATTGTGGAATTCTTAAATTCAATATCCAGTTTTTGCATTGTATTAAAGCTGGACTGCCTCAAAAAAAAGCGCTGTTTCAAGGGCGCTTTGTTATAGTTTTCCGGAAGACGTTCCTCAACTTTTTCCATAATGTCATCTACGTTAAGTTCCTTGTCAAAAAGATAAACACCGCTAAGTTCAATGGCCTTTGGTGTAATCACAATAACACTATCCAAAACCTGTTCAAAAGAAATTCCGGTTTTGGCATATCCCATGCTCGACACATAAATAGAATCCAATCGTTGTTCGGATTCGTCGAGTACAAAACTAAAGCGACCTTCCTCATTGGTAATAACACCTTGGTTTTCGCCATACTGTACTGTGGCATATGGAATAGGTTGCTTGGTCTTACTGTCTATTATTTTTGACGTAATGGTCTGTGCGGATAACGTAAATTGAAAAAGGAAAAAACTAAAGGTAAATGCGACAAACTTGATGTATTGCATAGTTATGTTGTTCATGGTCGTTTAAAGAAAAGACACCTTTTTATACCAAAAGGTTGCTTATCGCTTCAAATTTTTGATTTTATTCAAACAAGTTTCTCAAAGTTCAGGCCAGAATGCTAGGTTTTGGAAAGATTTCTGATCATGCCCCCAAAAATAAAATAATGAAAGGGCAAAACACTATACCAGTACAATCGTCCCCTAATCCCTTTGGGTCTAAATGTTGCTACTTGGTGTAGGATATTGTTATTATCTATCTTAAACTCTAACCAAGCCTCTCCCGGCATGCGCATTTCGGCAAAGAGCAAAAGACGTTTGGATTTTTTATCGGCGAGAAGCACCCGCCAGAAATCCAGTGCGTCCCCAGGGAATATTTTATCAGGATTGGTGCGTCCACGGCGTAAACCAGGACCTCCACTTAGTTTATCCAAGAATCCACGAATTTTCCAAAGCCAATCGCCATAGTACCATCCTTGCTTACCGCCAATTCGCCATATGTTTTCCAGAACCTCTTCTTCATTGGTGATGGACACTTTCTTAACATCCTTGAGCACTCCGTATTTTGGTACTTGTATGTATTTTTCCAAATCGTCACTGGTTCGACCACTGGCAATACTGTCTTTCCAACTGCTCAATACCAAGTTTTGCTCAATTTTTTTAAAGGCCATTTCAATGGCCTGCGGATACGTATGCGTCTTAATGCCCAATAGTTGCTGAAGCTTGTCATTTTTGGCAACGACTTCCATCTTCATGCTATCTACCAGGTTTACGGCAAGTTTATAGGATGTTGAGGTTACAAAATAGAGCCAGTAGGAAGACAGTTTGGGCGTCATGATGGGTACGGTCAGTATCCAGTTTTTAAACCCTCTCACTTCGGCATATTTGTGTAGCATTTCTTTATAGGTGAGCACATCTGGCCCACCAATGTCAAAAGACTCGTTGTAGGTGTCTTTATTGCCCAATACACCAGTAAGAAAATTGATAACGTCCCTTATGGCTATAGGTTGGGATTTTGTCAATACCCATTTTGGGGTAATCATAAAGGGAAGTTTTTCGCACAGGTCTCGAATAATTTCAAAAGAAGAACTTCCAGAGCCTACAATGATACCGGCTCTTAAAACTGTTAAATTGAACCTTCCTTGGTATAAAATATCTTCTACGTTTTTTCTGGAGCTCAAATGTTTGGAAAGTTTGTCGTCATTCACGATACCGCTCAGATAGATAACTTGTTGTATCGATGTTTCCGATACATATTCATTGAAACTTTTAGCGGTTATGGCCTCCTTTTCGTCAAAATCGTCAATAGATGAGGTCATGGAATGGATAAGGTAATAGGCGGCATCAATATCTCTGGGGACTTTAGTTGTATCCACCTCTTCCAAAAAATCAATTTCAACGACCTGAATCCTTCCCCGTGTCTTCTTATCGACGGACAAACGTTTTTCATCCCGAACAGCACAGACAACTTCGTGGCCAAGTTCCAATAAACGTGGCAATAATCGCATTCCAATGTAGCCGTTGGCCCCGGTGAGAAGAATTTTCATAAGTCTTCGATTGAGGTTGGTGCATTGTCCGCTTTATAATCCAACAGCTTTTTAAAAAACTTTTGAATTGCTTTGGTATCAGACTTCACCTTTATAAAATAACTGTCTCTATAAATAGAATAAATTGCAAAGTCACCTTTATAGATAGTGAGCTTATAATAGGGGATAATCAGGCCATAGGTTTCCAATAATGACCGAAAACGCACGATGATGCCCTTTGGACGCATTTCAATATTACATGCATTTAGGTTGTTGTCCAGAATCAATAGATTCTGGATTTCTATGCTGGTCTCCGTAATAAAAAGTTTTGGGGAACCTATTCCTTTTAGGGCAAAACGCTCTTTTAGGGTAAATGGTTTACCGACCGCCTCATCAATTTTTTTGGTAATCGTTTTGTCGTTATAGGAAACATTCAAAAGCATAGCACCGTTTTTAAATTTTAATTTAAGACTAGTTCAATGCTTCTGGATTATTTAAATAGGTGTGACACCCTGTATTCTTTGAATGGATTTTATTACGCTACCTCCAAAAAAAGGTCTACCATGATGCGGCTATCGCTGCAAACGTATCATCTTTCTTTCCACCGTATCACATCCTATTTTTCTTGATGCGGGCACTATTTATGGATAGCAAAATAAACCAATACAAGGATGTTGCCTTGTAAAGGTTCCATAGCATTGTTTTCCATAAAAATAATCATAATAAGAGGTTTAGCCACTTATATCTACTTAGAAAAGGGTAAAAAATATGTAGTTTTGCTGGCTGAAAAATGCTTTCTACATGAGTTTACAAAATAAATTGTCCAAAAATGTTGTCGCTGCGGTAACCGAACTTTACGGTGCGGAATTACCATCAGTAGAGTTTCAACCTACTCGTAAAGATTTTGAAGGAGATATTACAGTGGTAGTTTTTCCTATGTTACGCGTAGTGAAAGGAAACCCTGTTGAAATCGGCACTAAGATTGGAGAATATTTAGTGGAGAACGTGGCGGAGATTGAGAAATTCAATGTGGTGAAAGGCTTTTTAAATCTGGTGGTTCATGATGTATTTTATATTGATTTCTTTAACTCGATCGTGAATGAGAAAGATTACGGATTTGTAAAGACTGCAACCAAAGATGCGGTTATGGTGGAATATTCTTCACCAAACACGAATAAGCCTTTGCATTTAGGCCATATCCGAAACAATTTGTTGGGCTATTCGGTAGCAGAAATCTTGAAAGCTTCGGGAAAGAAGGTTTATAAAACCCAAATTATTAATGACAGGGGAATCCATATTTGTAAAAGTATGTTGGCCTGGCAGAAGTTTGGTGAGGGTGAGACTCCTGAATCGACTGGATTGAAAGGCGACCATTTGGTGGGGAAATATTATGTGGCTTTTGATAAGGCATATAAAGAAGAAATTGCTAAGATCACTTCCGAAGGCATAGAAAAAGAAAAAGCTGAAAAGGAGGCTCCCATACTATTGCAGGCCCAAGAAATGCTTCGTAAATGGGAAGCTGGGGATACAGAAGTGGTTGCACTTTGGAAGATGATGAACGGTTGGGTGTACGAAGGTTTTGATATTACCTATAAAAATCTTGGAGTTGATTTTGATACGCTCTATTATGAGAGTAATACCTATCTTTTGGGTAGGGATGTGGTAAAAGATGGACTTGAAAAGGGCGTTTTCTTTAAAAAAGAAGATGGTAGTGTTTGGATCGATTTAACGGAAGAAGGTCTTGATGAAAAAATCGTACTACGTTCAGATGGTACTGCAGTTTACATGACCCAAGATATTGGAACAGCGATTCAGCGGGTAACAGACTTTCCAGATATTAACGGAATGGTATATACTGTTGGCAATGAACAGGATTATCACTTTAAGGTGCTTTTTTTAATCCTGAAAAAGCTTGGGTTTGCTTGGGCAAAACAGCTACATCATTTAAGTTACGGAATGGTTGATCTGCCCAGTGGCAAAATGAAGAGTAGGGAAGGAACCGTTGTAGATGCAGATGACCTTATAGCTAATATGGGGCGTACCGCAGAAGAGATTTCTGAGGAACTTGGTAAATTGGAAGGGTATTCCAAAGAAGAGAAGCAACAACTTTACAGTACGATTGGCCTTGGGGCATTAAAATATTATATTCTAAAAGTGGATCCCAAAAAGCGTATTCTTTTTAACCCTGAAGAATCTGTGGATTTTCAAGGGAATACAGGGCCTTTCATCCAATACACCTATGCAAGGATCCAATCTATTCTTAGAAAAGCTGATTCTAAAACGTTAGCTGCAATGGATACAAAACTGGTTTTGCATGAAAAAGAAAAAGAGCTTTTGAAACATATTCAGTTATTTCCAGAAACCATTCAATTGGCGGCCGAGAGTTATAGTCCAGCCCTGATAGCAAATTATACCTACGATTTGGTGAAGGAGTTCAATTCATTTTATCAACAGGTTTCTATTTTAGGGGAATCAGATGAACAAAAACGACAATTTAGGGTGCTCTTGTCCAAAAAAGTGGGAGCGGTTATCCAATCTGCATTTCAACTTTTAGGAATTGAGGTTCCTGAACGAATGTGATTTGGGAATTACAGGAGTGGACATATTTGGATTTGGTTGTATTTTATTTATCGTAAGCTATCTTGGTTACATCATATACTATGCTTTTGGTCTATATGGCATAAATCCATTTTTAAAACCCAGTCCCTTAACTACAAGAGAAGAAAATCGATTAATTGGGCTAATTGGCTTTCTTGGCCTTTTGGATGAAGAAAAAAGAGCAATGTTTTTTAAAAGGGTTTCTTGGTTTAGGTCTAAAAAGACTTTTTCTTTTAAAGGGCCTGTGGAGAACAAGGAAGAACTAAAACTTTTGATCAGTGGTGCAGGTGCCTTGTTGACCTTGGGTATGAAAAATTATAAATACATTAGGTCGGTACGGCAGATTGTTATTTACCCATCGGAGTATTATTCTATCATTAATAAAAAACATCATTTGGGAGAATACAACGTAGGTCTCAAAACTTTGGTTTTTTCTGCGGATACTTTAGTGCGTGGGTTTGAAAACAGTACCGATAATGTAAATTTAGCCATACATGAGTTTGGGCATGCGCTTTTTTTCGAAACAAAAGGTAAAAATACGTGGGAAGCAGTACGACTTCAATGGGGCTTTAAGAAACTAAAAAAACTGCACGGTACTCCTGAATTAAATAAGGAAGCATTAGGATTGAATCATTTTAGAAAGTACGGAAACACGAATGTGTTTGAGCTTTTTTCCGTTTTATGCGAAAACTTTATGGAGACCCCGATTCACTTTAAAGAAAAATCCCCAGAAGTTTATCGCATCGTAAAGCAGATGCTGAATTATCATTTTTCCAAATCACATTGAAATTTTAGGTTTGTTTTACATAAAAAACACCGCCCTTTTGAGCGGTGTTTCCTTAACCAACTAAATAAATGAGCTCAGAAAGACCTCATTTTCGTTTGAAAGATTTATGCTTCTGCAGTTTTGCTGGTTTGTGATACGGCAAGACCGTAAATTACCAATCCAAACCCAATTTTGTTGATGGCATCACCAATGTTGTAGATTACATTTAAATCCAGACCTCCAAAGATTCCTTCATACCATCCTGGCGTGCCTGCCATATACCCTATAGGATATATTGCCCATCCAACCAATACGAACCAACATAAGGTTTTGTGTGCTTGTAAGACTGAACCTCCTGCTTCGACAGCCAATTTTTTCGCTTTGCCCAACCAAATGTCGTAGACAATAACAAAGTAAGCAATACCGGATACAAGACCCCATAACCAAGCATTGTCTCGGTCTACGGCTTCTCCTATATATCCTGTGACCAACATCACAACGGAGAGGAATATCAACCTCCACATTAAAGATGTTTTTGCACCTGCTACACGTAGAATTAAAAAGAATTCAACGCACATTAATGGTACTGTTAGTACCCAGTCTACATATCTGAAAAATGTTGGAGATTCTTCAAATCCAGACCAATAGTCTCTCATATACCAATAGTGTACTGCAGCGATGAACGTAATTAGTCCAGAAACTAAAATGGATGTTCTCCATTTTCTGTCAAAACTGTTCATCGATAAAAAGAAAAATGCGGAAGCGGCCATCATGGCCATGCATCCTACAAAGAAAGTGAAGCCCACATAATCGTCGGTAGCAAGTTGTGCTACCATGGGCAGTGATGTAAATAAATTTCCCATGTTATTTTGGTGTTAATTAATTTTGTTTAACCAAATTTAATGAAAATTAAACAATAAATTCATAATTTTGTTTATTATTTTTTATCAATGATTGAACAAAAGGGACTTGATTTTATCAGATTGAAAAGTGTAATGATAGTGGTGACCATCTTTGCGTTGTGGTTTTCCGTGTTTTCAAATGATCAAGTTGAGGGTTTTGTCTCTTATTTTTTGATATTCACCTTTGGTATTCTTCATGGTTCAAATGATATCAAATTAATCCAGGTAAGCGCGGAAAGAAGTAAGGGTAAAGTTCATAAAATGAAGGTTTTCGGATTATATATAATGACTGTTTTGCTGATATTGTTAATCTTTTCGTTCTTCCCGAAACTTGCCTTGATTTTCTTTCTTCTTATAAGTGGATTCCATTTTGGAGAGCAGCATTGGAATAAAAACTTGATTAAGAAAACCAAATGGGATATACTTTTATTTACCCTGTATGGTCTGTTTATTTTGTTCATTATTTTTTATGTGAAACATGAACAAGCTTCACCTATCATCGAAGATATTTCTGGTTTTTCGTTAGAAAAGAGTACGTATCTCATCGCTACAGTAGTCATTGGTATATTTTTTTTACTACAATTGGGCTTGTATTTTTATTTCAATCTGTTGAAAGCAAATATCTGGGAAGAACTATTCTTTTTATTGGTCTTTTTTATCATATTCCAGACCGCCTCTTTACTTTGGGGTTTTTGTATATACTTTGTGGTTTGGCACAGTATACCTTCCTTAGTGGATCAAATGAACTATCTCTATGGAACATCTAATAAGTTGACCTTTATAAAGTATTTGAAATCATCGTGGATTTATTGGGTGATTTCTTTGGTGGGACTTTTTGGACTGTATTTTCTCCTTCGCGACAACAACCAATTCTTCACTTCGATTTTACTGTACTTTATGGCTGCTATTACGTTTCCCCACGTTATTGTAATGTCAAGGCTGGAAAATTAATCAGAAGTTTACCCTAAAACTAATATTTGGCGTAATGCCAAGCGAAATGTTTTCTACAGTTTCTATTTCGTCATCTTCGGTTACACGGTAGTATTTGTCAAGGGTGTTTTTTCGGTTGGCAATGTTCAATATTGAAACTCCGACATTGGCATTGATGCCTCGGCCCAACCTAAATTTGTAAATGGCTGAAGCATCCGCCCTGAGGTATTGTGGAAGTCTACTGCTATTTGGGGATTTATAGTTAATTCTTGCTGGAAAGACGGAAGTGTCCAAAGCAAGATTATCATCTTCCGGTTCTGTAAAGGGTTTTCCCGTACGATAATTAATTCCTAGCCCCAGTTTCAGATTTTTAAAAGTGTACGTTCCCGCTAAAACAATCGTATGTCTTATATCCAAATTATTTGGAAAACCATTTGGAACAATAGTGCTAAAATTATAGTTGTTATCGTTGAAGGTATAGCTTAGCCACGAACTATATTTTTTTCCTTTTTTATTTATAAGGAATTCGAGTCCTTTAATAGTATAACTTCCTATTTCCCCATTAAATTGATTTTGATTTTGAAA
>JBCCEC010000108.1:0-10997 GCA_039030475.1 Bacteroidota bacterium
AGATAATTTACGAGAATGGAACGGTCTTAGTGGTAACAATCTAAAACCGGGCACAAAACTAAAATTGTGCGATTGTTCTTCGTAAATTTAACACAAGATGAAAAAATCAGTACTACTATTATTCGCCATTTGTATGGTGATGTTATTATCATGTAAAGATACTGGACCAAAGGAGCGATTTCTTCCACCCTCTACAGGTGGTATAAATTCCCTTATGGTCGTAATGGACACCGAACTATGGAAAGGCGGGGTCGGTGACAAGATTAGGGAACATTTTGCCGCACCCGTACTAGGGCTACCCCAAGGAGAACCTAAGTTTACCATAACCCATATTCCAACACAGGTTTTTAAAGGAGCTACCGCGTATTCCCGATCCGTACTTTTTGTGGAACAGGACACCCTATCCCTAGCGCACATAAAATCCGATGTATATGCCAAGCCCCAAAAAATAGCAGTGGTCAAGGGAGAAACCTATAATGACCTTGCCGGAAACATCGATGCTTTGGCGGATAAGGCCATAGAAGCCTTTAAAGGAGTGGAGATTTCAGAAGCTCAAAACAGGTTTACACGTTCCCTGAGCAAAGATGATGCACTTAACAAAGAATTCAATATAGATTTGAAAGTACCCTCTTTATACAAAGTTGGGAAACGTGAAAAAAACTTCATCTGGATGGATATACAGATTCCCAAGGGGTATATGAATATCATTGCATATGAAATGCCATGGAATGCTTTTGACAATGATTCCACTTTTGTTGATGATATTGTTAAAATGAGAGATTCCATTGGTAGAAAGTATATTCCGGGACCAGACGTGCCAGGAAAGAAAACCTATATGATGACCGAAAAAGCCTTTGCGCCCTATATTGCTCCAGTAGAGATTGGAGGTAAGAAAGCGGCAGAAGTCAGAGGAATTTGGGAAATCAACGGATATCCAATGGCAGGGCCTTTCTTGACGTATATTATCAATGATAAGGAAAATAACAGAAAGCTTGTCTTAGAAGGGTTTACATTTGCCCCCTCCGCAGAAAAACGTGATTATATGTTTGAACTGGAAGCCATTTTAAAAACCGTAGAATTTGACCAAGGTTCCTAGACGGTTCAACAAGTAAAATTCTGGTAAAATAAAAAGCCCGATTCATTCATGAATCGGGCTTTTTGTTGATATTACTTATTTTTTAGTCGAAAGCGAATCCTGTAGCAATCCTGTAGACAAAAGCATAAAGTACAATAAGGAACATGACAAAACTGAACCATGCAAATACCTTAAAATACTTTTTTATCAGAATATGTCCAAGGTTACGGAAACCTTCTAAATATATCTCTTTAACAAGTAGTAAATTTTTCATATGTATGCGTTTAAGATTTAAAGACAAGGCAAAGATTAGGCTTTCATTGTGTGGAGAGAAAACTATAAGATAAAAGGCAGATAAATTGTGATGAAAACCGACCACCCCTCTGAAAAACCCATGAACCACAGGGTTTTATCGATAAACTACAACTGTTGATTTACAATATGCCGATGTAAAATCCGTTTAGCTGCTTTTAAGCTTATAATATAAAAACAAACCCCCGGCCAAAGAGCCGAGGGTTCACCATATTAAGCAATCATATGAAAAAAATTGGTAATGTATGATGCTAAAATAAAGAAGAACCCTATAATATAACTACCTAAATTGACGAATGCCCTCTTTGAATTGACGGATGGGGTTTTTGGGGATAGGAATTGGGAATTAGGTGTTGGTTGATTCGTTTTTAGGTTAAAGGTGGCTCGAAGTACGAGAGTAGAGATTCGAAGCGTGAGGCACAAAGCTTTTTGTGGACAGGTCAAGGGTAAAAGGTGAAGGTGTTGAACGGTTGTGTTCTACTGCCGATAAAAAGCGTTCTACATGAAGCAAATAGCTTGAGGCATAAAGTTTTCAATTGAAAGATGGAGGGTGCCGGTCAGAAAAAATTGTTTTGAACACTGAACACTGAACACTGAACACTACATTTCTACGATAATAAACTCCGAGCGTCTGTTCTGTCTGTGCTCGGTGGCGGAACATGGTGCTTCATCCCTACAATCGTTCAATAGTTTTTCTTCCCCATAGCCTATGGCACTTTGTATTCTAGATTCATCTATTCCTTGGGAAACAATATAGGCTTTCGTGGATTTAGCACGTTTATCAGAGAGGTATTTGTTGTAGCTGCTATTTCCTATAGCATCGGTATGGGATTCAATTTTAATGACCATATTGGGGTTTTCCTTCATGGCCTCGACAAGTTTATCCAATTCCGTGGCAGCTTGTTTTTTAATGGCAAACCTATCAAAATCAAAATAGATGGCCTCTGTCTCAAACTTGAGTAGCGTTTCCTCCTCGGCAATCATTTTTTCTAAAGGCTTTAAGGATTGTGAAATTGTTATACCCTCATTGTCTTTTGTAGAAACCTCCGTGCTTTGTTCCAGATACTCCTTTTTAACAGTACTTACGGTATATTTGGATTCTGGATCAAGGTTTTCAAAGATAAAGCTGCCATCGGTTGCCGTTGTGGTTTCGTCGACCCAAACATTATCCTTATCAATTAAGGTAACGGTCGCTTCCGAGAGGAACTCTCCTGTCTCTACATCTTCAACAATCCCAGAAATAGCGTTCAGGTTAACGATATTTTTAAAGGAATAAATGTCGTCATCTCCTTTACCGCCTTCTCTGTTGGAAGCAAAGTAGCCCTTCTGGGTATCCTCATTAATGATATAAGAGAAATCGTCTCGGGTACTATTAATAGGTGTACCTAAATTAATGGCCGTTCCAAAAACTTCATTATCGTAGACTGCCTTATAGACATCCAGCCCCCCAACGCCCATTACCCTATCCGAAGAGAAGTAAAGTGCATTTTCCGTAATAAAAGGAAACATTTCTTTTTTATCGGTATTTATGTTTCGGCCTAGGTTTTTTGGTTCTGAGAACGTACCATTTTCGAGAATATCCACTACATAAACATCTGTAAGCCCAAAACCACCTGGCCTGTCCGACACAAAATACATTCTTTTTCCGTCCGGGCTTATGGATGGATGTCCGTTGGAATAGTTTTCGCTGTTAAAAGAAACGCTTTTGGCCTTGGTCCATCCATCATTACTAAAACTAGATTGATAAATTTTAAGGTGATTGATGCCATTCTTTCCACGCTTTAGTTTTTTTCCATAATTATTTCTGGTGAAATAGATGGTTTTCTGGTCAGGTGAAAAAGAAGTAGAAGCCTCGTGATATTTTGTATTGATGTTTTTAGAGAACTTTTTGGCGTTCATTAAATCTCCATCAGCTTCATTTTTCTTGGCCGTGTATAAGTCAAGATAAGGTTGGTTGTTCCATTTATATTTTCTTGTGGTCAAGAAAGCAGAGTCTTTGGCTGAAGTGAAGACGACCTGGTTACCATTGTAGAACATAGGTGAGAAGTCTGAATATTCAGAATTGATGGACATATTTTTTACTTCGACCAAGGCCCTTCCGTTTAAAGCCTTAATTTCCTTTTCGACTTCTTTCTCGGACATTTCTCTTTTTTCCTTGAACTGCTTGGTGAGTTTAGCAGCTCTTCTGTAACGGCCAGTACCCTTTAGGGCATGTGCATATTTAAAAAACGTGTCTTCGGTGATGAGGTCAGTATAGGTTTCGTAAAGCTCATGGTACCATTTATAGGATTTATCCAAGTTGCCACTGTAATAATGGGAATCACCTGCTTTAGAAAGCAATTTGAACGTATGGACTTCATTGCTTTTTTCCAGTACTATATCATAGATTTTGGCAGCTTCGGCATACCACATTTTTTCAAAAAGGGCATCTGCTTTTTTGATTAACCTTTCCGACGCTCCTTTTTTACGTATAAATCGTGCTAATTTTTTATCTTCAACATTGTCGAGCTGTTGAATAAGTTTTGTTCTGGAAGATTCAACAACTTCTTGGTTTGAAGCCTCTTCGTCATCGAATTGCAAAAAGGAAATGGACTGGGCTTGTAACCCTGTTACAAACAAGAGAAATAAGGTTGCTGCTAGGTATTTCATAATACTCTATCTGAACAGTGCTTCGTTGGAAAAATAATTCTATACAAAGCGAACTGCATTTAACGTAAGTTTCAAATGCTAAAATAAAACAACACGTTACCTAAAATAACTTTTTGTTGTGAAAGGGTATATTTGTGGCGTGTAGGTAGTAAAAACAGGGTTTTCCGTTAGTAATGCTTGCAGATGCGGAACACTGTGAAGTAGAAAGAAATCATTTAAGGAACGAAACGGGAACTAAGATTCGGACTCTTTGCCGCCTTCCAATTTCTCTTCTTCTTTTGATGCGTCTTTAAACTCTTTTATACCACTGCCCAAACCTCTCATTAGTTCGGGAATTTTTTTTCCTCCAAAAAGCAAAAGAACTACCAGTACGATAAGTACAATTTGCCATGGGCCAAGCATACCAAGAAAAACAGTTTGAGCAATCATAATATCAATACTTTTAAAATGAAAGGTAAAATTACTAAAAAGAACCTTAAGGCTCTAGGTATTAACGAAAATTAGTGGCTAAGATTGTTTGTAACCTCGATTGAAGACCTTTGTTGTGCGTTTAACCCGGTTTTTGTTGGCTTAGTCATCGCTAGAAAAGTAAAAAATGACGAAATTGGAATGTAAAATGTGAAATTTGTATTCAAAAGAATAACTCTAGATGAGTTCATTGTAAAAAGCTTAACACCAAAATTAAAATCTAAAGTTATCTTTGTTCATTATGGCAAAGAACAAGAAAAAGAGGAAAGAGATAAAACGCAAGTTATTGCACAAGTATCGCTTGGTCATACTTAACGAGAATACTTTTGAAGAAAAAATATCTTTTAAACTAAGCAGATTGAACGTATTTGTTACAGGAACTCTATTTATTATTGTTTTGATAGGTCTTACCACTTTGTTCATTGCATTTACCCCGCTTAGGGAATACATACCAGGATATTCTTCTACCAGATTAAAAAGACAGGCCACGGAACTTACTTATAAAACGGACTCGTTGGTTACTGTTTTAAATTATACCAACAGGTATTTAGATAATGTTCGACTGGTCTTGCGAGGAGATATTGAAAACAATGAAATGAACCGTGATTCATTATTCGAAAAGTTTAAGCTAGACCCATCCACCATAGACCTGACCCCCATAAGAGAAGATTTGCTCTTGCGCGAAGAGGTTGAACTAGAGGACAAATACAACCTTTTTGAAAGAAATATTGAAAATGTGGAGACATTGTTGTTTTCTCCCGTTAACGGAACGGTATCACAAAAATTCGACCCAAAGAACAAACACTTTGCCGTTGATGTGGTCGCTCCAAGAGATTCTCCTGTAAAATCAATAGCTAATGGTACCGTTCTATTTTCCGAATGGACGACAGAAACAGGTTATGTTATCATTGTCAAGCATCAGGATAATCTTACCTCTGTTTATAAACATAATGGCTCTTTGACCAAGTCGCAAGGAGATTTGGTGCGGGCAGGAGAAGTTATAGCATCAATCGGTAATACAGGTGAATTGACTACGGGCCCCCATCTCCATTTTGAATTATGGAAAGCAGGAAAACCAGTAAACCCTTTGAATTATTTTGATTTTAAATAAATGTCGTTAAAAGCGTTTGCCGCAAAACTTTTTGCCAAGAGGATTGTTAGAAAAACAACGAAATGGGCAAACAATCCTGTAAGAACACAACAACAAGTTTTTGAGCGCCTTATTGCCAAAGCAAAAGACACGCAATTTGGCAAAGACCATGATTTTGCTTCCATTAAAACCTTTTCTGACTTTGTAAAGAAAGTACCTGTTAGGGATTACGAAGCGCTTAAAGAATATGTTGAAAATATAATCGCAGGCCAAGACGATGTTCTGTGGCCTGAAAAACCTATTTATTTTGCCAAAACATCGGGCACAACTTCTGGAGCAAAGTATATTCCAATTACCAAAGAATCAATAAAGCACCAAGTTGAGGCATCCCGTAACGCGATTTTAAATTACATCCACGAAACGGGCAATGCCGATTTTGTAGATGGAAAGATGATCTTTCTACAAGGCAGTCCTATTCTAGAGGAAAAAGGAGGGATTAAATTGGGGCGCCTTTCGGGTATTTCTGCCCATTACGTCCCTAATTATCTTCAGAAAAACAGACTGCCAAGCTGGGAAACCAATTGTATAGAAGATTGGGAAACCAAAGTGGAAAAGATTGTTGAAGAAACGGAAAATGAGAATATGTCCGTAATCGCAGGAATTCCTTCTTGGGTTCAAATGTATTTTGAAAAGCTCAACGCAAAATCAGCTAAAAAAGTTGGCGAACTTTTTAGAAACTTCCAGCTTTTTATTTATGGCGGGGTAAATTATGAACCCTACAGGGCCAAGTTTGAAAATTTGATTGGACGCAAGGTGGATAGTATTGAGCTATTTCCTGCAAGTGAAGGTTTTTTTGCATACCAAGATTCCCAAAAAGAACCAGGAATGCTGTTGCTGCTCAATTCGGGAATATTCTATGAATTTATAAAAGCGGATGAATTCTTTGAGAAGAACGTAAAGCGCTTGACTATAGGCGAAGTAGCATTGAACGTGGATTATGTGCTCATTATTTCCACGGATGCTGGGCTCTGGGCCTATAACATTGGAGACACCGTTCGGTTTATTTCGTTAAAGCCTTACAAGATTATTGTTTCCGGAAGGATAAAACATTTTATATCGGCATTTGGAGAACATGTTATAGCAAAGGAAGTAGAAGAGGCTTTAAAAATAGCGGTTTCAAATACAGATGCCTTGGTGAACGAGTTTACCGTTGCCCCGCAAACTTCTCCTGAAGATGGTGAACTGCCCTATCACGAGTGGTTTATAGAATTTGAAAGACCCCCATCGGAAATTTCTAAGTTTTTAGAGTACATCGAACAAAGTATGCTGCAACAGAACAGCTATTATTTGGATTTGATCGAAGGGAATATACTTCAGCCCTTAAAAATCACCCAAATAAAATTGGGTGGTTTTCAAGATTACATGAAGTCCATTGGCAAGCTGGGCGGACAGAATAAGGTACAGCGACTTTCGAATGACCGAAAAGTTGCGAACGGTCTTATTAAGTTTCAAATTTAGACTTTAAACAAACTGTTTTCTTTCATTTGAATTCATGTATTTTTGTCAGAAGTAAATTATGGCAAACAAAGTAAAAC
Source organism: Bacteroidota bacterium (assembly GCA_039030475.1). Classification (GTDB taxonomy): domain Bacteria; phylum Bacteroidota; class Bacteroidia; order Flavobacteriales; family Flavobacteriaceae; genus Flagellimonas. The sequence goes on from JBCCEC010000108.1 coordinate 7,190, forward strand.
AAACTACAAGGGCCCAAGAATCGACCAACGCAATTGAACGGTTGTACATTACCATGCGGCACTTGCTCAACCGCGGATTTTATAAACCTTCAGGCGTTTCAGGAAACGCATTACGGAATGCTTTGCTCTTATTAAGACCGGAAATCTATGGTTCGGTTGCAGAAGACAAAGCGGAACTCAATGGGCTTATTTATGTATTGGAACGATTGCCGGAAGGCATTGAGGAGTGCAGGTTTATTAACTTGACTTCGGACGAAGGGTTTTCAAAATCCCACTTAACGGCTATAGTACCTCCAAAAAGGAGAAGAAACTGTTACCGTATTGATGATGAGCAGATGAACATTGAGATTACCCGCGGTAGAAGCGATATTTACGATATACTTACCCACCTTACCTTTTTGTTCATTGAATCGGGCAAAATATGCAAGCGTGTCTTGGTCGAAGAAGGGAACGATACGATAAGAGACTGGACGAAATTGGCGGAATTTGTTCAGAGCGAAGAAAAGGATGATGCGGAACGGGAGGTAGCTTTTATACATACGGCAAATATATTGGGCAGAACCTTTGAGGACGTGGTCGAAATTGAGAACAAACTCAGTACAAAAGATAATCCCGATCGTTTTTTAAACTTTATTTATTGGTTGGGAAAATTGGCCATCGAAGAAGAGACCACAGGCAATAAGCGTACGATTACTTTTAGCCCAATACTGCGTGAGCGGCTAGGCCACCACATTCACGGGGAGCGCTGGGCAGAAACAATAAAACAAACACTTAGCGAACATAATTTACTGCATAGACCGCTCCATATTATAAGTGCGAATATGCATAGCGTTATGAACTCACTGTTTGCCAAGAAAGCCTTGATCAAGGAATTTCCCGACTCCAAATCTTTGGATATTTATGAAGCCTTAAGTTCGGCAAAAAACAAGGTGTTTTCAAAAAAAGTGAAGGATTGGGGAAAAAAGAACGGCATGTTATTTATAGATGACAAATCTGGAGCCAACATAGATGTTCAACTATTTGATACCGCAAAATTTGGGAATAGCGCATGCTGTTATGATATACCCGACACTATCCCGAACGATGAAAAACCAGTTATATTTGTAATGGATTATGCGTTTGGTGAGCAAGCATTTGAAACAATAGATGAACTTTTAAAGCCACTTTCAGAAGAAGGCGAAAAAAGGTTTTTGAACGTAGATTCTATATCCATTATGGGAAAAGCGGGCATTTTGGAAGGTGGTAAAGGGGATTTAATGATTCCTTCAGCACATATTTTTGAAGGTACCGCAGATAACTACCCTTTTAAAAATGAATTGAATGCTTCAGATTTTGAGGATAATGGATTGAAAGTTTTGGAAGGCACAATGGTTACGGTTTTGGGAACATCGCTTCAGAACAAGGATATTCTGCGGTTTTTTCACGAATCAACCTGGAACGTAATCGGTTTGGAGATGGAAGGGGTGCACTATCAAAAAGCGATTCAATCCGCTTCTAAAATTAGAAAGAGCATAAAAAAGGATGTAAAAGTTCGCTATGCTTATTATGCTTCTGATAATCCATTGAAAACGGGAAGTACTTTGGCCTCCGGTGGATTGGGAGCTACAGGTGTTAAACCAACGTATTTAATTACAGATAGGATTTTAAAACAAATATTCAGCACATAAGATGGCAGACCAACCAGTAAATAACAACAATAATTCATCCGATGAAATAGATTTGGGACAGTTGTTCCAACTGATAGCAAAGAGATTCAATAAAATCGGGATTGCATTTTTGAGATTATTCTTATACTTAAAAAAGCATGCCTTGATATTGGGCGGACTAATTGTTATAGGTTTGGCAGCTGGTTACGGACTGAACCAGATTACGGAGAAGAAAATGAAGATAGAGGTCATTGTAAAACCTAATCTGGAGAGCAAGGATTATCTGTACAATGTGGTGGAAGAAATAGAAAATAATATAAGGTCTAAGAATAATCTTTTTTTTAAGATTATGGGAATTGAAGTGACCAATTTGAGTGCTTTTAAAATCGAAATTGAACCTGTGGGTGATGAAACCGATTTGGAAAATGATTTGGAATATCTGGAACTGTTAGAGAAGTTCCAGGCAAATGACGAATTTTCGGAAGTGATTAAATCTGAACTTTTAAATAAGAGCGCATTAAGCGATAAGATTACCTTTTCTTTCAAAAACTCACAAGAAGGTCAGCTTTTTGCAGAGAAAATCATGGCATATATAAATTCCAATACTTATTTTGAAAATTTAGCAGATATTTCTAATCAAAATGCTTTAGAAAGAATTCAAAAAAATGAGGTTTTTATTGAACAAATTGATGGTTTAATTTCTGCGTACGCTCAAAATATGGATAACCAAACAGAACAAGTAACAGATGGTCGTATTGTATTGAATTCTGAAGAAAAGATGGATATTACCGGTCTTTTCAGTCTAAAAAATAGATTGATTCAGGATACAGAAAAGAAAAGATTAGAACTCAAAGAACGAGAGCAGGCAATTAATATTGTAAATTTTGGGAAGCCACAGCAGGTTAAAAAAGTCTTTTTTGCAAGAGGAATGGTTTTAATACCTACATTACTTGTGGGAATGTTTTTTTTTGTTGCGTTTGTAAAATATATGAACAAAAAAGCTTCCGAGCTTTAGCTGATAATTATCTGAGCAGTGTTTATAATTACTCAAAAACAAAAACCTTTTCGCATATTGAGAACCGAGTTATTTAACTATTGGAATAATCGAAAAAACACAACATTGGATTTCTCAATTAGTTTATGGAAAGAGACAGGCATTTTTAATTACGGTTTTTCAATTCCTAAGAAGTTAATATAACGCTTACCGTATGTAGATGGATAAAATAAAATCCCTTGCAATAAAGTATAAAAACATACTTCAAAACTTTTCTTACTTAACCATATTACAGGTATTCAATCTTTTTTTCCCTGTTATCATTTATCCTTTTTTCATTGATTTGTTCGGATTGGACCTTTGGGGAAAAATTGTTTTAGCACAATCTCTTGCGTTCTTCTTGGCCATATTTGTTGATTTCGGATACGACAGGTACGCCACCAAAGAAATTTCTATTCACAGAAACAACTTTAAAAAACTATCTGAAATATCCTCGTGTGTTATTTTGATTAGGGTAGTATTGGGAATTATAGTTTTCAACCTTTTTGCTATAGTTGTTTATAACGCTCCTTTTTTTAAAGGTGATGAAGTGCTGTATCTTGTTTCTTTTTTTGTGAATTTTAATTTTATTCTTTTTCCAAAATGGTTCTTTCTAGGAATGGAAAGAATGAAATACATAGTCTTAATCAACGTCTCGGTTAAAGTACTTTTCGTTATTTTAATGTATGTCTTTATAAAAGATAAATCAGACTATCTTTTGGTACCCTTGTTTTTTGGATTGGGGGCATTCGTAGGTGGACTAATTGGGATTAAGATGCTATTTAGTTTTAAAGGTATAAGTTTTAAAATATATCCTTTTAAAATGTATTATCACTACATAAAGTCAAGTTACCTCCTTTTTGCATCTGCTCTGGTAATTTCAATAAAAGATCGGTTTAACATTTTTATAGTTGGATATTTTTTGGGAATGCAAGAAGTTGCCATATATGATATTGGAATGAAATTGGTTTCATTGATTATGCAACCTATCGAATCCGTAAATGGAGCAATATTTCCAAAAGTAGCTAAAGAGTTGAACATGGATTTTGTTAAGGTCAAGTGGGACAACGAGGTGCTCTCCCAACGCTTTGCTTCAATCGTCACGCAAAGAGATTCACTGCAAAACAAA
>JBCCEC010000109.1:0-10990 GCA_039030475.1 Bacteroidota bacterium
ATTTCATTTCTAAAATCTACTGCTTTTACCTTAGGTTTGAGACTAAACGTTTTATAGAAGGATAAAATGCTACTATCTACTTCTTTATTTCCCAAATAATCCGATAGATAGTACATACCCAGCCCAGCTTTATAACTGTTCGCTATCTTTTCATTGAATTTTATTAGGGAATCATTAGGTGTACTTAAGGCTTGGTCAATATTTTTACGTGCAGCGAACATGCTCAAAAGCGCATATTGCTCATTAAAATCCATTTTCGCTAGATGAAAACTTCGAAAGCCCCATAAATTAGAAAGTTTACCAGCTAATTTTTGATTTGGATAATTATCCTCAACATATTTTATCATCAAATAGTTGGCGATGGCATCACTTACCCAGCGTTCTGCTCTTGGGTCTAAGAACAAAGTCTCTTCTAAAAAACTATTTATAGCCGTTTTCAAAAACTTCATTTCAAACTGAAACTGTTCTTTGTAAGGCCTTATAAAAGAGGGTAGTTGGTTTATACCATAAAGTGGAGTTTTATTATAATTAATTTGACTTACCAATAAATTACCATGGGGGTATCTACCAAGATTTGCATCTATATATTTTGCTATTTTGTCGATGGATATACCTTGGGATATATCATCATATTTATTGGTGCTCAAATCTGTGGTAACAGTTAAAAACCTGGTTACATGCTTAGTGAAACGCTTTTGTCTGCTAAGAATTATTTCGCAATTTTTCCTATTGGTTCCTCGTAGGATAATGTGTTGGGCGCCCAAATAGGTATTAGGACTGTACTTATCAAAATTAGAGGCCAAAAACAATTTTTCTGGATAACTGAAATCTATGTTGGTGTTGGCCACGTCGGTATAGATATCATCAAGGTTCATGTTGTCGTACAACTTCCATTCCTTATCATAAACTGCTGGTACAAGATACCAATCCTTTAGATAGTACTCCCCATTGTCAGTATAGCCATACTGCGTAAACTTTTTGTGCGGCAACTTTATGTTATACGTAAAAAAAAGTTCAGCAGATTCACTAGGTTCTAGCGTTTTTTCGAGCTTAATTCTGATTATATCCTTGTTTTGGACTCTATTCCAATCCAAACCTATGTAATCATTGTCTACAATACTGACAATATGGGTATCTCCTTTTTCTGAATCTTTGCCTAAATGAAGACTGCGCTTAAACTGTTCCCCAAAACGTTTGGCCAAAGCGGTATTTCTATTGGCATAAGCATGGTTCCAGTCGTTAAAATAGAGCACGGAAAGTCCGTCTTCGGAGTTATTTACATAGGTGAATTTTTGTTGTATTTCAATTTGTTTGGTAGAGTCGTTCAAAGTGGCATTGATTTCATTCTTGTGCTGTGCTGAAAGCGAGAAGCTCAGGAAAAGAATGAAAAAGTGTAGCAGCTTATGAATCGAACCGTAGTTTGCCAAGGATGTATTGTTAGAAATTAGGACTTAGGGTTCTACCTTTATAGAAAGCATCAATAATTTCGACAACTTCATCTTCGGTATCTACAACTTTTATAAGGTCTAAGTCTGTGGGACTGATATTCCCAGCTTTGATCATGGTGTCCTTTATCCAATCTGTAAGGCCACACCAAAAATCACATCCTACCAGAATAATTGGAAATTTTTGGATTTTGTTTGTTTGAATCAGTGTTATTGCTTCAAAAAGTTCATCCAATGTGCCAAATCCGCCCGGCATTACCACAAAACCTTGCGAATATTTTACGAACATTACCTTTCGGACAAAGAAATAGTCAAAGTCCAAGCTTTTGTCACTATCTATAAATGGATTATCATGCTGCTCAAAAGGGAGATCTATGTTCAAGCCAACGGATGTACCCCCTGCTAAATTTGCTCCTTTGTTACCGGCTTCCATGATACCCGGTCCGCCTCCAGTGATAACGCCGTACCCAGCATCTGCGATACTTTTGGCAATTTTAACGGCTAGTTCATAATAGTCTTCTCCCGGTTTTGTTCGTGCCGAACCAAATATGGATACACAAGGGCCAATAGCACTCATTTTTTCAAAACCATTGACGAATTCGCCCATAATCTTAAAAATTGCCCAAGAGTCGTTGGTCTTTATCTCGTTCCAACCTTTATGATGTTGTTCTTTTCGCATATACTTTTATTATTCTTAAACGGCTGAAGCCACATTTCGTTTGGCACTATCCAATTCCTTCTTCAAAAACTTTGCCGTATAACTTTTTTGGTCTTTGGCAACCTCTTCTGGAGTACCTTTGGCAACGATCATTCCGCCACCTCGTCCTCCTTCATATCCAATATCAATGATGTAATCCATCATTTTTATGACATCCATGTTGTGTTCTATGACCAAAATGGTGTTTCCTTTGTCTACTAATTTGTTCAAAACTTCCATCAACACTCTAATATCTTCAAAATGTAGCCCTGTTGTAGGTTCGTCCAAGATATAGAATGTGTTTCCCGTATCTCGTTTAGAAAGTTCAGTAGCCAGTTTTACCCTTTGGGCCTCACCTCCTGAAAGTGTTGTCGACTGTTGACCAAGAGAAATATACCCAAGACCTACGTCTTTGATGGTCTTTAGTTTTCTATGGATTTTGGGTATGTTTTCAAAAAAGTCCACGGCTTCGTTAATGGTCATTTCCAAAACATCTGCAATGGATTTTCCTTATATCTGATTTCTAGGGTTTCCCTATTGAAACGTTTCCCATTACATGTTTCGCATTCTACATAGACATCTGGCAGAAAATTCATTTCAATGACCTTGAGACCACCACCTTGACAAGTCTCACAGCGTCCGCCGGCAACATTAAAACTAAATCTTCCAGGTTTGTAACCCCGTATGGTTGCTTCTGTGGTTTTTGCAAAGAGCGCCCTAATCTCACTAAATGTTCCGGTGTATGTAGCAGGATTGGAACGCGGAGTTCTTCCAATGGGAGATTGATTAATATCAATCACTTTATCTACATGCTCCAGTCCCTTAATTTTTTTATAGGGCATCGGTTTTTTGACGCCATTAAAATAATGTGCATTCATGATGGGGTAGAGGGTTTCGTTGATCAAAGTAGATTTTCCACTACCTGATACTCCCGTAACACCCACAAGTTTTCCCAAAGGAAACTCTACAGTCACATTTTTCAGATTATTTCCCGTGCAGCCGGATAGCACAATTTTCTTCCCTGTTCCTTTTCTTCTATTTTGAGGAACCGGGATTTCTCGCACGCCCGTAATATATTCCGCTGTAAGGGTATGGTGTAGTTTTAAGTCTTCGGGTTTACCTTCGGAAATAATTTCACCACCGTGTTTGCCGGCTTTTGGACCTATATCGATGACATGGTCTGCATGTTCGATCATATCTTTATCGTGTTCCACCACAATAACCGAGTTCCCAATATCCCGAAGTGAAACCAAAGAATTTATTAAGCGTTCATTGTCCCTTTGGTGTAAACCAATACTAGGTTCGTCTAATATATAGAGTACGCCCACCAATTGCGAGCCTATCTGTGTTGCTAACCGAATGTGTTGTGCTTCGCCACCAGATAATGATTTTGAACTTCTGTTTAAGGACAAGTAATCGAGCCCGACATCCAACAAAAACTGAATTCTGGTTTTAATCTCTTTTATAATTTCTTCGGCTATTTTTTTCTGATTTCCTTCCAAGGTATCATCCAAAGTTTCGAAAAAAGATGCTAGCTCGGCAATATCCATGTGCGCCAGCTCAGCTATATTTTTCCCTCCAACCTTAAAATATAGGGATTCTTTTCGCAGTCTTGCGCCTTCACAACTAGGACATTGAACTTTGTCCATATATTCTTTGGCCCAACGTTTTATAGAAGTGGAGTTTGCCTCATCAAACTGATTTTTGATAAAGTTTGAAATCCCTTCATAATCAATTTTATATTGACGTTTTACGCCCAACGTTTTTGAATCAACTTCAAAACTATCGTTACCTCCATTCAAAATGACATCCATGGCCTCTGCAGGAATCTTCTCTAGTGGATCAGTTAACTCAAAGGAGTATCGTTGCGCTATGGTTTCCAATTGTTTGAACGCCCAAGAGCTTTTATATTCTCCAAGAGGCGCAATACCTCCTGCTTTGATGGATAGCTTTTTATTTGGAAAAATCTTTTGCTCGTTTACTTCGTACACATGACCAAGGCCGTTACATTTTGGGCACATGCCTTTTGGCGAATTGAAGGAAAACGTGTTAGGTTCTGGAGTAGGGTAGGAGATACCTGTGGAAGGACACATTAAATCCCGGCTAAAATAGCGTGGTATCTTTTCACCTTCCTCCAAGACCATGAGCACATTGTTTCCACTGTACATTGCCGTATTTATAGTTTCCTTGAGTCTTTTGTGAAAATCCTCAGTCTCTACAACTTTGAGGCGGTCGATAACTATCTCTATATCGTGGGTTTTGTAGCGGTCTACTTTCATCCCCTTGGTAATATCCACTATAACGCCATCAACTCTAACCTTTACAAAACCTTGTTTTGCTATTTGTTCAAAGAGTTCCCTATAGTGTCCCTTTCTAGATTTTATTACGGGCGCCAGAATATTGATTTTCTTTTCCCGATACGAATCAATAATCAGCTTCTTGATTTGCTCATCGCTATAGCTGACCATTTTTTCCCCGGTATTGTAACTGTAGGCATCGCCGGCCCTGGCAAAGAGCAGTCTTAGGAAATCATAGATTTCTGTAATAGTACCTACGGTCGAACGTGGAGATTTTGATGTGGTCTTTTGCTCAATGGCAATCACCGGAGATAATCCATCTATCTTATCCACGTCCGGACGTTCCAATCCGCCCAAAAATTGTCGGGCATAAGCTGAGAAAGTTTCTATGTATCGACGTTGTCCTTCAGCATAAATGGTATCGAAAGCCAAAGAGGATTTACCGCTGCCGGAAAGTCCGGTAATGACGACCAGTTTTTCTCTTGGTATGGTGACATCGATGTTTTTTAAGTTGTGGACTCTTGCCCCACGAACTTCAATATTTTCTTCGTAATTAATCATAGCACAAGATGCTAAAATAAGGTTTTGAATCTTAAAATGGAAGCTGCTTCTTGTTTCGTTTTTGTTAATTGATGTCTTATTTTTGGATTGTTTAGAGGACGCTTTACTTTATGAGGTGTTTTTAGGTCTTAAATGCTATTGGTTATAGCTTGGTCGAAACAATAAACAAGCTTGTAAATTTAAATTATAACGTATGAAATTATTGGGTATAGGTTCCCGTATTGAACACCAGGAATATGGAAAAGGAGTAATCACCAACGTTTCTTCAAAACAGTATTGGGTCACTTTTTTAGAAAATGGATTGGAAACCATTGACATAGATTCAGAATTTGAAGTAATCGAAAGTGTAGAGGACGAAGTTGACACGGTTAGTTTTTTTGATGTGGAACGTTCTCTAGTGACCATTTTACAAAAATGGAGCGATGTTGGAGAGAAAGTAGCTATTGCAGACAAGTGGCGTGGTGGAAAGCTCATCCTGGAACCTGGTGATACCATGGCAAATAAAGAAATGCCCATTGACACGTTCTTTCATAAAATAGTAATGGTACGCGACCGTATTCGTGTCATGGAACAGAAAATAAACAGCAGTAAAAATCTGGATGATCAAGAAAAGGTGGATTTACAACAATACATCACCCGTATTTATGGCAGTTTGACCACTTTCAATGTGCTTTTTAAAAATAAGAGCGATCAGTTCGTGGGGGAGCGGAGTAAGTAGGAGGGAATAAACAGTCGATTTTTTTTGCTTAGGGCTTATGGTAGGGTAAAGGGTTAAAGTTTAAGGTTTATTTTTTCTTTTGATTTTCGTTTTCTACTTTCTAACCTCTAACCTCTAACCTCTGACCTCTGACCTCTGACCTCTGACCTCTGACCTCTGACCTCTGACCTCTGACCTCTGACCTCTGACCTCTGACCTCTGACCTCTGACCTCTGACCTTCGTCTACTTCCTGTTCTTTTTTAACCACCAATCCAGTCTGGTTTCGGGTTTGTAATTGGTTGACTTGGGTTTGCTTTCCGCTCTTTCAATCTTCAGTTTGTTCAAGTTTGCTACTACGGACCATATTGTCCCAAATTTTTCTTTTTTTAGGTCCAAACACACGCATTTATCCGAAAGTATTTCTTTTGCTTTTTGTAAATCCATTTTTGAGGTATTTTTAAGTGTGTCTCGCAATCTTTGATACCGTTCCAAACTTTTGCTCCATGTTACTTCGCCTTGGTCAAAAGCTTTCATTTTAGCAGAAGTGAATTGATTGGTAATCCATATAAAGTTCTCGCCTTTTTTTGGTCTAAGGATATTAGTTAGCTGCGGTGCAGATTCCACTACTGCAATATCACCAGAGTTATCAGCTATAAGGAAGTTGTTTGCCGAGGATACCTTTGTCTTCTGTATGAGTTTAACGGCTTCTTTTGTGGTACTGCAATTTTCCAATACTTTTCTTATCACAAAGTGAAAACTTATACCGGGTTGAACCTTTGTGCCATTTACAAACGACACGGCAATGGACAATCCCTTTTCATTAATTCCGTCCGAACGGCCTATAAACACATCGGACTGGCTGATGTACGCATGTTTATTCGTAGGTGCAATCAAACTACTCTCCGTGAATTTTTTAAATGCAAAAAGCATATCATAATTTCTACCGATAATGGTGGAGTCATCGTTTTTAAATGCAAAGACACTGCACTGGCCTGTAGTATCAAAAATCCCAAGGCTTAATAAAAACGCTCCCAGTTTTTCAGGTTTATCTTTTATTCCATGGGCAAAGCCTTGTATTTCTTCCACTGCTTCAGGATAAAAAAACTTTAGTTCTTCATACGATTTTAACCCAAATTCCATTTTTTCGATGCTAATAGTGGGTATGGAAAAATTTGCTTTGTCATAAAGCAGTTTACCATATTTGAGGCCCATGTCGTAGAAATCACCATACAATCTCGGGTGGTACATTTTTATCTTTGAATTATGTAATATTTTTAAAAATTTACTCCTAATACTAGTTCAAATCCAAAATCGGTTCTAAATACTTTGGAAGTTTCAAACTGCTGAAAAAAATCAACCCCAAGGACGAGTCCTTTTCTTTTCCATGGGATAATTCTGATTCCTTGACTTGCTCCTGCACCAATTATAAAGTTTATGGAATTGTCACCCTCCAAGTCTTCCAACGTTTCATAACCAATGGGAATGTTCGCACTAGCGGATGCATACACTCCGGTAAAAATCTTTTTATAAAAAAAATACAGCTCAGGTCGTAACACAAAAGAATTTACCTCTTTATACCCGTTATCTTCAGCTACACCGGGTCTTGCCCAAGTAACTTCAAAAGAAGTTTCGTACGGCCGTATTAACCCTTTCTTACTGTCCACAAAGCCTGTATAGCTTATACCGTAGCCTTCAAAAAAAGTGCTTCGCATCCCTTTCAGTGTTACCAGATTAAACCACTGGCCAAGCCTTTCATCTACTTTGTAACCCTTTGTAGATGGTTTAAAATGTTCTGCCAGTGGTTTGGATGTTGTTTTATCATAGTTATTTAAAAAAGCATGCATGCAATATTCCAGTGCCGCTCGTATTCTTTTTTCATGGGTATCGCGTAGTCGCTGTTTCTCCGCCAGACCAAAAACTTCATCTTCGTTATGTTGCATACGGAAAACTTCAGTTAGCGTATTTGCTTTTTTTTCAAAGAACAATAATTCCACATGAGCCCTGGCTACTCTTGCAATACCTCTGTTCATGCGCCTATGCGACTCCTGAACGTTCAATGCTTTTATTTTGATATAAATCGGCTGACCAACAGGCAACAAAGAAATATCATAAAAATCCTTGACAGCTTCTATAGCACCTTTGTTCAAACGAAGCGTTACCATATCTCCGTTCAAATTTTTGTGTTGTCCCAACGATTTCTCTTCACGCTCATCAAAGACTTCTTTCACATAAATTGAGCTGCCTTCCAATTCAAACGGAACGGTTTTTAAATGAACGATTTCCTGTGCCTGCGAGTTACAGAACACAGTTAAGGATATGAGTAGTACAACCATTGATTTCATAAGAGGTGCTTAGTTGCATGAAACATAATGTACTTCCCAAATTCTATATTCATCGGTATCATAACTAAAAACCAGTGATTTTTTTGAAAGAAAGTATACATATAGTTTCTCGGTATCCCCGTCTCTTTCCTTTAGTTCGATATAATTGCCGTTGGTATTGAACATCCAAGTGCCTGAACTCAGTTCGCCTTCAGATTTGATGGTGTAGGTCATATCTTCTTTAAAGATGAAATAGTCTCCAATCTCCTTTTTAGAAGGTTTATAATAGGCTTCTGCATCTGAATATTTATCCAAGTGCCAAGTACGGTAAAGGTCTTCCTTCTCCAATTTCTGTGAATGAACACCATTTACCAAGCATAGGAAGACTAACAAACAAAGCTTTTTCATTCTATTTTTTTAACCGTAATTTTCTAAGATTTCATGAACACATTCTTGGGCCGACTCCACAGCATTATGGACATTTCCCCAATCATTACCATTGGTATAGCAATCTCCAGCAAAAAATAGCCTGTCCGCGACCGATTCTTGAAGTAGGGAAATTGTCTTTGGGTCTGCATGATCATTGATGTAAGCACCTTCTATAAAAGGTTCCTTAGACCAATTCTGTACTATATGTTTTACATAGTTAGGCGTAGCTTGGCCGTCAAAAATCTTATCCAGCTCGGCCAATATGTAGTTTTTTAGGTCTACATCGGTTAATCGACCGTATTTTTTAGCAGGCTTTCCAACGGAAAACAAACCAAGAACGTTTTTGTTCGTTTTTTGACCGTAGGACGCATCATAGAAGGATAGCTGTCCATCAGTTTTTGGATGAATCAGAAAGTCTACAAAAGCTGGGTAAAATTTTTCCTTGAATTCTATAAAGGCTTTAAAGCCATCCCAAACTATCAAATTATTAATGGCATTCAACTTCTTTTTTGGCAACTGAGGCCGGAATTGTATTTTTTTGCTTTGTAGCAGCGGTAGTGGCGCAGTGACGATTACCCTATCCGCTTTAAGTTCGGAAGTAGCTGTTTTTATAAAAATCGTTTCACCTGAATAGTCTATGGAAGTAACGGGTGTTGTATAGCGGATATGTTCTACAACAGCAGGAAGAATGTATTCCTCAAAAATATTGAGCCAAGAACTTTTTACAAATTTTCTATAATTGAGCGTGCCCAAGTCACCAAAAATCAATTTGTTGTTATACCAAACCCCATAGGCTTCATTTTGGGTATACCCAACGGTATTGATTTTCGAGGAAACCAATGTGTTCCCAATCAGTTGGTCCAAATATCCGGTATTTGCTGCTGTCCATTCAGCACCAAGTGGAATCGGGAAATCAGCAAAATTGTTGCTTGTTTTCATTCTACCACCATAAACTGGGCTAGCTTCAAGGATGGTAAAATCAATTCCTTGTTTTTTTAACAAATATCCCGCGGATAATCCAGCAGCTCCAGCTCCTATGATGGCTACATTTCCCGAAAAACTGATTTTCTTTTGATTGTTTTGTAAGGCTAAAGTTTCAAAGAACGGAGTGCCCAGCCCCAACATTCCAAAGATTTTAATAAATCCCTCTCTCGTCATTTTCTATATGTTCTATGGTTGTCAACCGCCAGTTTTTACTGGTTTTTTGAAAAAAAAAGAGCATAAAAATAATATGTGGCAAAATAGGACATTTGTCAAAAAGTCTTTTTTTTATTTTCGAAGATGGTTTTTGAAACTAGGATGTCTAATTTTCTGGTACTTATTACGATGGATACGACAGATTTCTTGGCTCAAAACGAACTCCGTTAGTAAGAGGTATAATATGTAAACTTAATCATTGAGGATGCTTTATATCTTCTTCTTTGAAATTGATTTAAGTATATTTAATAGACTTTCAAGTCTTTGAATTAGTGCGTCGCGGTTAGCAATATTACCATTTAAGCCATTGGAATTATATTCTGTTTCTACTAGGAGTCGTTCCAATATTTTGGTTTCATCCTTCTTATTTACCCTATTTAGATTTTAATTGTTGATTTACACCGCAATTAAAATACTTAGTACGAATAGAATATAATTCCAATGACTTATTTGAAATACTTGCCGGTTTTTCTGATAAAGTGTATAGAATTCCTATTTAGGAATAGTTCCCCCATAACTTTTCCAGTTCCCTGCGTTTGATCCGTGATCTAGCATAAAATAAACTTGCCCCGTATCTCCATCCATAGCAAAAAAAGCAGTGCCATCGGTGCGGGTAGCCGCTTGAAAGCATACATAGCCTTTACCTGAGCTTGGCAATGTACCTCCATAACTTTTCCAATTGCCTGCATCCGATCCGTAGTCTAACATAAAATAAACTTGTCCCGTAGTACCATCCATACAGAAAAAAGCGGTGCCATCGGTTCTCTTGAGTGCATAAAAGGTTAGATTTTTCCCTTGTGGGTTCCTTTCAATGATGCCACCATAATTTTTCCAATTACCAGCTTCGGAACCATAATCGAGCATAAATGAGATTTGACCTGAAGTTTTATCAATCGCAAAAAAAGCGGTTCCTTCCGTTCTTTCTACAGATTCAAATTCCAAGTGCTGTGCCCAAAGATTGGAAATGGAGAAAATAAGGAATAAACAGAAAATGAGTTTTAATTTTTTAATACAGTTCATATTATTTGTTTTTGGTTATAGAAGTGGTTCAATATAGCCAAGTCCAATTTTTAAAACGAGGTAAGATTGACGGATGGCAGTTTTGGATTGACAGATGAAGAAATTTTAGTGCTATCTCCCCCTAAAAAAGAAAAGAGAACATCTATCAATGATGCCCTCTTATATCTTATCGGAACTCATTTAGATTTTTTCAGTTTGTTGAAAAAACCGTCTTTTTCTCCTTCCGTTGGCCAGCTATGGAACTCTAAAAAATATAAATGAGCTTATAATGTTGTGAATAATGGTTGTCAACATCTCGGCTATGAGTAGTTGTGTGGTTTAGCAC
>JBCCEC010000110.1:0-10782 GCA_039030475.1 Bacteroidota bacterium
TAGTTCCATAAGCTGACCTTTGAGCGTTAGTTACCATTGTAGGTCAAAGCGAATATTGAATTGGGGCTACGCTTTATTCAGAGGTCAGACCGTATATTAAATTAACAGCAATTATTATGCCTTAATTCCTGTTAATAGTAGAAGCTATGGCATTCAATTATATTTTAAAAGGCACAATTAGCTAAGGCCCTATATCAATGAGTAAATGAGCCTTAAACTCATTTGTTGAATTTGAATTGTTTTTTACAGGGCGATTTATATAATCTTAAAGGATATAAGAACGCTATGAAAATATAACGGCCAATAATAAAGAGGTATATAACAACATCCGTGTCTTAGAACCTTCAGTTTGCAGGTCTAAACCAGGTATTTTGTCCTTTTTTCAAAAAAAAGAGAGCGATTATTCGCTCTCTAAGGATTTAATAAAAAAGTCAATGGTCATTTTTGCTTTACGGAACATGTGCGTATCCCAAAAGGGGCGTAGAGTGGGCAAAAACTGATAAAACTGGTAAGCACAAACACCCCTGCCAATGCAAGTAGGACTATCCCCCAAGTACCACTGATAGTTCCAGTGAAATACAGTATTGCAATAATTGCAGCTATCACAAATCGGATTATTCGGTCCGCGGACCCCATATTTTTTTTCATTGTACTGAGTTTTAATTAAACAAAAATTTGAATAACCAAACAATGCCCGTTATCAAGGCAAAGCAAATCAGGCAAACGAAAAGAAGCTTTACAATCTTCTGTACCATAATTCTTATTGGTTACATCAAAATTAGATTGGATGCCTAAACTGTGCAGTGACTAAAGTCACTGATTGGATATCTGTATTTTATTGCCCATTTGTTTTACAAGGCCTTCGCCCTCCAATTTTTTGAGTGCTCGGCTGACTACCTCTCGAACTGTTCCAATTTCATCAGCAATTTGCTGATGTGACATACGTAGAGGGTTTTCCCTTTTAAGCTCGGATTTTTCTTTTAAATGTTGATAAAGGCGCTCATCGACCTTATCGAACAGTACATGGTGTATGGTGTCCAAAAGCTCGGCATAGCGACCCTTGTACTGTTGAAAGAAAAACATATTGATGTTAGGATTGGCCAAGGTCAGGGCGTTCAATTCGCGAACTGGAAGAAGAAGTACTTCGCTGTCCTCCTCGGCAACTGCAAACACTTGACTGGGCTCATTGTTGATTCCAGCTGAGAAAGACATGATACAGCTCTCGTTTGGCTGAATGTAATAAAGTAAAAGCTCCCTATCCTCATATCGGGTAAAAACCTTAATCAGTCCCTTTTGAACAAAGGGGATGAGTTTTACAAATTGTCCTTCCCTCAAAATCTCGGTGCCCTTTTCGATTTTTTGTACAGTACCTACCTCTCCTAATTTTTTGAATAACAATTTGTACGGTGATGAGCTTTTGTGTTCTGGTTTCATGGCAAGGATTGAGTTAGGCAAACATCCATATAAATATAAAAAAACCGCCCCAGAGAATACCTAAGGGACGGTTCGCTAACCTTTCTTTTTCATAGCGGGGGTATATCAATATATTCAGAAAGGTTTGGGTCAAATATAGAAGGGGGCTTATTGTTTTTCAAAGGTCAATAGATCGATCTCCCCATCGCTACTTTCATCGATGAGCTCAATCCTTGTTGCTGAATAGGACACAATGTTCCAATCGTCCGATAGTTCATTGAAGTTTTCGGGCGAGGCAAAGAATATGTTGAAATCAATTTCCCCATTGCTCTGGCCTCCATTGAAATCACCTATGGTGCAACCATTTTTAAAGCGCAAGCGATCTTCGCCATTGATTCTCATATCAACTTTTGATTCCCCATTCTCCAACTCTATTTCATGCAGGGTCCAAGTGTCCTCAAAATCTGACAAACCTGAAAGTATCAAAACCACTTGTATGTTGTTGCCACTACCTGAAGCTTCCCAAGTGCCTGAAAAAGTGTCCATTCCAGAAGTAGCTGTTACGGTACCATCCGTAGAAAAGTTGAAGTCATAACCTGTGAAATTGCCTTCCAAGTCGTTATCGTTACGCTCCAATTTGTCCACGAACCAATCCTCACATGCTGTCAGCACTTCGGTAAGTTGTTCCACTGTACAGCTATTGCAGTCATTGTCGTCATTGCTGGAAGAACTATCATCATTTGAATCATCATCAGAGTCATCATCGATGGTGACAGACCATGTCCCCGTCACGGTTACACTGCCATTATCGGCCACTAAGCTACCATCTTGATTGAAGCTGAAGCCATACCCCTCAAAGTCAGCGGTTTCGTTTTTACCTGAATCCACAAAGTTTGTAACGGTCCAAGGGCCTGTCATGGCCGTATTGTTAATTTCTTCAACATCGGCCTGTAATTGGGCCAAGTTGGCCATATCATCATTTTCACTATCATTGGTGCAAGCAGTTGTCAGCAGTACCAATGATACCATAGCAAGTTTAAAAATGTTCTTTTTCATAGTATTATATTGTTGTTAGTATTCGGGTTATTGTTTTACAAAGATTAATGTATCCACGCCGCCATCGCCGCCACTTACATCACGGAGTTCGATTTGGGTATCGGAGACAGAAATGACATCCCAATCATCATTGAATTCATCCAAGGGCATTACATCACCAAAGTCCAAGACCAGTTTGTTATCCCCATTTTGGGATGCCCACGTACCGTTGATGGCACTTCCGTTGTCTGCAACCACGGAACCATCGGCTTCGAAATCAAAAGAGAATCCGTTGTAATCATTGGTCTCGTTATTGCCATCATCAAGATAGCTTGAGACTGTCCAAAGTCCATCGACCAATACAGTGTCCAAGTCTGAGCCACCATTGCCATTACTGCCTGGGTTTCTTTCAAAGGTCAAAAAGTCCGTAGTGCCATCACCTCCACTGATGTCTTTCAACCTGATAATATCATCGGTAGCTTCCAAAACATCCCAATCTTCTTCCAGTTCATCAAAAGGATTGGACGTTCCAAAGTTTAAATTCAATTCTAAAGCGGTCTCATCTCCGGATGAAGTTGACCAAGTACCATTTGTGATTGTGGAACCGTCATCGGCAGTTCCTGAACCATCCGCGGCAAAGTTGAACACCACCCCATCAAAAAGGGCCGTTTCATCAACATCGTCAAAATAATTGGTCACATACCAATCGCCAGAGGTCAATACTTGTACCAAGCTGCTATCATCTGCACCACCGTTATCATCACCTCCATTGTTACCATCACCAGTACCAGAGCAGCTACTTTCAAAGCGAAGTCGGTCATCGCCCATTCTCAAATCCACATCGCTTTCACTTCCGTCCTGCTCAATTTCATGTAAATTCCATGTGGCGTTGAAATCGCTCAAATTGGGGATGTTGATGACCACGGCAATATTATTTCCAGAGCCATTGGTCTCCCACGTTCCAGAAAATGATTCGGAACTTGAATCAGCGGTCAATGTGCCATCGTTGGCAAAATTGAAACGATATCCAGTATATAGGTCTTCCAAATCCTCATCATTACGTTCCAATTTATCTACGCTCCAGTCTGTACAGCCAACCAAAACTTCTGAAAGTTGGTCCGTTGTGCAGTTGTCACAATCGTCATCATTGAAATCATTGTCATCATCCTCATCACAGTCATCTTTGGCATCGTCCAAAATATCCTCGAGTTCATCAAGATTTGAGGTCTCAACTTCCGTACCATCAAATAATATTACCGTAATTGGAAAATTGACCCTCACCACATCATCTTCATCCAAATCATCGATGAATTCATAAAGGTCCTGGTCATTGTTGAAGGTTAGGGTATCAATGACCTCATTATTGGAGTTGAATACCGATGCAGTAACGGGGTATTTAATATCGGCACACTCAATATCATCATCAAATTCGTTCTCCCCTTCACAATCATCTGCAAAGTCCTCAAGTTCGTCCAGATTGTTGATGACCAATTCGGTAAAATCACTTAGGACAATGGTAATGGGGAATATGATTTCAAGAACATCGTCATCGTCATCAAACTCATCAAAGATATCTTCGATGGTCTCAAAATCCTCAGGAGAGTCCACAATGATTTCTAGGTCATTCACTATAACGCTTACCGGTAATTCAATTGAGATACAGCTTGCGTTGTCAATAATGTTGTCATCGGAACCATCTTTTGTAGCGGTATTTTGCAACAGACCTGCAATGTTGGAATTGGCTGCTAGCGTTTCATCCTGCGGCCCCTCTATGAATACGGATTCTTCCTCGCGACAGGAGACCAGAGTCATGGTCAAAGCGAGGGTAAATAGGCTTAATTGTTTCAGAGTGTTTTTCATAGCATAATTGTTTTGTAATTTCTGTGTTCACTAATAGAACAACCCAGTTTTAAAAACTCCTGAAAAAAAATGTAAAATTTTATTTTGCTACATTTAATCCAAACCCAACCGAACAGTTTGAGCAAGGATTTACATGAGGATATTTGTGAGGATTCCGTATTCAAGGGCCTTTATGAACGATTGGCCGATGACCTACATGACTACCTCTATTATAAGTATGGGGAAAGGCTGACCCCTAGCGATAAAGCGCAAGAGGCATTCATCAAACTTTGGGAAAATTGCAAAAAAGTGACCCCGTCCAAGGCAAAGTCTTTTTTGTACACCGTAGCCAACAATTTAATGCTGAACGAGGTCAAGCATCAGAAAGTGGTTCTAAAATACCAAAATGAAAAACCTAGTGAATCGACCAATGAGTCCCCGGAATTTATTTTGGAAAAAGAAGAATATTTTAAAAAGTACCAAGAGGTCCTTGCAAGCCTGACCGAGGAACAGCGTACGGCCTTTTTATTGAACAAGGCAGAAGGGAAAAAGCATGAAGAGATAGCACAGCTATTGGGGGTTACTCGAAAGGTGGTGGAATACAGGATTTATTCAGCTTTTAAAATACTGAGGGCGAAGTTGGAGGATTTTAACATAAAATAATCAGGAAAAAGAACGATTAAGTTGTTATATAAGAAATGGAGATGCGTATGGACCAGGATTACTTAATACAAAAATGGCTTGCCGGGGAATTGACCCCGGAGGAGGAAAAGGCATTTGAAGCTATGGAGGATGCGCCTTTTTTAAGGGAAATTGCGGGTGATGCCACAAAGTTCCGTGCATCACAATTTTCAAGAGCCAAACAATACGATGACTTTAAAAAAGTCCTCAACGCCCATAAGACGCCAGTTAGAAAACTAAATTGGGTACGTCCCCTCATGCGGATTGCAAGCATTTTCGTTCTAGGGTTTGCCCTGTACTATTTCTTTTTCTATGATAGTTTGACCCAAGTGGAGACCCAATTTGGTGAAAAAGTGACGATTAACCTGCCAGACGGGTCGGCCGTTACGGTAAATGCCCTATCAGAAATTGCCTATAACGAGAAGAACTGGAACGGTGACAGGAAGATAAGGTTAGAGGGGGAGGCCTTTTTTGATGTCGCTAAAGGAAAACAATTTGTGGTTAGCACTCCAACGGGGGAAGTCACGGTATTGGGAACGGAATTCAATGTCAGGCAAAGAGACAGTTTTTTTGAGGTAAAGTGTTTTGAAGGCACCGTAAAAGTCAATTTTGAAGACCATGAAACGATACTCGATCAGGGTGATAAAGTGCGATGGTACAATGGTGTTCTTGAACAAGGTGAAAACACCTATTCGATACCTCAATGGACCAAAAACGTCAGTGATTTCCAAAGGGTAGATGTGGTTGAGGTATTTGCCGAACTTGAAAGGCAGTATGGGGTAAAGGTTACATTGGAAAATGTGGGTGGAGAACGCCTGTTCACAGGTGGTTTTGTCCACGATAATTTGGATAATGCCCTGAAATCGATAACCGTCCCATTGGATTTGGACTACGTTATTTTAGAAACCGATAAAGTCAGGGTAAAGCCACGTGAAAAATAAACACTTTTGTTTTTTCTATCTTTTTGCGATACTGAACTGTATGCCGTTGACGGCTCAGGAGATTTCTGAAAACAGACCATTGATTGTCATTTTAAACCAACTTCAGGACCGTTTTGAGGTACGTTTCAATTATGCCTCCGATCTGGTTGAGCACATTTCTGTCAGACCACCGAGTAATATTTCTGATTTAAAGGGGATCATTGACTATCTAGGAGAAGTGACAGGACTCGATTTTATCTTTCTTTCCGACAGTATTATCTCCATAAAGACAGAGCCGACCGTGCTTTGCGGGTATATAAAGGACAAGGATACCAATGAACCGCTTTCCTATACGACCGTTCAGTACCATGGTAAGGGTACTGTGACCAATGAAGAAGGATTTTTTGAGATATCCATTGATGATGACCCCTCCCGTGCAGTCCTGATCAGGCACATTGGCCACAGGACAATACGAAGGGAGGCAAGATTTTTCAACACTTCTAAATGTAATGTTATCCATATGGTGGCCGAACAGCAAAAGCTTCCTGAGATTGTGCTTTCGCATTATTTGATACGGGGCATGGATAAATTGGATAATGGTGCCTTTCAACTGGATTTTGACCGATTCTCCATTTTACCTGGTCTGGTAGAAGAGGATGTACTGCAATCCGTTCAATCACTGCCCGGCATACAGAGTATTGATGAGACCGTTTCCAACATTAACATCAGGGCGGGCAGCAACGACCAAAACCTGATTCTCTGGGACAACATAAAAATGTATCAATCCGGTCATTTCTTCGGGTTGATATCCATGTACAATCCGCAAATAACACAAAAAGTAGCTTTGCAAAAAAATGGCACATCGGCGGCGTATACCGATGGGGTGTCCGGGACCATTGCGATGAGTACCGACAAAAACATCAACCCCAGTTTTAAGGGCAGTATTGGTATTAATCTTATCGATGCCAACGGCTTTGTTGACGCACCAATAGGGGAAAACGCTTCACTCCAAGTTGCGGCAAGAAAAGCCATTAGTGATTTTTTTGAGACCCCCACGTATTCAGAATATTTCGACCGTATTTCCCAAGACACGGAGATAGCCTCCAACGATGCATTGGTCACCAACTCGGATATTGAATTTGACTTTTATGATGCGTCACTACGATTCCTTTATCGACCTAGTAACAAGGACTTTTTGAGGTTAAACTTTATACATACGGCCAACGAAGTTGTCTTCAATGAAAGTGCCATAATTGCAAGTGATGAGGAGGTAAGGGAAAGTAACCTGAACCAGACCAGTATTGCTGCTGGTATGTATTATGAACGAAGATGGAATGATACGTTTGAGACCGTTATTGATGTCTATGAGACGGACTATAAGCTAAAGGCCATAAACGCAAACGTATTGGAAGACCAGCGATTTTTGCAAGAAAATATCGTTTCTGAAACCGGTGCCCGATTTATGGCTCAAAATGAAGTGTATGAAAATTTTGTTTGGCGGAATGGCTATCATTTTGTGGAAACCAAGATCACCAATCTTGATGATGTTGATGACCCAATTTTCCGTCGATTGGAGGGTGAGGTATTAAGAACACATGGGGTTTTCTCCGAACTTGATTGGTCCAGTATAGATGGGAACACATCATTGAATACCGGTTTGCGTTTCAATTATTTGGCAAAGTTCAAAAAGCAGCTTTGGGAACCTCGATTAAGTTTCAACCAAAGATTTTTAGAAAACTTCAATTTGGAGGTCTTGGGAGAATTCAAGCATCAGAACACTTCACAGGTCATTAATTTTCAGAATGATTTTCTTGGCGTCGAAAAAAGACGTTGGCAACTTTCCAATGATATGGATATACCGGTAATCCAAAGTAAGCAAGGATCATTGGGCCTCAGCTATCAAAAATCAAGTTGGCTTATCAATGCAGTGGGTTTTTACAAAGATGTTGAAGGGATTACCACGCAAAGCCAAGGGTTTTTGGATGACAATGAATTTATTAGGACGTCGGGAAATTATGATGTCTACGGAATCGATTTTCTCTTACGAAGACAACTGCAAAAATGGAATGTGTGGGTCAGTTATGGGTATTTGAACAGTACCTACAACTTTGAAGAGCTAACGGAAATGGAGTTCCGGAGCAACTTTGACATTACCCATTCCCTCTCTTCGGGGATTACATTTTCAACACAAAAATTAAATTTTGCATTTGGTGCCAATTGGCGGACAGGCAAGCCATTTACCCCGACAGTGGGAGGTAATGAAGTGATGGATGGAAACATCAATTATGACGATACCAACTCAAATGAGTTGGAAGATTACCTGCGATTGGATTTTTCCGCCATTTACAAAACCAAAATTGGAAGCAAGACAAGCCTTCAGACAGGAATATCCGTTTGGAATCTCTTGAACCGTGAAAATCCAATAAACACTTTTTTTCGTGTGAACCAACAAAATGAGGCCCAACAGATTCTACAACAATCATTGGGAATAACGCCCAATGCCAGTTTGAAGATTTTATTCAACTGATTTCATAACAAATCCATACCTGTATCATATTATCAACGGCTAATCTACATTTGATCTGGAAATAGGCAATTTATTATCTTTCAAATTGGAAGGGAATGACAGAAAAATAGATTTTGTTCGACGAGACTCTTTCATGTGCCGCTTAAAAGATTTATTAGATGTTATTTTTACTGTTGTATTCAGTTGCTTTCGATTTACGGTTTACATATCTTTGCACGCAATTTAACGCAAGTTAGATCAAATAAAAAGTTACCTATTCGGTTACCTGAAATGTTGAAAAACGCCTAAGGTATTGAATTTGAAGGGATTGCGTGGAAGGGTTTACGTCCTGCCACCCCGACAAATAGGATATCAATGGGATATCCTGACGACTTTATTAATATGGAAACCAAGGAATTGTAATTCCTTGGTTTTTTTTTCAATTTGAAACCAACATTTCTTAAATAGATTTTCAATCTTGAACAGTAATCTCAATTAACTTTCACGGCAGCTTGACTTTCGTTTCACGGATTCAATAATCTTTAAAAAGCGATTGATGAAAAGTACATACGCTCAGCATGCATTTCTTCCTTCATAGTATTGGCAATCGATAGTTTACATTAAATGTTTTGTAATGCTTTTACTTGTAGGCGAAGTAGTTGAGTAGTAAAAATCTAAAAGTTCACCTTTTGGTCCTACCAGATATTTTTGGAAATTCCATTTTACGGAACTACTCTTTTTTCCATTAAGTTGTTTTTGTGTAAGCCACGCATAAAGTTGATGTTGCCCGCTACCTTTAACATCAATTTTTTCGGTCATAATAAAACTTACGCCGTAGTTTGATCCACAAAAATCATTGATTTGCTTTGCCGTTCCTGGTTCCTGCGAACCAAACTGATTGCACGGAACACCAATGTTCATAAGCTTGTCTTTGTACTTTTGATAAAGTGATTCTAAACCTTTGTATTGACCTGTAAAACCGCATTTACTGGCCACATTTACAAATAGTATATACTTGTTTTGGTATTTGGCCAAATCTAAGGGGGAACCATCTAACATATTGATTTTTACATCATACAAATTGGTTCTTGTGCTAACCGCTTCCTCTTGATGATTTTTAAAAGCCTTGTTACTAATTTTGTCAAGAAGTCTCAACATGCTATTTAATTGTTTATATAGTTGTACAATTCTTGAATTTTGGAAGGTTCATCAAATCTTCCTCCATAGAAAGAAGTTACCGTTGCCGAAGTATCATCTTTAATGCCTCTGGAAGATACGCAAAGGTGTTTTGCATCTATTATTACGGCAACACTTTGTGTTTCCAATACATTCTGTAACTCGATAGCTATTTGATTGGTCAGGCGTTCCTGGACTTGTGGTCGTTTGGCATAATACTGAACAATACGATTTAGTTTTGAGAGTCCGATAACTTTACCTGATGATATATAAGCCACATGAGCTTTACCGATAATAGGAACAAAATGGTGCTCACAGTTTGAGTAAAATGTGATATCCTTTTCCACTAACATTTGATTGTAGCGATATTTATTCTCAAAAAGGGTCACTTTAGGTTTGTTGGCTGGATTTAGACCGGAATAAATCTCATCAATATACATTTTGGCCACACGTTCAGGGGTGCCCTGTAATGAATCATCGGCGAGGTCCAAGCCCATTACATCCATGATTTGTGCAAATAGCCCGGTAATCATTTCTTTCTTTTTTTTGTCAGATAGCGCAAAGGCATCTTTTTTCATTGGTGTTTCAATACCGGTATAAAGGTGGTCGTCACCCACCTCTTCAAAAGTAAGTTCGTCAATAATACTGCTTGATTTTAAAATATCTTCTAGTACGTTGTTTTTATTTTCCATATGGATAAATCCCTTTTAATATTGTGTTATCAGTCTTATGCAACAAAATAAAGCTTAAATGTATTTATTTTGTTTAATAAATATTGTTAAAGTTTAAACAAAATTAATGTCTCATTCTTTAAGTTTTCTAAACCCGATGTTCTAACAACGCCAAAACGCAGCATTACTCCAACGGACTAAAACGAAATATGATATAATATTAGGGTGTTGCTATGAAAAGAAAGTTAATTCATTCTAATCCACATTTCTATAGAGCGTTATGGGGCCATCCTTTATGTTGTAAATCTTATCTATCCACTCAATCTGTTCCAACAGTTTTAAAAATAATTATAGTAGGTCAAATGAAGAATGTAAAACGATGATAGTAAAATGCAATAAAGAAAGAGATGAACTGGATTTTGGAAATTTAAGATTCTAAATTTAAGTGTAATTGAATTTTGATTAGATCTAATTTGTATCCATTTATTGCTTAATTTTATCTTATAAAAAATACATAAAATTTAATAAAAATCTTTTAAGA
>JBCCEC010000111.1:0-10650 GCA_039030475.1 Bacteroidota bacterium
AATATTGAAATCTGTTTTTGTGATATCTCCATAGCTTTGGGCCTTGGGCCAATAGTGTTTTAATATTTTTTGTCCGAATTCGTTCCATTCGCAATGGAAGACGTTTTCCCATCCCATCCACTCAGCAGCAAGATCAAAACCTCCGATTCCAGAAAACAAGCTTCCATGTGTCATATTCAATTTTCTGTTTCGTATGCATACCTGTTCATAACACCCTCGACATAAGCGTTGTCAAAAGATATCCCGGCTTCTTTCATAGCTTGTCTGTGCACCGACATTAAGGTCCATATGTATCTGTTCTGGTCTCCAAAATCCTCGTGTTCCTTTCTGGTAAGGGCCATTAGGTTTTCTATTCGGTCCTTTCCACCCCTACCCCTACTTATTATGTGGTGTATGTCGTTTGATTTTCTACCTCCCAATTCACTCGGCACAAACTGGTTAGGGTCGGATAAATCATACCCAAAAGCCTCCAGGTATATTTTGGTGTGCTTTCTCATTTAAGATTCCTTATAGGTATAGTGCTCCCCGTCACATTTAATTATGGAATCGTTCCAGGTCAAGAGGTTGGAGTTCTCCTTAAACTTCTTTACGTTCATTTTTTTGCACAAACGGAACAGTTCCTCGTCGCTTAGTTCGGGAGCTTCTTCAAGACCCTTAAGTATAAGATCCCGCATAGGGAAAAATCCATCTATCCTTTTATGGATCTCATTTTGGAATTCTTCATCGGCATTATTCTGGATAAAACAACTTCTTTCATCCTTGGGGATGTTATACTCCTTCTTATTGCCGTATTCGTCTATTTTGTCACTTGTCAGGTACAGACAAATAGCTCCTTTCTTATGGCCCGTCCCAATCATTTGCATTTGGTTTTGGGCCTTATACTGGTTAGGGAGTGAATTGACATTGTTCCAGTATGTATAGGGTGTGTAAGGACATTTTATGTCAATGGTAATGCCTACTGAATCATCGGTTACATCCGGTGTGGCCCAATAACTATACTTTTCCTTGTCCACGAGAAAAATTGATATATCCGACCTTAGCAAGGCATTGGGGTATTTGGGCAAAATAATATCCCTATAACCATCCAATTCTGAATTGATGCCATGTAAAGTGGCATTGGTGTTGATAAAGTCCCTGTAACCATTGATTAGCTCCAATGCTTTTTCATAAGCGAACGTATGTGCGGTTTTAGCTTTCAAGCCGGCCTTAGTAAACAGTTTGCCCACCTCACTCGCCCCTACACAACCCAATTTTCTTGGGTCTTCATGAATGGTGTTTTCGTATAGTTCTTTTTGAGAGACCTCCGCAACGTGCAGATTGGGGAGGCTCTCTTTTAAATCCTTCAGAGACATATCAGATGATTATGGGTTTAACACTCCATCTATCGGATAGATATGAGTTGGTCTTGTTCTTTGACTTACCTATATAGGCGACACGTACGGGTGTTCTTTCTAAAACAAGCTCACCGCTTTCAATTGCCGACTCAATGGTGGCCACCAACCTTTTTGAACCGTTCCTGATTGTATTGAAACTTCCGTCCTCTTCCTGTGAAAGCATTATTGCACAGGGCAGTTTGATGGTTTCTCCCGACTTGTCATCGGTATATGACTCATCTTTTATTTCCACAACAACACCGACCTTGTATTCACCTTCTGTTTCAGGTGTCCAATAAGTGGATGAAAGTTCCCGTTTTGAAACCTTGGCCTTGTGAAGGTTAGGTAACTGATCGATGGTCGATAAATTCGTTTCTTCTTTTTTTAATTGATTTTCCATACTTTTGTTTTGATTTTAATTGTTACTAGGCCCTGCTCCAACAGGGCTTTTTTTTATTCCTTGTTCAACTTTTTCACCACGTCTACCAATAGGATTCCTATTATGACATACCCTATAAATATTAAGGACATTATCGTCCCGTAGTTTTCGTCTATGAATTGCATTGTTTTGATAATTTTTTATACTTCTTTGAACTTACCATCAACAAGTTTGTACCAAGTGTCTTCCTTAATTTTATCTCCATCGATCATGGCTGATTTCACCTCCTTGATTAGATTATTTGAATCATATTCGGCAAGTGTTATCCAGCTTCCTATTTTTCCTTTAACCTTATTATTTCGGCCTATTGCGGCTATAACAGATTTTTTTCCGGTAGAATCTATATAGCTATAATTTCCGCAACATGCGTTCTTGGCGTTGTACCCTGACGATGCGTTCTTGGCGTTGTCCCCTGACGATGCGTTCTGGGCGTTGTTACCTGACGATGCGTTCTTGGCGTTGTCCCCTGACGATGCGTTCTGGGCGTTGTTACCTGACGATGCGTTCTTGGCGTTGTTACCTGACGATGCGTTCTTGGCGTTGTTACCTGACGATGCGTTCTTGGCGTTGTACCCTGACAATGCGTTCTTGGCGTAGTCCCCTGACGATGCGTTCTGGGCGTAGTTCCCTGACGATGCGTTCTGGGCGTAGTTCCCTGACGATGCGTTCTTGGCGTTGTCCCCTGACGATGCGTTCTTGGCGTTGTACCCTGACGATGCGTTCTGGGCGTAGTTCCCTGACGATGCGTTCTTGGCGTTGTCCCCTGACGATGCGTTCTGGGCGTAGTTCCCTGACGATGCGTTCTGGGCGTAGTCCCCTGACGATGCGTTCTGGGCGTAGTTCCCTGACGATGCGTTCTTGGCGTTGTACCCTGACAATGCGTTCTTGGCGTTGTTACCTGACGATGCGTTCTTGGCGTTGTGTTCGTATTTAGAGGTTTTGTTGAGTTTATTTACTAAATAATTAGAAGCTGTTTTTATTAATGTCCAAGGAACATTTATGTTTAAATCCAAATCTAAAAAGTCAAAATAATTCAGAAAATCTAAGTTCCAATAATCATTCCCTTGCTTATCTTTAAACGCATAATCTAATGGGAGGTATTTTCCTTTGTATGCAGATGAAATGTTTTCATCTGAAATATCTTCTTTTATTGAATCAATATTTACATAGCCAAGATTTTTCATTTCGTTGTCGGAAACCTGCATTCCTGTCCATTCCAAAAAAGATACTACGTATGAGATATATTTAGGGTGTATGTTTCCATTCCCTTTTCCTTTTATCTGTTGGTCCTTTTCAACAGTACAATGAGGATTGTTTTTAGCGTCTCTTAAAGAGTATATTAGTTTACCATTCCCAAAATACCCACCAACACAATGAGACATTAAAAACCCCTCTCTCTTATATGCGTTTTCACCAACTAATTTCACCCATCTAAAACCGTCTTCAAGCTCCAAAACGGTTTCTACATCAGAATCCAACTCCTTAATGTTGGACCCTTTTTTGATTAGCTTTTTAAGCCACTTATCTGTATTTGATTTTGCTTGTAAAAACGACATTTTTTTTAGGCGCTTTGGCGCATCCCCCGATACCAAATAATCGATAACATGCTCAACATCGTCCTGATTTTCTTCGTTCTTCTCCAAATGGTTTTTAAGATTGACCTTGATCCAAAGAGAAACCTCCTCGTTTGCGTTCATGCCTTGGCCGTACTCTATATATTTTTTGATTTTCATAAGATGATTTTATTATTAAATTTTAAAAAAGGGAGGCCGTACACACTAAGCATTAACCAATAACGGCCTCCCGAACCAAACCAACTAACTTATCGTAGCATCCGAATACGAGTGTCCATGTATCCGTTTGAATTCCCTTACCACGCTGCTGTATGTATATTTTCCGCTTACTTTTGAAGGTTCGAGCAATGATTTTCCCGAGCTCATTTCCTTGTAATATTGCTTTGCGCTTATCCCCAATATTTCAAGCACTTCGGACTTCGAGCATATCCCCCGTTTGATATCGGATCGCTGACCGGCCATCAATTTTCTAAAGACTTCTTTGTCCACGATTACCATCTTATCCATAGTGCTCGTCTTCTTTTCGTTGCCTTTTCCATAGGGTCACGTTGACCCACAACATCAAGATTCCATAAATGAGAATGGCCTCGTTCACGATATCAGTTTTTTGGTCTTTTTCTCCTGTTGCACTAATAGGTTCTGGAATATCTCCACTACCCTTGGCTGTTTTTCCTCGGGGATCATTCCCTGATATATCCAGTTCTGTTTTATGGCGACCTTACTATGGTCATATTCGTCCATCAGGATTTGGACCGCTTCGTGTTTCGTCTCTTGCAGCATCCGGCCCCACATGTTCTTTATATTGTCTATCATTTCTTTGAAATTTGCTTATATCGCTTAGTATTGGTTATCGTATTCCTCGTATGGTTTCTCGTGGTCGATAGTTTCGGGCTCCGTGTCCTCCAAAACCCCATCGACTTCTTTTTGAAGAAGCGTATTGAGAATGCTCAATTGTCTTTCGGTAGGGGTCAAAGGAGTCCATTCCCAATGGTTCACATCGTAAGAACCAAACTCATCGACCTTCAACTCGTAGTTATCCTCCTCGTTACCATATATGTTAATGTTATATCCTTGGAAGGAAGCTTTGAGACCAATGGTTTCCCTGTCATCCCCGGTGTCACATTTGAGTTTGTTGGCGCACATCATAAAATAGATGTCCCCCATTCTCTCCTCATTCCCTACTCCTGTTTCAACGTTTTTCGAAGTCTGCATAACAAATTATTTGTAGATCGTTTACAAGGTTTTTGTATCTTGGTGCGATTGTTTGTTGAAACAAATATAAGATACTTTAGGATACTTACAAACTATTATTAGTCATTATAAGATACTTTAACATTTATTTAACATGAATGATCTTCAGGACATTTTAAATGATATCGGGATTTCAGGGACTGACTTTGCCCAAGCCATTGGAGTAGGAAAGAATGCTGTTTACAAGCTACTTCGAGGAGATACTAAAAAGATTACGCCAGACATGGCTAAGAAGATTAACAACAAGTATCCACAGTACGCGATTAATTTTCTGCTTGGTTTAAATAGGATAAAAAAGGATACTTCGAATCAAAATGAAGATTTAGCCTCATTTGTTGTTAATGAACCTACTCCAGATTATGCCGCACATGACGACTTGGAGATAGAAAAGTTTGTGGATGCGCTTTTGAGCAGTAAAAAGGGGGTGCGTATTTTAGTGGACAAATTATCGGTAAAGCACAATGAGCTAATGGAGAACTCCAATTACCGCATATACGTGAACATGTTGGAGACCAGAAAGCAAGTGCAAAGGGAGTCCAGGGGTGTACTTGGGCTATTGGAAGAGAAAGAGCAGAAGGAGAAAAAGTAAACACCTTAAAATATAAGGTCGTTAACTATCGTTTATTAAATAAAATCGTATTATTGTATAGTAAATCGGACAAGGATGAACAATTCAAAATTATATATAGACCATAAAACAGACGGTACGGTTCAAATCAATATCGTTGACCTTGGGATTGCCTTTAAAAGAAGGGGCAACGCATGGACCGTCTTTTGTCCGTCGTTCAAAGTTTTGGGGTTTTCCAAAAAAAGCAAGAAAGATGCTTTAAAGGACTTTGAGCAAAACCTTACCGTGTTTTTTGGAATTCATTTAGATGAAAACTCGCTTTACGGTATCCTTGAAAGCTTGTCTTGGAACCGAAGAAGCGGAAATGGAATTGAAGCGGTGAACAAAGAATCCATTGGGCCGGGATTGGTCCCCCAGGATTTTGAACTTGCAATAGCTGCATAATATATGCCATTGGTCCCTTACAAAGTAGTTGAAAAAATTCTTCTGGAAATTCCCAACGCAACCATCAACGAAAAATGGTCCAACCTCGTTAAGGTATACTTCAATATCAACGGTGTTATTATTTCGGTCGAAACCAAAGGCGTAGACGTCGATTACTTCATGGATATATTATCCAACCAACTGGATATGAGTTGGTGGATGATAGATTATATTTTTGGTGAGAACAAAATTGTTGCTTAAAACCCGATAAGGTACAACCGTACTTATCGTTAGTTATTTGTTGCTTAGGGATTTAATAAATTCGTCTTTTTCCTGTACAATGGGAAAAAGTACATGATACCACATACAATTTAGGTTATATCGTATTACCCTTAACCATCTTGGGAGTTTCTTTTTCATTAAAGGATACGGAAGTTAATTTAACAGTTTAAAGCGATATTGGTTGCGTTTTCCTTGTATGAGGAATAAATCCTAAACAAGTTGTCGAAGTACTGCTCTCCTTCCCTAATATCTTTAAGGATTATATCGGAAATCCCATTTTCAATATTATCGACATCTATGGAAATAACATTACTATCCTTATCTTTCCAAAGACACAGGTTGATATACAAGTCGTTGATGAATGTATGCATACACGGCTGTTCGTTTACCCTAAGCCATTTTGCACCTTTACTTTCAATTAGGTCGATGATGTTACTGATTTCGGTCATACTGGATAACTTTTCTAAGTTACAAAATAATATTATAAATCGTTCAAATAAGTCTCTAATTCACCTACACATTGTATAACGTCGGAAAAAGGTGTTTTAATATCCGAATCAAATTTAGACTTATCCAATGTGGTCTTCGTACTACCTAACAAACCTTTAACTTTCTTGAATTTATCCTTATCGGTCTGTTGATCGCAACATTTTGATATTTCAGTAGCAAGAAATTCTAATTCGATAATGCAATATGTTAGAGAGGTTATGTTTTGTTTATCAACCATAGATCGTGCCAAACTGGACTTGTCGGCACAATAGCGGCGCAAGATATTTATTTTTTCAGAGTTAAATTTTGATTTTGTTTTTCTAGTTCTAAATTCGGAAAAAAGTTGCGTTGAAACGGCAAACCCAAGAGCCGTAGCGGGAACAAATCCACCTATCGTGACATAGGATACAAAACCAATAAAATTTGCAAAAACAATAGAAAAGAAAAAAGGCCATGCAAAGCCTAGAAAAATATCGTCACCGTTTTTACTCATTTATTTTTTAAAGTCAGTTTGTAAATCTTTTTATTCCGCACTTTCTTCTAGATACATCCTTTCCTCATTCGTTACAACAAGGCCCGAAACGACCTTGAACTCTATCAGTTGAATATTACGAAGTCTTTCGGTCTCTATATCCAACATGTACTTCGCTTCAACTGAAACTTCTGTGTCGAGGTCCTTTTCAAGAGCCTCAAAAACGGGATGGCGCTCTTCGGCCCTATTCCCAAACAATCTGGGCCAAAATCTACTTTTCAAACTCATGCGCCTTTTCTTTTAATCTTTTTTGGACTTCTTTGGAGGAATCTTCGCGTAATTTCTTTATCTGCTTTTTAAGCTCGTCCCTGGCCTCGTCCTCCACTACTTCCTCATCCAACATTTCCCACATCCATGCGGGTTTCATTATGTTCTTTAGATGTACGTTCCTAAGCTCCAAGAAAAAATCCAATATGGAAACCCTTAATTTTTTAAGGTTGTTCACGGCCTTGTATCTGGCTTCTATCATAAATCGTAATGAAACCAAAATACCAATGGACATTGCGACAATTGACAGGTAATAGGCTGTCTTCGAAAAATCCGAATTTGTTTTATACCACCACAACGTCCATATAATAAAATAGATCGCGGTAAATTGAAATACCGACCCTGCAATGTTAAGCCCTGTCTTAATTTCGTTCTTGGGCAAATAGGTAGCGAATACCAGAATATATAAGGAACACACAAAAAGGGAAATAGGCAGTCCTATTGCGAATGCAAACCTTCTTACATTGGTGAAGCCCGCAAACTTGTATTTTGCCTTTAACTCGGCTTTTTTCTCCTTATACACTTCAAGGGACATATCCCCGTTTTCGAAGTCCGACTCCAATTGTATCTTTTCTTGGGCCGTTTTAGGGAAGACCATATGAGCAAAAGGTGCAGTTGCACCAACAACCGCACCCAATACCATAAAAGTGATTATAAAATACTTCTTAATCGTTACCCCTGTCGTCCGGGTCTTCGACTTCATCCCCGTCGATTGCCTCGATGAATAGTTGGTCTTCGTCTGCTGTCTCATTTGTCTCACATGAGGTAAAACTGAATGTAAAGGCCAATACCGCTAATACTAAAAATACTTTTTTCATGATGTAATATATTATGGTTATACATCATAAAATTACCTAGTACTGTGCTTTGTTTCTTACATTTTGTTTTTGGTTATTAATTAGTTTTCAACATTATTTCTATCATAATTTACCTAAATCTTCTTTTTTATTATTAACAGCTGTATGCTTGGGATAAGCATCATACCTTAGAATATGTGACACCTTGTAATTATCGCCTGATAATTTTAACATTATGTCCGTATCAGGTAATTCCCATTTTGATTCCATTACCATATCCCCTATCGAAATGGCAAAACCCCATTTATCATATTTATTTTTATAGAGGTCATCCCTCCAATAATTCTCGTCCTTCTTGGGTTTTCCATATTTTTGTACTAAAAGCTTTTTTATTGTTAAGTAGTCCTCCACATAGAGGTTGTCGTTAGAATGCTTCTCGTTAAAAACATATCCCATGTAAGAAATGTGATTATCCTCTAAACGAACAACGAGTAAAGCATTAATTCCAACTATTTTGTCATTCTTCGTATATTTTTCATTTAAATAGCTCAATCCCTTGATTGTATTTTCAATTTCATTAGCATTTGAACCCCAACCCAGTCCCTGAAAACTAAAAGGCTTAAAATTTTCTGGTATTTCTCTTGGTTCCTGTAAAATAACCACATCCTCTATACATGGTGAGATTTCGCACGTTGCTTCCGCTGCCTCATAAAAAACGGTATATGTACCTCCTGAAAAATCCTTACATATCAATCGCCCATATTCACTTCCATATAATGGGGTGTTCACAATTTTTCTTATAATAAGCTTCTCTGAATCCTTATCTGTTAAAATCACAAGGCTTATTCCTCTTCCCTTCATTACCGAGGCATATCTGTCAGGTAAACTAGGTGAATTTAGGGTTATAGTATCGCCTACAGAGTAAACAACTCCGCCTTTGCTTTTGTATTTGTCAGGATGCTTTTGACTAACTATAACTAGGGGTGATAAAAGTACCAACAAAATATACCTGGTCTTCATAAGAATGTTTTGAATTAGCTTGGCGGGGGCGTACAATATATGATATAAATCAAAAAACTATCGGCAACCCTTGGTAAGAAATTTTACACCTGTCAAAAGTTTGGATTTACACTACATAAAAACCTTAGAATATCACGATAAAAACCATAGAATTTCTAAGGTTTTTCTTTAAATCACTCCTTTACCGCCCATTTGATTACCTTTTTAAGGGTCTTATCCACCAACTTGTCCGATAACCTTCCTTGGTAAACAAAAGTCATTCCGCCCGGCTTATGTCCCTGTATCTGCATGGTAGCCAATATGTCCGCCTCCGCTTCCCCGGCCCAGCTCCTGAAAATATATCTAGGGGATTTAGTGCTCAATCTTGGAACGCCTATACTATCGGCTACAACCTTTAAGGCTCCATTGGTGTTGCTCCTATAATGGTCGTAAGTGTTTTTGTTTACGGGGTCGGGAATGAACGAAAACACTCTTTCATTGTCCTCGGTGCCGTATTTTTTGATTATTTCCTTTGCCTTCGGAAGAAGCGCATTATCGACATAGATGCTGTTCCGGCTACTGTTTTTGTACCTGTAGAACTTGATCCTACCTTCACGGATATCTTCCCACCTCAGATTGGCCACTTCTATAAAGTCGTGCCCTCCTATGTAGATTTGAAACAAAAACAAATCCCTTTTCCTTGTCATCTTTTCTTTGTTGGCCTTGGTAGTGGATTTGTTCGGCTCAAAGGCCATGAGGCCCAAAAACTGATTTTTGTTAAGTGTGACCGGAGGTTTCCTTTGTCCGGTTTTGATAAGGCCAGTAAAAGGATTGCCGGATTTAATGTTTAAAGAGCTTCTTCTTTGCGCTTCCAGATAAACGGTTCTTAAGGTCTTTAGATAATAGTTCACCCCTCCCTCGTTACAGTTTTCGGATTTCTTATGCGCAATAAACCCCTGTAAGAATTCATAGTCTATATCGTTGATGGCAATATCATCTTCCAACATATAATTCTCCAATTGCTTACGTGTTGCCTCGAAAGGAGTGGTTGACCTGCCCATTTTTTTCTTTTCGGGAACAAGGACGTCCCAAAACTCGAAAAGCATGGTTTCTTTATTTTTTTGGCTGGACCCTTTTACATACTCGATGGCTTCATTAAAGGACATGTCGTCACATTCTGAGAGTCGTTCGATCGTCCTTATCTCCATTTTTCGTATCCTGTTTTGGGTGTAGGCGTACGTTGGATGCCCTTTCAACAGTTTTCCGTTCTTCCAATACTTTTTGTCCGAGTACTGCCTGGTAGCAATGTATGTTTTTTGCCCTTTGCCCGAAATGTATATCTTTATGGGGTGCCCCTTCTTGGTAAGGCTCCTTTTATCAAGTATCAAATATGCGTTGAACATTTGCGAAATTTTTGCGAAGAAAACGGCTAAAAGATACCATAAAATACCATAATTTACCAAATATTCATTGAAATTATGTACCATTTTTAAAAGACAAAACCCCGCTCAAGGCGAGGTTTTATCGATGTTTAGGGGTAGTCGGGATGACAGGATTTGAACCTGCGACCACACGGCCCCCAGCCGTGTACGCTAACCGGACTGCGCCACATCCCGAATTTGGTTTGCAAATATACAATTTGAACATAAAAAACAA
>JBCCEC010000112.1:0-10197 GCA_039030475.1 Bacteroidota bacterium
ATTGTAAAGTCTTTGTGCTTTGCTTATTGAAATTTCCAATAATTCTTCATGTTGAATAAATCTTGATGTGGGAATATTTTCAGGCCAATATTCAACTACAAGATCATTCTGTCCCAAAACCGAAATTGTAGTATTTGATGTGGCTTTCAGGTTTTTTATTAGAAAATTTCGGCGCCTTCCTTTGAACCAATCCTTTTGCCCTGTTACAAATGCGTACACAGCATTCTCATTTTCATTTTGGGTAAACCATAGGTAACCATCTTTGATCAGTGTTGGAAGTGGTCTTATATTTTTTATGGCCTCATCGTTAACAAACATCCAAAGGGCCAATTCACGTAGAAGCTCTTCTTGTTCTATTGGAATTTCACCATTTGGTTTTGGACCCACATTCAATAGAAAATTTCCACCTTTGGCACGAATCTCAATCAGTTTTTCTATCAACTCGGTTCCATCTTTATATTCTTCATTGGTTGGTTTGTATTGCCATTGCGTTCCCATGGTCATACAAGTTTCCCAAGGACCGGGCATGGGGCCATCAGGAATCTTTTGTTCAGGGGTTTCCATTTCACCACGGGTGACAAGGATATTGGGGTCTATCGAATGTACATATTGAACTAGCGGGCCAGTTTCAAAACCATCAAAAAACAGCAAATCTATAGGGTCATAATTGGTTATCAGTTCTTTGATCTGTGTTTTATCGTATTTTAAAAGCTCCACATTTTCGGTAATTTGGCTCATCTTACCTTTGCGGGAAATAGTAACTCCCTGTTTCTTAAGAAAGCTAAAATCTTCGGGCGAAAAATATACTCCAACCTTAAGTCCCTGTTTACGTAAAGCCTTGAAAAGCATTTCAGTAATATCCTTCCCATAGGACGTATTCATAATATTGAAATCTGTTGTTTTGGTATCCCACATACAAAATCCATTGTGGTGTTTTGTGGTGAAAACGACATACTCCGCACCAGCAACTTTAAACAACCTAGCCCATTCGTCGGGGTTAAACTTATTGGGGTAAAAGGTCTTTGGAAGCTCGTTGATATATTTATCCAAATAGGCTTTGGAAGCGCCTACCATAGAATGGCTGATGACACTTCCCAATTGGGAATCCATACTCCAATGCACAAAAATACCGAAACCCATATCCATAAACTTTTCTTCAAGTTCTGGATTGTTGGTAAGTTGACCAAATACCGAAAAATACAAGAAGTAGAAAAGCGATGTCAATCGTATTGGATACATTTTCATTG
Organism: Bacteroidota bacterium; assembly: GCA_039030475.1. Taxonomy (GTDB): domain Bacteria; phylum Bacteroidota; class Bacteroidia; order Flavobacteriales; family Flavobacteriaceae; genus Flagellimonas. The sequence goes on from JBCCEC010000112.1 coordinate 1,248, forward strand.
CTATTGGTTTATCTACATTAAATTAAAAAAAACTCAGTGAACAAGTTAGCTAAGACATTGCTTTTGAGTATCACTTTTCTAGTACTATGGATTTTTTTAATCGTATATCTTCTGATGATGCGCCTAGCATCAACTCATAGGTTCCTTCTTGAAATTCCCATTTGCCCGTGTTCTGGTTCCAGAACTGAAGTTCCTCAAAGGGTACCTTGAACACCAAGGTCTTGGATTGCCTAACATCTAGTGTTCTTCGTTCAAAACCAACTAATTTTTTTAGTGGTCTTTTAGTTTTTGCATCAACCTGACGGTAATACAATTGTACCACCTCATCACCACTTTGGTTTCCGGTATTTTTTATGTTCATGGAAATCGTTACGGTCTCGTCACTTTTACTGAGTTCCATCGCGTTGTACTCAAATTTGGAATAACTCAGTCCATGACCAAAAGGATATAGCGGATCTCCTTCAAAGTACATGTAGGTCCTTCCGTTTTCAACTTCATAATCGTCCATAGATGGCAAATCTTCCAACGATTTATAAAAGGTCAAGGGCAATCTGCCGGCTGGATTAAAATCACCAAACAGTACATCAGCAATGGCCGTACCCCCACTTTCTCCAGGATACCAAGCATCTAAAACTGCGGGGATGTTATCATCTATCCAGTTTATGGCTAGCGAGCTTCCAGCAACCAATACCACGACCATATTTTTATTGATGGCGTACATTTCCTTTAGATAGGCGATTTGATCTTCAGGCAACGCAATGGATTTACGATCTCGCCCTTCTTTTTCTATGCTTTTATTGGTGCCCAATACGGCAATGACCCAGTCGCTTTCACTTACCAGTTTTCTGTCTTCATTGTACATGTTAAATTCGTTGTTGGGAGTCTTCCAAAGTAGCTGGCAAATAGCATCTCCACCATTATCATAGTATTCTAGCTTAATGGAGTGCTGCTTACCATCCACCAAATCAATTTTAATCTGGTCTGTGGTTGCCCCACGATTGTACCACTCATCTATCACTAGTTCGTCATCAACCCAAAGCCGAACACCGTCATCAGAATTCACACCAATTTGATAGGTTCCCGAAATATTGGGGGTGATGTACCCCGTCCATCTAATGGACTTATATTGTGCACTAGTGTAGACATCGGGTGGGTAATTTACAGGGTCAAAATCAACAATTTCATCTACTCGCGTCCTTGGTGTTCCTTCTAAGAGTTTATTGTCAAAATATTCGGCAAACAAACCATTTTCATTGGTATTATCATTCTGTAAATACTCCGCTTCAATAAGGTCTAAATTTAGTGGTCCTGTTTTCCATCGTACGGGTACTATGTCAATGGTACTGCCCACTTTCTTCGTTATGCCCTGTAATGGAGAAATAGGTCGAATTACGGGCAATCCGCTATAATCCCCAAAGACTACCTTTGATGCATTATTCCCAATCACTGCAATTTTTTTGATTTTTGAAGCATCTAAGGGTAGTGTGTTGTCCTGATTTTTGAGAAGTACTATGGATTGCCTTGCGGTTTCCAAAGCAAGGTTTTGATGTTTTTGTGAACCTATCACTTCTGGGGAAATCTTAGTATAAGGATTATTCTCAACTGGGTCAAAAATACCCAAGTGAAAACGTGCTCGTAACACTCTTGCAACTGCGGTATCAATAGCCATTTTACTGACAAGTCCCTTTTTGTAAGCAGGTAGCAAATGGTGTGGATAAACTTCTTTGCCACATTCCAGGTCCAATCCTGCTTCGAGGGTCACTTTAGCTGCCTGTTCTTTATCCGATGCATATTCATGTGATTCCTCTACGTTTTTCACAGCGCCACAATCGCTGACTACATAGCCTTTAAAGCCCCATTCTTTTCGCAATACTTTATTCAATAACCAAGCGTTTGCTGTGCTGGGAATTCCATTTATGGCATTATAAGCACTCATGACCGCTTGTGCCTTTCCTTCTACAACAGCTGTTTTAAAGGCCGGAAAATAATATTCGCGTAATGCTTTTTCAGAAATTTTGGCATTGTAGGCGAATCGATTCTCTTCTTGGTTATTCGCGACAAAATGCTTGGGTGTGGCCACTACCTTTATGTACCTATCATCATCGCCCTGTAGCCCTTGTACAAAGGCAAGTCCTATGTTACTGGTTAGAAAAGGGTCTTCTCCGTAAGTTTCGGGGGTGCGCCCCCATCTTGGATCACGTGCCATATTAATGGTAGGCGACCAGAAGGTCAGCATATCACTATAGAGGTTCATTTGGTTTTTTCCTTGGTCAAAAAAATTCCATTTGGCACGGGCCTCGTCAGAAATTGTTGTGGCCACTTCTTTGATGAGTTTTGGATTCCAAGTAGCCGCTAGTGCTATTGCCTGTGGAAAGACCGTAAATCGACCTCCCTTGACAACACCGTGTAAACCTTCGTTTCCATGGTAATAGTTTTCTATCCCCAATCTGGGAATGGCTTCTGCCGTAGACTGTAGTAAGGCCACTTTCTCTTCAATGGTTAGCCTATTCAATATATCAATAACCCGATCGCTTGTGGGAAGGTCTGGATTTTTAAAGGGGTAGTTCTGCTGCGATATTCCTATCAGAGAAAACAATAAAATGATTGAAGTGAAGGTCAATTTCATTTGTCTACGCTTTTATGGGATAATACCTTAACAACTAATAGGCAACGTTAGGTTGTTCTGTCATCTTTAATTCAAGGACACCCCCTTTAGTAATATCGCTATGTAGAATAGTACATGATTTTAATGGATTGTCATTAAACAAAATCCCATCAACATAGATGTTGTCTTTACTATTGTTCAACACGTTTATTTCTAATTTCTTACCTGGATAAAAATCAGTATTCAGCGCAATGGTTATTTTATCAAAAATTGGGCTTCCAATCTGATACTCGGGATTTTCTTGTGTACCACCGTCCATTTGAAACAGCCCAATTTTCATTAACACGGCCAAACTGGCCATTAGGCCTTGATCCTCGTCACCGTTGTAACCAGTTTTGGGGGACAGACCACTGAATACCTTTTCTACAATCTTTCTGGACCAATATTGGGTTAGATCGGGCCTACCCAATTTATTGAATATAAACGCGGTCTGCATAGAAGGTTGGTTCCCATAATTTATTGGGATACGGCTGTAATCAGGATGCATTTCGCGCTCATGTGAACTACCGGCAGTAAAATTCAGTTTTTCGGCTTCCTTAAACTGTTGGTTCAATTTTTCGATCGCTTTCTCCTTACCACCCATCAGTTGGGCAAGTCCGTCCAAATCATGTGGAACAAACCAAGTGGATTGCGATGCATTGGATTCATTAAATCCATTTTCATAACTAAAAGGGTCAAAATCGGTTTTCCACTTTCCGTCTATATTCTTTGGTCGCATCCAACCTGTATCCGAATCGTATACATTTCTATAGTTTTTAGATCTATCCATAAAATAGGCGTAGTCGTCATCATAACCTAGTTTTTTTGCAAGTTGGGCAAGTGTATAATCTTGATATGCATATTCCATTGTGAGACTTGCCCCGTCTTGATGCCCTCCAAATTTACCTTCTGGAATGGGGTAAGGTACATATCCTTTGTCCAGATAATAGCTAAGACCTCCCCCTAGATTGGTATTGTGCTCATATCCGGCCTTTTCCATGATACCGTTTGGCATATGGTTCTTTTTTAGTGCACGGTAAATGGTATCTAAACTTTCAGAAACAAGTCCCTTTTGAATAGCGCTTGTAACAAAAGGCGTGCTTGAAGCACCTGTCATCACATAGGTATAATTACCTCCCGAGGGTCCCCTAGGGATTAACCCACCATCCTTATAATATTGCAGGAGCGATAGAACAAATTCTTTTTTTATTTCTGGGTAGACCAGTCCCCACAGTGTATTTATTGTCCATTGAGCTCCCCAAAATGCATCGGAATTATAATGGTTGAATTGTGGTGTTCCATCATTTTTTAATGGCAGTTGCCCAATTCTAAAAGTTTCTCCCATGTTGTCTGGGTAAGCACCGTTTACATCACTTATAATTTTCCGGCCAAGCAATGCATGCCATAAGTCGGTATAAAATCGTTTTTGCGCCTTTTCTGTACCACCTTCTACTTTGATTCTTCCTAAAAGTTCATTCCACTCGGATTTGGATTCATTGACCGTTTTTTCAAAATCCCAATGGGGTAGTTCCGTTTCTAAATTAGTTGCAGCGTTTTTCATGGAAGTATAAGAAATAGCGGCCTTCATTAAAACAGTATCTTTTTCATCGCTCAGGGACACCAAATAATTACCGCTTTTTTCATCTTTTTCCAAATTGGAGATTGGTGTGTTCAATTCAACCTTAAAAAAAACGTTTACAGGCTTAGGCCTTCTCTTGGTAGGAGCGATGAGAAAACTGCCTACAAGTTCGGAATCTCCTATTTTTTCGAGTTTCCCTTGAATAATTTCACAAGGCCCTAAAATTCCGTTAAGATTAAAGAGAATAGCTCTTTCACTGGTTTTGGGAAATATGTACTGATGCAATCCTACACGTTTGGTACTGGTAAGGGCAACATCAATATCATATCGTTGTAATCTAAGGGAATGAAAGCCGGGTGACACCTCTTCCTCTTTATGACTGAATTTTGAGTAAAAATCCTGATACACAGAGTTCCTATTCTTGTGCATTAGTGTTACGGGCATTACAGATAGCCCAGATAATTGCCACCCATGAATATGGCTAAAGCCTTTAATGGTATCTACTTCATAGCGATAGCCACTTCCCCAGGTACCTTGTAGTTGCGTGTCGGGACTTAAATTGACCATACCAAAAGGACGACTTGCAGATGAAAAAAGAAACCAACGGGAATTTTCGGTGTCCAATTGCGTATAAACTAAATCTACTGGCTCCAAAACTGGTAGTGTTTTCGACATAACGGTACGATTGGGAGAGTCATTGCATGTAATTATGAGTGTTAACAACAATGGTGATAATAAGAGTAGGATTTTATTTAGTCTCATGCGTATTTATTATGCCAGTTAAATTGACTTGAACGGCTTTCATCATATCCATCGTTGGAAAACCATTGTTAGGCCTTCTTATTTTTGGGTCGTACCACCCTTTCCATTTGGGATTCTTGTCACCTTCAATACGTCTTGAATGAACAATCTTCAAATCTTCCTTGGCTTTTTCCGATAGGCTTAGCGCATTCACTATTTGTTGTTTATCCAATGTTTCTTCATACGCTTTCTTAAGTTTACATAGCTTATGTAATTGATGTTCAAAGGTCAAGAGGTCGTTATATATTTTGATGGGCAACAACACATAATCATGATAAAAAACCCCACTTTTCCCTGTGATTAAATCCTGACCTTTTTCAGCAGCAGAAAGCGCATCAGAGATATAGGTCAATCTTTTTTCCAAGGGTTTATAATCAGCATGTACTTTTTTGTATGAATAAGGAATAGGGGCTTTACCAGGGCGTTCTATAGGCGAATCGCTTAAATAGGATATGGCCTCCCTTATTTCCCAAAGATTTTGAACATAGCCTACCCTATCAAATTGGGCCTCATGTAACTTTTTCATGGCTTCTACAGCAAAAGGACTCGCCAAATCACCAAAATAGCGCGTAGTCCATCTTTTGTAAAACTGTTTGCCATCAAATGAATCTGGATTTTGACATACCGCACCATATGCTTCCAAATTCAGTAGAAAAGGCCTAAAATTTTGTCCGTTCACCAAACAGTATGCATAAGCATTAAAGTCGTTGAACATCATTTTCATTTTATCTTCTACCTCTTGGGGGTAAGGGTCATGTACGGTATGATTGGACCAAAAACCAGCATGCATGTATATGCCAAAATTGTATCCGTCAGTAGTTTCGGGTAAGCTTTCGAATTTGCCAAACCCATCATCGGCCCAAGCGACTATCCAATCTTTGGGAGGCCTGAAACCCTCGTTCCACATTTCCATGGCATCTGAATAGCACACCAGTACTTTTTGGGCATTGGGATTGTAATCTTCTATAAGCTCACTAAAAACTTCATAAACCTCACTGAATACCTCGATTTTGTTTTCCCCACAACTACTTTTGTATTCCCAATCCCATACCTGATTTCTTGGACGTAGCGCAAAAATGTCTGTTTTGGACAAAGGTGTCTCTTCTAGATAGTATTTCCAGGCAGCAATCCAATCGTCCTTGTACTTGGCCCAACAATCTGATTTTTCAAGCGGAAATGGATGTATTTGATATCCCAGGGCAAAATTTATTTGAATTTTCATACCCTTTTCATGGGCATAGTGGATCATTTTGTCCAAATAGTCCAAATCGACCTCATAATCTGGATGTAAAGCTTTATACTCAGGGCGAAGAAAGAATTCAGGTCTGCCCAACATATCAAAAAACTCAATGGCATTGTACCCTAACCTGACCAAGGAATTGATCATTTCGGTATAGCTTTCCCAATCATATTCCAGTAGTTTGCCCCTATAATTGGCCAACTCGTCAACATCATTCTCAAAATAACAGCGTATAGGTACTTTTGGTGGTGTAATATTTTTATTTTCAAAATTGAATAGCTTCAAAGCGTCAATTTTTTTTGGCGTACTCCCTGTCCAATATTCAAAAGGGTCTATTCCAAGAATTTCCTGGGCGTAATTATATACGGTACGTTGCAACCCTTGAATATCCGAACCAGCCAGAATAATAGCTTTTTGATTGTTGTCAAGTTGCGTTTTGGCCCATATTCCACCTCTTGTCCGAGGATTTTCAGAGGAAATTGAAACCTTCGCTTGATCTGCCAATTCTGTAATGACTCGGTTTGATTTTTGGGTTCCGATAACATAAAAAATACCATGCTCAGGTAAAGGATCTGTTTCTGAAAGGATTGTAATTTCCAGAGGGATTACCTTCTCAAGATCACTTTTTAAATCGGACACTACATTGGCCTCAGTAGCATCTAAATTTGTTCCTTGTACAATGTAACAGCTGGTGGGGTTTTCATTAGAGCACGATGTAGAAATCAATATACTCAACCCCAAACAAAAAAAATAGAAAGCTTTTATTTGAATACTTTTCGTCACGTTTTTCTTAAAATAGAATAGTTGTTTATAAAACCATTTACGAAAGAGGAATAGTCTATAATTAATTCAAAAGCGTCAGGCGATTATAGTTAGTAAATGAATGCAATTGAATTAAAAAGTATGAGCAGACAATGCTTTGCCTGCCCATACAGTTAACAAAACTAAACTCAAACAATCCTTTAATCCTTATATTCAGTATCCGGGATTTTGTTCCAAAGAGCCATCCGTAAGTTGTAATTCAACATCAGGTATAGGGCGCAATAGATGTATGCTCGAATCGAATGCCCCATGATCAATTACTTGCGGATTGTACAAATTGATGCGTTCTTCCAATTTCCCGGTACGTTTTAACACAGCCCATCTATTTGTTTCACCAGCCAATTCCCGAGCGCGTTCGTCAATAATTGCATCAATATCAACCTCGGTCAATTCATCGGCGACACCAGTTGCTCGCTCTCTAACCCTATTTATATGGAACAGGGCTTGACCAGTATTCCCTGCTCCTAGGTGTGCTTCTGCCGCTAGAAGATGTGTGCCTGCAACCCTAAAAACAAAAGTATCGCGTGCGCCACCCTCCGTTTCATCAAAAACGGTATCATCAAATTTCTTAAAAATCGGAAAATTGTTACGCAAGATGTTTGATGAGTATTGATAGGTAACTCCAGGAATGTTATCGGGCAGCCCAAATTCATATTGATCAGGTTGATATACAAAATATCTGTTCAAACGATTTGCTAATTCAGCATCATCTAACATGTTCTTAGGAAAAAATATAGCTGTATCTCCTGGCTGAATCAAATCACTGGGAATAGGGCCATCGCCATCAGGATCGAACAAAACTTCCTCGTCCGCAAATAATACACGATGAATTGTAGCATCTTCCCTAGTATCGTTATCAGCAAATAAAGAGTAGAAGAAGTTTGTTGGTTGGGCACCATAGCCACTTAAGCCATAAATATTCCCTGTTCTACTGATACCTGGATATTGAAATACTTGACTCATGAATATGGAATGCTTGTTATTGTTGAAATCCTCTGCCAAACCTTCAACTCCCCACTGTACGGCGAAAAGTATCTCATCATTTATCTGATTATCAACATCGAAAACCTCCGCATACGATTGGGTTCTTATATCATAGGACCCAATTGCGGCCTCTGCCAAACCAGTAGCTGTTTGAAAATCATTGGCCTCAGCAAATGCAGTATACGCTCTTGTTAAATAAACTTCGGCCAATAAATGTTGTGCCGCTCTAGATGAAAAACGTCCAGGGTCCGGCGAATCTTCCAAGACAGGTATAGCGGTTTCCAAGTCATCAATGATCTGTAGATAGACTTCTGCTTCTGTAGCGCGGGTATAATCCGTGCGTACGGTGGTTTGTTCTTCAAGTTCAATCGGCACACCACCATATTGCTGCACCAGATTGAAATACCCCAAGGCTCTAAGTGCTCTTGCTTGTGCTACGCCCAAATCTCTCTCAGGTATGTTTGATTCACTAAAGTCAATTTCATTTAAGAATCGATTTATGGCAATATTGGCCCTTCCTATGACACGATAGTTACTTGCCCAGACTGTAAACCCAAGACCCGCATTAAGGTTGAAATAGTCGTTTTCAGGATTAAATGAAAAGGCTTCTGCTCTAGCGGCAAATAAATCAGTTCCGAAAAATTTAAATGTATAGTCGCGATAAACATCACGAAGCTCACTATAAATACCAACAACAAGTTGGTCTGCATTTTCTTCGTTAATAAAGTTTTCAGCAGTGATATCTGATTTTGGATCTTCTTCCAAAAAATCATCACAGGCACTAAAAGCAATCATACCTATTAGTGCGAAACTGAAATATTTAATTTTTCTAATTCGTTTCATTTTTAATATTTTTAATGTTAATAGGCTACTTTTAAAC
>JBCCEC010000113.1:0-10154 GCA_039030475.1 Bacteroidota bacterium
CCGTAAAATGGGCGGTCATGGCCGTCACATTGGGGATCTATTACGCACTCCCATGGCTGCGCTGGGAAACGTTTAAGTAAAATACTACAAATACTACAAATACTACCGTTTTAACTAAACCAAAACAACATGAAGCATACTTACGAAAAGATAAGCGCCTATTCGAGATGGCTGTCCTATCTTAAAAATCACTTCGCTTTTTGGGCTGTTTTTTTCCTTCTTACCGGAACAATTTATGCATCGCCCATTGCGTCTTCGCTCCTAATCCCAAAAATGGAGCTACAACAAACGGTAACGGGAACCGTAATGGACCAAAACAATGTCCCATTACCAGGCGTTTCAATACTGGTTAAAGGAACCACATCAGGAACGGTATCCGATATCGATGGAAATTACACAGTTGAATCCGCTTCTGACGGTACTCTGATTTTTTCATATATAGGATTCCGAAGTATTGAAGTCCCGATTCAGGGTCAGACGATTATTGATGTTACATTACAAGAAGATCTTGAAAACTTGGACGAGGTCGTTATCATCGGATATGGAACCGTCAAGAAAAGTGATCTTACGGGTTCTGTATCTTCCCTGAGTAATGAGAGTTTCAATACAGGTGCCCAAGTATCTGTAGAGCAATTGATACAGGGTAGGGCCGCTGGAGTACAAATAACTCAGGCGAATGCCCAACCTGGTGGTGCCTTCTCCATTCGAATTCGTGGTGCAACTTCCATCACTGCAGGAAACGAACCATTATTTGTCATCGATGGATTGCCCAGTGAGCCGCAAAATGCGATTAATCCTGGTGATATTGAGTCCATAGAAATCCTAAAAGATGCCTCTGCCACGGCAATTTATGGTTCCCGGGGAGCGAACGGGGTAGTCTTGATTACTACAAAGCAAGGTAAAGCAGGAAAGCTTAGGGTCGATTATGAAACCTACGCAGGATTTCAAGAAGTTGAAAACAGGTTGGACCTCTTAAATACACAAGATTACATTTCGTTTATCAATGGACTTCGTGCAGATCAAGGCCAAGAGCCTCAATTTTCACCTGAGGATATTGCAGCAATTGGTGCGGGTACAGATTGGCAAGATGCTATTTTTAGGTCTGCTTTTGTACAAAACCATCAGTTTTCGGTATCAGGAGGGTCGGAAAAAACCAAATTTTATACTTCCCTAAACTATTTTGACCAAGATGGTGTGGTGATAAGTTCAGGAATACAGCGTTATACAGGAAGAGTAAACATCAATCATACCGGAGATAAATTTAATTTTGGTGTCAATTTAAACACATCAGTGGTTGTCAATGATAACGTTCCATTGGGCAATGGAATAAACATTGGGGCGGGTACCATCGGTACTGCGCTTCAGTTTGATCCTACCTTGGCTATTTTTGATGAGAATGGGGATTATGTACAATCACCAAATCTTGACCTTAACAATCCTGTTGCTTTAGCAGAAACCATAGAACCCCGTTCAGAAACAGACCGGACCTTCGGTACAATTTTTGCCGAGTACGAATTCTTTAAGGGATTTTCAGCAAAAGCTAATTTTGGGGTAAACCGAAGAAATATAAGATCGGACACCTATGCTGCGCCGGTTACCAAGCGCGGACAGCTGGGCAATGGTTCTGCAAACATCAACCATGCAAGAAATACAAGTTATTTAGCAGAGCTTACGGCCAGTTATGAAAACACATTTGGTGAAGACCATTCCTTGAATGCCTTAGTAGGTATATCCTACCAAGAATTTAATTTTGAGTCCTTTAGTGCTGGAAGCCAAAACTTCCCTACAGATCAGTTTGGAACTGATAATTTGGGTGCTGGCGATTTGGAAACCTACACGGTTGGTTCAAATAGGAATAGAAACCAACTGCTTTCCTACATCGGTCGTGCCAACTACATTTTCAAAGATCGTTATTTGGTCACTGGTACCTTCCGTGCAGATGGTTCTTCCCGTTTTGGGGAGGATAATAAATATGGGTATTTTCCTTCGATTGCTTTAGGCTGGAAAATAAGCAATGAATCGTTTATGCAAAATGCTACAGCAGTATCAAACCTTAAACTTAGGGCCAGTTACGGTATTACGGGCAACCAGGAAATAGGAAATTACAATTCATTGGTATTGTTGGGCACTTCTGGAGATGCTGTTTTTGACGGAGAACGATTTACGAGTATCGCCCCTTCTAATCTTGCAAACCCTGATTTACGATGGGAGGAAACGGCACAATTCAATGTAGGTTTGGACTTTGGGCTGTTCAACAATCGTATTTCCGGTACTCTGGATTATTATACTAAGGAAACCTCCGATTTGTTGTTGAATCTTCCGATTCCGCTTACCACTGGTTTTGGTTTTACTCAAGAGAATGTTGGGGATACCAGCAACCGAGGATTCGAAATACTTTTGGAAACACAGAATATCGTAGGAGATTTCAATTGGACAAGTACCTTTAATTTTGCAACGGTCAGGAATGAGGTCACAAATCTTGGGGAATTGCCCTTTATTTTACAGGGAAACCTTAGGTTCTTGAACGACTTTACTATACTAAGGGAAGGAGATCCGTTGAATTCGTATTGGGGCTACCGCACCGAAGGTATTTTTCAAAACCAAGAAGAAATAGATGCCTCTGCGCAGCCAGGAGCTCAACCTGGGGATTTGAGATTTGCCGATACCAACGAGAATGGCTCCATTGATCCGGAAGACAGGGTCATTCTGGGAAATCCCTTTCCTAGCTTCACATTAGGTATGAACAATTCCTTTGCTTATAAAGGTTTTACCTTGGATTTTTTCTTTGAAGGTGTTTTTGGCAATGAACTTTTGAATTTTACCCGTGTGGATTCTGAAAGCCCGTTTTCATTACTACGTAACAGACAGGGTTTTGTACAAGATCGATGGACTCCTGATAATACCGATAGTCCAAATCCATCTTTCCTTACGTCGTTGGGAGGGCGTGCTATCAATGATAGGGTCGTTGAGGACGGTTCGTATATCCGTTTACGAAATTTGAGAATAGGCTATAGTTTTCCCAATGGAAGCATAAAGGGCATAGAGCGCTTGGGCATTTTTGCCAACGCACAAAATGTATTTACCATTACCGATTATAGCGGATTCAACCCGGATGTGAGTTCAAATGATAATGCTACGTCTAATTTACGATTTGACTATAACGCTTATCCGTTGGCCCGGATTATAACTTTAGGATTTAATATTGGATTTTAATAAGAAAAAGATAAACGTATGATACTCAAAAGAAAATACTATTTTTTTGTACTAAGCTTGTTCTTCTTCTTACCAAGTTGCGAAGGGCCCTTGGAAGAAGAAACGTTTACACAATTGGGACCTTCCAATTTTTATGAAACGGCAGAAGATGCTGAAGCCTTATTAAACTCAGTCTACGCTAATGCAAGGGGATATAGGGATGTATTACGGGACTATTTAACCTTCGGTGAAATGACCACCGATGTAATGATTTCCCGACAAGGAGCCATTAATGCCAATACGCAACCCATAGAAGATTTTTTGTTCCCCGAAGATCACCCATGGCTTTTAGGCTTTTGGCGTAAATTCTATAGCTCAATTTTTAGGGCGAATACGGTATTGGAACAAGTACCCAATATCGATATGGATGAAACCCGGCGAACCCAAATAGTTGCTGAAGCTCGATTTTTAAGAGTGTTCAGTTATTATACGTTGCATGATCTTTTTGGTACCGTTCCATTGATAGAGACAAGTGAGACAACCGCAGCGGATAGGCCCAGCAGGGCGACCCGTGAGGAATTCGATGCCTTTATGATAACTGAATTTACAGAAGTTGCTGCTATTTTGCCTCTAACACAGGAACAGTATGGCCGAGCAACTAGGGGGGTGGCATTAGGTTTATTGGCAAAATACCATTTGAATAGAAAATCTTGGCAAGAAGCTGCCAACACTGCTTTGGAAGTTATTGATTTAGGCGTTTACGATATTTTCACACAGGGAAATAGAACAGAACTATTTGCTTTGACAAACCAACAATCCAATGAGTTTATTTGGGTATTTCCTTTTCCGGATGTACCGACCGGAGATTTGGGTAACACGTATTTAAGTCATGCAGCTCCTCCGGGATATCAGTTTGAATTTCCGCCCAAGGTGAATTTTGCGGCGCAGTTTAAATTACTCTCCGGTTTTGTGGATTCTTTTGCTTCTGAGGACGAACGTTTGGATGCCATTTTGTTCGAATATACCAATGGAGGGGGTAATCTGGTGCAACTGGGTCAAGATGATAAACGTAGCCTTAAATATCCTGAAGACCCTAATGGCATTGGAGATGTAAGTGGAAACGATTTTCCCATATTACGTTATGCCGATATTTTAATGTCCCGTGCAGAAGCTTTGAACGAATTACAGGGACCCAATCAGGAATCGATTGACTTGATCAATCAAATCCGGACTGCCGCGGGTCTAGATGCCATTAGTTTGGTAGATTTTCCTTCAACCGAATCCCTTCGTGATCAAATTTTGTTGGAACGAAGCTGGGAATTCCATACCGAAGGATTGCGACGTCAAGATCTTATTAGACATGGCAAGTTCATTCAGATGGCACAGGATAGAGGAAAATTGGCACAAGATTATCAAGTATTGTTTCCTTTGCCTCAAACCGAGATTGATAAAAACCCGAACTTAGAGCAAAATATGGGATACGGATCTTAGAAATGAGGATTCGGTTTTGGTAATCGATAATTAAGAAGAGTTTGCAAAAAATAGTGGTTGCTTATATGGACAGTATGAAGTATCGTATCGATAAAAATAAATTTAGGATAAAGTTGGGCTTTATCGCATGGTTGTTTGTCTGCTCCGTAGCCATGGCGCAAGCTGACAGACCCAATGTCATCATCATAAATGCAGATGATTTGGGTTATGGTGATATAGGTGTTCAGGGAGCGACAAAGGTAAAGACGCCAACAATAGATCGCTTGGCTTCAGAAGGTAAGCGGTTCACCGACTTTCATTCTGCTTCAGCCGTTTGTTCTCCGTCAAGATATGCGTTGCTAACGGGACAGTATCCAGCAAAACAGGATTTTTGGAGTCCAATATTTTTGAAAACTCCGTTACAGGTAGATACGGATCGTATGACTTTGGGAAGTCTAATGAAAAAAGCGGACTATCAGACAGCCGTTATAGGTAAATGGCATTTGGGATTTGGGAACGAACAACCTATAGATTGGAACAAACCCCTAAAACCTGGTCCTTTGGAATTAGGTTTTGACTACTATTATGGGGTTCCCGTACTCAACAGTCATCCCCCTTTTGTCTATGTGGAGAACCATAAGGTTGTTGGCCTTTTACCAGATGACCCCATGGTTTATGGAAAAAAAGCAAACACCCGTTATTTTGATGAGAAATTTGGTATTGACGAGATAGGGGGAGCAAAAAAAGCACATGAATTGTATAAAGACCGTGAGGTTGGTACACATCTTAAACACAAAGCGGTGACTTGGATAAAGCAAAATAAGGACAATCCCTTTTTCCTATATTTTGCGCCTACCAATATCCATCATCCTTTCACTCCGGCACCTCAATTCATAGGAACCAGTGGTGCGGGTACTTATGGGGATTTTATCCACGAGCTGGATTGGATACTATCGGAAATTCTACGAACCCTGGATGAAGAAGGACTTGCCGAAAATACACTAGTGATTTTAACGAGTGATAATGGCGGTATGTTGAACAGGGGAGGACAGGTTGCCATGGAAGCAGGCCATTCCTTAAATGGACCATTGCTCGGTTTTAAGTTTGATGCTTGGGAGGGAGGCCACAGAGTTCCGTTTATTGTGCGCTGGCCAGGTAAGGTTCCTGCAGGAACACAATCAAACCAATTAGTATCAAACGTAGACCTGTTTGCCACCTTGGCTGGTATAATTGGTTACAAAACAAAGAAAGACGAAGGACCGGATAGCGTTGATATGTCATTGGCTTTAACGGGAAATCCTAACGAACCCATTCGGGAACATTTACTTATTTCCCCTTCGCGGCCCAAAAACTTAGCTATGCGAAAAGGAAAGTGGATGTTTATATCTGCGCAGGGTGGTGGAGGCTTTGGAGACGAGGAGCTAGGGGAACATACTTTTGGAGGACCTGCGGCATTTCCGTTTACGGGGCAGGTGAACAGTGATATTGAAAACGGAAAGATCAAAGATGAAGCCCCTACTGCACAATTGTACGATTTAGAAGCTGATCCCTACCAGAGTATCAATGTCTATGAAAAATATCCTGATGTGGTAAAGGAAATGAAAGCCTTGATAAAACAAACCTTGGACGATAAATAAAAAGCAAAATGAAACCATTTGTAAATACTTGTAAAATACCGCGGATGATGTTGCGAAAAAATATGATAAAACTTGGTATAACACTTTTTATTGTCGCATCAATATTATCCTGTGAAAAGGAGCAGAAGAATATCTCTTATGTGGATATGGTCAAACGCTTAACGGACCTAAAAACGCTTGCAAAATTGCCTGAAGAAGGAGAAAAAAGTGCCATGTGGTCCAGTTATGATCGGGATAGCAAAATAGATTCCGTTACTGGGGAATTTATTGATTGGGACGCCAACATTGATGGTTTTGAACCTCAATATATACGAAAAGAAGGTGACAATGAAGTATTGGCCGAAATGACAGGGCCTGGAGCCATCGTCAGAATCTGGTCGGCAAGCCCTCGTGATGGAAAAGTGAAAATCTATATTGATGGAAGCGAGGAACCCATTATAAACGAATCGTTTATTGATTACTTTAAACCAAGTATTCCAGCTTTTGATTATCCCGAATTGGTATATGAGACGAATGCCAAGGGCTTTAATAACTATGTGCCGATACCTTATCAGAAGAGTTGTAAAATCGTTGCAGAACCGGGTTGGGGGCAATACTACCACTTCAATTATATCACTTTTTCAGAAGGAACGCAGTTGGAAGCATTCAATCCACAATTAACTGAGGAGGGAAAAAATGCACTTAATGATGTGAACACTTTTTTCGCTAAAAGCATGGGGGAATATCCGCATGAAAACACCAACCTAAAAAAGGAAACAAACAAACTGGAGTTAGCTGCAAACGAAAAGAAAACTATGTTTTCCCTTAATGGGCAAGGGGCAATTGCTACGATAAAGGCCAAGTTTAACATCGCTGATTCTTCACAGATAGCAGAAATAATGCGCAAGACTATTTTGGAGATATATTGGGACGGAGAAGACCAGCCATCCGTATGGACACCTTTGGGGGATTTTTTTGGGACCTCACCGGGTTGGAATGAATACAGTACGTTACCTATGGGAATGACAGAAGAATGGGCCTATAGCTATTGGTACATGCCTTATGGAGATGGTGCGGAAATAGCGTTGCAAAATTATTACGATGGTCCTGTATCGGTAACTTTGGAAATAGAACATGAACCGCTTGAAGGCGATATCGATGACTACGGCAGGTTTCATGCCAAATGGCACAGGGATTTAGATCCTTTGGAAGAAGAACGTTGGCCAGATTGGGAGCTTCTCAAGACAAAAGGGAAAGGACGTTTTCTCGGAGCCCATCTTTTGGTCTGGAATCCAAAAGGAGGTAGTTCGGATGCGGGAGGCCCCGGACACTTTTGGTGGGGCGAAGGCGATGAAAAATTCTTTGTGGACAACGAACAGTTTCCGTCTACGTTTGGTACGGGAACCGAGGATTATTTTGGCTATGCCTGGTGCAATCCCTCAATTTTTGAACAGGCATTCCACAGTCAGACCCAAGATAATGACAACATGGGATATCAACCAATGAACCGTTGGCAAATAACGGACAATATCCCTTTTCAAGAATCCTTTGATGGGTATCTTGAAAAGTACTTCCCTAATGAACTGCCTACACAATATAGCACTGTGGTCTATTGGTACCTAAACACAGAAGGAGAGGATGTGTTAACAGCTGTGGATGTGGACGAACTTTATGGGTATGAAACACCTTTTGAGGTATTCCGGAAGGAAGGCATTGCGGAAGCGGAACAACTTACTGTTGCATCAAATACCGGTGGCTGGGTATCTACGGACTTTTGGGCACACGAATCGCTTTTTGAGACCGTGAGCGGACATAAAATTATGGTATGGTTTGTTGCAAAGGATAAAGCCAATACTTTGAAAACCACCTTTGATTGGCCTGAAGCTGGAAGCTACGAAGTATATGCAAATCTAGTGAAGCAAGATGATGGTGGCACGTTTGACATTAAATTGAATGGGTCGGTACTGAATCAAATGGATTTTCGAGCACCCAAGGAACAAAAGCGGACCCAAAGGGTATTGCTCGGTAGGGTTCGCCTAAAGCCTGGCCAACAAGAGTTAGAGTTCATTTGGTCAGGCGATGGTGAATTTCCCCAAGCCCTACGGTTAGATTATTTGGAACTAAAGAAAGATTAGTAGTTGAGTTAGTTTTTTCATAAAGACCGATTTCCAAGCCAGAAGCAGATAAAATTGTTGTAGCGTATTTTAATTGACTTCAAAGAATTGGCAAATTTGAATGGATTGGTTATCGGTCTTTTAATTTCATCATGTTCGATTCCTTAAGGTTTGCCTTGTTCTTTCTGCAAGATTGCTGGATATTAATTACACGAATCAACACAAATTTTTCAGAGAATTTTTTTTGAGATTTGGTGCTTGTAATTTTAACGTCTCATCGGCTTGCTCCAAGGATATTTACTCGATAATCGAGATTTAAAATGCTCCGACACTTGTGTCGAAATCAATGGTAATTTTCCTTTTAATGCCTGATGGGCTTACCCCGAGGTTATTTACTTTTAGTTCCCAAAGGTTTTACTTGCTCCAATGGGCATAATTTGCATTAACGGTATTCATAAGCGGTCCCGTTTTCCCATTTTCCACGGATAACCACCATATCTCGGGATTCGCGTTTGGTATGTCGTTGTCTTTTGATTGCTCATAAACAAATCGGACAATCGAATGGATTTTATGGATGTTTTCAAAATAGACAATTGAGTTTACCATTAGTTCTATATAGCGAAACAGGTTCTCTATACTATATCTCAAATTGTATCTGCCTTCGTTTAAAACCCAAAATAGTAGTGTGTTTGTACCCGCACGGTCGAGTTCTTTACCAATGTTTTTAATCTTTCCCATTATAAATCTCTGAAATGAAAACTATCTACTATTTGGCTGTTGCCTTTATCCTTTTTTGTTGTAATGAAATGCGGTCACAAGAAAATGCAATCCATGTAAGGAGCTTAGCTAAGAATTTTTATGGAAATGGCTCGGTGGTCGTTGGCCCAGATGGAACTGTTTTTGTAAATGAATACGGAACTGCAAATCCCGATATTTCTGGTAGTGGAACCCGTATATTTTCCGTTACCAAAAAAGGCGAGGTTACCGTAATCTCGGAAAAGGTAAGTGGCGCCGTGGGCAATGCCCTGGACAGTGATGGAAACTATTATTTCAATAATGGAAACTCCAATACTTCAAGTGATTTTATGGTTTTAAAGGACGATAAAATAACTAAAATTGCAACTATTGAAGGTTTTTCCGGGGATATATTGATTGATGAAGCGAATGACTTTTTTTACATCACCAGTTATACACACCCTGCCATTAGAAGAGTATCCAAGAAAGGAGAAGTCGAAGATTATGTAAAAGATGAACGGATAAAAGGTGCTACGGGTATAACTTTTGGTCCTGACAAAAACATGTTTGTAAGTAACTTTACTACAGGCAAGATTTTTAAATTGGATTCTAAAGGCTCCATCGAGGAACTAGCAAGTATCCCAATAGTTTACCCAGGCTATGTTATAGGTTATATTACCTATTTTGAAGAGCATCTTTATGCAACGGGATATGGTTCCAATAAGATCTATAAAATTGGAATGGACGGAAAAGTTACTGTGTTTGCTGGGTCTGGTGAATACAAAATGGAAGATGGGATTGCTTTAAAAGCGAGTTTTGTAACACCTAATGGGATAGATATTGATGCCGAAAACCGAAGATTGTATATTTCTCAAAACGGAAATGGGAAACCAGCTTCATTGCGCTATATCGATTTACCAAAAAAATAGCGCTAAAACCCTTTTTTTAATGTTGGTTTGATTTGACCATTGAATTTAGCTTCATATAAGGGCTAATTCTAACAACTCTTTCATTATTTAAATTGAAA
>JBCCEC010000114.1:0-10038 GCA_039030475.1 Bacteroidota bacterium
CTAGTTTTGTGAAGTATTTAAGGGTTTAATTTTTTACTTTCACTGCAATATGGACGGTATAAAAACGGTATTGGTCACTGGCGCGACCAGTGGAATAGGAAAAGCGACAGCCACTTTACTGGCAAAAGAAGGGTTTCATTTGATAATTTGTGGGCGAAGGAAGGAATTATTAAATGAACTTAAAGAAGCGTTGAGCAATTTTACCAATGTTCACACTTTGAACTTTGATGTCAGAGATAAATCCGCTGTTTTCAATGCAATTGAAACATTGCCAAAAGTATTTTCGGAAATCGATGTGCTGATCAACAATGCTGGGAACGCCCATGGTTTGGATACCATCGATCAGGGAAGTATAGATGATTGGGATGCTATGCTCGACATAAACGTGAAAGGACTTTTATATATGTCAAAAGCAGTATTGCCCCAAATGGTGAAGCGTAAATCTGGTCATATCATCAATATAGGTTCTACGGCAGGCAAAGAGGTCTATCCAAAGGGAAACGTATACTGTGCCAGCAAGCATGCTGTAGATGCTATAAACCAAGGCATGCGAATAGACTTGAATGCACACGGGATTCGAGTTGGGGCGATAAACCCGGGACTGGTCGAAACGGAATTTAGTGATGTTCGTTTTAAGGGCGATAGTGAAAAAGCCGAGAAAGTGTATCAAGGATATCAGCCTTTACAACCAGAGGATATCGCGGACATTATCCATTTTACGATTACACGACCTTATCATGTAAATATTGCAGATTTGGTGGTAATGCCAACGGCCCAGGCCAGTTCTACGATCATCAAAAAAAATTAAAGGTCTAATGTATATGATGCTATTTTTAGAGTTGGATAGCTGTCAAATAATATGATGATTGAATTTTTTTCAGGAATGAATTCATATTCCAAGACCATTCCGTGGGTTCCTATTATTTTTCCAATATTTTTCCATCTATTATCCTGTCTCTCATATAGGTAGATTACTTTGGGATAGTCATAGAAATCATTGGATTTGGCATCTGATGATAATATGGTTTGTGCATTTTCATGGATTGAAATGATTTTGCCAACAATACCATTTTTTTCAGTTTTTAAATAATCGATATTTCTTTCCCATCTTCCTTCATTGAATTCAAACAAAGCATATTCGTCTTTAGCATTTCTTGAATGACTTTCTACCAACAGGCCTTTTTTATTTGGTGTAAAAGACATAGATAGCCCAAAAGATTGGTAGGGATTATCTCCATACATTGTATTACCCTCCTGTTTCCATTCTTTTGTACTGGTATCAAAAACAAACACTTTTGTACTCCCTGAACCTGTGCCGTTTATATCGTCAAAAGGATTTCCAAAAGCTACTTTTGAACCATCTGGACTTAGCGCCACATATTTTAAAAAGTTACCTCCAGAGTTATCTTCAGGCTCTAGATGTTTTACAATAATGGGCTTCCCCTTTGGATACCACGTATTTTTGGTTCTTTTAAATAGTTGGATTGAGGCATTGGTTAAATAAGCGAGTTGCGGAAAAACGACCATCGTATTGCCATCATCACTAAGTTTTATCTCATTTAAAGAGCGGTATTCTGACTCCACATTGAGTGTGTCCATAAGAGCCCATATCCCATCGGAAGATTCGGCCGTCACTATTTGGGTAAGATTCTCATAATAGGCCAAATGCCCTGCAACAAGGCGTGTCTTGGTTTTTGCCATAGAAAAAACGCCAGCTTGCGCTATTAAAGCAGTATCTCCTTTTTTTGGAATATATCTATTCCACAGCTTATTGTCACCTTGCTCAAAGAGATTGGCGACCATTGGAATATAAGAAGTATCCATGGGTTTTTCGAAATCGGCAACACCAATGGTCAGTGGTGATCGGGAAACAAATAGATTTTTTTTGCCGCTACTGGATACTGGACCTTTTTCTAAGGTTATCGTGTTTCCAACTTGTTTCCAATTTTCGAATGTCTGTTTTTGATTTTTGCCATTTTCTGAACACGAAAACAGGAGTCCAATGAAAAAGATGATAATTGGTAGACGATAATAGAACAAATGCGTTTTCATTTTTTCTTGTTTTTGAATACTAAAACTTCCCCGTAGCTCATATTATTTTCGTCCATATCACAATTGCCCATAATTAGTGTACTGCCATCATTGCTCAACGAGATGGAGGTCTCAAAACTATTGTAAGCTTGGTCGCGTTTTATTTTTTCTCTTTGAAACTGCCATTTGTTATCGATAAAATTGAATAAGGAAACAAAGTTCATATCTAAAGCTTTAGAATCGTCATCCCTGCCATAACTACTTACTAATAAAGTGTTTCCAGAGCTATCCAAAGATACTTCCATGCCAAAAGTGTCCAAATTCATGCCATAAATACGCTCGCCTTTTGTTTCATAGCTTCCTTGTGGGTTTAACTTGTAGACATCGACAAAACCAATTAACAAATCATCACCATCCTCGGTGGGTTTATGAATTTGAGAACCTTTACATCCAATGGCAAGAACGGACCCATCATAATTTAACGATACACTTTCCCCAAACCCTGGAGCATAATCTTCATTTGATACCAAGGGATTACCAACACAAAGCCAAACGGAACCATCCCATTTGAATACCATTACGCTCTCGGTGCCCGATCCGGTAGTAGTATAATCGGCATCTGAATAAAACCGTTCACTAAAACCGGTTTCCAAACCAACAGCTATAGTGCTGCCATCACCACTTAGGCTTATCGAACTGCCAAAGTATGGGATTTCTACGATTTCCATATCTATACCAATATCATAAATACTTCCTTTGTCCAACAAAAAGATTTTATCCTGTATGGCATCGCCCTTTGGTTTCCATTGGCCGTTGTTCAATTTGTACACTTGTACATGCCCGGTATCTTTATTGTTTTTTTTGATTTTTGGGTGAGCCAACGGCCAATGTTTTTCCATCATCGCTTAGGGATATGCTTTTTCCAAAATTGTCAAAAGCATTATTTCCCAATAAATCTTGCCCCAATTGCTCCCATACGTTATTGGTAAACTGGAAAACTTGCACAAGTCCCGACCTTTCTCCATTGGAATTACTGTTAGGTTTACTAATGGCCACTATCTTCCCGCTTGCATTCAATTCAACCTTATAACCAAAATGACCACCTATCTTTTTTCCATATAGGGGTCGGCCCATTGGTTGCCATTGGTCATTTTCGTTTTTTAGTATTTTCACTTGCCCACCACCTAGAGCCTCTCCATCGTTAAATGGGGCACTAACCGCTATTATACTTCCATCTTGATTAATATCCGTTGCAAAGCCCACAAAATCACCAGATGCTTCACTGGTAATGGTTTGTCCTACTTTTTTGAAATCACTGCAACCGAGATGTATTAATGCTATAGAAATCAAAATAAAGGCACGCTTTTTCATTTGATCAAAAGTTTTGACGATTAAAACAAAAATACACTTTACTACTCTGGTACATATCCCTGTTTTCCGTGTTTTGGATGAATGAACCTGATAGAACCCCAAAAAGAAAACTAGTTAACATATTATCAACCAAGCACATTTAAAAGGTTTGGTTTTATAACTTTACAGGGCATCCTATTTTGCCATGATCAATAAACGCCTTCTTGTAAAAAACCTTTTAGCACATAACGATGAGAATAGCTTTTACGATAAAAAAAGGTTTATATCCATAGGCGAAAAAGAAGGTAAGGCAAAGTTTTTAAAACATGTCTGTGCACTTGCAAACAGTAACCCTATAAACAATTCTTTCATTGTTATAGGTGTTGAGGATGAAGACAACAAGATAGTGGGCGTAGATTTTTTTGATGACAGCAAAATTCAAAACCTGGTAAATGCCTATTTAGATAATCCCCCTATCATTTCTTATGAGAATATTCCATTTCCGCATTTACCGGAAGGGAAAGTTGTGGGATTGGTGACCATAAAGTCCAACGGGAAGGTATGCGCACTCAGGAAAAACATATGGAAATATTATGGTGGGGCCGTGTTCTTTAGGGAAGGCAGCATAAGTTTGCCCAAAGCTTTTGATATTGAGCTAAAGGATATTAATTCCGAAGCTGTAGCGACCATAGAACTGCATGCTAGAAATAACATAGAACTCACCCTTGATGCGGTCATTAATTTTATGAACAATAAGCATTCGGATCTAACCAGTGATTACAAAGTTTTTAAGGAACAGTTTGTAGTCTGTTGGGCGGGAAATAAAAAAAAGGTCAACAACAAAAACTATTATTCCAGGGTGGATATTGAACTGATCAACGAGCAAGTGAAACTGTTTTATTCCGCCCTGGACGAGATTACCATTACCTATAATGAAGATTCATTCAGCACATTGGAATTTGTGCAGCTGGGATTGGGTGCACAGCAAAAATATTTTCCGTTGGAAGAAATGGTAATTACTTTTTCCGATAATGGTAAGTATACCATTAGCAGTAAACTGGTTTTTGAACCGCCCCAATATGATAAAAAAACATTGTACCACGTTTTAAACATCAATAACACGTTGTTGCAAAAGCTTGAAAAGAAAATTAAACTAAACCAGACCGAAGAAAAAGATTTGACACATTTGCCCGCTACGTACCTTATTTGCTATCTAAACGGATTTGAAGAGGCCAAGGAACAAATGGAACTTGCCCGACCGCTATTGAAATCAGCGAACAAACGTGTTTACGGTTCACTAAAGGAGTCTTTGCGTATTTTGAGAAAAGTGAGATACAATTAAAATCTTGTCAACCAAAGAATTTGATAGGGTATTAGTTCCAACAGTCCGCTTTTTAGGAATATTTTTTTGCCAGAGACCAAATCTTTTGGTTCGCCTTTTGTGAAATAACCAAGTTTTAAAATCCAACTTGACTCTACTACCTGGGTGTTCTCATCAAAATTACAGATGACCAATACTCCATTTTTGAGATTGTCCGTTCTTTCAAAAACAAGAATATGGTCATTTCCCGTATGGCATAACGAAAGGCTATTATCATCTGCAAAAACAGGATTTTCTTTTCTAATGGCAATCAACTTTTGTAGTGTAAGGAATATTTTGGATTGAGGTAAATCTTTGCTTTCTATTTTAGGTATCATCTTCCAATCCTGTCGGGGTCTGTTTACCCAGCGACTATCTTCTCTTTTTGAATGGTCCTTTAAAAAAGAATAATCGTTAAGCGTACCGATTTCGTCACCGGCGTAAATCATGGGAATACCTCCAAAAGAAAGAATGATTCCGTGCAGCATGATGATTTTTGAAACGGCTTCATGGATTAGAGCGTCATCTTTCTTGTCCAACCCCTTTTCAAGTCCTAACAAAGATGCTGCACTTCCTGTAATTCTTCCGTCACCGGTTTTTGGATTGTGCATAAATAACAATCCCCGTGCAGGTGACCAGTCCAGTCTTTGGCAATAGTAATCCAACAAAAATTTGCGGTGCTGTTGTGGATTCCAACCCATTGCTTCAATAAACCTGTCGTCATACCCTAAGCCTATATCGTCATGACAACGTATGTAATTGATCCATGTGCATACTTTTGGTTTTGCAGGAATATTGGTCAAACTTTTGTACAACAAATTGGTTCTTTTTGTTGCAATCGAGTTCCACAAGAGCGCCATTAAGGAAGCGTTATAAGCAACTTCACATTCATTGCCCTCTTTTTGGTTTTCTCCAAAATATTTAACGATTTCTGTAGGTGCTACAATGGCTTCGGCCAAAAATATTGTTCCTGGCGCTATTACCTGTAAACACATTCGGAACAATGTAATGAGGTTGTGGGCTTCAGGAAGATTTTGGGAATCTGTGCCTATTTTTTTCCAAAGAAATGCCAGTGCATCGAACCGTACCAAATCGACCCCCATATTGGTCAGTTTTACCAAATTAGTCAACATTTCCATGAACACCTCTGGATTTGTATAGTTTAAATCCCATTGATAATTGTTGAAAACGGTCATTACCCATCTATCCATTTCAGGAATATGTGTAAAATTACCTGGCGATGTTTCTGGGAAAACCTCTGGTAAAGATTTTTCAAACTCTTTTGGAATTGAATCGTCTTCAAACGTGTAATAGTATCCTTGGTATTTTTTATTGCCCTTAGCAGCTTTTTTGGCCCATGCGAATTCGTTGGAAGTATGGTTGACCACAAAATCCAGCATCAGGAACATATCTTTTTTTCTTAGTGCTGCGGCCAATTCAAGCAAATCTTTTTTAGCACCATATTTTTTATCTACCTGATGATAACTATTCACTGCGTAGCCTCCATCATTTTCTCCATTTGGGCGCGTGGTAATCGGCATTAGATGTAAAAAATTAACTCCTAGTTTTTTTAAATAAGGAATTTTTTCTTGCAGCCCTTTTAGATCTTCATTAAAATGTTCCACATACAATTGCATCCCAACCATTTTTTCTGAGAGATACCAATTGCCTTTTTCCAATCTTTTTAGGTCTTGCTGTTTAAGGGCATCAGGTCTTAAAGCAAATAATTTTGGAAAAAGGTTGAGCAATTTCTGAAATGCATCAAAATGTTCTTCTTCAGCATAAATTGAAAAAAAAGATTGCTGAATCAAACTTAGGTTTGTAGCCAAACGTAGATTGAGCAGTGCTTCTGGGTTTTTCTCCTTTGATTTGGATGAAATTAAATGGTGTAGTGCGGCCTGGTTCATTAATCTTCAAACTGAGATTTAGTGGGCATGGCGGCGATTGCACCATAGTTGGTGGTGGTAATTGCTCCAGCTTTATTCGCTTTTTCAACCATTTTCAACAGGATACTTCCGTCCTCAAAAAGTTGGTTGAAATTTTCCAAGACAGCAATTTGTTGTAAAAGACAACCAATAAAGGCATCTCCGGCGCCAGTTGTATCAACAGGTTTAACGGGAATGCTTGGAACAATCTTTCTAACATTTTTTGCACTTAACAAGGTTCCTTCTTTGCCGAGTGTTATGGTGATTATTTTTGCACCAACTTCATGGAGAAAACCACAGGCTTCATGAATATCCTCTTTGCCAGACAACAGTTGGGCCTCTTCCAAACTGAACTTGCACAAATGGGATTTTTCGACAAAGGGCATGCATTTTTTAACGAACTGTTGCTCATTCTCTTTCCAAAGATCGCCTCTAAAATTTGGGTCAAAACTTATAAACATGTCCTTGGTAAGAGCGTCGAACAAATACTTACCATATGTTTTTTCAAGAGTACCTCCCAAAAGTGCCGTCGCTGCGCCTAGATGTAGTAAATTTCCGTTAAAGTCCTTTCTGAGCTCGGCTTCATAGGCAAGTTCCTTATCGGCACCTCTACTAAAAACAAAATCCCGTTCCCCATCTTCGGCCAATGAAACAAATGCAAGGGTTGTAAAGGTTTTGGAACGTTGGACAAAAGAAACGTCAACACTTTCCCTTTTTAAGGTGTCGATCAAAAAGTTTCCAAAAGGATCATCTCCCACACACCCTACAAAAACACCTCGGCCACCAAGTTTTGAGATAGCACAGGCTACATTTGCAGGAGCTCCGCCAGCTTTTTTGGTGAATTCAATGGCTTTCGAAAGATCGTTGCCCTGTTTTTCGGCAACAAAGTCTATTAAAAGCTCGCCAATACAGAAAACTTTTCTCATACCCTGTATTACTAATTAGGATATCCAATGTAAGGAGAAAAAAACTGCTATTCCAATATTTTATGCGCAATAATGGTAAAATAGGTGACAGAAGAATCTTGGCAAAGGGTTTCTTTAGCTTTGGCTTCAATTATAGTTCCAGTCGCAAATGGGTCTGGTTTAAAAAGAAAAGAAACATCCATTTGATGTTTTTTTGGCAGTTTTTGGTTCAAACTGCTTCCCAATACCATGACCTCTACAACCTCTACCCCAAATACATTTTCTTTTTGGGTGCCACATAGTTCCTTATCGGTTCCTGCCGTTTCAAGAATCTTGATTTTAAACAAAACTTCGTCGGGACCTATTGCTTGTTGCTGAGGTATTGTTTGTTCCTCTTCAGTATTTTCTAACAGCGCTATATCTTCAGATTCATTACAAGAATTACTTAAAACGAACAATAGTATAAGAATTATTGGTTTCATAAGTGCTTTACCTTTAAGTATGTACGGAATAATTCAATGATATGGACGTTTAAAAACATTTGTTTTAAGAATGAGCCTGTCAAAACCGAATATTGATTATCAATACTATAGGTTTTTTGACAGGCCCATTATAATAGTTTAGATTGCTTTAAGGCTTGCTTGCCTAAACAAATCAAGGTTATTATCTCTTAATGATTTTAAAATTCTCATTAATATTGGCACCTGTTATTTTTACAAAATAAATTCCTGCTGGGCTATTAGATGCGTTCCAGATGAACGGTTCGGAACTATCTTGATCTAATCTTTCGTACACCATTTGTCCAACCATATTAAAGATTTGTGTACTTACCTTCGCATTCTCGTTGTTTTTTAGGGCAAAATAGAATTCTTCCGTTGATGGATTTGGCCATACGGCAGTGATTACATCGGGTTCAATATTTGCTAAATTTTGAGAAGGTTGCTCTTCTGCTATTCCGGAAGGTGCTATTTCCATGGCTGTGTCACCTTCAGAACCGTTATCCGCCGTTCCGAATATCTGAAAAATATGATCTTCTGGAAGACCGCCAAAGACCAATGATTTATTGATCCAATCAACAGCTCCAGCTCCAAATAAATCAGCAGTATCCCTAAATAACGATTCGTTTCCTATCAATCCGGCCTGTGTTAACCAAAACCACTGCGTATTGTTTGGAGCAAAATCCAGATTGGCATAGACAGAGAGCCAATACGTACCAGATTCCAATTGAACAGGTTCAGGGAGGTCCAAGCTAAGATTGGTATTCGTAGGCGCAGAAGAAAGCACTAATGCACCACTGTCATACACAATAGGGCCCGGAAGACCATTATTGTTTTCATAGATTACAACGGTTGCACTTGTTAAGGATGGATTATTGTTTGCACCACCAAAAGCGACAAGGTTGTTTATCGTCCATTGACTTCCTTCGGGAACAATAAAATCGTCCGCTGATTGTAGCAAAGCGCCATTCAAGTCCGTGATTAATTGCGAAGGATTGCTACTGGTGGAGACATCATTTTGTTCATAAATCGGGAATTCAGTTAGTGTTACCGTGAATCCTTCAGAAACTTGTTCCTTGCCCGAAGTTGCTATAAGTCCTATTGCTGCAGTACCTTCCATATCTGGTGCAAAGGATAGCGATATAATATCTTCGTTTAATTCAGCCGTAACCAAATCAGGATTGGAATTGGTCAGTTCTATGGATATTGAACCTCCGCTAGAGCTGACAAATAAATCTTCTACGCTCACTTCCCTATCTGCACTATTTAGCGGTAGTTTTAAATCAGGCAATAAATAAGTGGTGCTCAATGTAGCTTCTGGTGAAGAAGTCGCAAAGAACTGGGCGTTATAGATACCATTTCCATGTGCTGCGATGGCAACAAAACCATCTTCTCTTGTCCGTACCTGTGGTACAACAACGTTCCCTACTACAAAAGGTTCTCTAAACCATCTGGTACGCTCTCCGTTTAGCCAAAATGCAACATAAAGACCCGTACTGGTTCCTGCATAATACAGATTGTTGTTGCCTCCTATGGCAAACCATCTTACGGATGGCCCATTTCCGGTTCCATCGCTGTTTTCTTCCAGGTTACCACTGATATTCTCCCAAGTTTCACCCGCATTTTTGCTCATGAATATACTTTGGATGTTGTAGTTGGAGAAGACAGCAAAGACTTTGTCTGAATTATTGGGGTCCACATACATTTGATTAATGTTACCAGCAGGAAGCCCTTTACCACTAGAGATATCTACAACAGCTTGGTCATCCAAGTTGGCATTTTCTACCTTAAAAATCAGACCGCTTGAGGTTCCGTAGTAAAGTCGATTTGCAACTGGAAATTTAGATACATCCAGTCCGGTGATCAAAGAACCATCTGGAGTTGCAGTTTGTGTCTGTTCCACCCAATTTACTGTTGCTTGCGCATTGGAGAATAAAGGAATTTCATCCAAATTGTTGTTACGCCACATA
>JBCCEC010000115.1:0-9829 GCA_039030475.1 Bacteroidota bacterium
GTACCACCCAGAACCTTCCTATTGAAATATGGAAAAGTCCAACCGCCCTGCGCACTACCCGACTTTCCAACATTCCAACAGGATCAACAACACTTTTATTTAGAAAATTCTTTAATTACTACCGTTGCTAAATAGGGGAAGCTTACACCTTCTCACAAGCCATCCTCCTCGCGTTCGTTCACCTCTACGCACAAGAGAATTAAACTGCAAGAAGTATCAAAACTCTTAACTATGAGTTCTAATGAATTCAACTAATAGTGAAATTTTCATCTCAGGGGTATATTTCCTAAAATTCATCTCAGTTCGTGGCTTGAAAAAATAAATTAAGGAAATACTAATTCTCTTTGAATCAATGGCTTGAGGTCTTAGGTTCAATACTTCGCCCAGACGTAATCCTCCCGAATAAAGCGTGGCGAGAATTGTTTTGTGCTTCAGATTGGCAGGAGCTTCGAGCAGAGTCGATACTTCGGATTTGGAAAGAACAACAGGAAGCTTTTCACTTTTCCTAAGCTGCCGTGCAAAATCGAGCTTTACGGTTCTAGGAAAGAGTTCTCTGTAAAAAAGCCGTATGGTCGTGGCATAGGCCTTGACAGAAGCATATGGAAAACCGCGCGCTTTCAGCTTTTGATGCATCCAATCCCGAATATCGTTTTCAGACAACTTTTCGATATCCTCTCCATGAAAATGATGTAGAAAGGGCATCAAGGTAGATTTATATGTTTTGATGGACCTTTGAGAATATGGATTTAGTTCAATGATTTGGAGGAATGATTCGTATAACTCAAGAATATCAGACATAGACGGAAATATGCGTATAACCTAAAAAATTGACAAGTTAGTTGAGAGTTTTGAGCAAGAGTGTGGGGTAAAGAGGTATATTGCATTTACAATATTGTTGTAAGCAATTAAAACAAACGTCCTGCTTAAAGAATATTCCATATCAGACATTATAATATCCAATCCAAAAGAAAAATTTTTCTACGTTGGAACTTTTGAGGGAACAGAAGACCCAAATGTAGAATGGCCACATAGGCACGATTTTTATTCACTTGTTTGGTTCACAAAAAGTACAGGAATCAATGTAATTGACTTTTCGGAATATGAAATCAAACACAACAGGCTTTTCCTCATGCGACCCAAACAGGTTCATAATTGGTCCTATTCAAAAAACTCGAATGGTTATATTATCGTTTTTGACAAACATCTTTTAAAAGAAGTAACAGATTTTGTAGACAAACCTTTTTTTGATTTATCCGACAAAAACATACAATTTCTAAAACCATTATTTGAAAATCTTATCGAAGAGTTCAATATAAACGACAAATTGAGCGAAAAAACAATCGTTCAAGGAATTCCGTACTTGTTACTTCAACTAAAAAGGTTATCAAGTGAAAATCCTAAAAACAAGGAAATCAAACCAAAAACTATTTTAGAGTTTTCAAAATTAGTATCAGACAATGTTTGCGAAAATATTTCTGTAAACGAATATGCGTCAAAATTGAATTTGACCGTTGATAGACTCAACGAAATATGTAAGGAACATTATGGACAAAGCCCTAAAACAATCATTCTGGAAAAGAAAATAACGGAAGCCAAACGATTGCTTTATTTCACGGATTTATCGGTAAAGGAAATCGCATTTCGATTAGGATTTGAGGACAGTTCGTATTTTTCAAGAATATTCAAACAGAAAACACAGCTTTCACCTACCAAATTTAAAAGTACCTGAAATGCAAGAAAAAGTCCTGTAAGCGAACTTCTTTCAACCCTTATCTTTGCCTAAAACAGAATGAAATATCTCTCAATTTTAACATTCATTTTATTCATTGCTGCAAGTGGATATGGGCAAATAAAAAATCAAATAAAAATGGACAGTACAAAAACGGAACGATTTGACAGAGGTTGGAAAAAACTAAAAGAGATTGACGGAGAGGCAGGAGAAAAAGTAATTGAAAGCTTAAAAGATGTTTCGCCAGATTTGGCAAAATACACAATCGAATATCCTTTTGGAGATGTTTACAGCCGAGAAACCACTTTGGATAACCGAACAAAGGAAATTGCAGTTGTTGCAGCTTTAGCTGCAATGGGAAATGCCAGACCGCAATTAAAAGTACACATCAACGCTGCTTTGAATGTAGGAGTGACCGAAGAAGAATTGTCTGAAATTATGATTTTAATGTCGGTTTATGCAGGATTTCCTTCTGCTCTGAACGGAACTTCAGCATTGAAAGAAGTCATAGAGGAAAGAAAAATGGAAAAATAACTGCTTACAACATTGTATATGAGCCATAGCGGAGTTCGTTCTTCGTCTATGGCTTTTTTGTATATTTAAGGTCTGTGCTAAACCGAAAAGTTAGTGCATTAAAATCCGCTACGGCTCATATACTTGACCGTTATCCTTACCTTATTTAATTTTATAGGTTTTTCCTTTGCAGGATTTGGGCGTAGCAGGGCAGAATTAGTCCAATCAAGTTTCACGTCGATTTTCATTGGATTCTCATTTATAAGTATCGTATTAGCCTCAATAATTAGCCTCATTCCAATGAAAGGATGGACCTATTGGAAAAGGTTATATAGAATTGCGCAGATTGTATTTCTAATCATAATGGGAATAATGGCCCTGGCGGTTGCGCTAATGCTAATTATGCGATTATTCGGAATTGAGATTGAGTAAAGGCTAGTAACATCAGCTATACGTCGCTATGCTTGTTGAAGCGGCCTAAGGTGGGTATGCTTTCCTATTCTAGTGGTATCAATGTAATATACCCTCCTACATGGCAAGTAAACATGGAATGGCAGGCATCACTACAGCACTGGCCAATGAATGGGCATAACATCCAGGCAAACGCGATAGCCCCAGGATATTTCAAGACCGACAATACCAAAAATTACAGGATGATCCTGTTAGAAAGGAGGCCATTGCTGCGCGAATTCCTGCAGGACGTTGGGGTGAACCCGAAGAATTAGTTAGCACAGCTGTTTTTCTAGCTTCAGATGCACGTAACTATATCAATGGAACATTTATCAATGTTGATGGCGGTTGGATGGCTAGCTAATCTTTTTTAAGTTAATAAGGGCTAAATAAGATGCAAGTATGGTTCATCCAAAAACAATTGGGAAAACAACCTTGGCAGATTCGAAAACTCCAACCGATCGTCGCCATGATCTACAGGTGGTAGTTCCTATTAAAAATGAAATCCGTAGAGTAGAAGCTTTTGATGCTACTCCAGCTGAAGGGGTACAAGAAATAATAACTACAGATAATTCAACTTTTAAATTTCTCAGGCTTTGTCGGATTTTCTTGAAAGGAGAAAAATCAGCACATCGAACTCTGGGAAAAGAAGAAGCCATCTATTATGTAAATCGTGGAACTGCCGATTTACTGGTTGATGGTGAGCGCTATACCTTGGGTAAGGGAGATGTGCTATATGTGGGTATAGATAGGGAGGTAGCAATAAGCACTAAGGATTTGCTGGATCTAAGTGAATTTAAAGCCGTGGATTGTCATACTGCATATCCTGCACAACTTGTTAGGCATACAGATATTGAAGGAACAGAATTGGCAGCTCATTTAGGTACTCGTAGACCGATGTCTGAACGCACCGTGTATAAATTGGTAGATAAAAATGTACGGGCGAATCGATTATTGTTCGGAGATACCTATTTGAAAAATAGAGGTGGAGTCGGTAGCTATCCTCCGCACTTTCATGGGCCTGATGGGCCCCATGGATTAGGCGCAAATGCGAAAGAAGAGATTTATCATTTTCGTTGTGAATCGGACATACAAGGGGATGTCCCTTATGTGCTACAAAACTGTGCATTACCGGAAGAAAAGGTTAATGTCTACGCACATATCTTTGATGAGGTGGCAATAAATGTAACCCCTACCTACCATGATACCATAGCCCCACCATCTGTAGATTTTATGTTTACTTGGTGTTTAGCCTCCTTCACCGAAGGCCATCGAGATTGGGCTGAAATATATAACAAACCAGGATTTGAGGAAGAATGGTAATTCAGAGAATCTTTATGTTTAAATATTACTTCATCTTATCGTTGTGCTTTCTTTTAAGCTGCCAAGCTGGTAAGGAAGCGCCTGGCTTGCCAGAAGCCAATCGTTTCCTTGTAGAAGACCTCATAACCAATCTCAATGAACCAATGGAGTTGGATTTTTTGCCTGACGGTAAAATTCTATTTATAGAGCGAAGAGGTATATTGAAAATGTATGACCCTGAAACTGAAATTGTTCAGGTAGTGGGCGAAATACCAGTCAACTATATAAATGAAAATGGCTTGTTAGGGATGGCAATAGATCCAAATTTTAAGGAAAACGATTGGATCTACTTTTTCTATACAGACCCTATCCGTAAATCCTATCAGCAAATTTCCAGATTTGAATTTATAAATCATCAATTGGTGAATGAATCTGAAAAAGTGTTATTGGATTTTTATATCGATTATAAAAATTGTTGCCACTTTGGCGGAAGTCTGGCCTTTGGACCAGCGGGTAATCTATTCATTTCGTCGGGTGATAATGTTGGCGGAAAGGATTTTGCACCTATAGATGAGCGCCCCGGTCGTGCCATGCATGATTCTCAGCGGTCCTCTGGTAATGCCAATGATTTAAGAGGTGCCATCCTGAGAATTAAACCAACGGAGGATGGTAGCTACAGCATACCTGATGGCAATTTATTTCCAGTTGGCACAGAGAATACACGCCCGGAAATTTATGTTATGGGAGCCAGGAATCCACTTAAAATTGACGTGGACCAGGCCACGGGTTGGCTATATTGGGGTGATGTAGGCCCTAATCCCGGATGGAAATATAAGGAATGGGGGCCTCCAAGCTTTGAAGAAGTTAATCAAGCCCAAAAAGCTGGAAATTATGGCTGGCCATATTTGATGGGTGACAATCAAGCCTTCCGGGATGTAAATTTTGAAACAAATATTCCAGGAGAATTTTTTGACCCTAATGATTTAGTCAATGATTCCCCTAACAATACTGGAATTCAAAAACTACCACCTGCGCAAAAGGCCCTGATTTGGTATCCTAATACTGCCTCAGATAGTTTTCCGTTAGTAGGAACCGGCGGTGGAACTATATGTGCAGGGCCAGTGTACCATTATAGAGAGAATGGTAACGCTGGTGGACAATGGCCTAAGCACTTTGATAAAAAACTGTTCATATTCGAATGGATGCGTAGTTGGATTCTAGCAGTTGAGCTTGATGAGTCGGGCGCATATGTAGGCATGGAAAATCCTTTTGAAGGTAAACCCTTTAAAAAACCAATTGATATAGCATTTGGCCCCGATGGAGCCATGTATGTATTAGATTACGGGAGTAATTGGTATGCACACAACGAAGATGCACGCTTGTCTAAAATCATATACGAATACGGTAATCGAGCACCGATTGCCAAAATAGAAGCATCAGTTGTAGAAGGCGTCTCTCCCTTGGAGGTTCATTTTTCTGCTGCGTCTTCTTATGATTTAGACCAGGATGATAAGCTCACTTACAAATGGTTTTTTACGTCTAATACCATTCAGTCTGACAAACAAAATCCTTCTCATGTTTTTCAGGATAATGGAGCATTTGAAGTGAAGTTAGAAGTGACAGATGAAGCGGGAGTCAGCCATACTACAACGCAAAAAATTATAGTTGGTAATGCCCCACCTGTAGTACAAGTAAATATAACTGACAATCAATCTTTCTTTGTACCCCATCAAGATATCTCTTACGCTATTCATGTGGACGATTTAGAGGATGGAAGCACTTCCGATGAATCGATTCCATCAAAGGCAGTTCAGGTAAAAGTTAAACATCTCAAAAACACAACTAATGTAGCTGCCATTAGAGCAGAAAACGCTATTCATTCATCGACAATTGCATTCCTCGAAGGAAAAAAACTGATGGAAGGAAGTGATTGTAAGGCATGTCATGCTTTAAATGCAGCTTCAGTTGGACCTAGTTTCGTTCAAATCTCTGAACGCTACGCAAATAATTCTTCTAACATCTCAATACTTAGTGAGAAAGTGTTAAAAGGAGGAGTCGGTGTATGGGGAGATAAATTAATGTCTGCCCATCCCCAACATACAAAAGCGGAAGCAAAAGCAATGGTGTCTTATATATTAGCACTGAAGCAGGCCCCATCCAGTGGGCAAGATCTTCCGCTTTCTGGAATAATTTCTACCGATAAGGTAGGAGACAAAGATTTATTGATTCTTACCAGCTCCTATTTAGATAAAGGAGCTAATGAACAGGCAGCAATTTCAAGAGAGGTCAGAAAAATTTTTCGGCCTACTCTCGTACCGGCAGTAGACTATGACTATTCTAAAAGGATAAAAGCCAAACCATACAATGAACAAGGCGACTTATATGCTGAAGTGGCCTTAAACGGATGCTTTATCGGCTTTAAGGAGATGGATTTGACGGGCGTAAAAACGATACGGGTGAAAATTCGGAGTACTTCTGATTGGGTAGCGGTGGAAGCGAGACAGGGAAGGCCAGACGGAAAATATCTGGACAAACAACGTAAAGAGTTAGGCTTCAAGGAAAATAAATGGGCTACCTATGAAGAAGATGATTGGTTTTATATTGATCTGAGTGTTCCTGAAAATGCTGGTATAGATGATCTGTATTTTGTATTTGATTCTAGCAAATTGACCAGCGAATTTATATACTACGATATCTGTCAGGTACAGTCCTTCGAGTTTTTGTTTTAGATTGACCCATTATAATACCTAAAATGCTATCAAGACGAAACTTTATAAAAACATCCAGCCTGGCCTCTATGGCTTTAGGAAGTGGTATCGCAACCAAAGCTTTTTCCCAGTCACTCGATAAATTGGATAAAGGGCCTACGATCAAAAAAATCACGGTCTTTGCAGGAAGTGGTTCTTTTTATCGTTTCATAGGTCCGAATTCTTATGATAAAAAACCGAAAGGCATACATGGTCATACACGCAGAACGGTATTGGTTGAATTATCGAATGGTACCATTGGTATAGGTACGGTTGGATATAGAACATTCAATGAAAAAGTATTAGGGGAATTACGCCCCTTAATTGGGAAAGACATTTTTTCATTTTATGAATGGCAAGAGGAAAAGATAATCGGTGTAAGTACCGCTTCCCAAAAATATCTTTATGATTCAGCGTATTCCTGGGTAGAGAGTGCAATCTTGGATGCACTGGGTAAGGTAAAAAACAAACCCGTATATGGCTTATTTGGCGAGAGTGTTAAAGAAGGTATCGACCCCTATGATGGCACCTTATATTTTGCTGATTTAGTTTATCCTAATTCTAAGGGTGTGGAACTTATAAGTGAAATAGGTAAACGCATCAAGAATGATGGTTATCGAGCAATAAAATTGAAAGTAGGTAGATGTGATAAATGGATGCCAGGTGTAGCAGGCGTTGAGCGGGATATTGATGCTTTTATTGCGCTTAGAGAAGCGGTAGGAAACAACTTTAGTCTAATGACTGATGCTAATAATGGCTACAGGGACAAACCAGAATGGGCGCTACGTTTTCTAAAAGCCTGTGCTCCATACAATATGTATTTCATGGAAGAATTAATCCCTGATAATACTGAAACATACAAGCAACTCAGAGATACACTACATGCTGAAAATTTGCATATCCCCATCGCTGACGGAGAAAGTATTTGGATGGAGGATATGATGGATGTATTCCATGGTTATTGCGAATCTGGGGTCTATAGTTATATCCAACCTGATATTCCTACATGTGGGTTTTCCAATATATTACGCATTGCTAGAATGGCAGAAAAATATCCTCATGTGCGTCTAATCCCTCATGTATGGCAAAGCCAAATAGGCTTGCTAATGAGTGCCCATATAGCAAAAATTCAACGGAATATTCCATTTGTAGAGGATTCTCGATACAATGAACACGTCATGCTTACCCCTGATTACGTATTTAATGGAGGGCAATGGTTTGTACCAGAAAATCCTGGTTGGGGGGTCTCTTTGGCCCCTGGTTATGAAGAGTATTTAGAGGAGTCTCCTATCGAGCTAACATAACAGAAGAAGTGTAAATCGACCTATATAAACAAAAATGAAGTCAACTGATAACAATGTGTATGACGGTCATCTCCAATAAAAGATGGTCACGCCGCATATACAAGACCGTTTTCTGCAATATTAAGAATCTCGACAGCACCCTCGGAAGTATGTAAGTACTCAAACTGGGTATTCATTTAAGTTTGAAGTCTCTCGTAGGCAATAAAAGTCATAAAAAAGTAGAGGATATGATTGTTGGTCTCACAAACGGGAGGCTTTGTATATTAATGATGAAACTCTACTATGGCTCCTCCATTATTAGAATACAGTGTCTTTGTATAATAGCTGAATACTGTACAATTCTCTAGAGTGGATTCAGTTGTGGTTCCGAAAGAGTTCTCTGTAAAAAAGCCGTATGGTGGTGGCACAGGCTTTGACAGAAGCATATGGAAAACTGCGCGCTTTCAGCTTTTGATGCATCCAATCCCAAATATCGTTTTCAGACAACTTTTCGATATCCTCTCCATTAACATGAGGTAGAAAGGGCATCAAGATGGATTTATATGTTTTGATAGACCTTTGAGAATACCGCTTTAGTTCAATGATTTGGAAGAATTATTCGTATAGCCCAGTAATATATTACATAAATTCAAATATTCTACTAATCTAAAAAATTGACAAATTAGTTGAGACTTTTGAGCAAGAATGGGGTGTAAAGAGGTATATTGCATTTACAATATTGTTACAGCCAATTAAGAAGATAAAAAACGATGAGCCTTTCCATTTATGAAGCACCAAGACAAATAATTTCCGAAGTAATTAAAGCTTGGGAAACAAAAAATAAGCTTGTAAGAGGATTAATAATCTCTGCATCGATACTTGCTGGAATCGCTATCGTTCTTGCTGGTGTTGGAAATGTAATCTACCCAAATGAAGACTTTCCAAAAGAGAATGGAGTATTTTTAGTTCTTACTGCAGTTTCCGCAGGTATCTCATTCCTGCTTTATCTAATTAGTATTGGATATGTAGAAAATTTAGAAAGAGAGAAGAAGGAAGAAATAATAATTGAAAAGGAAAGGCGAGTTGTTGAAAATCCTGACAAACCACAACTCGCTTGGGATTTAGCAAGAGCAAAACTTGAAAACTATCTAAATAGAAACCTTTCTCAAGTAAGTGCAATATTCTATTTATCAGTTTTTGTAATGCTTGTTGGATTCGCTCTAATAATTTATGGCGCAATTATGGTTTTTGAAGCCCCTGAAAATTTTAAACCAGCAATTGTGGTAGCAATCTCAGGAGTAATTGTAAACTTTATTGGAGCGTCTTTTCTAATAATCTACAAATCGACAATGGAACAGGCAAAAGATTATGTTAATGTTTTAGAAAGAATAAATGCAGTTGGAATGTCAGTTCAAGTAATTGATACTATAGAAGCAAGCGATGGAAAAATAAAAGATGAAGCAAAGGCTGAATTGTCTAAAAAGCTAATAGACCTCTACAATAAATAAACAAAAAAAGAAAAACTGGCTGTAACAAATACATAAACATCAATTGCGCCCTATCTGTCGCACGGTATTTATGCCAACATTGTGTTATCAAAAAGAAATAAATGGAAATACCTAAATACATATTTGATTTACATTACATTAGTTTGATAGGCATAATTCTAATATTCTTAGGCACTATACTTTTGCACAGAGGAAATTCATTAAAAAACAAAGATTCAAATAGTAAATTCACATCTAAAATTGATACTCAAAAACTTTAATAGATTCATTACAAGAGAAAAATAAAGTACAAATTAA
>JBCCEC010000116.1:0-9740 GCA_039030475.1 Bacteroidota bacterium
AGTATTCCAGTCATTGGTAATCGCCCAATTGATAAGATACATTATTTTCATACTTCCAAGGTGGAACTTTGCATAATCAATATCAAAAACGGTTATGGCATCTAAAATTCTTTTATCCAACAAATACCCTAGGGTAATGCTAATGGGTTCATCACCATTATACAGCACAAACAAAGTAGCTTTCCTCTCTTTTATTAAGGGATAAGCAACATCTTTATAAAAGTCCCATTCCCTTTTGTCCAAGTTGTTATTATGAATTTTTTTTTCGCTAAATCGTTTTTCCAATAGTAGTCTAAAACGATCAAATACAAAGTCATATTCTTCTTTTGAAATATCCGTGCTAAAACTTTTGAAGGATATATCAAAACATTCCTCTAAGCGCTTTTTGTATTTCCTTAATTTATACCGGCTACTTTTTTTAAACGTGGTGGACATGTATTCTTCAAGACTGTTAAAAGGCCTTAGATCAATTAAATATCCTGGATACTGTTGGATGGTTATAAGTCCAGGTTCTTCAAAAGCTATTTGTTGATGAGGACCGGTCTTACTTAAATCTGGAAATACGTCATAAAATAAATAAGTTTTACCCCGGAATTCTTTTTTCTCAGTGGGGTTGTCGATAGTATATGAGATTCCTTTGGTATGGTTCTTTCCAACATTGATATAAAGACCAGGAATTTTCGATTGATAGCAGTTAACCTCATTTAAGAACTCATAGGAAACCGGTTTTATGCCATCCTTGAAGTGTTTGATCCAATAGTTGACAAAGGTTTCTGAAGTAAAAGGATTGCTAACACCCATTTTTGACAAGTAGCAGTTCACCGTCGTAACGATACAGGGGGAAAAAGTTTACGGTTTCCGGTATATTTCTTTCTGCTACCAATTTTTGATAGGCAATGGGATTGACAACTAGCTTCCAAACGCAGAAATCAACCATGTTTTTAGAAAACGACGATTTAAATTGCAGAAGGGAATCATTGGCTCCTCCCAGTCCGCCCCCTAGATTAAAATGACTCAATCCTAATTCATTTGCCATAATTCTCATTTCATCTATCAATAGTTTTATGGGCATTAATGGCAAGCTATCTCCTCTTGTGCCGGACAAATGATAGTGGACTGTAGCGTTTTTATATATGAACATACAAGCCCCTATGGTCTCATCGGTTTCTTTATGTTTGGTCAAGAGAGTGTGCGTATTAAAACTATTGCTCTCGGTCAGTACATTAAAATATTCGTCATCAAAATAATACATCGGTTTCGCATTGACCCTGTCCATATTTTCCCGATAGAGATTCTTAAAATCTCGAAACTCTTGGGCATTATTAGCTTTTGTTGCATAACAATGTCTTCTTATCCTATTGAGTTGCCCTTTAAGTCTTCTTCCAAAATCCTGTCGCTGCTGCTCAATATCCTTTTTTAGGTCTATACTTATAACAACTCCTTTTTTCTCAATTCCGCCTATTTTTTCAAGTACCTCCTGTTGTAGGGCAATAAAGGGATTCAATCTGGAAAAAACAGAGATGATATTATTTTTTGAAAAATAGTTAAGCAGCTCAGTCGCATATTTTTGACTATCAAAACCACCTTCTATATTTTGGCACAGCGGACCGGGATAACCATATACGGAAGTCGCATCATAATATGGGGTATTTTGTATTTTTCGGATCAGTAATGGAAGTGCAATAACAGACTTTCCCTTCGAATATTTTAAAAGTACCGGCTTGCCATCACCTTTAGCTATCATGTGATAATCAAAGGTGTGATAAAAGTCCGATTCTTTGCAGGTGGATACAAAGTCGTCCCAATACTCTTTTTCTTCAATAATTTCAATCATTTAAATCAGGGTAATTATGCTTTGACCTTGTACTTTTTCATGGTAATATTTATAAAAACGGCTGAGAGAAAGAAATATTTTCAAGGTCATGCATATGGGGAGTGGTAGAATTGATTTAAAGGGCATAATATATATTTTCCTATTGATAAAGTAGGATTCAAAAGGTGGCTCAAAATTACCGAATTCATTTCGTTTAAAGGAATGGACAAACGGAATCCAAAGGTTTTTTCTTTGATGGCCATTTTGGGCCGGTATTTATCGAAAACCACAAAAGGACTCCAAAAGGAGCCCAATTATAGATAAAAGATTAAAGCTTTTAGGATTTGATCTTTTTGATATTACAGTTGTTATCAACCTCAAAAATAAAACACTATGGGCTAGGATTGCGGTCTTAGCAACAAGCTAATCCGAATCCTATTGTAATAATGTGCAATATGGTACTGATAAATGGGCTAAGGAAATTGCTGAAATTTCTTATATCTGTCCGGAACCGGAAATTCTGGAGTGACTCCATGCCAAAACATGTTTATAATCCACCACCTATCTTGATAATAAGCCAACTGAATACTTTTAACATCTTGCTTATAGGGTTTGTTGTTAGCCATATCTTCTTTGCTATGGAAAGCCTCACAATGACTAAAGGCGTGACCTATATTGCCATACGTTTCTACCACTCTTCCCAATTCTCTTTCATAAAAAGCGGTTTCTCGTGTATTGTTAAACCAAAACCCAATACGTTCTATATAATCATTTGGATGTATCCATTGTGGTCTAAAATTTCGGTTGATGTCGTACTCATAACCAATTTTCATACCTTGAGGGTGAAATAAAAATTTCATAAATTCCCAATCTCTTTTTTCACCGGGCTCGCCACCCAGGCAAGCATAAAATGCCGTGATCAGATCATCAATTGTTTGAACCTTTTTTAAATATTCTTCTTTCATCAATTTATATTATTTTATTTGAATCCAATTTATTCTCAAATGACTTAACGCGAAGTAAAACCAATTATTTCAAAAATATTAAAATCATAATAGTTTTTGGATTATTTACTCCTTTGTGCTGCTGAATGGTAATATACAGACATGAACGCAATTAGACTGATGTTCTTGAATTTTTGAAGTGCAATACGATGAATTTCAAATAGTTGAACCCTTTCTGGTCTGCGGTATTTGTGCCTAAGCTATTACACGGTGAGCAAAAACTGTCCATCCATACAATTTGGCCCAAACCCCGCTTTTTGCTCGTAGTTTGATTCAAATTTATGCCTCCGAACTAAAAGGTTGTTGTTTCAATTTCCTACTAGACAGGGGTCTGAACAACCTTATTAAACGTACTAGGAGTTAAACGTATATTTGTTTTACTTTTGTCAAAATTTATAATTGACACACCTAAAGAAATAGGTAGTTAACTTTCTGAAATTGTTAAGCGCAAATGAAAATACTTATTACCGGAGGTAATTCCAGCGTTTCAAGGTACTTAATACCCTTGTTATCCAAAGATTATGAAATCACTACGGTTGGTCGTAGGGACTGTGATATTAATTTGGATCCAAATAAACCTTTCACTGATCAGCTTCCCGATCATGTAGACATTGTTATCCATACAGCAGCTGCATTTGGAAGAAGAACAGATGAGGAGATATATGAAACGGAAAAGTTTAATGTATTGGATACAATGGATTTGTGTTTTCATTTGAAAAAGATGAATGTGAAACATTATGTTTATATATCCAGCATATTTGCCCATTTGGAAGAGACTTCACCGCTCTACAGTATATACTCCATTTCAAAAAGACATTCAGAAGAAATTATAGCATACTGTTTGAAAAGGGACAAAATTCCATACACCATTTTAAGGCCTTCCCAGTTATATGGAAGTGACCCTTCTTTTATACCCCATCATCCGTTTCTTTATCAAATTATAGAAATGGCCTCTAAAGGTGAGAAAATTTCTTTATTTGGAGAGAGCGGCGGAAGCGTCAACTACCTCCATATTAAGGATTTTACAGAAACCATTTCTAGGGTAGTCAAAAATGGAGTATTCGGAGTATATGATAGCACTACAAAGACTCCAAACACGTATTTGGAGATTGCTAGTATCGTCTTTGAATTAACAAATAATGCTGTTAACATTGAATTTATAAAAGATAGAAAAGAAACAGGTCAAGCATTTGCATTCGATGATGCTATTTATAAAAAGATAGACTTTTTCCCAAAAACGTCGATAAAAGAAGGTTTGTCAGAAATACTGCATGTAACTTGACTTGGATATAAGAAGTCGATCAATTTTCATCTTTGAAAAACCGTACACATAGCTTTAGGCGATTGTTCTACCTACGTTGGTAAAGCTATAATCAAGAATTTTGGTCACACTACGAATAGTGGTATCATCTTTTCTGGTAACAGATAGGTTATTGTGTCTATGTAAATAGCGTTACCGACCTAGATACCCTCCGTCTACAGGGATTACGGTTCCAGTTACATAATCGCTGGCCTCTGAAGCTAAAAAAACCGTCAGTCCTTGTAAGTCTTCGCCTTTTCCCCATCTTTTCATGGGAACCCTCATAAATACCTCATCAGTACGTTTTTTATCATTGATCAGTGCGGTGTTCAATTGCGTATCCATATACCCCGGGGCAATGGCATTGACGCAAATACCTTTTGCGGCCCAATCATTTGAGAGGGCTTTGGTCAACTGTCCTACACCTCCTTTTGAAGCCGCATAGGCCGGTATGGTAATTCCGCCAAGAAAACTCATTAAGGAAGCGATATTTATAATTTTTCCGCCTCCATTTTCAATCATGGTATTCCCCGCATACTTACAATAGTAGAAGGTGGCATCCAGGTTAATTGCTATTACCTTACTCCACTCCTCTTCTGGAAAGTCTTCACTGGGATATCTTCTTTGGATACCCGCAGAGTTAATCAAGATATCAACCGTACCACCCAGTATTTCAAGTGAAGTGATATAAGACTCCTTAATTTGTTCAATCTGACTTACATCTGCTTGAATGGCACTTACGTTGAGGCCATCTGCCTTGAACTCATCACAAATCTCAAAAACCCGCTGATCAAAATCAATCACAACGGTTTGTGCCCCCGCTTGACTTACCGCTTCTACCATGGCTTTGCCAAGATCTCCTGCACCTCCTACGACAATTGCCTTCTTACCCTTTAAACTAAATTTGTCTAAAATGTTCATTCCATTAATTTTTTAACATGTTGATATTGAGAAAAATAAGTAGTGTTGATATAATACCCAAATTTTAACTGAAAATATAATCATCTGTTTTCCAGGGCTTTAACCACTCGATTACCATATCGTCACCATTGGAATCAGTAACTTTAAGGGTGTTTTTAATGTCTTCGATGGTTTCATTGATTCCAAAGATGGAATCTGCAGCCGTATAAATTCTGAATAAAACCTGTCTTTCCGTTCCTACCCACTCATCCTTAACGATATCACCTTCTTTGAATCGTTCTACCACAAAATTGACATTCTTATGGGATTTCATCTCAGTCAATCCTTCTATTGATTCAATTTTTCCACTATTTAAGAGAACCCAAACCGAACAAGCGCTATGACCTCCCATCATATAATCATTTTTTTTGGAAAAATCGGAATTCCCAAAAACGCCGGTAAGTGCATAGTTCACCAACATTCTCCTATGATCAAAATCATTGATATGAGCAAGGTGAATATGA
Source organism: Bacteroidota bacterium (assembly GCA_039030475.1). Classification (GTDB taxonomy): domain Bacteria; phylum Bacteroidota; class Bacteroidia; order Flavobacteriales; family Flavobacteriaceae; genus Flagellimonas. The sequence continues at coordinate 5,542 of JBCCEC010000116.1, forward strand.
GGTGCTTCTCCTTGTAGTCGAAACCCTGGGTCATAACTGTAGAAAACATTGTTTTCCACAAAGAACTGAACATTTAGCACCCCAGTTTCAATATTTAGTCCCTTAAACATTTCGGACAATTTGGGATGTACATTTTTTACAAATAGTTCGGTATACTTTGAAGGATATACCGTACCTATTGCTATTGGACTTGAATCACCTTGAAGTCGGGTAAGATATCTGTCGTAGGTAGCTGAAAGGTAGGGGATACCATCCTTGAAAGTATAATATACGGCCATATCATCACAATCTGCATCCATATATTTTTCCACCAAAACCACCCCTTTTTTTGAATGTTTTAATCCGTTTCTGACCGTTTGAACATAGTCTTCTTCATCCCTACAAATTTTCATTCCGACACCACCGCCGCGGTCAACAGGTTTAACCATTAAAGGAAGACTAACGTTTTCTGGTTTCCTTATTTCTGAATCTCGTGTCAAATAAATTCCAGGGATATCTTGGACATCATATTTGGCGCAGTATCTCTTATAACCATCTTTACTACAAAATGCTTCCACTGCCTTTTCGGTTGCGTAACAGGGGAGGTTTAATTTATTGCATATTTCCCAATAGGGTTTTACCAAAACATCTGCCACCCCGACCAGAACACCATCAACATTTTTATCTTTAGCTAATTGCACCACATCATTTACCTTAAAAACGTCAATATCATAGCTCTCGGAAGCGTGTTTTTTCGCGGGTGAATTAGGGGTCATATCAACTACAATGGTATATATCCCCATTGATATTGCGGTTTCTACTAATACCCCAGTCTCTGGATTTCCTCCGAGAATCATTAATTTTTTTGCCATTGGATTTATTAATTAAATGTTATATCATAATTCACTTGAGTTGTACGGATGATGATATCATTTCTTTTCAATTAGTTAAGGATATAATTGAAATCTTTGTCGAAACCTAAATGTTTCAATAACTTACTAATGTCATTTTCATCAGTATTTATTTTTACGATATTATTTTCGTCTATACCCATAAGCTCCAATTCTGAACTAATTGACGCGCGGAAAGATGGATTTATTGAAGCGATGATCAGAGCATCAAATTCGCCATTTTTCACCGAGCTAATGGGTTGTACAAAATTCCCTCCAATATTCAGTTGATGGAAATCAACGTCGATCCACTTGACAATCTCGAAAAAATCAGTCTTTACATTAGTAGATAGTATGTGTTGCCCAAACGATCCAGAACTATATACAACTATTTTAGACCCCTTGCTGGTATTTAAAAAAGGATTGAAAAAAATTTCTCCTGATTCATCTTGAATTAGTCCACCGGATCTTACTAGAATTTGTGAGTACAGGTAAAACTTAATCTGCTTGTTCAAATTTTCGTAATCAAGTTTCCTCGAAAGTTTTGAATTGAGAAAATTCATTAAGAGCCCCAATCTATAATATTCGGTTTTAGGATTTTCTATTGATTTTACAATGGAATCGTGACGTTGCCTATAATAGTATAGGGGGATTCTACTTACGGTTAGCCGTTTGGAAATTGCAAGGTAAGCATAGGTAATGGCTGCATCTTCACCCATGATAATATCATTGGGCACATCATAAAGAATTTGATCCAGTAATTCTTTTTTGAAAAGCTTGTTCCATACATAGGTAGAAATGCCATGCTCGCAAAAATCGCCGGTATAAATTGCTTTGGGTAAGATTGAAGATTCTATTTCATATGCATTGTAAGTGCCGGCTGATTTTGGTTTTATGGTTTCAATTTTTCCATTGAACTCCCTAAAGTGGCCGGTCACTACAAGGTCCGAGGCGCATGCCTTGGCAAGCTTGTAAAGAACATCTAAATAATACTTGTCGACCCAATCATCGCCATCAACAAAAGCAACGTATTTTCCCTTGGCCACTTCCAACCCCGCCTTCCGCGCGCTCAACAAACCACCATTTGCTTTGTGAACGACTACTATTCTTGAATCCTTGGCTGCATATTCATCGCATATCTCCGGACAATTATCTGGGCTACCATCATCTACCAAAATCAATTCAAAATTTGAAAAAGACTGATTTAATAGGCTTTCTATGCACTGTGCCAAATATTTTTCAATGCCATAAATGGGAACAAGTACACTAATTTCAACAGTACTCATAGTTTCAAATTTTATCTAACTCAATATAAAACAAAGCTCCCTCGAAAATATTGTTTTTTGACTCAGATTTTGCAGAAGTCACGTAAAGGTTTGAGTGATTATCGAAACAACAGGATGTTACATTATGGCAAGGTAGTTTGCGTTCATTGATTTTAGTTCCGTCCGTGGGATTCCATTGCGAAACGCACCCACCACCCCATTCTGCTATCCAAAGCATACCATTGCCGTCCATACAAATCCCATCAGGGCTTCCTTTACCATTGAATTCTATTACAAAAGAATCGAACTCAACATCTCCGCTTTCCAAATCATAATGATACTTCGCTACTTTTTTTGTTGGTGTGTCCACGAAGTAGAGAATTTTATTGTCTGGAGAAAATGCCAGACCATTGGAGATAGTGGTATTTTCGATTATGGTCTTATAATGTCCATCAAGATAAGAAAACACTTTCCCTACACTTTTCTTTACTTCCGGATATCCCATCGTACCAATAAGGAATCGACCTTGAGCATCTTCTATGCCATCATTAAATCGTATATCATCATCAATTTCAATTTGAAAGGCAAAGGTTGCTTGCAAGCTATTAAAATCTATTTCATAAAAACCATTCTTAGATGCCGCCATAACCCTTTTATGGCCTTTTATATAGACATTACTCACTGGTGAATCCAATCTTACACTTAGGATTTTTTTGGTAGCGGGTTCATAGCAATACACTAAACCATCAAAGATTGAAACAAAGTAGAGCAAGCTATTGGCATGATCAAAGATTGGACCTTCCAATAATTCATTGTTAGCATAAAAAACGGGTTGGGCTTGCATAGGCAATCAAATATATTCGCCACCTGTAATTCTAATAAGCGAACCAGTGGTCATTGAAGATTCATCAGAAATAAAATAAAGCACCGCGGGTACAGGGTCTGTTGGATTTAGCAATCGTCCCATAGGGATGATACCTTTTGCCTTGTTTTTTAGGTCTTCCTCACCAACCCCCTCCCTGGCTCTTAGTTCAACTTCACCTTCCGTATTGGTCCAACCCATGACGAGATAATTTGACCTGATACCTTGTTTTGCATAGTGATGGGCAATATGGGTCGATAAGGTATAAAGCGTACTTTTAGTTAGGGCATAGGCTGTTCTGTCCTCTTGGCCATAATCCATATGTGCGGATCCAAAAAATACTATAGACCCCGATTGGGCATTTACCATAGTTTTTAGAACATGCTTCAAAAGGAAAAAAGGCGCTTTAAGATTGACATTAAAAACACTATCGTACATATGTTCCTCGGTATCCAAAATAGATGCCACCGGGGTAATTCCGGCATACAAAATCAAGGCGTCAATTTTTCCAAATCGTTCCAGGGTTTCATCGTGATAATTTTTGAGCTCATCAATTTTATTTAAATCCAGCTGATGGAAATAAAGTTGATTTTCCGCTTTGGAAGATTTCATGATTTCTTCTCCAAGCTTTGCATTTCTACCACAAAAAGAAACATTGTAACCCCTTTCAAGGCAGGAATAAAGGATTTCTTTGCCAACACCTTTTACTCCTCCCAAAATCATAACTGTTTTCATGAATAATGGATTACCTTTTAACGGATTCTACCACTTTCAAATCTAGGTATTTATTCCCTTGTAAATTACTTTTATTTCGTGTAAGTGAGCTATTCTCGTCCAATTGGAATTTTTTAGGACTTGTAAACATCCTATATGGATTAAACTATACTCTCATTAAAACCAAAGGGGACTTCAAGATTCGAAAGGCCATACTTAGCTATAGATTCATTAACCTATAGAAGCAATTGAAATGACATTAAAAAAGACCTTGGGAACCTTACAAGAACACCTTTGTCCGAGCATTGCGATCGTACTTATTTTAAAAAAAAGGTGCTCAATTCCTATCTGTTCACTAACACCTTATCTTTTATTGAGTTCCTCAACTACCTTTTTATTTGGTAAATTACGTCAGCAATAAACTTTATATGATTTATGGTAGGTACTTAGCATTATTTACTTTCCCATTTATTTTCCAATGAATATAAA
>JBCCEC010000117.1:0-9592 GCA_039030475.1 Bacteroidota bacterium
CTAAAAAGACCTTTAGCAAATCTCCTATCGACTATGCCAAGCTAAGAAAAGATGATATTCATCATCCAAAAATCAAAGGTCTTAATCACCATCAGTTCAAAATAAAAGACACCCTAATTACCGAGATAAACTCTAAATCAAAATCTCAAAGTCTTGTACTTTTTTGTCACGGAGGAGGTTACGTGTCTGGACCAGGAGAGCATCATTGGAATGCGGCTAAAAAAATAGCAAAATCCACTTCAGCTACCGTTTGGATGGTCGATTACCCAAAAGCACCAGAACATAAAATTGACAACATATTGGAAAACATCCTCGAAGTGTACAACAATGCTTTGGAAAAGTTCTCCTTGGATGACATTACTTTGATTGGAGATTCCGTAGGTGGGGCACTTATATTATCGCTTACACAGCTGCTAGTTAAAAAAGGGCTAAGAATTCCGGACAAATTAATCTTAATTTCTCCAGTTGTTGATGCTACTCTAACAAATGTAGCTATAGAAAAAACCGAAACTAAAGACCCCATGCTGTCCAAAGCCGGAGTACTTAGTGCCAAAAAGATGTGTGCATTAAATGGAGATTTAAGTGATGAAAGAATATCCCCAATCAATGTAGAAACCAAAGGCCTCCCTCCTACTTACTTATTCATTGCAGAAAACGACATTACTGGTCCTGACCAAATCCTCATGGCCGCTAAACTGAAAAAGGACGAGGTAGCTGTACAAGTGTTTTATAAAAATAGGGTGCCTCATATTTGGCCGTTATTACCTATATTGAAAGAAGGGAAAAAAGATTTTGATATCATTCTTAAGATTATAAATAAAGAATAATACTTCCCATGGAGCATTATGAGTACTAGGAAATTTCAACTTATTTTACATACGGGAAAACCAGTTGCTGCTCGTTTTCTTACAGTCAATACAGAAGTTTATTCGGTCTTTCAAAATGTTAGTATATTACTCAATGTTAAGCAAGGAAAATTAAAGCTTTTTGATGATTATGAAAGTATAGTCTATAAAGCAGGAGACACAATTCTTATTCTAGAATATTCCGACTATAAAGCCCAAAGATTTCTTAGTCAAGAAACCAATCTTTTTGAAGCATTAGTTTTTGTGCTACCTGATGTAAATCCGGGTAGCTATAAAAATATTGATAGCGCAGAGCATAAAAAAAACCAGCATCCGTCAATCTTAAAAAATGAGATATTAATATCAAGTTTTAAGGCCTTATCCCCTTTTTTTGGAGGAATAGAAGAAATAGATACGGAAAAAGTTGAATCACTCCGAATACAGGTGTCGAAAGTTTTGTACTCAACAAAGTATAAGTCTATACGAAATCAGTTATGTGGTGATAAACATCGTCTGGTTTCGTTCTTGCATCAGCATATATCCAAAAAAAATACGGTAGACGAGCTTGCAATTAAATATGGAAGTAGTACTTCAACTTTCCAAAGACTTTTCGTTAAAGAATTAGGGGTATCTCCGCATCAATGGATAAAAGATCAACGATTACACTACGCTAGGTGTGAAATGCAGTTTCAACAGAAAAAAGCTTCTGAAATGTACTTAGAATTAGGGTTTGAGGATTTAGCTCATTTTAGTAAAGAGTTTAAGAAAAAATTTGGCTACAACCCAAGTGATACTTATGAAAATGCACAAATAGAGGTTTTAGGTTCATAAATAAATATTGACCGAATTTGACAAGTCAGTTTCTTGTTTATTTAAGAATTTGTAAGCTTAATTAAACCAGACTTGTAAATGCAAACAGATAATCCAATTGACGTTTCTCGTTTAAGGAAGTATTTAATGAAAGCCCTTTATCTACTGACTTTTGTCGGTGTTGGATATCAAGCATGGGCAGAAATTATTGCTCCAGAAAAGCCACTAGAAACAATAGAGGGCATAGTCTATAGCCTTTGGGTGGCATACGCAACTCTAATGGCGTTAGGCTTACGTTACCCTTTAAAAATGATTCCACTTCTGTTATTACAATTATTCTATAAGGCGGTTTGGGTGCTTGGTGTATACCTTCCGATGAATAATAACGGGTTAATCACTGAGTCAGCAGAAGGGTTTTTAAATATTTGCATTACCGCTATTATACTGGATTTACTGATAATTCCTTGGGGATATGTTTACAAAACACTCTTTAAGAAAATGTTTAAATTCAATAATTAAGTCCGCATGAGATATGGTATTTTAAAACTGGTATTGTCAGCATTAATACCAATGTTTTGTGTAAGCTGTTCTTCGCAACATAACGAAGAATGGCAACTGATTTTTCAAACGGACAAATCTGGAAAAGTTGTACAAGGAGCAAAAAATGAACTTATAAAACTTGTAAGAGAAGGATATCCAATTAGGGTAGGTTGGGAAGATATGGGCAAAACATCTGTAGAACATACTATTGATGTCCAATTTCTAACAATTGCCAATGGGAAAGAAGTATTTGCACAACTAGAACCCTTTTGGGGACAACGACCAAATCTCAAAAGCGATACGCTAAGTGTTGTTACTTTTGGAAGTGAAACCAATTGGACATTGAGTACAAATGGTTTAAGGAGCAGTATGATGATTGACAAAGTTAACGACACTATTTTGAACTATAAGTCTACTTTGTTTGGTTATCCGATAAAGTGGTATGTAAGAAAATGATATGAACAAAGTACATTACATAAACTTGATGTTTTTAGGTATTTCATTCATACTGTTTTTAGGTGCTTGTAACACTAAAAAAAAGAAGACAAAAGACCAAGATTCAACTACTATGGAAAGCCCATACCTTGGTCAAAAACAACCAGGCTTGACCCCTAAAATTTTTGCTCCAGGTATGGTTTCGACAGAACATCGTGACCTTAGCGGTTTCTTCACACCCGATATGAAAGAGTTTTACTTTACTCGAAAAGACCTCAAAACTGGAAAATGGTCGTTAGTTGTTTTTAAATTTAAAAATAATCGATGGCGCGAGTCGGTGGTGGGACCCAGGGTGGGTCGACCCATTATTGCTCCAGATGGTATGACAATGCATTTAGGCAAGCACTATATTGAGCGTACTGAGTTTGGTTGGTCAGAGGTAAAAAGTTTAGGGGCCATTTTTAACCGAGAAGATTGGGGTATTATGCGCCTGTCATCATCCATCAAGGGTACCTATGTTTTTGACGATTATAAAAACAATGATGTAATCCGTATATCTACATTCAAGAATGGTAAACGTGAAGAACCAAGACTACTCGGCAAAGAAATTAACACCGGAAAATACACTGCGCATCCATTCATCGCACCAGATGAGTCCTACTTAATCTGGGATAGTGAAAGAGATGGCGGATATGGCGATTCTGACTTGTATATCAGTTTTCGACAACACAATGGTTCATGGGGACCTGCCATTAATTTGGGAGATAAAATAAATACAAGCTTTGGGGAGAGTGGAGGATATGTAACGCCAGACGGAAAATATCTTTTCTTTAATGGAGGAAGCCTTGAAAACAAGGATATATTTTGGGTAGATGCTCAAATTATTGAAAGGTTAAGACCAGACTAACAAGTTGTATCAAAAAATTAAAACATGAAACTAGTAAATCTCACAGCAGTCCTATTAGTGTTCTTTACCGTGTCTACAGCTTGTCAAGACGGTAACAAGTCTGATTCAACACCTTTGACAATTGTTTATGCCAATGCCTCAACTAAGTCAAGTAAAAGGGAGATTTACCTAACCAATATTGAAGGTACATCAAAAGTTAAGATTACAAATCCACCTAAAAGCGGAGGCGGCTATTTAGCATGGTCTCCTGACGGAAAACGCATCGCTTTTTATGCAAAGTATGATAATAAGAAAACATGGTCTATTCATACGGTAAACAGTGATGGAACAAATTGGAAGCGATTAACTCATGCAGATAGTATGTGGGATAGTTCACCCACATGGTCACCAGATGGAAAAAAAATTGTTTTTGCAAGATATTATAAAGATTCAACAGGAATCGTGCATGACGAAATCTGGAGTATGAATTCAGATGGTAGCGAACAGACTCAAATAAAATCACTAAGCGGTGGTGGCCCTTGTTTTACACCAGATGGCAGAATAGTCTTTTACTCAGAGTCCAAAGATGAAAAAAGTGAGATAAGCATTACAAATATGGATGGTAGTAACCTGATTCAATTAACCAATAACGATGCCGAAGATTGGCATCCTGAGGTTTCGCCAAATGGCAATGAAATCGCTTTTGTTTCTAAAAGAAATGGTAATCAAGAAATTTATAGTATGAATATAGATGGGTCCAATCAAAAACGATTAACATCTAGTGATGTTGATGATTCTCATCCGTCTTGGTCTCCAGATGGTTCTCAACTTATTTTTCAATCAAAAACGGATGGATACTGGAGTACTTATATGATGGATAAAGATGGTACTTCAATAAAAAAAATAATAGATGATGGGTCATCAGCTGTTTGGTTAAAAACACGAAAACAAGAATGAGAAAAATTTTAGCTATACTTTTTGTTTTCTTGATGGTGGGCTGTCTTCAGAAAACTAGCTCAAATACCAAAGAATCATTACCAGGAAACAGCACAGCTAATATTGAAGATGGTAAACCCAAGGTGAGTTTTACCTTTGATGATGGAATCACAACTGATTTAGCAACATATAAGTTCGAAGATTGGAATAGGATGATTCTAAACTCTTTGGAGGAAGAAGAATTAACCGCTACATTCTTTGTTACAGGTTCCAATAAATTAGACACGAAAGGAAAGTACCTACTTGAACGCTGGTCAAGCAAAGGCCATGCCATTGCCAATCACACATTTACCCACCCATATTTTAATAGTGATAAGCTGACCGTCGACGATTTTGAGAGAGAATTGTTACAAACAGACTCTATTATCTCAAAATATAAAACCTTTACCAAACTTTTCCGATTCCCATATTTAAAGGAAGGAAATACTGAGGAAAAAATTTCTGGCTTTCGAAATATCCTTAAAAAGTACGGTTATAAAAACGGCTCCGTTACTATCGACGCGTCAGATTGGTATGTGAATTCAGAGTTGATTGCCTGTATTCAGAAAGAAGGTGTCAACAGTCTAAAAATCCAAAAATACAAAGCGTTTTATCTAGACCATATTTTGGAAAGAGCTACTTATTACGAAAACCTCGCTTTTAAACTAACAAGTCGTCATATCAATCATACCCTATTATTACACCATAACCTAACAAGTGCTTTGTTTTTAAAAGATTTAACCCAGCAATTTAAGGCGGAAGGTTGGGAACTCGTTAATTCTGATGAGGCTTTCAAAGATGACATATACGAACACGTCCCAAAAAGCATCCCTGCCGGTGAAAGCTTGATATGGGCGATGGCAAAGGAAACAGGGAAATATGATTCGATTTTGAGATATCCTGCAGAGGATAGTAGATATGAAAAACCTAAAATGAAAAAAATTGGATTGTAATAGTTAATGTAATGCGTAAGAATACTCGAAAAAATATAATCGCTCTTTTATTTTTAACCATATTCTTTTTGGTTAGAGTTGGAAACGCACATACTTTTTCGCATTTCTCTAATGATGATGACACGCACTGTGAACTATGTCAAATCATCTTTTTAGGGAATCAGTTAACACCTTTACTTGATAATACAACCGATGAATTCGAATTCAAAAACGTTATAAAGTTTTCTGAAGGACAATCCAACCCTGATTACGAATCACCAAGATATTGTTTTGTAACACCTGTTAGCTTCCTTAATAAACCACCGCCCAGGATTATCCCAACAACCTAAAACTTTCCAAATACGAGTTTAATCTGAGAAACGAAACGTGTAAGACGTTTTGCATGTTTGCGCTTTGTCATATTACAACTTTTCATTCGCAAAAAATATTAAACTACAGTTTAGTTGTAGTACTAATTAAAAGATAACATGAGAATAAATACATTAATTGTTCTCCTATTCGTTCAAGTAATTTCAGTAGCGCAGGAGAAAGTAACGGATAATTTTCCACCTCCTAAAAATCCAATCGAAATAAAAGCCTTCAGAACTTTCAATAAGATAGATGTTGACGGTAAGCTAAATGAAACAGATTGGAAAAAAGCAGAAGCTATCACTAATTTTTTTAGAGTTGAGCCTGTACAAGGAGGATTAATAAAGAACAAAACTACCGTCAAAGTACTTTTTGACGATAAGAACCTATATTTTGGGGTATTTGCCGCAGATTCCTTGGGCAAAAAAGGAGTGCGAATGCAAGATCTAAGACGTGATTTCAATAGAACAGAAAACGACGTTTTTGGAATCCAAATTGATGCTCAGAACACTAAACAATATGCTGTATCCTTTCAAACAACACCACACGGAAATCAATTGGATTTACAAAACTTCAATGGTAACAGCACGGATACAGATTGGAATGCCTTATGGAGCGTTCGAACAAGCCGTACCAAGGATGGCTACTATGCCGAATTTGCCATTCCTTTTAAGTCCATACGCTACGATAAGCTAATCGCTGGAAAAGATGTAGAATGGGGAATAACTTTTTATCGTTTAGCCCGCAGAGATTATGAAAAAACAGTATTTCCGGCGATACCTCAGTCTTTTTCACAAAATAGGATGGTTTATGCCGCCAAACTAACAGGACTGAAAGTGCCTCCCCCGTCAGCCAACATACGTGTAGAACCCTACACATTATATCAATACGATGAAAGTAAAACAGGAAGTTCCTCGACAAACAAAGAAAGTGAGCCAAAATTCGGAGGGGATGTCAAGTGGGCCATGACACCTAATGCCGTTTTAGACCTAACCATAAATACTGATTTTGCACAAGCTGACGTAGATAGGGCGGTAAACAATCTCGAGCGGTTCAATATTTTCTTTCCTGAAAGAAGGCAGTTTTTTTTAGAAAACTCCGGTATTTGGACTGGTGGAAGAAACTCCCAAATACGACCGTTTTTTAGCAGAACCATTGGTTTAGAAAATACATTTAATGCAGCACCCGCTCCCTTGGATGCTGGAGTGCGTTATACTGATAGAAATGATGAGAGGACTTTAGCAGCTTTAGCCGTACGTCAACGTGGTACTGATAATAGCACAGGGAGTACTTTCGGCGTAGGTCGCTACACCAAAAATTATGGTAACGAGAACAACTTCGGAGCTATGGTTACTTATAGATTAGATGATTCTTCTTCCGATTTGGGAATTGGTAACCGTAACAACACCACCATCTCTGTTGATGGGCTTATTCGCCCCAAAAGCGAGATTACATTATCCTATTTATTATCTACTTCTGTAGATAGCGAGATAGACCAAGCGGGATTTTCAGGACGTTTTCAATTAAGTAAAAGGACAAACAAATATTTTTTACGATATACGAACGCTTTTGTAAGTCAAGATTATACTCCCGACATGGGCTTTGTATTTCAAAAAAACGTCATGTATCATACTCCTGGTGCGTATGCAATACTACGCCCAAAGTCACTCCCTTTTATCCGTCGTTGGGACCCAGGTGCCTATTTTTACTATTATCATGATTTTGAAGACTTCGGAAATTTTCAACAGGCGAGTTTATATTTATTTCCTATTTATACTTGGTTTAGGGATAATAGCTTTCTAGAAACGGCGATTACACCAACTTGGCAAAATATCAACTTTGATTTTGCTCCTTTGGGATTGGATATTGAGCAGGGTAATTATAAGTATACGCGCTATTTAATTCGATATAATTCTGACCAATCAAAGAAACTTTCCGCTTCAGGAAGATTTGAATTTGGAAACTTTTACAATGGAACTCGAAACACTTTAAATGCAGGACTAAGGTATGCACCTTTGCCAAATATTTCCTTCACTGCGGATTATGAACGGAATAACCTAAATGGAATTGGGATTCTAAATGAAAACCTGGATGCAGACCTATATACAGGAAGTTTACGTCTGGCATTAAATCCAAGGGTCCAACTGTCAACATTTTATCAATACAATAGTTTTGATGAACAGGGAAGATGGAACGTTCGGTTTAGCTGGGAATATATGCCGCTCTCTTTTATATATTTAGTTTTCAATGACACTCAAACCGATATAATTGACCCCATACAAAGGAATACCCAATTTATCAGTAAGATTACTTTTCTTAAACAATTTTGACCAGTAAAGAAAACGATTTATAATACTTCAAGCGATTACTTATTTTAATGGACGCCAAAGTCATATCTAACACTAACAGTCAATAACTTTTGTTAAGATTTGAAATGGTATATATTTGTAATTCGAAAGTTACTTTGACATAATTTACATCATAAAAAGTTCACAAATCGTCAACATTGATTTTGAACAATAGCAAAGTTGCGACTCTGACTGGATTTAGAGCTTTAGGTTCGAGCCCCAGCCAGGTCACTTTAGCCTCCAGATAGTAAAACTATTTGGAGATTTTTTATTTTAAATAAATGATATGATTTGGTTTCGAAAGTTCACAATACTCTGATGTGTAGAACCGAAATATAATCTAAGGTCACTATGTCCATTTGACTCTCGTCTCAATTGATTTTTAAACCATTTCAGACGTTATTTATGGATAATCCTTAACATTCTCAATCTTAAAATATCATCCAACATATAATATAGCTCATAGCCATCCATCCTATCTATGTTGGCAATAAAAGTTCTGCTATACGGTCTAAATTTTTAGTATTTCAAAGTATTTAAGTTTTTGGATGGTATCTTGTATACTGTTTTACCTCACTCCAAACTTTCCAGATAGCATTTACTCAAAAGGAAGTTCATTGTAAGGCTCTAGATTTTTATGTTCAATAAAATCTTTCAGATTGGAAATAATCTATTTTTTGAACTCCATTGATCTCGCTCTTTGCCAGTATATCAATTCCCATATTTTCAATTGATGGAAAACAAGTTCACCGGATTGGTTTATTAATACTAAAAATACCCAAACGAAGTAAACGTATCTTTAATTCTTCTTGATTATGACTTAAAAGGCCATTGACCTAGTGGTGCCAATGGCCTTTTCAAAAACTAAACTAACTCAATATAACTACTACTTATCTTTTACTGTTAAATTGCAAATTAATATCCAGGATTTTGGGTAATCACTCCATCTGTAGCAAGAATTTCGGAGATAGGAATAGGAAACACATAATAATCAGTATTTATCGTTTCTCCCATCTCTGCATCCACTGTACCTGTCCTGACCAAATCGAACCATCTTTGTCCTTCAAAGGCCAATTCCAGTCGTCTTTCATCTAGAATAGCCTGTTTAACCTCGGCCTGCGAACTTATTGTCCCTGTCAAGCTATTTAAGCCAGCTCTTGTCCTTATGTCGTCCAATAGTGGAAGTACTGTGGAAGCAGGAGCACCATTTTCATTCAAGGTTTCCGCATACAACAGAATAATATCTGCCAATCTGATTTCTATCCAGTCGTGATCAGGGCCCAAATCACCTTCTTTTGGAAATTTTATAGCCGTCAACCCATCATCGTTAAGTGTTACCGCTCTTCTCAAATCGGTGCCACCACCACTGGCATCACTAGCATCAAAAGCAGCAACCAAATCTTGATCTACGGGAAAATCGGATTTTGAATCATCTCCAACAAACCAATTCCA
>JBCCEC010000118.1:0-9188 GCA_039030475.1 Bacteroidota bacterium
CATTGCAATTGCTTGTTTGGACGAGGGTTCGACTCCCTCCGGCTCCACGACACTCAAAAATACGCAGCAGCTTAAAGTGGAAAAAAAATGCTGAGCTTGCTTAGCTGTTTTTTGAAGATTTAAGATGCCCATCACTATAGTAGTGATGGGTATTTTTATTTGCAACATTGCGAGACTTAGGGAACAACGTACGTTAACCCCTCCGGCTCCACTTCAAAAAGCTACCCAAGGGTAGCTTTTTTTCGTTTCGCCTTCGGGAGTCGAAAGCCAACGCGCCAGCTCGCTCCTCGGCTAAAAATGTCCTCAGGACATTTTCTTAACGCTCGGCCGTCTCCGGCTCCACGGTTAAAAGCCACCTTGGAGTTGTCTATGATGAGTGCGTGATTCCTATACTCGGCAACAAAAAATCCAAGTCACACCTAAAGAAATCGCCGACCATTGCAATATTAAAAAGTACCTCACCACCTATTTAGCCTAACATACCTTTGCTACTACGGTTACTCTAACCAATGGCGTACCGATTGAAACCGTTGGCAAGATGCTTGGGCATAAGAATTTGCGGACTACACAGCATTACGCCAAAAATCATTGATAACAAAGTAATGGCGGATATAGAAGTTTTGAAGGAGAAGTTGGGGGAAATTGAAAATCAAAAAAAGAAAAAACATAATTAATATTTCTTATAGGCGATAAGATAGATTCAAAAATATATTGTAGATTTGCATATCGCGATTCGCGAATTGCAAATTACAATCATGAAAAAGCATAGTGGTATGCGACCACATGATGTGGTCATTTTACTTAAAATCATCGCCAAAGGTGATGACCCGTGGTTTAATAAAGACTTAGCCAATGAGTTGCATATTAGCCAGAGTGAAGTCAGCGAATCCTTAAACCGAAGCAAGATTGCAGGACTTGTCTCGGTAGACAAAAAACAAGTTTTTAAGTCAGCCCTTCTTGATTTTTTGAAATATGGTCTTCGCTACGTATATCCTGAACAACCCTCGTCTTCCGTCAGAGGGGTACTAACTTCCCATAGTGCTCCCCCACTGAATGAAGTCATTCAAAGTGAGCAAGATTACGTTTGGCCCTATGCCCTAGGTTCCAATCGTGGATTTGCCATTGAGCCTTTACACCCCAATGTTCCAAAAGCCTGTCTTGAAGATCCTAAACTTCATGAATTGTTGGCCTTGGCCGATGCGATGCGATTGGGAAAGGCTAGGGAACGAAATCTGGCTACTAAAGAATTGGAAAAGCGTCTACAATGAAGAATACGCTTATCAATAAAGAAATTATTAAAAAAGTAGCTTCTGCTTTAGGAGATTTAAATGATGAAGTCATCTATGTGAGCTTGTATATCAATGACCCGGCAGCAGATGATGTACGGCCAACAAAAGACATCGATATCAGCCTACAAATTCTTTCCATTCCCCAATTGGAAGATGTAAGACAACTTTTAATTGAAAAAGGCTTTACACAATCTGCTGACCTTGGTGTGATTTGTCGATTTCAACTGGATGATGTTTTGGTTGATGTTATGAGTACAAAGGCTGTGGGTTGGGCTCCTGCGAACCCTTGGTTTGCAAAAGGGTTTGACCTTAGAGAAACTGTTATGGTTGATGATATCAAAATTCAAATCATGCCCCTACCCTATTTTTTAGCCAGTAAATTTTCAGCTTTTAAGGATAGAGGTGGAAACGACCCTAGATTGAGCAAAGATTTAGAGGACATCACCTATGTATTGGATAACCGTACCGATTGGCATGAGGTTCTAGCCAATAGTTCGAAAAATGTCAAAGATTTTCTAAAAACCTGTCTGCAAGAAATCTTGGAGAGTGCTCAACTTCAAGAAGCAGTGATGGGGTTTATGTTTTACGAAGGACAATCTGAACGTTTTGAAATGATAAAGAAGAAGATCCAATTCCTATTAAATAATTAATTAAACAGAGAAAAAAGTATTGTATTTATCAACTTATCCATACTCAGAATGCCTTGGCATTTTTTAAACTGTGAGTGTTTTACTACATTGTATTAACAGCCAACTGACCAATGAATAAAAAAGACTTATCCGAATCTGACATAAAGGCCAAATTTATCACGCCGGCCATACTCGATGCAGGTTGGGATGAACTAACCCAAATTGGTCGTGAAATATTCTTCACGGATGGTCGCATTTATGTTAAAGGTAAGCTGACGGCAAGAGGCAAAAGAAAATTCGCTGATTATATTCTCTTTTACAAGCCTAATGTTCCAATTGCCATTATCGAGGCAAAGGACAACAAGCATAGTTTAAAAAGTGGGATACAGCAAGCCCTCGGCTATGCAAATACTTTGGATATTCCTTGTGTTTTTAGCAGTAATGGTGACGGATTCTATTTTCATGATAAAACCACAACCGATGGAATAATTGAAAAAGAAATCGCTCTAGGTGAGTTTCCTAACCCTGAAGAGCTTTGGGAAAAATATAAAAAGTACAAAGGAATTGAAACCGAGGAGGTAGAAGAAATAGCCAAACAAGATTATTTTCAAGATAACTCGGGTAAAACACCAAGATACTATCAGCAAATAGCAATTAATAGAACTATTGAATCGGTTGCTAAAGGACAAAACAGGATTCTATTAGTAATGGCTACGGGTTGTGGCAAGACCTACACAGCTTTCCACCTTATTTGGAGATTATGGAAAAGTGGCGCAAAAAAGAGAATTCTTTTCTTAGCCGACAGAACAGCTTTAATTCACCAAACCTTCCGCAAAGATTTTGCTCCTTTTAAGGAAGCAATGACAATAATAAAGAACAAAAAAATTGATACCGCTTACAATATCTATTTAGCACTTTATCAGGGTTTGTCTGATAGTAAATCTGAGGATGCCTATAAAAAATTCAGTCAAGATTTTTTTGATTTAGTAATTATAGATGAGTGCCATAGGGGCAGCGCAAAAGACGATAGTAAATGGCGTGAAATATTAGAATATTTCAACAAGGCAACTCATATCGGCCTGACAGCTACCCCGAAGGAAACTACTGAAGTCTCAAATATTGACTATTTCGGAGAACCTATTTACACCTACTCCCTAAAACAAGGTATAGATGATGGCTTCCTAGCACCATATAAGGTAATAAAGATTACGCTCGATATTGATGCTGAAGGCTGGAGACCACCAGATGGATTCTTAGACAAGAACAAAAATCCTGTTGAGGACAGAATTTACAATCGAACGGATTTTGATAAGAACATTGTTGTTGATGAAAGAAGGCAATCAGTCGCACAGAAAATTACAGAATTTCTGAAGGGCTATGACCGATTTGCAAAAACCATCGTTTTCTGTATTGACATAGAACATGCGGAAGGAATGAGAACTGAATTGGCTAATGCCAACCCCGACCTATTCTTGCAAAACAATAAATATGTTATGCAAATAACAGGGGATAATGAAGAGGGGAAACGGGAATTGGACAGTTTTATCAACCCTAGTGAGCCCTATCCAGTCATTGCAACCACATCAAAGCTAATGACCACTGGTGTTGACGCACAAACTTGCAAACTTATCGTTTTGGATAGCAACATCGGTTCAATGACTGAATTCAAGCAAATAATTGGTCGAGGAACCCGAATAAACGAGGAATACGGAAAAACGTATTTCACAATCATGGATTTCCGAAATGTCACGAATCTCTTTGCTGACCCAGAATTTGATGGAGATCCTGTTATGATTAAGCAGGTAAATGAGGATGCAGATATAAGCGGTGCTGAAGATGAAACGACAACAGAAATAATTACCGATATTCTAGATGGTGAAGAAATAGAATTTCCAGAGGAAGGAGACTATCCTGCCATTGAAGGTGGTGGCCATATCATAAATGAACCTAGCGGAAAAATTAGAATTAATGGCGTTCCCGTCAAAATCATAAATGAACGTATTCAATATTTAGGAATAGATGGAAAAATCATAACCGAAAGCTTGAGGGATTACACTAAAAACAACATAACCAAACAATTTAAAACGTTAGATAAATTCTTGAATCATTGGAATCAAGCCGAAAAGAAGGAAGCAATAATTCAAGAATTGGAAGAGCAAGGTATTTTCTTCGACCTTCTCAAAGAAGAAGTAGGTAAGGATTTTGACCCTTTTGATTTAATCTGTCATTTAGCTTTCGAAGCGAAACCTCTAACGCGAAAAGAGCGGGCCAATAACGTTAAAAAGAGAAACTACTTCACTAAGTATGGGCAAAAAGCACAAGCCGTATTAAACAGCCTATTGGATAAGTATGCAGAAGATGGTCTCTTGACCATTGAAACTACTGAAGTTTTAAAACTTGATCCATTGAATAAATTGGGAACTCCAATGGAATTAATAAAGGCTTTTGGGGGGAAAAAACAATACTTATCCGCACTAAAAGAGCTGGAATCCGAATTATATAACAGCATAGCATAAATGGCGAACGTAGGAGCAGTAATAACAAACATCAGAAACATCATGCGTCAGGATAGGGGTATATCTGGTGACGCACAACGTCTGGAACAGTTGGGTTGGATGTTGTTTCTGAAAATAATAGATGATAAAGACCAAGAACTTGAGCTCATAAAAGAGGATTATGAATCTGTAATTCCAAAAAAGTTTCAATGGCGAAATTGGGCGGAGGACACCGAGGGTATCACAGGTGACGAATTACTGGATTTCATCGACAGAACCACTCAAAATGATAAAGGCCTTTTCGCTACTTTGAGTGCATTGACCAGTTCTAAAAATCCAAAAAGGGCTAGTATAGTCCAGCAAATTTTTGACGGTACAAATAACTTTATGAAGTCAGGCTATGAAATGCGAAAGGTCATTAACGAACTTAACAAAATTGATTTCAATAGCTCAAAAGACAAGCAAGTTTTCGGAACTATCTATGAAAACATATTGGTCGAATTAAGAGACGCTGGAAACAAAGGGGAGTATTACACTCCAAGAGCAGTTACCAAGTTAATGACGTTGATGACAGACCCTCAGTTAGGTGAAAAAGTACTTGACCCGGCATCGGGAACCGCCGGATTTCTGACCGAAGCGATTGACCATGTAAGGGAAAACTATGTGAAAACTGTTGATGATGAGCATATTTTGCAAAACAGTATTACCGGATGGGAATTTAAACCAGTGCCTTTCGTGCTGGGTCTGACCAATCTAATTCTGCATGAAATTGAAATCCCCGACTACCATTATATTGACAGCCTAAAAAAAGAGTACAACAGTATTGGCAAAAAAGACCAAGTACAAGTCATTTTGGCAAACCCTCCTTTTGGTGCAAGCATAGCGGATGGTGTGGAAACCAATTTCCCTGCAACCTACCGTTGTAAGGAATCCGCAGATTTGTTTGTGATATTGATGCTTCGATTGTTGAAACCAAATGGGCGTGCAGCGATAGTACTTCCAGATGGTTCTATAACTGGTGATGGTGTAAAAGAAAGGATACGCGAAAAATTATTGACTGATTGTAATTTGCACACTATCATCCGTTTACCTCAAAGCACATTTCATCCAGCAACGGTAAGTACCAACTTATTGTTCTTCGAAAAAGGTAGTAAAACCAAAGAAATATGGTATTACGAACATCGATTGCCTAAGGGCCAAAAAAGCTATTCGAAAAGGAAGCCGATTCAATTCCAAGAGTTCGAACCTATTATGAATTGGTGGAATAATCGCAAAGAGAGTCAGGTATCTTGGAAAGTCTCGGTGGAAAATCTTATTGACTGGAACTTGGACGTTAAGAATCCAACCTCTAAGCAGAACCCTTTTGAACTATCTAGCACTGAGGCTATTTCCGAGTTAACTAAATCAATCAACGAATCTCAGTTGTTGCTTGATAAACTCATGAAAAATATCTCGTTATGAGTAGAGTATTTCGTATTGGAGACTTTCTTCATCGATTTAAAAGACCAATCGATTTAGAGCCTCATAAAAAATATAAACTTGTCACTATTAGAAACCATCATAGAGGTCTAGATTTGAGACAAGAAAAACTTGGTAAGGATATTAAATCAAAAATGTACTTAGTAAAAGAAGGAGATTTTCTTATTTCTGGGATTGACGCGCGTAACGGATCTTTTGGGATTGTTCCCTCATTTCTTAACAATGCTATCGTAACAAATGATTTTTGGTGCATCGGTATTGACGAATCAGTTATTTCAAAGGAATTATTTCTTTCTCTTACAGAAACTACTTGGTTTGATGAATTATGTAATAAAGGAAGTGATGGAACAACAAACCGGGTAAGACTGCAAAAAGATAGGTTTTTTAATCAAAGGATAAACATACCCGATTTTTCAAGTCAACCAAAGTTGCTAGAAACCATCAGACAATGTGATGATTTAGAAAATAAAATTAAAGAAAGCTCAATGCATGTCAAAAAACTAAGGCAGGCTATACTGAAAGAAGCTTTTGAAAATAAGTCACATTCTGTCAAAACCATAGATACACTTTTTGCGAAAAAAAATTATGATTTGGATGTCGCTATAATATTACAGCAAATAGAGAATCGTTGGAGAATCAATTATGGAGAGGTGGTAACACAGAAAACTGTATTTCATATCAATACGTTTACAAGTCATAAAATTCCCTATTCATTCATTAATTCAAATTTCGGCACCTATTCCCCTCAACTTAAAGAAGACCTTCGCAACAACCCTTTTTTAAACAAGATTAGCAAAGGTAAAGGAGAAGTTTTCATAATAAAATCAACTAAAAAACAAGAGGTTAAAAACGCAATTTTTCATTCTCAAATGAAACATTTTATAAGTGACATTAACAGAGTCCTAGATATTTATGAATTACCATTTATAAATAAGGAAACTGATAAAATTGAACTACTTAATTCAATAACTAAATTAATCATTGATCTGAACACCTATGATTTGGATAACATTTACGATGCCATGACTAATTGGAACATAAAACAAGATAAATACAAAACTAAGGCTGATAAATTCTCAAGACTTGATGCTCAAAAAATGATTAGGTTAATAAAAAACTTAGAGATTACAAATAGTCTCAACGTTTCTGACCACTAACAATCATAGCTAAATGACCTTTGTAATATGGCGGATATAAAACTATATAGCATCAATGGAGGAATTGCTACTTCAAAATCACCAATTGAATTCAGTTACGAACGGGAGATTCAAGCCCTTTGCAAAAAGAATTTAGATACATTTTTCGGGGTTCAATTTTTAGCATCAGAATATTCCACAGGAAATAAACATAAGGGTAGAATAGATACTTTAGGCATTGACGAAAACTTTTCACCGGTAATTATTGAATACAAATTGGATAGCAAAGAAAATGTGATTAATCAAGGCTTGTTCTATTTGGATTGGTTAATGGATCATCAAGCCAATTTTGAATTGCTCTGCATGAAAAAAAATGCTTTACCAAAAGATAAACAAGTAGATTGGACAAACCCTAGATTATTGTGTATAGCCAAAGACTTTACTCGATATGATGATTATGCAATTGGGCAGATTAATCGAAATATAGAACTTATAAGATACCGTATTTTTGAGGGAAAAAATGTCATTTTCGAATTGGCCGGGACATCTCAAAAGCAAGATTCGACCAGAACTTCAAATGGTTTGCCAACTAAATACCGAGACATGGACGATGCCATAAATGCAGCATCTGATGACTTACTGGCACTTTACCAAGAATTGGAAGATTTTATGTTCTCCTTAGGGGATGACGTACAGAAAAAAGAACTAAAATATTATCATGCTTTTTCCAGAATTAAAAACTTTGCTTGCGTAGAGATAAAAACCAAAAAGAAGGAGTTGGTCATCTACTTAAAGTTGGATTTTAAAAGTTTAGAAAATCCTACCAAAAACATACGGGATGTTTCCAATATCGGTCATTACGGAACAGGGGACACAGAGGTTATTGTTAAAACAATAAAGGACTTAGAAGATACCAAGGGACTTATTGAAAATTCTTATAACAAAAGCTAACATCAATGAGCCTGAATGATGAGATTAAACGGACCGTATGGCATGAAATGGGGCATCTCTGTATCGATATCATCAAGCCTATCCATTATAAAGATTATGCGGTAAGGGAATTTTGCATAAAATATCTTCAAAGAAGTGATGACCTACCTTCATGGGGCGGTTTCGTCAAAATGTTGCCAACCATAAAATATTTAGAAATACCAAAAGATTCCTCTTTTATGGCTTATTCATTGATGAGCCTTTGCGGAGGATGTATTTTTGAAACAAGACATCTAGGAGGTGATTTAAAGGATTGTTTCGGACACGACTTGAAATGCGTTGGCTCCGGTGACTGGCATGCCTATAAAGGTATTGTTTCTACCTCTAGTAGATTACATCCATATTTTAGAGGAAATAAAGAAGTGTTTCAATTCATTGAATTTGATTATGTGAAATTAATTCAAGAAGAGATATTAAAACTTAACTATTTTTTTGATGCACTAGAGAAGATGGCAAATCAGATATCCTCTGAAATTGAAAAGGATTTTTCATCCAAAGAAAAACCGTCCCCGTATTCTTTTCTGATAGATAATGAAAAGCTGGAAAAGTTGATAATCAAGGTTGCGGAAATATCAGAAAAAAATGGATTTACAGAAACGATATCCACCTTGCGTGAAAAATTTATTGAAGAGTATGAATCATTCATAGAAAAATACAAAGACCCTAAACCAAAATTGGAATCTGATTCGAATTAGGTTTTGACAAACAAATTAATTAGCCGATAAACTGAAGTTTAAGAGGGCTTTGATACCTCGTTAACCCTTATCTGAAATTCATTCTTTCGCTAAAAAGCCATGGTTTCTAAAACCATAATTGCTTATACACATATTTTCAGTCTTTTCTCTGGAACTATATGGAAGATGTTGCCTTCGTTGCTCTCTATCCTATAAACATAGGACTCAACTCCTGTTGCCGGAAGTCTAGCAAATACTGAACGTACAACGGTATACTTTTGCTGTTGATATAAAACACAAGAACCATTTTCAAATTTCGCGTTCATGAGCGCAAAGCCTTCTTTTTCAGCAATTATTTCGTAGCCCATAGATTCCACTTCCCTTTCAAAAGTGCTCTGCGGATTATATCTTAAATACGCCAGAACACTTACCTGCGTCAGCCAGGTGCAGTTCGACCGTGTCGCTGTCAATTTGGTGGAGGATGTCTTTGAGGTAG
>JBCCEC010000119.1:0-9093 GCA_039030475.1 Bacteroidota bacterium
CTGCATGTCCGGATTCTGGACCGGGCGCCCGCTGCGAGGCGCCCGGATCCCAGGTCTTGGAGTTCGTTGGTATCGTTGTTGACGTAAGTGCTCAAATCAATAGGTACCGCCGTCGGGTCGTCGCTCAGGCTGAGGATGTTCCCTGTTATGCTGAGGTCTTGGAGTTCGTTGGTATCGTTGTTGATGTAAGTGCTCAAATCAATAGGTACCGCCGTCGGGTCGTCGCTCAGGCTGAGGATGTTCCCTGTTATACTGAGGTCTTGGAGTTCGTTGGTAATATCACCATCAACCTCAACAATATTCAAAGATGATTCATTAATTATTTCCCAAGTAGTACCGTTCCATCGCAACAGTTCTCCCGCTAAGTTTCCATCCAGTAATTTTTCAAGGGTCACTGATTTATCTGCCAAATTATTAGCACCAACGGTTTCAACGCCAATATCAGCACCCAATATCGTACTGTCCGTTATATTATCACCTGTAATCTGGTTTACCTCAAAATTATAATTGTCATCAACTTGAGTTACCACAACAGTATTATCCATGGAAGCGGTATTAAAAATTGCTTCGGTAGTTGTAGTAAAAGAATTGTCCAACGCTTCGCAGATATTCACCCATTGTATCCCATCGTAATAATGGATGCATTCCTCGTCTGTATTGTATACCAGCGCTCCACGCAAGGGGGTAATGTTGTTCATCTGCGTGTCCGTCAACCGCGTTATAACCAGTACTCTAGAGCTGCTTTCCAATTCTAAAACGGATGAAGGGTCCAACGTTTGGGGGTTTTCACCAATCTTGATCTGTCCTTGAAGATTGACAGCCGTAAGAAGGCAAAGCAGAAAGGATGCAACGTAAGTTTTCACAGTGTTTGACATTTGGAGGATTTTCAAAACGTAAAAATCAAAACTAACCCTATTGCTTCAGTATTCTAATTATTACCGTCAAAATGCCTTAGTTTTATGGTGAACGGACTTCCTAGTTCCTAAGTCGATTTAAGAGAATTAACAAAAGTTTAGAACTAGTTTATTTTTTTTATGCCGTTCAAAGGTTTTCTTTAACTCTGGCTAAAAAAGCTCTTACATGAAAAATACGTTTCTGGTTGTACTTTTTTTAACTTTTACAAGCATTGTTGTTGCGCAAAACGATAGACAGGTTTTACGCGGTAAGGTACTGTACAAAGGCGGTAACGTTCCCAATGAAAATGTTATCAATTCAACCTCGGAAACCGCCACGATTACCAACGATGATGGCGAGTTTGTTATTCTGGTAAAAGAGGGTGACCAACTTGTTTTTACTGCCGTAAACTTTCAATTGGAAGTCATCACGATAACCCAAGAAATTCTAAATAATAACAGGCTGGTCGTAGAGGTTTCCGAAAAGGTGACCAAATTGGACGAAGTTGTTGTTTCTCCCGAAAATCAAAAGCGGTTCCTTGAAGTAAAAAATGAGGATTTTAAGCGGTTTGATTATGAAATCGATAGGGGAACAGAGGTGGAAAATATAGCGGAATCCCAAACTACAAGAGGTATGCGGGACGGACTTAATTTCGTGAATATTTTTAAGGCCATGTTTATGGCCAAAAAAGAGGATGGAACGGACAAGGAACCACTAAAGGTCAGTGAGGTATTGCGCCAAGTGTACGATGACGAGTTTTTTGTGGCGGACTTAAAATTACCTCAAGATAAAATAGATGCGTTCTTGATTTATTGTGATGATAAAGTACCTTCCCAAACTTTGCTGCGGAAGGAAAATGAATTCCAATTAATTGATTTTTTGGTTACCCATAGCAAAACTTTTTTAGCGGAGTTGAATGAGGAATAAGCTCTTTTTCTTGTTGCTGATTGCAACTATCTTTTCAATCAGCGCCCAAAAAAGCAGTGTAAAGGAATTAAAAGGAAAAGTATACAGTAAAGGTAGGGATGTTGTTGGGGTAGTGGTCCAGAACATAACCACTAAGAATGCTGTAATAACCGATATGGACGGAAACTTTTCCATCACAGTACAACGTAACGATACTTTGGTGTTTTCTGCCGTACAGTTCAGAAGAAAGATATTGCCCGTTACCGAAGGAATTTTGAGTACAAAATTTGTCACCGTTCTTCTGGAAGAATTTGTGAACGAACTGAAAGAGGTCGTTGTAAAACCTTTTGATCTTTCGGGAGATTTAGGAAAGGACTTGGGCGGATTGCAACTTGAAAAAGATGTGAGCGCAGAGGCTTTGGGACTACCCAATGCCCATAGAAAAATACCTACCCAGAGCGAGCGTAAGTTGCAACAGGCAACTTTTGGAAAGTTTAATGTTGCCATGATACTCAGCCCTCCCTTGGATCCTATAATCAATGCAATTACCGGGCGTACCAAAATGCTCAAGAACAGGGTTAAAGTAGATGAAGCTTACGCACGAACCCAACGGGTTCAGGAGTTTTACATAGATTCCCTTTTTATCAGCACCTTGAAAATCCCATCGGGAAGTATAGATGATTTTATGTATTTCTGCGAAGTGGACGAACAGTTTCAAAAAGCTGTAGACTCAAAAGATCGTTTGCAAATATTGGACTATTTGATTCTAAAAAGCAGGGCGTATCGGGAAAACAATGGTTTGGACTAGTTTTCTTAAAAGTTTGGGCGAAAGAATGAAAATGATGAGTGCAAAACGTAATTTGTAATGGTTATGTTCTTAGAAGCTTTGGGCAATGGCATGGAGTTTGTCCAGTCTTAAATTAAACGTATTTAAAAAGTTTAAATAACGCCATTAAATGGAAATAGAATGAGAAAAAGTTTTTTGCTTGCAGTGGTGTTGCTTCCATTATTAAGTTTCACGCTTCATAAATTTTATGTGAGTGTCACTAATATCAACTATTCTGAAGAAGATGCATCTTTTCAGATTACCAGTAGGGTCTTTATAGATGATTTGGAGGCCGTTTTGGAAGAGCGCTATGACATTGACCCAGAACTTGCTACCCAAAATGAGGCAAAAGTCGCAGATGAATATATTGAGAAGTATTTTAAGGCAAAATTTGCTGTTGAATTGAACGGTGAAATCACAGCCTATTCTTTTTTGGGTAAAAAATATGACAACGATGTCGTCATTTGTTATTTGGAACTTACAGATGTTGATTTTTCTACCTTAAAATCGATTTCGGTACAAAATGAGATTTTGACCGATATGTTCGAAGAACAAAAAAATATAGTCCATTTTAAATGGAAAGATGAAAAGAGAAGTTTTGTATTGATCAGGGAGAATAATAAAGGAATGTTAAACTTCTAAGCTATTCTTAAATATTGGTTAAAAAAAGTTATTTTCCAATGTTTTAAAAATCAAAAAGAAAATGAACAAGATTACGTATTGTTTTGCTTCCCTTTTGTTTCTGTTTGGAGCCATGGCCATGGCCCAGGAAGAAGGAAACGAAAAGGACGAAAGGAAGCCCGGCCATTCTAACCAAAGTAAGTTTAAACAGTTGTACGAGGAGTTCTCCACTCCAAATACCTATCGCTCCGCTTCGGGTGCTCCGGGACCTGATTATTATCAACAACAGGCGGATTATGTCATGGACATTGAACTAGATGATAAAAATGCCAAAATTTATGGCGAAGAAACCATTACCTATTACAACAATTCACCTGATGATTTGGAATTCCTTTGGGTACAATTGGACCAAAATGTACGTACCAAGGATTCAAAGTCGCTTCTACGGAATGGTGATGGCGTAAATTTCGCTTATACCGCGGGTAATTTTGCAAAAACTTTTGTAACCGAGCCTTTTGATGGAGGGTTTAATATTGATTTTGTAAAAGATGCTAATGGGAAACCACTTTCCTACACTATCAATCAGACCATGATGCGTTTGAATATAGCACAACCACTAAAGAGCGGTGAAAAGATTTCATTTTCAATCAAGTGGTGGTATAATATACCAGACCATACCGTAGACAGGGCCCGTTCTGGTTATGAGTATTTTGAAAAAGATGGAAATCGTGCTTATGTGATTGCCCAGTTTTTTCCAAGAATGGCCGTTTATAGCGATGTTGAAGGCTGGCAAAACCACCAGTTTTGGGGGAGTGGGGAATTCGCACTTCCTTTTGGGGATTACGATGTGAATATTACCGTACCGGCGGACCATGTTTTAGATGCCACAGGCGTATTGCAGAATAGGGACGAGGTCTTTTCGAAAGATATGATGAAGCGTTACAAGCAAGCTTCAAAATCTTACGACAAGCCAGTGCTTATTGTAACGCAAGCGGAAGCAGAGGCAGCGGAAAAAGGTTTTTCGGAAAAGAAAAAGACTTGGAAGTTTAAAGCAACCAATGTACGTGACTATGGTTTTGCAACATCAAGAAAATTTATATGGGATATGCAGGCCGTTAAAATTGGTGGCAAAGATGTAATGGCCGTTTCCATGTACCCAAAGGAAGGTAATCCTCTTTGGGAAGAACAGTCTACAAAAGCAGTTGTTCAAACATTGGAGACGTACTCAAAATTTACTTTTGACTATCCTTATCATAAGGCTATCTCTGTCCATGCGAAAAACCAAGGAATGGAATACCCTATGATCTGCTGGAATTATGGGCGTCCAAACGAGGATGGTACGTATTCCGACAGAACTAAATATGGGATGATAAGTGTTATTATCCATGAAGTGGGTCACAATTTCTTTCCAATGATCGTGAATTCAGATGAGCGTCAGTGGGGGTGGATGGATGAAGGTTTAGATACCTTTATGCAATATTTGACCGAGCAGGAATTTGGTGAAAAATATCCAGATGTGATAGCGCCAAACAGTGCTTATCCTTCTCGCAGGGGAGCACCGGCAAAGATTGTTCCTTACATGAGCGGAGATCAAGATTATATGTCGCCAATTATGTCAAACCCTGAGAATGTATTCAGCTTAGGCCCTAACGCCTACGGAAAGCCTGCAACGGGATTGAACATTCTTCGCGAAACTGTTATGGGCAAGGAGTTATTTGACCATGCATTCAAGACCTATGCGCAACGTTGGAAATTTAAGCACCCGACTCCAGAAGATTTCTTCCGTACCATGGAGGATGCATCAGCAGTAGATCTTGATTGGTTTTGGAGAGGATGGTTCTACACTACGGATTATGTGGATATTGGTGTGAAGGGCGTTAAAAAATACTATGTTTCTAATAAGCCCACGGAACAAATGGAAAAGTATATGGCAGACAGAAATCTAACAGAAGCTGATATGCCGCCATTGGTCTATTTGGCAGAAGAGGATAGTGAGGATTTTAGTCCAGAACTTAAGGGGAAATCTCCAACGGAGACTTCTAAAAACTTAAAAGAGTTTATGATGGACAACATGACCGAAGCTGAAAGAGCCCAGGTCAAAGAGCCCAAATACTTTTATGAAGTCACGTTCGACAAACCAGGGGGAATGCCCATGCCGTTGATCGTTGAATATACCTATGCAGATGGAACCAAAGAAAATATTACTTACCCAGCCGAAATATGGAGGAAAAACGATGCTGAAGTGAGTAGGGTGTTTTCATCCCAAAAAGAATTGGTAGGAATTGTTATAGATCCTAAACTGGAGACTGCCGATATTGATACTGCCAATAATTCTTGGCCTATAAAAGAAGAAAAATCAGACTTTGATAAGTTTAAAGAAAACATCAAGGGAAAGTAAAAGTCAATATTAAATTAATGGAAGCCCTGTGATTTCACAGGGCTTTTTTTATTTGCAAACAACTTCTCATTATATTTGTCCTATGCATTTTCTATTTATAAGCGGCGCAGAGATTTTTTTTATCCTCTTTATTGTGGTTATGGTATTTGGTGCGGATAAAATTCCGGGTATTGCCAAAGGACTGGGTAAAGGAATGCGACAATTAAGGGATGCTACGGACGATATAAAGCGCGAAATCCAAAAAAGCGCAGATAAACAAGGTATCGATACCGATTTTACCAAGGACATTAGAAAAGAGTTGGAGGAGGTCAAAAAAAATGTGGACGAAGTGACCGGTTCGGTAAAGCGAAGTACTAAATAATGTATGCTGAAAAGAATTCTTGAATGGGATCGTGACACTTTCATCTATCTCAATAATCTTGGTATTGAAGATTATGATATTTTTTGGTCTACAGTAACAAATATTAGTACTTGGATACCACTCTTTCTATTTTTAATAGTGCTTCTTTTTGTTAAATTTCCTACGTCAGAAGCTTTGTATAAACTGGCTACAGTGTTGTGTCTTGTAGTTTTCATCATTTTGATAACCAATTTGACCAAGGTTACGGTTGCAAGGCTGAGACCTAACAATACAGAAGAAATCAATACGCTTATACGCATTCTAAAAAGCCCTACGGACTTCAGTTTTTTCTCGGGTCATGCCGCTAGTTCTTTTTCCATAACCGTTCTGTTCTTTCTTTTCGTACGAAAAAAGTTGAAATGGGCATTTGTGTTCTTTATCTGGCCCATTCTATTTGCAACGAGCCGAATTTTTGTTGGCGTACACTATCCCATGGATATTATTGTGGGCGCTTTGGTCGGCATTTTATCGGCAATACTGTTTTATAAAGTATACAATCGCTTTATAGCACCCTACTCAAAGTCAAGCCGTCCCTCACCGGAAGGATAACGGTTTCTACCCTGGAATCGCTTTTTAGTTTTTGGTTGTAATCAATTAAGGCAGCCGTAGCTTTATCAGACTTAGAAACAGGTTCAATCACTTTTCCCGACCATAGCACATTATCCGAAAGGATAACACTACCAGATTTTGTTTTCCTGATAGCTGCTTCAAAATAGGCATCGTAATTGACCTTTTGTGCATCAATAAATACTAGATCAAAACATACATCAAGCTTTGGAATAATATCCAACGCATCCCCAACATGTTGTTCAATTTGAGCCCCATGCCCGCTTTTAACAAAATAGGTGCGCTGTAGCTTGTAAAGCTCTTCATTGATTTCTATGGTGTGCAATTTCCCATCAGCTTGAAGCCCCTCTGCCAAACAAAGTGCGGAGTATCCCGTATAGGTCCCAATTTCAAGAATATTTTTAGGAGCTATAATCTTTGAAAGCAAACTCAGTACCCTTCCTTGAAAGTGCCCCGTGATCATTCTGGGTTGCAGTACTTTCAAATGTGTTTCCCTAGTTAGTTCCGCCAACAATTTTGGTTCAGCTTCGGAATTTTCTTTGATATAATTTTCCAATAATGAGGAAAGAAAGTGCATGCGTAATTTTTCGTAAAAATATAGAAAAGAACTACATTGGTGTTTTCGTTTTTTCAATTACGTATGCTTATGAATTCACCCGAACCAATACTTAGAGATGCAACCTTAGCGGATTTGCCTATCCTTCTGGATTTTGAACAAGAGCTCATAAAGGCAGAACGACCTTTTGATAGTACTTTGGGAGAAGACCCTATTAGTTACTACGATATAAAACAAATGATCTTGGATGATGATGCCAGTGTTGTCGTTGCTGAGCTAGATGGAAAGATAATTGCGTCCGGATATGCCATTCCAAAGAAGGCCAGGCACTATTTGGCACATGAGCAATATGCATATTTAGGGTTTATGTATACCCAACCGGATTATAGGGGAATGGGCGTTAATGCCAGAATTGTAGACGAACTAAAGCATTGGTCGCTTGCAAGGGGATTAAACGAAATACGTTTAACGGTCTACAGTGATAACGTTCCAGCCATACGTGCTTATGAAAAAGTAGGTTTTAAAAGACATATAATAGAAATGCGTTTGGAATAATGCATGGATAACGATTAGCTTTACAAATAATACTTTTGAAGTAAAAAAAAGCTATGATTTTTCAAAATTCGCTGGAATTTGCGCAGCAACTTGACGCTGATGACAAATTATCCAAATACAGACAAGAATTTCATTATCCCCAAGTTAACGGAAAAGATGTCATCTATTTTACCGGTAATTCGCTGGGACTTCAACCAAAACGGACTCAGAAGTTTGTTGATGAAGTGATGAAAGATTGGCGGGAGTTGGCCGTAGAAGGACATTTTTATGCAGAAAAGCCTTGGTGGGAATATCATGAGCTTTTGGCAGAAGGTCTGGGCAAAGTTGTAGGGGCAAGCGCAAAAGAGATTTCTGTGATGAACACGCTAACGGTAAATCTTCATTTATTGATGATTTCTTTTTACAGGCCAGATCAGAAACGGTATAAAATTATTTGTGAGGAAAAAGCATTTCCCTCCGATCAGTATATGCTGCAGAGTCAGGTAAAATTTCATGGTTTTGACCCTAACGATGCTATTGTTGAAGTCAAAAAAAGGGAAGGAGAGCATGCATGGCGAACAGAAGATATTATTGAAAAGATTGAGGAATTAGGAGAGGAGCTGGCTTTGGTACTTTTAGGAGGAGTCAATTATTACAACGGTCAGGTATTGGATATGAAAGCGATAACCAATGCTGGAAAGTCCGTAGGTGCTTTTGTGGGTTGGGATTTAGCACATGCAGTTGGCAATGTAACACTAAAACTACACGATTGGGATGCCGATTTTGCTGCTTGGTGCAGTTACAAGTATATGAACAGTGGACCTGGGAATGCTTCGGGTATTTTTGTGCATGAAAGACATTTGGATAAAAAGGATATTCCCCGTTTTGAAGGTTGGTGGGGCACAAAAAAAAAGACCCGTTTTTTAATGCAGCCTGAGTTTGATCCTATAGAAACTGCCGATGCATGGCAATTGAGCAACCCTCCAATACTTTCTATTGCACCATACTTGGCCTCTTTAGAATTATTTGATGAGGTGGGTATGGATACCTTGATTGAGAAACAACAGAAGATTGTGAGTTATCTTGAATTCGTTTTGCACGAAATTGACAAAGAAGTAGATAGCTCTTTTGAAATCATTACGCCAAAGGAACGCGGTTGCCAACTCTCTGTTTTTTTACATGGAGAAGGAAAATCGTTATTTGACTATTTGATGAAAAATGGTGTAATTACAGATTGGAGAGAGCCTAATGTAATACGATTGGCCCCAGCACCTTTTTATTGTTCTTTTGAAGATATGTACAATTTTGGTCAGCTTTTGAAAAAGGGTATTCTTTTGAATCAGAAGGAATAATGATATAAAATTAGCTTTTTGAGTCAAGTTTTTAACAAG
>JBCCEC010000120.1:0-9080 GCA_039030475.1 Bacteroidota bacterium
ATTTACCATTTACCATTTACCATTTACCATTTACCATTTACCATTTACCATTTACCATTTACCATTTACCATTTACCATTTACCATTTACCATTTACCATTTACCATTTACCATTTACCATTTACCATTTACCATTGACCATTGACCATCAAATCCCATCTATCTCCTCACGTAGGCTTTTTAAAGCCAAATGCATTCTTTTTTCTATAGCTTTTATACCCACACCTTCTATTTCAGCAATTTCGGCATATTTCTTTCCATCTATTCTATTGAGCAAAAATGTAGTTCTTTGGTTCTCGGGTAAATTGTTCAATGCCTTATCCAATTTCGCTTTGTATTCTTTTTCTTCCAACAAAAATTCAGGGGACTCATTGGAGTGCTCAAGCGTAGGTGCTGCGTACTTCAATCTTACTTTTTCAGCCTTTATTACATTTAAATAGATGTTGTTTGCGACGGTATACAGATATGATTTTGCTTTTTCGGGAAGCACTTTTGCACAGTTCTCCCATAGCTTTACAAAAGCTTCTTGCACTGCATCGTGTGCTTTTTCTTCGTTCCCAAACTTATAATATATGTAATTGAATACCGTTTTGGAATTAGTTTTATATATGGAACTGAACAATTGCTCTTCGCAAACATTTTTCATCTAAAAAGGTTTGTCATTTATTCAAAGATATTTTAAAAAATTGAGCCTGAGTAGGGTTTTTTAACCGAGAGTTGTTTTAACATTGTAGTATGATTCTCTTTGTCAAATCATTATGAAAAAACGTGTTGCTAGTTTACTTTATCTAGGAGTTTTTATCATGGCTCTCAATTTTATTGCTTGTCAAGAAGGACTTGAGGAAGTAACTGTGGATATTGCTCAAGAGACTATAACTGCCAATTCCAATATTGGTATGTTGATCAAAAAAACTTCTTCTAACGATGGCTCTTTTGACAATATAGTGGACGGTGCCAGTTGTATTGCGGTACAATTTCCATATACTGTGGAGGCAAATGGGGTTCAACTTACCATAAACTCAGGAAAAGATTTCCAAGCCATTGAACGGATTTTTGATGAGAGCGATACTGATACTAATGATTTGGATATTGTTTTTCCGATTACGATAATTTTGGCCAACTATGATGAAGAAGTAATCGATACAAAGGAAGAATTATTGGAGCTGGCCGCAAGTTGTGTCGAAGGAGGAAATGATGATGATATCGAATGTATTGATTTCATTTACCCTTTAACTCTTTTTTCGTTTGACCCTAATAACCAGCGCACTGGAGAAATTACAGTAACTAGCGATAGGGAATTAAGAATGTTCTTTAAAGGGCTAAACGATACTGATCTTGTAGGTGTGGAATTCCCATTGACTTTACAAAAATTTGATGCTACGGAGATTGTAATAAATACCAATAGTGAACTTATCACTGCATTGGAAACGGCAAAAAGCGAATGTGATGAAGATGACGATAACGATTTTAATGACGATGATTTTGATGAACAACAATTTGATGCGTACTTAGGGCTATGTGAGTGGGATATCCTTGAAATGGTCAGTAAAGATAATAGTCAGGTAGAACAATATATAGGGTATACATTAAACTTTTTGGATGAAAATAGGTTGCTATTAAGCGATGCGGATGGAAATCCTTTTACCGGCACTTGGAGTTCAAACTTTACAGGTGAAGGCGCATTGGTAGCATTGCAGTTGGAAGAATTTATTGAATTTAATTTTGAATGGTCGGTGTCTGCAATAACGCAAAACATCATAAGGTTTAGGTTCGCTAACGAAAACAGAATCATACTTAAACAACGCTGTGTGGACGAATCGGGTGCGCTTATACAGCAATAGTAACTGGAAGCATACGGATTTGTATAAGATAATTACCGTTTATGAAATGATTATAGCTTTTTAGAAAAAGAAAATTTTCCCCATTTTTTGGAAAAGGACGGCTATCCCTAAAGCCGTTCTTTTCTTTTTCAGACTAAAGAGTGTTTTAAATGTAAGATTTCTCAATTATTTTTTAAGAGGGGGGTGGGGTATATTTTGTTTAGCCTGTTCTATCAACATAACGGATAAAACAGAATAGTAACATAAACAAAATGAACATGAAGTATTTAAAGCAATTTTTTTTAGGAAGTTTAGTAGTACTTGCAGTATCATGCGACAACAATGATACTAACGATGACTTTAACAACAATGATTTTTATGACAGTACTGATGTAATGGCAATGGAAGGTATTGCTGAAACTGGTAGCTGGAGGGTTACACAGTTTTTGGATGATGGAGTCAATGAAACTAATAATTTTGACGGATATTCTTTCAGTTTTAATGCTGATGGAAGTTTAGTGGTAGAAAATGGTTCTGAGACTATTACCGGAACTTGGGCCATAGAGTACGATGATGACGATGATGACAAGTCTGATGATTTGGAGCTTGAAATATCTTTTTCAACATCAAATGATATTCTAGATGATTTGGACGATGATTGGTACGTTATCGAGTACAGTACAAATCGTATTCGTTTAGCTGAAGATGATGATTTGGACGATGATGATGACGATGACGATGATGACGATGACGATGATGACGATGACGATGATGACGATGACGATGACGATGACGACGATTTCTTAACCTTTGAGCGAATCTAATAGGAGATTTGTCTTGATTGTAGTATGTAGAAGGAGCGGTTGTTTTACCGCTCCTTTTTCATTTATGCATTTTCATTAACAAAATGTGGGCTTCCCATTGCTTATTCTTAAATTTGTTCCTCTTAAAAAATTAGGTAACAAGATGTTTGATAATTTAAGCGATAAGCTAGATAAAGCGTTGCACGTCCTCAAAGGGCACGGTCAGATTACAGAAATCAATGTAGCAGAAACCCTTAAAGAGATACGAAGAGCATTATTGGATGCCGATGTCAATTTTAAGATAGCCAAAGAGTTTACAAATAAAGTCAAAGAGAAAGCTCTTGGTCAAAATGTATTGACCAACTTACAACCTGGCCAGCTTATGGTCAAAATTGTAAAAGATGAGCTGACCACTTTAATGGGGGGGGACGCTGAAGAAATTGACCTTTCCGGAAACCCTTCGGTCATTTTAATGTCTGGTCTACAAGGTTCCGGTAAAACTACGTTTTCAGGAAAACTGGCCAATTACTTGAAGAACAAAAAAAGTAAGAAGCCACTTTTGGTAGCCTGTGATGTATATCGTCCGGCGGCAATTGATCAATTGCATGTGGTTGGCGAACAAATTGGGGCAGAGGTATATTCGGATAGGGATAACAATGATCCTGTTTCAATTGCTAAGGCAGGTATAAGTCATGCAAAAACTTTGGGTTGCAATGTAGTTATTATCGATACAGCTGGTCGTTTGGCTGTTGACGAGCAGATGATGACAGAAATTGCTAATATCCATAAAGCAATAACACCACAAGAAACACTGTTTGTAGTAGATTCCATGACAGGACAAGATGCCGTGAACACGGCAAAAGCCTTTAATGATATCCTAAACTTTGACGGCGTTATATTGACAAAATTGGATGGTGATACCCGTGGTGGTGCAGCTATTTCTATAAAATCCGTAGTGGATAAGCCTATCAAATTTATTGGTACGGGAGAGAAGATGGAAGCAATCGATGTCTTCTATCCCTCCAGAATGGCAGATAGGATTTTAGGAATGGGCGATGTTGTTTCTTTGGTAGAGCGTGCCCAGGAACAATTTGATGAAGAACAAGCGCGCAAAATCCAAAAGAAAATTGCCAAAAATAAATTTGGGTTTGATGATTTCTTGAGCCAGATACAGCAAATCAAGAAGATGGGGAATATGAAAGACCTCATGGGAATGATTCCAGGCGCGGGAAAAGCATTAAAGGGATTGGATATCGATGATGATGCCTTCAAACATATAGAAGCTATTATTCATTCCATGACGCCTGAAGAGCGCTCAACACCTTCAAAATTGAATGCAAGCCGGAAAAAACGTATCGCCAATGGTAGCGGAAGAACCGTGCAAGAAGTAAATCAGTTGCTAAAACAGTTTGAACAAATGAGCAAAATGATGAAGATGATGCAAGGCGGTGGAGGTAAAAAAATGATGCAAATGATGCAGAATATGCGTTGATTTTAGTCAGTAGTCAGTAGTCAGTAGTCAGTAGTCAGTAGTCAGTAGTCAGTAGTCAGTAGTCAGTAGTCAGTAGTCAGTAATTTGTTACCTAAAATAAGTGTATAGATGGAAATCCTAGACGGGAAAAAAGTATCCAACGACATTAAGAATGAAATCGCGGCCGAGGTTGCCAAAATGAAGGAAAAAGGAGAAAAAGTTCCTCATCTTGCAGCAATAATCGTAGGTAATGACGGAGCAAGCCTCACTTATGTAGGAAGTAAGGTACGGTCATGCGAACGTATCGGCTTTGAGTCTACGCTCATCCGTATGCCAAGTACAACATCTGAACAAGAGTTGCTTAAAAAAATACAAGAGCTCAACGAGGATGAAAACATAGACGGCTTTATAGTACAACTACCGCTTCCAAAGCAAATAGATACGCAGGAAGTAATCATGGCCATTCATCCAGATAAAGATGTTGATGGCTTTCATCCAACAAACTTTGGTAAAATGGCGTTGGACATGAGCACATTCATACCCGCTACACCATTTGGAATTCTTGAACTTCTTGAACGTTATAATGTTGACACTAAGGGTAAGCATACGGTCGTAATCGGTCGTAGCCACATTGTTGGTAGGCCAATGAGTATTTTAATGGGCAGAAAAGGTTGGCCTGGAAATTCTACAGTTACCCTTACCCATAGTCATACTAAAAATATAACCCAGATTATTTCTCAGGCAGATATTGTTATTTCCGCGTTAGGGGTCCCTAAATTTCTTAAGGCGGAAATGGTAAAGGATGATGCCGTAATAATAGATGTGGGTATAACCCGTGTCCCGGACGATTCTCGTGAAAGGGGATATTATATTACAGGAGATGTGGATTTTGAAAACGTTAGCAAGAAGGCTTCCTATATTACTCCAGTTCCTGGCGGCGTAGGCCCAATGACAATAGCTATGTTGTTAAAAAACACATTATTGGCTAGAGAACGCCACAGAATGAAAAAATAATTATTCGTTTTCTTTTAATTGGGTTTCTTCATCTGGAGTCAATATTTCCAAATCTTGGTCACCTTCATCGTTGGTACAGCTAGTAACGGCCATTGAAGAAAATACGATGGTGATTAAAAGTAAAATTGTCTTCATCATCTGGTAATTTAGTAGGTAGTATACCTTTATGATTTCTAACTAGATAACGTTTTGCCCTATTAAAATAGTATCTAGGAATGGTTGAAAAAAGGATTTGGTTTGAACCACGGTTTAAATTCAGTATCTTTTAATTCAAATTTAACCATCCATGAAAATTCAAACATGTTTCGTTTTATCTTTTTTATTTGTGCTAAGTTCCTGTGCTAAAAAAGAAGCTACAAACCGTATTTCCGTATCATTTTTAACTACTGCCAGCGAAAAACCTTTAGATGGACGTTTATTGCTCATGCTCTCTACAAATGATGAAAAAGAGCCACGTTTTCAAATAAACGGAGGGTTGAATACACAGTTGGTTTTTGGTGTGGATGTGGAAAATATGAATCCAACAGAAGAGTTTATCTTTGATGATGCTGTTTTTGGATTCCCTTATGCCAGTCTAAATAAAGTACCTCCGGGAGAGTACAATGTGCAAACACTTCTTCACACCTATGAAACCTTCAATTTAGCTACTGGACATACGGTTAAATTGCCAATGGATAATGGAGAAGGCCAGCAATGGAACAGGTCTCCGGGTAACCTCTACAGCGAGCCTTTTAAGATTACAATCGACGAAAATGGAATTCAGAATGTTAATGTGGTCATGGATAAGGTAATTCCACCCATTGAAGAAGCCAAAGACACCGAATGGATAAAACACATAAAGATTAAATCGGAAAAACTTTCTGAATTTTGGGGAAGGGATATGTATTTGGGAGCCCATGTACTACTTCCAAAAGGTTTTGATGAGCATCCAGAAGCAAAATATCCATTAATGATTTTCCATGGTCATTTTCCAAATGATTTTGGTGGTTTTAGAACAACCCCGCCCGATCCAAATACAAAACCTGAGTATTCCGCGCGGTTTGATGTCGACGGATACAATATTGTACAACAGCAAGAAGCATATGACTTTTATCAACGTTGGAACGAACCAGATTTTCCAAGGTTTCTCATTATTGAGATTCAGCATCCAACGCCGTATTATGACGATTCCTATGCGGTCAATTCAGCAAGTCAGGGGCCTTATGGGGATGTCATTACACATGAATTGATTCCGTACATAGAAAAGGAGTTTAGGGGTATGGGAGAAGGATGGTCTCGGTTTTTGTACGGCGGTTCTACAGGAGGTTGGGAAGCTTTGGCGGTACAGGTAAAATACCCGGAAGAATACAACGGTTGTTTTGCTGCCTGCCCAGACCCAATAGATTTTAGGGCATATTGTCTCACCAATATCTATGAGGACACAAATGCCTATTATTATGAAAGCGAACACAAACAATTGGAAATTCCTGCACACCGCGATTATCTAGGACAAATTCAGACTACCGCTAGGGAATACAACCATTTGGAATTGGTTTTAGGTACAAAGTCCAGGTCTGGTCAGCAGTGGGACATTTGGGAAGCAACGTACTCTCCTCAAGGTAAAGACGGTTATCCAGAACGCATCTGGGATAAAATGACGGGAGACATCAATCCAAAAGTAGCGGATTATTGGCGAGAAAATTTTGACCTAAGACACATTTTGGAACGGGATTGGGATAAATTGGGCGAAAATCTAAAAGGTAAAATTCATATCTATTGTGGTGATATGGATAACTATTATCTCAACAATGCAGTGTACTTAATGGAAGATTTTTTGGAAAATACAACAGACCCATACTATGGAGGGGAAGTGTTGTATGGGGACAGGGCCGAGCATTGTTGGAACGGAGATCCAGAATTACCAAATCACATAACACGTATGCGCTACAATACAATGTACGTACCTAAAATCATGAAGCGTATAGCCGAAAGTGCTCCAAAAGATGCAGATGTAACAAGTTGGCGATATCAGTAAACAATGAAGAATCCAACAAACAAAATAGCATGGGTTGTATTTGCCATTTTGGCCATAGGAGTAGGTTTATATCCATTGGTCTACGCTTATTTTGGAAAGCAATATGGTCTATTACTCTCAAAAAGCGCCGAGCTCTTATCGAATACGGTTTGGAACATTGGTTTCTATGGACACATTACCTTTGGAGGCTTGGCATTAATGACAGGATGGTCTCAGTTCAGTAAAAAAATTCGTTCCAAAAACCTTTGGCTACATCGAAATCTTGGTAGGTTTTATGTCTTTACGGCTGTAATCAGTGGTATATGTGGTGTGTATATCGCTTTTTTTGCTACAGGCGGATTTATTGCCACGTTGGGATTTCTTTGTTTGGGTGTAATTTGGTTGTATACTACGTTCAGGGCATATACTGCTATACGGTCAAAGGACTTGACCTTGCACCAAGGAATGATGATTTACAGCTATGCCGCATGTTTTGCGGCGGTCACCCTACGCATATGGTTACCGCTTCTGACTATTGCGTTCGGGGCATTTTTACCAGCCTATAAAATTGTGGCTTGGCTCTGTTGGGTTCCAAATATGATATTTGCTTTCTTCTGGATACGAAAAAAAGGTATTGTTTTAGCGTAAGCTTACTTCGCAAATAATTGTTCCATATCCTTAAAGGCCTTAAACTCCAAGGCATTGCCAGCTGGGTCTAGGAAAAACATTGTGGCCTGCTCGCCGGTTTCACCTTCAAACCGTATGTAGGGTTCTATGACAAACTTTACATCTTTGGATTTAAGCGTACTGGAAAAAGATTGAAAAGTATCCCATGGCAATACAACTCCGTAATGCGGAACAGGTACATTTTTCCCATCAACCGCATTGGTATGCACTTCTTCTTCAGATTTAGC
The DNA here is from genome assembly GCA_039030475.1 of Bacteroidota bacterium. Lineage (GTDB taxonomy): Bacteria > Bacteroidota > Bacteroidia > Flavobacteriales > Flavobacteriaceae > Flagellimonas. The sequence continues at coordinate 8,016 of JBCCEC010000120.1, forward strand.
TTTGTAGTGAATCACCACTTGATGGCCAAACAAGCTAAAATCTACCCAATGGTCGCTACTGCGACCCTCTTCACACCCTAAAACATCTTTGTAAAAGGCTCTGCACTCATCTAAATTGTGAACGGGAATTGCTACGTGGAAAGGCGTTACGTTTTTCATGTTGAAGACTTTTAGTAAAATTAGGACTTCGGCCCTAAGTCTCCAAGAAATTAACAATTTGGTTGTTTACTTCTTCTTGGTGCATGGAATGTCCCAAACCTTCCGTAGTAATCAATTCACTGCCTTTCCAATTTTTATGCACTTTTTCTGAGGCATGATATGGTGCAATAAGGTCAAATCGGTCATGGAACAACAATCCTTTCTTTGTATTCGATTTGGCAAATTTTGAAGCGGAAAAATCAGGAATTCGAAATCCAAACCTGTTAAAAATATAATTGTCCAGTGCTTTCATGACCCGGTTGTTGAATTTTAACAAATCTTGATAATGGTCCATGATTTCATGAAATTCAGAGGGAGCGCCTATGATGACCAATTTTTCCACCGAGGGATTTGGATTTTTAAATTCATTGTACATAAGCGTCATTCCGCCTACAGAATGCCCAATTAGATATTTAGGATCATACTTTTTAATCATATGGTGTACCGCTTCTTCATATAAAGGAACATACAAAAGCTTCCCCGAAGAATATCCATGAGAGGGAGCATCAAATGCGATGACGTTAAAATTGGCTTTAGTGAGTTTTTTAATAAGATTCCGCCAACGAAACGTATTGCTTTCCCAACCATGAACCAGTAAAACGGTTTCTTTGGTACCCGGCCAACGGTACGATTGTAACTTATGGTCTGCCACCAATTCTGTTTCGTTCTTGGCGCTATCCAAATAATCCTTTTGTTGTGGTAGTACCCTTCCTTTTCTTACGGTACAAAATAAAGTGAAAGCTTTACTAGCGGTCTTCTTGGGTGTAAAAAGGGAAAGTATATTAAAATACGTGCCATAAATTCTTGGAAGTATTGCGGCGATAAGTTTTTTCATATGGTTACTTTTTGTAACTTACTCTATAAAAG
>JBCCEC010000121.1:0-8830 GCA_039030475.1 Bacteroidota bacterium
CAGCCCTAGGGCTGGGTGGTGCTGGTTTCCTACGACAACACGGCTGTTCTGCTGTCGTGTTGTAATTTTCGTGGTCTTTTTCTCGGCCCCTTCCTTGAGCTCAACACCGGTCCCCTTCTTCTCTTCCTCGACCCTTCGATTGGTTTCTTGATGATGGCGGTGGGACGCACCGGTAGGTTGGAATTTTCGACGAGCCCAAAAGAATATGTTCGGATTGTTCAAGAAGAAAACAGAGAAAGAAAAACTACAGGAAGAATACGCAAAACTCATGAAAGAAGCACACGCACTATCAACTTCCAATAGAAAGTTAAGTGACCAAAAAACATACGAGGCCGAACAGGTCATGAAAAAAATTGACCTTTTAAACTAAACAAAGGTTAAAATGTCAAAAGAAAAAAAGCCTGACAATGTGGTTTTCGATACTGAAAACGACAAATATGATGCAGCCTTAAAACCTTATGCTACCAATGTGGGTGCCCCCAGTATAAAAGCCACCGATAGCATTGCTTGGAAAAATAGGAGTATCAATAAATTAAACCATAAAGTTCAGACCAAATTTTTAGAGCTAAAGGCAGAATATGAGAACATGCTCCAAGAGTTTGAGTACAACAAACTCATTTTTGAAGCAAAATTCAGTTTTGAGCCCATAGTAGGTGAAATCTATCATCTTTACCAGCGGGAAAATGGGGAATCCTTCTTATCGCTTATTGCGCCCGAGCAATGCAATTTTGATACATTGGGCAGTTTTTATTTGAACGCAGACCAAATCTGGCAAAAAGTACCGACCGACGATGGCGAACTCTAGAAATTTTACAGAGAGGGAATTGGACCGAATTATAGAAATGGCATGGGAAGACCGTACACCTTTTGAAGCCATTCTGTTTCAATTTGATTTGCCAGAGAAAGAAGTCATTAAGCTTATGCGCGGTAATTTAAAGGAAAGTAGTTTTAAGCGCTGGCGGAAACGAGTAAACAGTGGTGTTAGCCAAAAGCATCTCAAAAAGCGTAATCCAGATATTAATCGTTTTAAATGCTCACGTCAAAAATCGATTTCTGGAAATAAAATCAGTAAACGATAATGTCATCTTTCCCTATTTCCTTAGATGAAATCCTTAACAGAGTAGATGTGGTAGACCCTGTTGCTTATGGCTCCACAAGAAACTTTGTTGATGGTGCGGTAAGTTATTTGTCACCCTACATTTCCAGAGGCGTTATCTCTACAAAATTGGTCATGTCCAAGACATTGGAACGTGGTCACAGTCCGTACAAGGTAGAAAAGTTTATTCAAGAATTGGCTTGGCGCGATTACTGGCAACAGGTTTGGATAGCCAAAGGGGATGAAATCAATACAAATTTAAAACACGAACAACAGCCGATAGCAAATTGGTCCATACCTAAGTCTGTTGTTGATGCAACTACTGGAGTAGCTGCAATAGACAAAGCCATCAAACAACTTTATGAGACAGGCTATATGCACAACCACTTGCGAATGTATGTGGCTTCTATAGCCTGCAATGTAGCCCAAAGTCACTGGAAAGTTCCTGCGCAATGGCTCTATTATCATTTATTGGATGGAGATTGGGCAAGCAATGCGCTGAGCTGGCAATGGGTCGCTGGTGCCAATAGCAATAAAAAATATTATGCGAATCAAGAGAATATCAACAAGTATTGCCGAACCCATCAAAAGAAGACGTTTTTGGATGTCTCTTATGAAACGTTCAATAACGGGATGGAAATTCCCGAAGTCCTGAAAGAAACAGAATCCCTTCAGCTTAAAACCGAGCTACCCAAACCAGAATCCATTACAGTTGATGAAAGCCTGCCAACCCTTATCTACACTTTTTACAATCTGGACCCAGAATGGGAAAAGAATACATCCGCAAATAGAATACTCCTGTTAGAGCCCTCTCATTTTGAAAACTACCCCGTTTCGAAAAAATCAATTGATTTTGCTTTAGGGATTTCAAAAAACATAGCGAATATTCAGGTTTATGTGGGTGAGTTTCAAGAATTGGTGGTTTCACATCATTTAAAAAACATACATTTTAAGGAACACCCCCTAAATCGACATTACCAAGGCACCGAAGCACCAAGGGAATGGATGTTCGATGTACAAGGATATTACTCCTCGTTCTTCGGTTTTTGGAAAAAATGTAAAAAGCAACTTAAATACTAAAAGCAAAAATGCAATATACAAAGGAAGATATTCAACAGCTGGATAAAGTAACGCGTTTAAAAATCATTAATTCGGTTACAGGCATTAAACCAGCAAACCTTTTAGGAACCATAGATAGCAAAGGAAGAACGAATCTTGCCATATTCAGTTCTATCATACACTTGGGAAGCAATCCTGCATTATTGGGCTTTATCGTAAGACCTACAGGTGAAGTACCTCGGCATACCTATGAGAATATTAAAGAGAACGGCGTTTACACCATCAATCACATTCATCCAAAGTTTACGGAAAATGCCCATTATACCTCAGCCAAGTTCGATGACAGCATATCAGAATTTGAACGCTGTGGCTTTACCGAAGAATTTATAACTGATTTTAAGGCACCATTCGTAAAGGAAAGTACATTTAAGATGGGAATACGTTTTAAGGATACAATAAACATTCCTTTGAACGGAACCATAATGGTCATTGGTGAAATTGAGCATCTTGTTTTTCCTGATGATGCAATGATAGCAGACGATATTGACCTAGAGGCTTCCAACAGTGTGGGAATCTCTGGATTGAACAGCTATTATTCTTTAAAAAAAATTGGAAAGTACCCGTATGCTAGAGTAGATGAAACACCTGATTTTTAATGCTCAAAAAGCAACACTTGCCAAAAAAAACCTGTCCTGTTTGCAAACGTCCCTTTGCATGGCGAAAAAAATGGGAGAAAAACTGGGAAGAAGTAAAATACTGTAGCGCGCGTTGCAGAAGAAATAAGTAGAAAATGAAAAGCGTACATCTTATTTTTCCCCATCAATTGTTTGAATCGTCTCCCCTATTTGAGGTTGTAGCTCCTATTTATTTAGTGGAAGAATATCTCTTTTTTAAACAGTACCCGTTTCACAAACAGAAAATAGCTTTTCATAGAGCCTCTATGAAATCTTACCAAGCATTTTTGAAATCAAAAAAGCACAAGGTACATTACGTGGACGCTATTGACGAAAAATCAGATATTCGAAAACTCATTCCAAAGCTAAAAGAAGAAGGCATAGAGCACATCAATTATATAGACCCCACAGACAATTGGCTGCAAAAAAGAATTCAACAAGCCGGTACGGAGAATGGCATTATAACCAAACAGTTTAAGTCCCCGCTATTTTTGAATTCCAAAGAAGAGCTTGCTTCGTTTTTTCGAAAGGATAAAAAGAAGTATCATCAAACCTCCTTTTACACAGATGAACGAAAAAAACGTAATATCCTTTTAGACTCGGGTGAAAAGCCTCAAGGTGGAAAGTGGACATTTGATAAGGAGAATCGAAAAAAATATCCTGCCAAGAAAACCCCACCACCTATTCAGTTTCCTGATGCCAATGAATTTTACAAAGAGGCCAAGGCTTATGTTGAAGAAAACTTTTCCAATCATTATGGAGAATTAACGGAGCACCCGTTGTATCCAACGAACTTCGAAACAGCAAAAGCCTGGCTCAATCAGTTTTTTGAACATCGGTTTATGGAATTTGGTACGTATGAAGATGCTATCGTAGCAGAAGATTCTATCTTAAATCATAGTGTTCTGACACCTATGCTAAATGTAGGATTATTGACCCCTTCACAAATAGTAGATGCTAGTTTGGACTATGCAGAAAAAAATAGTGTCCCCATCAACTCCACTGAAGGTTTTGTGCGGCAAATGATAGGGTGGCGTGAATTTATAAGAGGCATGTATGAAGCGCGTGGTACCGATGAACGAACACGGAATTTTTGGGGATTTACCAAAAAAATTCCGGCTTCGTTTTATAATGGCACAACTGGAATCTATCCCGTCGACCAGACCATTAAAAAGCTCCTAAAGACTGGTTATTCCCATCATATTGAGCGATTAATGGTGCTAGGGAATTTTATGCTGCTCTGCGAATTTGACCCAGATGAAGTATACAAATGGTTCATGGAGTTATATATAGATGCCTATGATTGGGTCATGGTGCCCAACATCTATGGAATGAGCCAGTTTTCTGATGGGGGCTTAATGGCAACCAAACCTTACATAAGCGGCAGCAATTACCTGATGAAGATGAGCAACTACAAAAAAGGCGAATGGCAAGAAGTATGGGACGGTCTATTCTGGCTCTTTATGGATACGCACAGAAACTTTTTTACACAAAATCCAAGGCTGGGTATGCTCGTTGGAACCTTGGATAGAATGTCACCTGAAAAAAAAGACCGCCTGTTTAACAAAGCTGAGCAATTTTTACAGTCTTTGGAAAGCTAGTATACCTTAGACTTTACGTGTTATTGTACCCAAACATACTATCGTATTCCATTTTAGAACTATTTTTAAGATAAATTAATCCTACGCATGGCGTCTTTTGGTTTTGTAGATATCATTTTGTTTCTGGGAGTCAGTCAGGGGTTGTTTCTATCCATTTCCCTTCGGTTGATTCACAATAGAAATGTTGGTGCCAATAGAGTACTTTCACTATTGTTATTGATAGCGGCCCTGATGCTTTTTTGCAGGATAACGGCATTCCGTATTTCTGAAGATTGGATTTGGCGTTTTGGCATATTGATAGACACGACCATTTTTCTTTTTGGTCCACTGTTGTACCTCTACGTAAAAAGATTGCTTTTTAGAAGTGCCCCTTCATTTAGATTGAACTGGGGACATTACGTTCCTGCCGTATTACATCTTTGTTATTATTTCTGGACACTGAGCATCCCGTTAACAGATTTCAACAATCACTATTTTTCAGGTGGGCTGAACGTAATGTTCTTTCTAGTTGAAGCCACTGGATTGTTGTCGCTTACTTTTTATTGGATAAGAACTTTTTTGCTCATCAAAAACTACCCAAAGGAAGAGGAAAAGGAACTTTCGTACCATCAAAATATAATTCAGTTTCTACGATTCTTTCTGCTCACCTTACTTGTTTTTGTGCTGTTATGGTCGATTAGTTTTATTGGTGCCAACTTTTTAAGAACAACTTTCACCTACCTCAACTACGTGACCATGTGGATATCCATTCCTATTTTTATTTACATAGTGGGGTATTTTAGTCTTCGTCAACCAGAAATCTTCAGGATTCCTATACCTGCCAAAGAAAAGTCAGAAAAACAACGATTAAAACCCGATGAAATCCAAAGACTTCAAAAACGCCTGCACTACTTCATTTCAGAAGAAAAAACTTTTCTTCAACCGGACATAACGCTAAAAAGCCTAGCGGAAAAAATGAACACTTCGCGGAACAACCTTTCATGGTTGCTCAACCAAATCTATCAAGCCTCTTTCTACGATTATATCAATCGTTTTAGAGTTGAAGAATTCCTTCTCAAAATCAATAAAGGGGAGCATTTGAACCATACACTGTTGGCACTTGCCATGGATGTAGGTTTCAATTCAAAATCTACATTTAATAAAGCCTTTAAAAATGAGATGGGCCTAACTCCCAGTGATTACATTAAAAAACACAAAGTGGCCTAAAATAGTGCCATTGTACCCAAAGGGTCGATATGTTTTCATCGCTCTACTAGTTTTAGCGTTTAACAATTAAAAACCTTAAAGATGAAAACTTGTAACTTCTTATTTAAATCTGGGCTTGCACTCGCCTGTCTGGCTCTTTTTACGTTCACCTCCTGTATTGATGATTTTGACGGTGGCGGTCCAAAACCCGCAAAAGTAAAGACTTTGTTCGGAGCTGATTTTCCTGCTAACGATGGGCTTCATGTAAACGACAATGGAACCATATTTGCTTCCAATTTTGGTAAGTTCGATACGGTAATACAGAAGTATAGCGGAACCAAAGTATTCAAAATCAAACGAAATGGGGCAATTTCGGTTAAAGCAAGTGGTTTTGAAGCTCCTATGGGCGGAGTCCAAGACAGTAAAGGAAACTTCTATTTTAATAATGAGAACAATAATGACGCTATTTCTGGAGTGTTGGTAAAGGTTGCTCCAGATGGCACTTCTTCGGAAGTTGGTGAAATAGCAGGTTGGCCCTCTGGTCTTGCGATAGATGACCATGACGTAATCTATGTGGCCAATTTTTTCGCCAGTACCATGCACAAAGTTACTCCGGATGGCACCATATCGCTTTTGGCAACCGATGACAGATTGTTCGGATGTGTGGGAATCGATATAGATAAGGATGGTAATATCATCACTGCAAACTTTTTTAATGCGGATATTTTAAAAGTTACCCCACAAGGAGAGGTTTCAGTAATTACAAGGATACCGGATACGACCCCCAATTTTGCCATAGGCTACATGACAATTTTGGATGACCATATTTATGCCACTGGAATAAATGAAAACGTTATTTATAAAGTTTCTTTTGATGGAACCTCAGAGATTTTTGCGGGAACAGGGGAAAATTCTACGACCGATGGTCTTTTGAACGAAGCTACTTTCTCCCAACCCAACGGAATAGCCGCAGATGAAAAACGAAAAATACTGTACATATCCCAGTTTGGTGAACCTGGATTGCGGATGATCAAACTTTAGCAATTAGAATTCCCCCAATCACTATACAATTGATTGGTTAAAATGGATCGGAACATCTAGAACCAACAGTGCAGTCCTGTTTCCAATACCTCTGTAGCCGTGAAGCAATCCATTTAACAAAACCCGTAGGCTTTATCGTAAAAACGATAAAGCCTACGGGTTTTATTGAATACTTTTCCGCGTAATACAAAAACTTGAGTTTTAAACGATAGTGACATCAATATTCCTTGTATATTTTGATAGCATTCAATATAATGAACATCTCTAATCCTAATCTATAAAATAGAAAGGTCATGCGGTATGGACTATTCCTGATTCTAGCAATAGTAGTATTTCAAAATGGATACTCCCAATCTGGCAAAGAACTTTACAAATCCGAAAATTTGAGAATTACCCAACTCACGGATAATACATTCATCCATGAATCTTATTTACGGATAAAGGGCTTTGGAAAGTATGGCTCTAATGGACTTGTATTTATGAATAGTAGCGAGGTAGCTGTTTATGATACACCCGTAAACGATATTGCCTCAAAAGAATTGATAGACTGGATAAAAAATTATCTTAATTCAAAAATAGAAGCTGTTATCGTCACACATTCCCATGAAGATTGTTTGGGAGGCTTAAAAGTTTTTCATGAAACAGGAATAGCATCTTACGCAAGCCAATTGACTCGTGAATATGCAAAAAAGTCAAACAAAGTTGTTCCCCAGAACAGTTTCCAAGGTAAACTTTCAACCAAAATCGGCGGTGAAAGTGTGGAAAGTTTCTTTTTGGGAGAAGGCCATACCAAGGATAATATTATTGGCTATATTCCAACGGAGAACGTTCTTTTTGGTGGTTGCCTTATAAAAGCATTGGGAACTACAGGTAAGGGTTACATCAAAGAAAGTAATCTTAAAGAGTGGCCAAAAACTGTTCAAAAAGTAAAAAGTATGTTTATAGATGTTAAATTTGTGGTGCCAGGTCATGGAAAACATGGAGGTACAGATTTGCTTGATCATACCATTTCAATGTTTGAAGAAAAGTGACTTCTTGGACATAATTATACATGAAAGAAACCCGAATCAATAAATACCTAAGCGAAGTCGGTTACTGCTCAAGACGTGCTGCCGATAAACTGATAGACCAAGGAAGGGTTACCATTAATGGCAAAGTTCCTGAAATGGGCACAAAAATAAAGCCTACCGATGCCGTTCGGGTAGATGGAGAACTAATTTCCGAACCCAAAGAGAAGCCTGTTTATTTGGCATTCAATAAACCTGTAGGGATTGTTTGCACTACCGATACCAGGGTCGAGAAAGACAATATTGTTGATTTTATCAATTATCCCAAACGGATTTTCCCCATAGGAAGGCTTGATAAACCTAGCGAGGGGCTTATTTTCATGACCAACGACGGTGATATTGTCAACAAAATCCTCCGTGCCAGAAATCATCACGAAAAAGAATATGTAGTAACAGTCAATAAACCGATTACCAATGATTTTTTAAAGAGAATGCGAAATGGCGTTCCCATTCTCGGTAACGTGACCAGAAAATGTGAAGTGGAACAGTTAGGGACACATCAATTTAAAATTGTATTGACCCAAGGATTGAACAGACAAATCCGAAGAATGTGCGAGTATTTGGATTATAGGGTGAAAAAATTAAAGCGTGTTAGAATAATGAACGTGACATTGGATGTACCTATTGGAAAATGGCGACACCTAACTACTAATGAACTCAAAGAAATACAGAGACTGGTCGCAACCTCTTCAAAAACCTATGATCAATAGAGAGTAGGACCCATATCGTTACAGCATCTTTTTGTACGTAGGTTACTTCTTTATGCTCTATATCATTTCCTCTAGTTAACAAGTTGTTTTTATCTCTTTTTTAAACCTTAAAGAATTAGAACGAATAGAACTTAAGTTGAAAAATATAAGGAAACTAACATCTAACAAGTGTCTTAACCACTAGTTGGTATCATATATTTATCTATTCTGAAAATATCGGTCAAAGCGCACGAAACACCGCCAATCGACATATTTATCATTTAATAAATGTTAAATAGCCACGAGGTTCAGCCTCGACACGTTCTGCCGATACCTTCTGCTCGCCAGCTCGACCCTTCATGCTCGATTCCCTCACCTGGATCACCGGCGGCCTCGGGCTGGCGTTCGCCGTTGCAGG
>JBCCEC010000122.1:0-8312 GCA_039030475.1 Bacteroidota bacterium
AGCCACAAGAACCAATCTTAAGATTGACTTTGGTGGTGGACTGAAAACAGATGAAGATTTACACATAGCCTTTGAAAGTGGGGCCCATCAAATTACAGGGGGTAGTATTGCGGTCAAGGATAAAGAAACATTCTTAGGCTGGTTCAAAAAATATGGCCCACAAAAGATTATTTTAGGTGCTGATGCTAAAAATGAAAAGGTAGCGGTTTCCGGTTGGTTGGAAGAATCAGATAATGAATTAATCCCGTTTATTCAATCGTATCAAAAAAACGGAATTAAATATATTATCTGCACAGATATAAGTAAAGACGGAATGTTAGAAGGTCCTTCGTTTGAACTTTATAAAAAAATCTTATCCAAAACTATGAAAACTGAAACTTCTATAACAGGGAGTGGTGTAGAAGATAAGGAAATCATTGGGGTTAATTTGATTGCGAGTGGCGGGATTTCCAGCTTTGAAGAATTACCAAGACTTAAGGAAATTGGCTGTGAAGCAACTATTATTGGAAAAGCCATCTATGAGAAGAGAATCAGTTTAAAGCAGCTGGAAAACTATATTTTGGAAAATGTATAAACAATGGCAAACAGAAGTAGTACTAAATGCAAACTACAGAATGGATGAAAGCTTACGCATGATTAAAACCTGCTTGGATAAGCTCTCTGATGATGTAATTTGGCAGAAACCCAATGAAAGTACAAATAGTATTGGGAATCTCATTTTACACCTATGCGGGAACATCACGCAATACGGAATTTCTTCGATTCAAGGTACTGAAGATAATAGAAACCGTGATGAGGAATTTATGGTGTCATCTGGTATGGACAAAGATGAACTATTTCAAAAACTTGTTTCAACGGTAGAAAAAGCCAAGTTCGTGTTTACATCTGCAACAAACGATGAATTGATACGAAAAAGATTGGTACAGGGATTTGAATTCTCGGGCATTGGTAACATTATCCATGTTGTAGAGCACTTGTCGTATCATACTGGGCAAATTGCGTTGTGGACAAAAATTTTGAACAACCAAGATTTAGGATTTTATGATGGGATTGATCTTAATATTAAAAACTGAGGTTAGAGGTTAGAAAAACGAAGTATGCAAGATTTAAAGAAAAGAACTAAAAAATTTGCTGTTCAATGTTGGAATCTCTGTGCAAAATATCCCAAAACAAGGGAATTTTCGAATTATGTCAATCAGCTATTAAGGAGTTCAAGTTCTGTTGGCGCAAATTATAGAGCTTCCCAAAGAGCTAAATCTACTGCTGATTTCATAAATAAATTAAAAATAGTTGAAGAAGAAATAGACGAGTCCGCTTATTGGTTGGAATTATTTCTAGAAGTCTCTGATTTAAACCATGATAATGTGAAGCGGCTACTCAAAGAAGCCAATGAAATTACAGCAATTATTGTAGCTTCTATTAATACAACAAGAAAAAATCAAAAGAACTAAGAATGTATTGTACTTCCAACTTCTTATCTCTAATATCTAACTTTGGTCTATGTTAGCAAAACGAATAATCCCATGCTTGGACATCAAAAATGGACGTACGGTAAAAGGTGTCAATTTTGTTGATCTTAGGGATGCAGGAGATCCTGTGGAACTTGCCCAAATATATGCAGAGAAAGGTGCCGATGAATTGGTGTTTTTAGATATTTCGGCGACCGAGGAAAAAAGAAAGACCTTAGCTGATTTAGTATATCATGTTGCGGAAAGAGTCAATATCCCATTTACTGTGGGAGGGGGAATTTCATCTGTTGCAGATGTTGATATACTGCTTCAAAATGGGGCCGATAAGGTCTCCATTAATTCCTCTGCGGTAAAAAGACCTGAATTGATCAATGAACTGGTAGCCAAGTTTGGTTCACAGTGCATCGTTGTTGCTATAGATGCAAAACAAATTGATGGAAACTGGAAAGTTCATTTAGTAGGAGGTAAGGTACCCACAGAAATTGATTTGTTCGAGTGGGCCAAAGAAGTTGAAGAACGTGGAGCAGGTGAACTATTGTTCACCTCCATGAACCATGATGGAACAAAAGGTGGTTTTGCAAATAAAGCTTTAGCAAAATTATCAACTTTGGTCAACATACCGGTAATTGCATCGGGCGGTGCTGGTTCAATTTCACATTTTACAGATACTTTTACAGATGGAAAGGCGGATGCTGCATTGGCTGCGAGCATTTTTCACTTTAAAGAAATTGAGATAAAGGATTTAAAACAACAATTACAGAAAGAGGGAATTCCCGTTAGACTATAAAAAATGAAAGTAGACTTTACTAAAAATCCAGATGGATTAGTACCTGTTATAGTTCAGGATGTAAAAACAAAGAACATTCTTATGCTAGGGTATATGAACCAAGAAGCATTGGATGTTACCCAAGAAACCAAAAAGGTCACATTTTTTAGTCGTAGTAAAAACAGACTTTGGACAAAAGGTGAGGAGAGTGGTAACTTTTTGGGTCTTGTGGACATAAAAAGTGATTGTGATTATGACACGCTGCTCGTTTCGGTAAAACCAGAAGGGCCAACCTGCCATACAGGAACGGATACTTGTTGGGCAGAGGACAATTTACAGACTTATGGATTTCTAACGGAACTTGAGGATATTATAACTGCACGAAAAGAAAATAAGGATGATGAAAAGAGTTATGTAGCTTCATTGTTTAGAAAAGGCATCAATAAAATAGCCCAAAAAGTAGGGGAGGAAGCTGTTGAAACAGTAATCGAGGCCAAAGATGATAACGATGAACTCTTTTTGAACGAGAGTGCCGATTTGCTATTTCATTATTTGATTTTATTACAAGCCAAAGGGTATAAGTTGAGCGACATTGAAAAGGTTTTAAAGGAACGGCATAAATAAGAATCGTAATATTCTTATTCAGCAATGTTCTTTTTGTAACGGTTTCGGCCCATATTGAAGATTCCAACTTTAATCCCAATTCCGGTAGAAAAGCCATTTAATCTTGTAATTGGGCTAGTGGCAAGGTCTATTTTATTGGTAAAACGGTATTTGACACCAGCTTCTAATTGTAGGTATCTAGAGATGTTAAAAAGTACGCTCACTCCTGGTTCAATTACATATATGTTATTTACGTCCTCAAACTCTCTATCTATAAATTCCTCACTAAAATCGTCACTATCCCCAGTAGTATATCCTATACCTCCAAAACCAACAAACAAAGGCACTGATAAATTCAATCTTTTTTTACTAAAGAATATAGGTTCTAAATGTGCGCCCAGATAAGCTCCAATAAGTTTATTGTCAATATCTACAACGGTAATGAACTCTTGATCTGACTGTAAAACATTTGCTGCTAAACCGATCTCAAATTTGCGATTGGCAACATACGCGAATTTAATACCGACACCATAGGTAGATACTCCTTTTAATTCTCCATAATGTCCAGTTATTCCTAAATAGACCCCGTGTACCACATTCTTGCGGTCATTGAATTCAATATAGTCCTTAGAATCCTCCTGTGCCTTCAATTGTAAACCAAAGTGTAAGAATAGTAGTAGTAATATAAATCGGGTAGTAGTATTAGGCATAGATATTGGTTTTTGTTAAAGACAATTTAAATTTTTAAGGGTTGCATGTAAACAACATTATTTTATAAATATCAGGTATTGTGTAATCTCTGAAACAAGCTTTTAGGTTATTTCCTTCACCACCAAACCACAAATAGTTTTTCGATAGTTCCGTCTGGTTTTTTAAGCCAGAGCATTGGTGCGTTTTCTTTTAACATTTTCAGATTAATTTCAAGAAGTGTTTCGTAATGAGATATGTATTTTCGATTTAGCGTAGGGGTAACGACCCATTCTTTTTTAAAAGGAATGTAATACTCAAATTCCCTAAATATTTCCGAGTTAAAATCTTTAAACCGAATCCAGCTCCCTTGAATGCATTTATTGTTTAATGGGCGAATAGAAACATTGCTATTGCCATAGGGAAAAAAAAGTTGTGTTTTAAAACATGCCTGTTGAATAATAACATTTGGGTTTATTTCTAATTCTTGTAGCTTATCGTGTAATACAATATTGTAGAGCAAAGGAAATTGTTTTTCCTTCAATTTATCCAGTTTGGTAAAAAACATATCTCGTTTGTTCGGTCCCATCAAACGATGAATAGGCTCTGAAATATCTGGATTAACAATATAAAATTTATAAACTAGCTCTATATGATACACTTGCGCAGTTTCTATATTCTTCAATATAAAATCAAGTTCACCCAAGCGTATTTTGCCTTCATCAATCAATAGATTTTTAGCTAGAATGTTCCACTCTTCCGAAAATGAAATCAATTGTTCAAAAACAAATTCCATTTGATGCCCTAGGCGTAAGCGTTCGTTAATAGTTTCAGACTCAAATTCAGCTAGTAAAAGCTCAGGAAATTCAAATTGTTCAATCCCAAATTGTTCATTCACCCAAAGCGGAGCTGTATTGTAAAAACCCAAACATAGTTCTCTATCCATCCCAACAAATGTAATAGAATCAAGTAAACCCTTTTTAAAATCATATCATTGAAATCAAATACGAGAGCGTAAGCTTGAGTTTGAACTTGAACTTGAACTTGAACTTGAACTTGAGTTTGAGTTTTAATAAAGTTAAGATTTCATTAAAGCCGTAATCATAAAGCAGAATGTGTTAATTTTATATAATGGCTATGAATACAAGAAAGGGATTTCGGTTTACTACCTACGAAGCTCCCAATCAAACCCCGTTTGAAAAACTTTTTGAGATTTTTCAAGAACTGGTAACGCATACTTCTGGCGATGTGGAAGAAGCACTGGATTGGCTTCGTGAACTCGATAAGGAATATGAGCTTACCGACGACGACTATACCATTGATGACTTTATAGAAGACCTGAAGGCGAAGGGATTCATTCGAGAAGAGTTTGATGATGATGCTGAACAAGGAGAGAGTGATGGGGAAGAAGGTGACGGTGGCGGAAACCTTTCGATAACGGCAAAGTTGGAACGTATGCTTCGTCAACGAGCTTTGGACCAAATTTTTGGGAAGCTTAAACGAAGTGGTTCAGGTAACCATAAAACAGGAAAATCGGGCCGGGGAGATGAACATACAGGAGAGTTTAGGGAATATCGTTTTGGGGATAGCTTAGAACATATTTCAATGACCGAAAGTCTTAAAAACGCGCAAATCAACCACGGATTGGATAGTTTTTCACTAAGTGAAGATGATTTAGTGGTAGAAGATACACAGTACAAGGCTCAGATGAGCACCGTATTGATGATCGACATTAGCCACAGTATGATTCTATATGGTGAGGACAGAATAACCCCTGCCAAGAAAGTGGCTATGGCGCTTGCCGAATTAATCACAACACGCTATCCTAAGGATACCCTCGATATTTTGGTCTTTGGTAACGATGCTTGGCCTATTCCGATTAAAGATTTACCCTATTTAAAAGTGGGGCCCTACCATACCAATACCGTAGCAGGATTACAGCTGGCAATGGATATGCTCAGACGTAAGCGAAACACCAACAAACAGATTTTTATGATTACCGATGGAAAGCCCTCCTGCCTAAGACTTCCGAATGGAGATTATTATAAAAACAGCGTTGGGTTGGATGATTACATCGTAGAGAAATGCTATGCAATGGCACAACAAGCCAGAAAATTGCATATACCCATAACTACGTTTATGATTGCCCAAGACCCTTACCTTATGCAATTTGTACGGCAGTTTACCCAAGCCAATAAAGGAAAAGCATTTTATACCGGCTTAAAAGGTTTGGGTGAAATGATATTTGAGGATTACGAACAAAACAGAAGAAAAAGGATTAAGTAAGTACGAAGTTAGAAATGCGAAGTACAAAGTAAAATTCATAAATAAGCAAATAGAATGTGGCCCTGAGCCTATCGAAGGGTAAAAAATTGAATAAGAAAAATTGATTGAAAAAAGAATGAAAATAGATACCAAAAAAATACAGACCTTAGGTGATTTAAAAAAGTCTGGTTACCATTCCAAAAGTATTAAAGACGAGTTACGAGAGAATCTTTTGGAAAAAATTGCCAATGGTGAAGAAACTTTTCATGGCGTCTGGGGATATGAAAACTCGGTAATACCAGAATTGGAACGTGCAATTCTATCGCGACACAATATCAACTTGCTTGGACTTAGAGGGCAGGCCAAAACACGTTTGGCAAGATTGATGGTGCAATTGTTGGACGAATGGATTCCGGTTATCGAGGGCTCTGAAGTTCATGATGACCCGTTTCAACCTATTTCCAGATATGCAACTGAACTCATCAAAGAAAAAGGCGATGATACCCCCATTCATTGGATTCATAGAGACGAACGATTCTATGAAAAATTGGCTACACCAGACGTAACTGTTGCTGATTTAATAGGCGATATTGATCCCATAAAAGCAGCGAACCTAAAACTGTCCTATGCGGACGATAGGGTCATTCATTTTGGTATGATTCCACGTGCTAACCGCTGCATTTTTGTTATTAATGAATTGCCAGACCTTCAAGCAAGAATTCAAGTAGCTTTATTTAACATACTGCAAGAAGGAGATATACAGATTCGCGGATTCAAGTTACGCCTTTCTTTGGACTTGCAGTTTGTATTTACCGCCAACCCTGAAGATTACACCAATAGAGGTAGTATTGTTACACCTTTAAAAGATAGAATTGGCTCACAGATATTGACCCATTATCCCGATTCATTGGAAATTGCCAAGAAAATCACCAAACAAGAGGCACAATTGGACGGGAGACAACAAGATAGTATTCAAGTGCCCGAAATTGCGATGGACGTTTTGGAGCAAATCAGTTTTGAAGCACGGAACAGTGAATATGTAGATGCCAAAAGTGGTGTTAGCGCAAGAATGAGTATCACAGCGTTTGAGAATCTGTTGAGCACGGCAGAAAGAAGAATAGTTAGGTCTGGAGAAAAAAAGACCACAGTACGCTTGAGCGACTTTATGGGTGTGGTTCCATCGATTACGGGAAAAATAGAGCTGGTTTACGAAGGAGAACAAGAGGGTGCAGGTTCTGTGGCAGAAATTCTTATTGAAGATGCTATAAAGTCCCTATTTCCAAATTATTTTCCAGAGATAGCAAAATTAGAACGCAAAGATGCCGAAACCGCATACGATGATTTGATTCATTGGTTTTTTGATGGCGAGGGCTTTGAGCTTCTGGACGAGGATACAAATGAAGAATACCAAAACAAACTGGACGCTGTAAAACCTTTGAACAAACTCATTGCTGAACATCAACCATCTGTTTCAAAAGGAGATTCTTACTTTATGAAAGAGTTATTGCTCTGGGGATTGGTCGCACATAAAAAGCTGACGAAAAACCGCTTCACCGAAGGTTATCAGTTTAAAGACCTTTATGGAAGTTACATAAGGGGGCTTTAGAATTATTGCCAGATGTTAAGGTTATCGTTGTAATTATCAAAGTTATAGCCTCCTATAAAATGCTTGCGTTGCCAAAAAGAGAACAAGGTCAATACTAATAGAAACCCATATAGTGTTATGGAGATTATAACCATTGGTTCGAAAACCGATGAGATTAAATGCTGTTGATATTGGGAAGCCGAGTCAAAAATGGTGAACAGATCATAAACTTTGAAAATATAAAAGAACATTAAAGCGTACAGTCCGTATTCTAGATTTCTCATTTTTGGGTCTGGTAATTCCTCTTCAGTCATTTTGAACCAAATCACGTACATATACAAGAAATGTACAATGCTAAGAAGTGGCAAAACATAATTACCAAGCTTAAAGAAGTAAAACTTATTGGTATATGGTCCATAAAAATTCAATCCTATCAGTAGTATTAAAATTACGGCGATAAGAATATTGGTTCTTTTCCAATTCAAAATTTTAGATACAGATTTCATATCATTCTCAAATTTGTGCTAGTTAACGCGGTGTAAATAAAATGATTAGAATTCTGAAGTTAGAAACAAATCGATATGTAGCTAAAAATGTAGGTTCATCTGACAAACAATGACTATAAAGCAGTACTTGAATAGTAACTTTTTAAATAGTTACCAATAATATGGCTATTTCAGTTTTTAATGGATTGACAAATAGGATACTAGACTTAACTAAAAAGTTTTTTTGTATTTTGAAACAAAAACCAACTACATGCCAAATTGGCTTTACATTTTACTGGTTGTTCTTACGAGCTATTTGTTGATTAGTGTTTTACTTTATTTTTTACAGGATTATTTTCTTTTTAAGCCTGAAAAATTATCCAAAGACTTTCAGTTTCATTACGACAATCAGGTGATTGAAGAATATAATGTTGAGACTCGAGATGGAGCTG
>JBCCEC010000123.1:0-8273 GCA_039030475.1 Bacteroidota bacterium
ATATATAATGATTTTGCCAATAAAATGTATTAATTTTTAGAAATGACTGTTAACAACAATACCAACCACCAAATTTTTTCATCTTACCTTAAGAAGGAAGGATTATTTGACGAAGTTTTTAATACTGATAGCGAAGTAAAATCTATTTATAAAAAACTGTTCGACCTATACGGTGAACATTCGGTAGACGATTACGTGAATCTTAACAATAAGGCCAAAGCTTCATTTTTTAATCAAGGAATAACTTTTCAGGTTTATGGTGAAAAAGATATAAAGGAAAAAATATTTCCTTTCGATTTGTTTCCGAGGATAATAGATGCAGCGGAATGGGAAATTATCGAATCAGGTTCAATACAAAGAAGCAAAGCGTTGAACTGTTTTCTTTGGGATGTATACCACGATAAAAAAATCATAAAAGATAAAATTGTTCCTCTGGAACTCTTAAGTTCCTCATCCAATTATCTTCATCAAATGATCGGTGTCGACCCACCGAACGGAATTTACAATCATGTTTCGGGAATCGACATCATCAAACATTCCGATGGAAAATACTATGTTCTCGAGGATAATATTCGATGTCCTTCTGGGGTCAGCTACGTTATTTGCAACCGAACGGCTTTAAAAAGAGCACTGTTCGGGGTCTTCAATCACTATCAGGCACACACGGTAACCAATTATGCCGAAAATCTGTTGGAGATTTTGGAGAGTGTAAAGCCACATGGTGTTGATGTACCAACTTGCGTGGTCATTACTCCGGGAATGTTCAACTCAGCCTATTACGAACATTCCTACTTGGCCAAGGCGATGGGTGTCGAACTAGTGGAAGGGAGGGACTTATTCGTGGAAAACGATTTTGTTTACATGAAGACCATAAATGGACCCAAAAAGGTAGATGTCATTTATAGAAGGATTGATGACCTTTTTATGGACCCCATGGAATTCAATCCAGATTCTACTTTGGGTCTACCAGGAATCTTTGCGGCTTACAAAAAAGGAAACGTTTGCATTGCAAATGCCTTGGGTACGGGTGTTGCCGATGACAAGGCGATTTATACCTACATGCCCGAAATCATTAAATACTATCTGGATGAAGAACCTATTCTCAGTAATGTACATACCTATCATTGCAGTAGACCCGACGAACTAAAGTATGTTCTTGAAAATGTGGATAAACTTGTCGTGAAACCTGTAGATGAAGCTGGTGGATATGGAATATCCATCGGTAATAAGTTGACCAAAAAAGAGATTGAGGATGTGCGAAAACAAGTCAAGGAAAATCCTAGAAAATATGTTGCTCAACCTATTTTGTCCCTATCCGTGCATCCAACTTATATTGAACAGAAAGATTCTTTTGAACAACGCCATATCGACTTAAGGACTTTTACGCTATTGGGCAAGGATAAAGAATTTGTTTTAAAGGGTGGATTAACCCGGGTTGCCTTGCAGGAAGGTAATCTGATAGTCAATTCTTCTCAAGGAGGAGGCTCCAAAGATACATGGGTACTAAAAAAATAACATATGCTGGCAAGAGTCGCTAATAATCTTTTTTGGATGGGGCGTTATATTGAGCGTTCTGAACATATCTCACGATATCTAAGTGTGAATTACTTTTCTTCTTTGGATGCTCCCAATGAGCTTTCACAATCAAGACAATTTGTTTTGAATTCTATGTTCTTCATGGTCGGCCAACCAGTTACTGAAACTGAAGCTTCTGAGGAAAAAACATTGTTCGATATTGGTTTGAACAAGGACAATCCAACTTCTATCATTAATAATATAAGGGCAGCAAGGGAAAATGCCAATGGTGCACGGGATTTAATTTCTACCGAGCTCTACGAGTCCATCAATAGATTTTACCATTTTGTACTGAATTACGACCCGCAATTCTTTGTTAAAAAGGGACTTTATGATTTTACAATCAAAGTGACGGAACGCTCGGCAATCCTTAGAAGTAAGATAAGAAGCAGTTTGTTGCACGACCAGATATATGCCATAATTATGTTGGGCATCAATATAGAAAGAGCGACCCAAATCATTAGAATCATCAATGCCAAATACCATGATTCCCTTAAAGCCAAAGGAAGCCATGGGGACATTGCCAGTAGTTTTGAATGGTCCACCCTATTAAAATGTGCAGAGGCTTATGACATGATGCGCCGCTATTATAAAAAGCCACCCGAGATTATTACAACCTTAGAATTTTTGGTGCTTAATCCCAGCTGTCCACGTTCTGTAATGAACAGTCTCAATCAAATATGCAATCACATGCAGGTTTTGGACCAGTCAAAATACCCGCAGAAAAATTCTACATCCTTTTTAGTAGGAAAACTTAGGGCCAAGTTCAAGTTCATGCAGGTGGAGGAAATTCAAGAAGATGTGCAAGGTTTTATCAATAAAATTTTGGACGATCTTTTTAAAATCAGTAAAAGAATGGAAGAGGAGTTTTTTAATTACTAATTTCGCCCCTTAGGCATTAATTAGTCAATCCAAGTTATCATGTCCCTTGAATATACGGTTACGTACAGTGCCAAAAATGCTTATGAGAACAATGTTTTCAAGGCTTTTTGGCAATTTTGTATTGTTCCAGAAGATAACGACACACAGGAACTGGTGCAGTGGGATTTTGAAAATAGTCTCAACGTACACAACGGACTTTCCATTAATGGTTTGGGGTTTAGGGTAATTCGGGTACACCCAGAAATGAGTTTCAAAACCATTTCTTATAAAGCAAAATTCAAGGTCATCAAACAAGAGATCAATCCATTTGATTTTGAGGTCAATCAAGATGTAGAAAAGGATTTTAATACAATTCTGGATATTCCCTTCAAAACCGAACACGAACCTTACTTGAGAAAGACAAAATTTACCAAACTACCTTTGAAGTACACATCACAGTTCAGTTTTGATAAATCAAAATCAATTTTTGATAATTTAATGGAATTGAATGCTTGGACATTTGAGTATATAGATTTTGAAACAGGTGTTACCGACGTAGATACTACACTGGACACTATAATTCTAAAGAAAAATGGGGTCTGTCAGGATTTTAGTCATCTGTTCTGCGCCATAGCCCGGGAAAACCATATTCCAACACGCTACGTATCGGGATATTTACATCAAGGCAATGGATATTTTGGAGATTCACAAATGCATGCATGGGTAGAGGCATTTATTC
The DNA here is from genome assembly GCA_039030475.1 of Bacteroidota bacterium. Classification (GTDB taxonomy): domain Bacteria; phylum Bacteroidota; class Bacteroidia; order Flavobacteriales; family Flavobacteriaceae; genus Flagellimonas. The sequence goes on from JBCCEC010000123.1 coordinate 3,176, forward strand.
CACACGTTGGTTGGATGGGGTTTGATCCAACGAATAATTTGTTGGTAAACCAGAATCACTTGAAAGTGGCCCATGGAAAAGATTATTCGGATTGCCCGCCAATTAAAGGGGTGGTCTATTCCGATGGTTGGAACAAAACGGAACATAGCGTAGAAGTACAAGCATCCCAACAGCAATAGATACGGTGTATATGCACAAAGAAGCGTATTTTTGCCCAAAATTTTATTGAATGGTTACCACAGATCAACAGAAAGATCTTATTGAGCGCCTAGGTGCGTTAAGGAGGTATCTTTGACATTGATGCCAAACTTATTGAAATAGAGAACGAGGAAGAAAAAACCCTCGCTCCTGGTTTCTGGGACAATCCACAAGAAGCCCAGTTACAGATGCAGAAGCTCAAATCCAAAAAGAAATGGGTAGAAGATTTCAATGCTGCTAAAGCCTTGATCGGGGATTTGGAAGTATTATTGGAATTTCAAGAAGCTGGGGAAGTTTCAGAGGAAGAAGTGAGTCAACAACATGACAAAGCAGTTCTTGCCATTGAAAGTCTTGAGTTTAAGAATATGCTTTCCGATGAGGGCGATGAACTTACGGCCGTTCTGCAGATTACTGCTGGTGCCGGTGGTACGGAAAGTTGCGATTGGGCCGCGATGCTCATGCGCATGTACCTTATGTGGAGCGAAAAGAATGGTTACAAGGTCAAAGAACTCAATTATCAAGAAGGTGACGTAGCAGGTATAAAAACGGTCACGTTGGAAATTGAAGGCGAGTTTGCCTTTGGATGGTTGAAAGGGGAAAATGGTGTACACCGATTGGTGCGAATTTCTCCTTTTGACAGTAATGCAAAACGTCATACATCATTTGCCTCGGTTTATGTATATCCTTTGGTCGATGATACCATTGAGATTGATGTAAATCCATCCGATATCGAAATAACTACTGCCCGTTCCAGTGGTGCAGGTGGACAAAATGTGAACAAGGTTGAGACCAAGGTACAATTGGTCCATAAGCCTACGGGCATTCAGATTTCTTGTTCAGATTCACGTTCGCAACACGATAATAGGGCCACTGCAATGAAAATGCTAAAATCCCAATTATACGAGATTGAGCTAAGGAAAAAACAGGAAGCACGTGCAGAAATTGAGTCCTCTAAAATGAAAATTGAGTGGGGCTCACAAATCAGGAACTACGTAATGCATCCCTATAAATTAGTAAAAGATGTGAGAACGGCAGAAGAGACCGGAAATGTTGATGCCGTTATGGACGGTGATATTAATTCATTTTTAAAGGCGTTCCTTATGATGATGGGGCAACGTAACGATTAAATTCAAGTATAGCTATGATAAAAATTTACCATAATCCAAGATGTAAAAAATCCAGAGAAGGACTTGAAGTTCTAGAAAAATCTGGTCAAAAGTTTGAAGTGGTACGATATTTGGAAAATATTCCTTCGAAAGAGGAATTACGAGAGGTCATTACCTGTTTGGGAATTTCTCCTGAAAATCTGGTTCGTAAAAATGAAGCAATCTGGAAGGAAAAGTACCGAAACCAGCTTTTAACCGATGAACAAGTTTTGGACGCTATGATAGCACATCCAAAATTGATAGAACGGCCAATTATAATGAAAGGTAAAAAAGCCGTAATCGGCAGACCCGCCGAAAATATTGAAGAACTATTATAAAATGTACTTAACAAAAGTTTAACCATATTGGATTAAACCTTCACTTAACTTTAGAATCAGATTTAAGCTCAACATCATGAAAAATGTACGTACCGTATTCGTTTTCACATTTTTATTGGCAATTACATATACTTCTACACTATCCGCGCAATTTGGAAATAGGTTTGGCAGACAACAACGTAGTGCTATTCCCCAAGCGCAGCAAGCACCTGAAAAACCAGACCCGCTTACGGCAGAAGAGATTGTAGAGCAACGTATGCCTTCTATTACGGAAGAGTTGGGACTCAATCCGTTTGAAGAAGCGGTAGTCAAAACCACGTTGGTAAAATCTGTACGACAGCGAATAGAGTTACAGATTTTGAACCTGGAACCCCAAAAAATGCGGGAAGAGTTAGAAAAAATTGGAAAAAACCAAAATGAAGAACTAAAAAACGGATTGCCAGAAGATAAGTACAACGCTTACTTAGAGCTTCAAGAAAATAGGTTTAAGACCAGCAAGAAAAAGAAGAAGAAGAAGAAGAAATCCAAAGACTAATATGAAGAACATCGACTTAGTTTTAATGTAGGATTACCTGATGGATTTATTTTAAGCCAACATAATCTAGCGTGAAAAAAAGCGATGAAAATAATGTGGAATTTGATGGATAAAAAAAAGAGGTAAAAGCCTCTTGGTTTATTCGTTGCGTTCAGCTTTTTTCGCTTCGCGTCTTTCTTTGTACATCTCCATTAAGTTCCCAAACAACCAGTAAGGAACCACAAAAGTCAATAGGAAAATCATTAACCAGAAACCTATGGTCAAAATGGTTAGAAAAGCTAAAAAACCTAAATATTGGTCAAATTCGAACATGATTTACTCCTTTTGTTGTACAAAGATACTTTGAAATCCTCTAAAAAAGCAAATCTCAAATTAAAAAATATACAATTGTAGAGATGTCATATAATTTTAGTGTACATCACCTAACTTTGTATACCTAAAAATTTGAGAAATGAGCTTTAGAATCGAAAAAGACACGATGGGCGAGGTAAAAGTGCCATCGGATAAATACTGGGGGGCACAGACCGAACGCTCCCGAAACAATTTTAAAATTGGGGCGCCGGCCTCTATGCCATTAGATGTAGTTTATGGTTTTGCCTATCTTAAAAAAGCAGCTGCCTATACAAACCATGAACTTGGAGTCTTATCAATAGAAAAAAGGGATTTAATTGCACAAGTTTGCGACGAGATTCTAGCAGGTCAGCATGATGGACAATTTCCATTGGTGATTTGGCAAACTGGTTCGGGAACGCAGAGCAACATGAACTTGAACGAAGTCATTGCGAACAGAGCCCACGAAATTGCGGGAAAAAAAATAGGAGAAGGTGAAAAAACCATTCAGCCAAACGATGATGTCAACAAAAGCCAATCTTCCAATGATACTTTTCCAACGGGAATGCATATTGCCGCTTATAAGAAAATCGTAGATGTAACCATACCCGGAGTTCAGCAGTTAAGGGATACTTTAGAAAAAAAATCAAAAGAATTCAAAGATGTGGTCAAGATAGGCCGTACGCACTTAATGGACGCCACCCCCCTAAGCTTAGGTCAAGAATTCTCGGGTTATGTTTCACAATTGGACCACGGTTTAAAAGCCCTGAAGAATACTCTGGAACACTTAAGTGAGCTGGCGTTGGGCGGTACTGCTGTTGGTACTGGTCTAAATACACCCAAAGGTTATGATGTTTTGGTTGCCAAATACATTTCTCAATTTTCAAACCTTCCTTTTAAAACGGCCGGCAATAAATTTGAAGCACTTGCCGCCCATGATGCAATCGTGGAAAGTCACGGAGCTCTAAAGCTATTGGCAGTTTCTTTAAACAAAATAGCAAATGATGTTAGGATGATGGCATCTGGACCACGTTCAGGCATTGGTGAAATCATAATTCCTGCAAACGAGCCTGGCAGTTCTATTATGCCCGGAAAAGTAAATCCCACGCAATGTGAAGCTTTAACCATGGTATGTGCCCAAGTTATGGGTAACGATGTGGCTATTAGCGTAGGGGGAACACAGGGACACTACGAACTCAATGTTTTTAAACCGATGATGGCAGCAAATATCCTACAATCAGCACAACTATTAGGTGATGCCTGCGTCAGTTTTGATGTAAACTGTGCAGTTGGTATTGAGCCAAATCACGAAGTAATCAAAACGTTATTGAACAACTCATTAATGTTGGTTACCGCTTTAAATACCAAGATTGGCTATTACAAAGCTGCTGAAATTGCAAATACGGCCCATAAAAATGGTACGACCTTAAAGGAGGAAGCCATTAACCTTGGTTATGTTACTGCGGAAGAATATGACGAATGGGTAAAACCAGAAGATATGGTAGGTAGTCTAAAATAGCGCAACGATCATATTATCTAAAAGCAAAAATCCCGATTCTTCGCTGAATCGGGATTTTTAATTAAATGTGGATAGTGTATATTATTTTAGGGCGAACTTAGAAGTACCCAATAGTTTAAGACCATTGTCATAAACATTTACCATATAGTTTCCTTTTTGGAAATCTGAAGCAGGCTTATTAATGTAGTCACAAACATCCAAGGTACTGTTCTCATAGTAGAAGTTAGTTCCCTTGCTGTAAGTAATAGAAGCTCCTTCTTCACTAGATTTTGTAAAGCTGTCTCCTAAAACGTTTCCTTGAGGGTCAAGAACTTCGATAAAGAATTCTCTATCTCCAGCTTCGGCAATTACGTTGTCCGCAATTGTGAAACATACTTTGAACTTATCGGTAGCTTTAGCTCTAGAAGTAGAAACCAATTTTCCGCTGCTTCTTTCTTTTACGGCATCAACAGTAAAAGTAGAAAGACTTAGAGCAGAACCTCTTTCAACAGCATCAGCAAGTTGTGTGTTCTGGACAACTAAAGAATCGTTGAATACTGTTTGCTTTTCTAATTCGGTGAACGTACTATCTCTTTGCATGGCCAATAACGTGTTGGAAGATGTTAAAGAGTCAACTTGCTTCAACAATGCTTCTCTTTCTTTCTTAAGTACGCTAACTTGTCTTCTATATCTTGAAAGGGAAGCGATATCAGCCTTCATTCCTTGAACAGAATCGATATACTTTGCAATATTGTCCCTTGCAGCAACAAGTTCTTCATTTGTAGCGTTGCTTTCCAAAATAGCCTTGTCGTATTCCGACTTCAAGCTATTCAAATCTTCAACCACCAATTCCTTTTCTTGAGTAAGAGCGTTAGCGGTCTTTTTCTTATCTTGGTAAAGGCTTACTGTGTAAATAATAGTTCCTAAAAGAACTACACCAAGTAAACCAGCTATTACCTTTAATCCGTTGTTACTTTTTGTTTCAGTCATAACTTTTAAATTAATTGATTTGTTTAAAAGATTTAATCAATTGAGTTTGGTTTATATACGCTAG
>JBCCEC010000124.1:0-8197 GCA_039030475.1 Bacteroidota bacterium
CATTTCCAGAAATTCAATCAAATCAACCTTCCCTTGATAATGCCTCAAAATAGGCCTTTTTAAACTCTTAAAATCAACGATTAACCCCTTTTAAAGAACCTTTGGCGAATACCTTGGTGTTCGTATGGATTTTCGACCCGCTGGCGGGCGAAAAGGAATAGCAAGAGGGTAGCGCGCCAAGGCGACGCTACGGGTTTGATTTGCTGCGCTAAAGGTTGTGAATAAGTGGTTTAAGAGAACTTTTTAGGAGAATCAGAATACCAATTTTTGTTGAAAAACATCCCAAAGTGCCTGTAAACATTGAAAAAGTTTGTTGAAAATTCGTGTAAAGAAGAAATATAGCTATGAATATCTGGCATTGAACCTAAAGGCTTCGGTGGTCAAACGCTTTCGCGCCTTCTCCAAGAAAATCGCAAAGTCCCAGTCCGAAGCCCTGAACAATATGTTGGATTTTTTTGAGTGGCATGGGCTTGATCCTTCTCAGAAGTTTGCCAAAAGTATCCTTCAAGAAATCCTTAAAAATCGAGAGCAAACCAACAAATCCATAAAAAGAAATGAGGCCACCATTGCCATTATCCGAGATATTGAAATCAACCAGACCAAGCCCAACAATGCCATGTTACTTGCGCTTTTTGGGGAGGATGTCAAAAGCAAGAAACCCATCCGAAAAGAAAAAAAACAAATCGAAAAAAAAGTGGGTTCCCCTACTGAACTAGAACTGACCGTTCCCAAGATCCGCTATGAACGACTCACCGAAAAAATGGAAAAAATGAAGCAGGAATACGGCTATGTATTGAACAAAGTTTCCCTGGTTAAGGGCAGCTTTGGCAAAGCCTATTTCAAGTTGGAACTCTCCCCATCGGAGCTTGAAAAATTCAAAAGAACATTAAAAAACAGTCAATAATGCACATCAATATAACAGCCCAAAAAATTGGGAAAAACCACGAAACCTACAACAGTAGCGTAACCGATTATGTCAACTATTTGGAGAAGGAAAACGAAGGGAAACACCCAGAATTACAAGAGCATTTCTTTGACCAAAACAACAATAAAGTAAGCCCCGAAACGGTCATTACCGAAATCGATGGGAACACCAAAAAACTGAAGAAAAGAGACCCGAAATTTTATTCCATTGTGGTCAGTCCAAGTGCCAAGGAACTCAAGCATATCAATAACGACCCTGCCCTACTCCGAAAGTATACCCGGGAACTCATGAAGGACTACTCTGCTTCCTTTTATCGCGACCGAAAAGTTACGGTCGATGACCTCAAGTACTATGCAAAAATTGAACACGAGCGCAGCTTTCGAGGGTTTGAGAAAAAGGTGGAGGAAAACGCCCCCTTCCGAAAACAAATCGCCAAACTCAGAAATGATATCGCCAAAGTAAACCGCGGGGAACTTGATGGCAATGTCAAAAAAATACAGCAGAAAATTGATAAGCTCATCGCCGAGGCCCCGCACAAAATCAATGGGAAACTGGTCGCGGAAGGCATGAAAAAAGAAGGTTTTCAAACCCATGTCCATATCATCGTAAGCCGAAAAGATGTCACCAATACCTATAACCTATCCCCCAATTCCCAACACCGAAAGAACACGACCATTCTTAACGGAAAGGAACAGAAACAGGGCTTTGACCGCAACAAATTCTTTGATGCGGCCGAGCAACGATTTGATAAAACTTTTGGGTTTGAACGAAGCTTTATCGATCAATACAGCACTAAAAAACTATACCGCAAAGACCCCAAAAAGTTCTTTGCACTTATTGCAGGACTGCCAACCAATGAACGGGAACTGGCCTTAAAATCCTTGCACAAGTTGAATATTCCAACCAACAAAAAGGAAGTGGCACTAAAGCTATTTCAAAAGGCAGGATTGCCTGTTCCCAGCATTCCAACCAATAAGGTGCAACTGGCCATAAAGGCCTTCAACAAACTCAAAAAAGGATTGGGCAGGGCAATAGAATCGGGGTCGATAGGTGTTTAATTTAAATAGGATAATATGGAAAATTCAATGGTATTACTGCTAACTTTATTCATGGGTGTCGCCATGGAATTTTTGCTGATTCGTTATCTCAGATACGGTTTTTACATCACGCTGGGGTTATTGATACTGTTATCAGGAATAGCCTACCATTTTATGCCTATGGTCCTGTTTTTAAAGTCCATTTTATATGGCCTGACCCCTCTCCTATTCATAGCTATTGTCTTGTATGTTTTCGTGGCCAAGGAAGAAACGACCATCCATACCAATGAAAAATATAGGGCAGTTTTGCTCACCAAAGGATACCGTTTGATCCTCGACAATATCCGCCGCGGTATCTCCATTATCGGGTCGGCAGGAAGTGGCAAAACGGAAAGCGTGGTCTATAGTCTATTTGGGCATTTGGCCGCTTATGGGTTTTGTGGAGTGATGCATGATTACAAGAATTTTGAGATCACGGAAATGGCCTACCCCATCTTTAAGGAAACCGATAAGGAGTTCTATATCATTTCTTTTGACCCGATTTACAATAGGGTCAATCCCATTGCCCCGAAATACATTCCTGATGAGGAAAGCGTACACGAAATCTCTCGCGTCCTTTTGGAAAACCTATTGGAACTTAAAGAAAGTGGAAGCACGGGAACCTCCAAATTTTTTAATGATGCCGTCGAAGGGTTGATTGGTGGGTTGATCTGGAGATTGAAGGTGGACTATCCCGACTATTGCACCATCCCCCATATGATTGCCTTGTACCAACACTTGACAACCGAAGAACTGATGGAGTTTTTAAGTACCAATACCACCTCCAAAGCCATGGCCGATGCCTTTATCAGCGGTGTGGATTCTGATAGGCAGACCGCAGGGGTGAAAAGCACTTTGGCTAATGCTTTTAAAAAGATAAGTACCCAAAAAATATTTATGGTGTTGTCCGCGGACGAAGTGCCTTTGGATGTCAATAATCCTAATCATCCTGCCGTGATTTCAGTGGTCAATGACCCGAAAAAAGAAACCTCCTTATCTCCCGTTATTGCCGCCATAATCCATTCCATTACCAAGCAAATGAGCGAACGAAATCGACTATCCTCCTTTCTTTTGATGGAAGAAGCGGCAACATTGCGCCTGCTGAACATGCATCGTATTCCTGCCACATTAAGGAGTTATGACATTGCGACTATCTATGTCCTGCAGGACAAAATCCAAAACGATATGATGTACGGTGACAAGGCAAGCAAGGCCATTCTAAGTAACCTCTCCTATCAATTTTTTGGGAAGGCCAATGACCCCGACACCGCCAAATATTACGAACGTTTCTTTGAGATCGTAAAGAAGGAAACGCGAAGTGTCAGTAAAGGGTATTCCCTAAATTTTGATACTAGAGTAACCCAAGGAGAAAAAGAAGTGGCCAAACGACGTGCCGACGCTTTTTATGGATTGCAGCAAGGGGAGTTTGTGGTTTTTTTTGATGGGAAGGATAAGAAGGTGCGTTTTAGGGTGCCACAAATAAAAAGGGAATTGCCGAAGCCAATGACTATAGATGCGGATGAATTAAAAGCAAACTTTGAAAGGGTTCATAGAGAAGCCCAGAGTATATTCAAATGAAGGACCAATTCAATAAATGATGGGTTAAATCATAATCTATTCATTTGTTACAAAAGGGTTTTTGAACTTTAGAAGGATATATTCAGTCTCAAGAAATGTTCCTTTCAAGGAACTATGCCCCAAGCCTTACAATATGCTAGTATTTGCAAATTATTTACTAAAATATTCGACATCGGAAACCGGCTCAAACCATTCTGTGGGGCCATTTTTGCTACTGGAAACTGCGATATGCGAGAAATCACTGTTAGGGCTTGCTCCGTGCCAGTGCGGGATGTCCGGAGGACATTTTACCGCATCTCCTTTACGCAAGATTCTTTTGGCATGCCCTTTTTCCTGGTAGTACCCTTCTCCGTCAATCACTATGAGCAATTGTCCTGCAGGGTGTAAGTGCCAATTGGTTCTTGTCCCCGGCTCAAACCTTACATTCCCGGCGTACATCGCATTAAGACTATCTGACTCCGCAAGCATCGTAAGCCAAGCGATGCCAGTGAAATTGTCGTTATCAATTTTTCTTCCGTCGGGAAAAATGGAAACGTCTTCTGCCAGAGGCTCTTTCTTCTCACTGCATGCTGTCAGAACTAAACTAAAAATCATAACCAAGTAAAATATTCGTTTTGGCATCTTAAAATGTTTTTTACCCGTCAACATTATTCACGGTTTTTAAGTATTTGGCCTAAAACTGAAAGTGCGGATTTGGCTTTTTCTTTCCCGGCCGTGGTCCCTATTATCTGGGTGAAACTCTCCAATTGTTCGGGCTGCCAACCCACATTGAGGGAAAGGTTGTAATGACTTCCAAGCATAGGTTCCAAGGCACCCAAACTGGCAATGACCGAAATGGTCACCAGCTCCCGCTGTTTGTAACTGAGTACATCCCGCTCGAACACATCCGCAAAAAGATGTTCTTTAAGGAATCTATCTATCTCGGGCGAAAATTTTTGATAGTCCGGTTTTCCCTCCAACGGTCTTCCAACAAGTTCTTCCAAAATAGTCTTTCCACGTTCATACTTGGTTTCAGAATTACTAATGGGGGAGGCTTCTGGTCCCCAATCATCGCCAATTCCTTTCGATTTTCTTTCTTCCAGCACTTTGAGAAGGGTTTGTAAACCGCGTATACTTCTTGGAAATCCGGCATATGCGTAGAGATGTACTAAAATCTCCTTTGTTTCATTAACAGTAAGCTCGTTATCCAATCCTTCATTGAGTACATCCATAAGCTTTACCAAATTGCCTTGGGCGGTATGGCTAGCAATTTTGACAATGCTTTTTTCTTGATCTGATAAACCTTCGTCGCTTAATAACCTTTGTTGAGCATTGGAATGAAAACCAAAAACGAAGACTACTAATAACAACAATGTTGTAATCTTAAAGTGCCTTTTTGAAATCATAGTAATTTAGGTGTTGGAAAAATTTAGTCAGACGAACAGTAATTTATTCCTCAAGTTTTTCTGCCACGCTATCATAATATTCTTGGGTAACTACCTCCGTCCAAGTGGTAGGTTGTTCTCCACCATAGATGGCCAGATAGGTTACATCACTATCCTTAGTAGATGAGTGCCAGTGCTCGATATCCTTTTTGCATCGTATCACATCACCTGCTTTAAGAATCACAGCATTTTTTCCTCTTTCTTGATAATATCCCGCGCCGTCTATGTAGATCAGGACCTGCGATGATGAATGTTTATGCCAGTCTAATGTAGAATTTGCTTTGAATGTTGCTTTAGTAATGTTGAAGTCGGTTTCCTCATCTGCCTGAAGTACACCGTTTAACCAAGCTTCCCCTATGTAATGTGTGTTTGGAGCCTTAAAGCCTTCTTCCTTGTATGAAGACACTTTGTAGTCGCTCTGCTGGGCAAATATGCAAATAGGAAGAATAAATAGTACTGTATTAACTAGATTTTTCATTTTTATAATTTTTAGTTCAATTCTTTTTCGGCAAGCCACTGATACATTAAGTTGGCTATTTCTTGATTGTTCAAATCGGACATTGGGAAGTGGGTGTTTCCTTTTATACCTTTTTCCGGTAATACAACAAGTGTTACATCTCCTCCGGCATCGTTTACTGCTTGTGTCCACTTACGCGCCATCAAAAGGGCTGCGCGCCATTGCTCTTGGCCAGGATTTTCTACTTCGGTTTCCGGAATATAATCCCCATAGTAAATAATGATAGGAATTTTGGTCAGCTTTTCAAATTCCTCCATAGCGACACCGCGGGCACGCAAAGTACCGCCTACATACGATATAGGCTCTGGAACATCACCTTCGGGAAAAACAAAATTGCTGCCTGGCTCATAAGACACAATAGCCTTGATGTTGTCGTTTTCTAATGCTGTAAGCCATCCTTGCCCTCCGCTATGGGAATGGGTAACCAAAACACCATTGCCTATCTTTTCGAACAGCGCTGAAACGGCATTAATGTTAAGATTGATATCCAAGGGTCCGGTATCCGGGGTACTCCGACGAAAGAACTGGTTGAGAGCTTCTGGCTCTTTAGAAAATTGTATGTTGGGGTAGAATTCCTTTCCCTCACCCATTCTGAAAATACCAAACCAAAGCTGGTCTTCCGTTCTTGCCTCTAGTATTCTAGCTTCCAAACTTTGACCTGCAAGGCCCCGTCTGGGCTGATCCAATAAATAGACCGGAAATCCTTTTTTTAGGAAAATGCTCTGGAAGCCTTCCCGACCGTCCGGGGTAGTTTGCCAGGTGCGCATCGATTGCCCATAGCCGTGCCAAAATACCAGAGGCAAATCCCTGGCATCAACCGGAATTTGATAGAACACCGAAGCGTGGTCACCGTGCAAGGTTTGTCCTTCCGTGCTTTGATCAGTAGGATTGAACGCTCCGTGGGCAATGGGGTCAAAAGTTCCAGGGGATTCTTTAACAGTGCCCCCGACGGCGAATGTACCTTGTTCTTCAATCACAAGGACAGTACTATCCGCAGTATTTACAGTTGAGTGAGATGGTTGATTGCTGCTCTGGTTTTGTTTGCATCCCACAAAGCAAAAAGCCAAGGATAAAAATAGTAATAATCCTCTCATAAGAATGTACTTAAAGAATTCATAAACAAAGGTATCGATTCCCATATGCGCTTCTTGTATATCAATTACTGTTTTACGAACCATTGTTACTGATTACTGCCAATGAGCTTGATTAATTGCATTGCTTTCAGCTATCTTTATTTAGAATTCAATCGGATTATGAAAAATACCCTTTATATCAAGTCGGTTGCAGATTACTGTAAGTTAAGAAATTATGAGGTTGAGCATCCGTTAATATGTGTTGTGGATTTTGATAAAGTGAATGAAACAGGCTACACCAATGAGGACTACGACGCCTTTCATTATCAGTGCTATGCTATCTTTTTAAAGGATGCCAAAGGATGTAAATTGATGTATGGAGGGAAACCTTATGATTATGATGAAGGTACGTTTGTTTTTATGGGCCCGAACCAAATCATAGAGTTTGGGAATTTAGATGCTGATTATGTACCGAAAGGATACGCGCTACTATTTCATCCTGATCTATTGCTGGGGACTACCCTCACTGAAAAAATACATCAATACAGTTTTTTCTCCTATACCTCAAATGAGGCGCTCCATCTTTCATCAAAAGAGCGTAAAGTCATCCTAAGTTCAATAGAGAAAATACAATTTGAACTGGAGCAAAACATCGATAAACATAGTAAGCACTTGATTACTGCTAATCTAGAATTGCTTTTGGATTATTGTACCCGCTTTTATGACAGACAGTTTATAACCAGAGAAGATGCAAATAAGTCATCATTGCAAAAGTTTGATGTACTTCTAAACAGTTACTTTTCATCAGAAAAACCAAAGAAATATGGTTTGCCCTCGGTAAGCCACTTTGCTGAGCAGCTAAATTTGTCTCCGAACTATTTTGGGGATTTGGTCAAAAAAGAAACGGGTAAGTCTCCACAAGAACACATTCATCTAAAAGTAATTAACCTTGCGAAAGAACGTATTTACAATGCCGACAAAAATATATCGGAGATTGCCTATGAGCTAGGCTTTAAATATCCCCAGCACTTTAGCCGGATGTTCAAAAAAAGCACGGGGGTCGCACCCAATGAATTTCGGAACCTTAATTGAGTCGTTATTAATTTCAAATAAGGTGTACAGATAACACATTCTGTAACCCGGGAATTACTATGATGAAACTGTATCCTAAAACGGCCATTTAATAGGACTGTTTTATTTAAATCGATTTTCTTTTCTGGAAGAGTCTCATTTCTGGTCTTTTTTAGTGGTCGCGATAATTGACCTTTTGTGGGACACATGATTTTACTAAATCCACCGCTTATTTTATCTTTTAAACTATTTATAAGAATGGTTCCATGGTAGATTAAACTCTTTACAAAAAGCGGATTTTGTAAAGAGTTCAACTTTTTGAGGCCTGTTTTATGGCGTTTAATTGAAGTTCCTAGACCAAAGCCGATAGGCATATTGTAAAGAGTTGTAAAAAATGGTCATTGGAAATTTCAAGGTTATTGTTATATATCCGTTGGATAATCCTTTTGTATCATAATGTCTTGTGTTATGATACGTTGCTTGGGTAAAGCAAAGTATTTGGTACTGCGCTTTATTAAAATTTTCTTCTAAAA
>JBCCEC010000125.1:0-8118 GCA_039030475.1 Bacteroidota bacterium
ATTTCCATATTTATGGAATATTTCCAATATAATTATCGTTTAAGCGAACCCTTCCAGTCCCATAAAAGGTTAATTAGCGAAACTATTAAAAAAGACCAGAAATGGCACTCTTTGATAACGGATTCAATCTTCTACACGAACAGTCTTAAAAATTGGCTGTTTTAAGGATTCAAGGTCTTTATTTTTTAAAACAATTGACCGAGTAGTTTCTTGTATTATGGCCAAAATCCATATTGATGATTATCTTGATAAAACATGTTATAATACTTAGAATAATCACTGTCCCCAGTAAATTCCCTGTGCCTATGATTCAAGAGAACCGCCCTTTTAATATCTGAAGTCACTAACATTTAGGACGCCAGGATTTAATTCCTATCTTTTTAGAATCCCTTTCTAAAATCCTTTGGACTTTCCCCAGTTTTTTTCCTAAAAAAGCGGCTGAAATACTGCGGATATTCAAAACCCAACTGATAGGCAATCTCAGAGATGGGTTTATCACTTCCCAACAACAAGTGTTTCGCCTTTTCTATCAATTGGAACTGAATGTGTTCTTTTGTAGTTTTTCCTGTAAGGTCTTTCAGCATATCACTTAGATATTTTGATGAAAGATTGAGTTTATTGGAAAAATAGCTGACCTCTGGAATACCAACTTCCTGTAAATCGCTTTGCGAAAAGAAAGATTTCAGTTCCTTTTCAAAAGTTGCTACCACGGAAGAATCTGCATCATTTCGGGTAATGAACTGTCTTTTGTAGAATCGCTTGCTATAGGTCAAAAGCAGTTCGATATTTGAGAGAATAACTTCCTTGCTGAATTGGTCAATGGGCAGAACATACTCATCATAGATATTCTGAAAAATCTGTTCCATTTGCTCTTCTTCCTTCTTGGAGGCATGCAGCGCCTCATTGGTCTCATAGTTAAAAAAACCGTACTCGTTGATCTCGTCTGCCAGTTTTGAATTGGCCAACAACTCTGGGTCAAAATATAATTCCCAGCCTTCAGATTCCTTGGCGTCACACTGATCAAAAGATATCGCTTGATTGGGCCCAACAAAACCTAGCACTCCCTCTTGAAAGTCGTAGGTTTTTCTGCCGTACTCGATGTATCCTTTTAATTTCTTTTTCAAGCTTATGCTATAAAAACCTAAGGAAAGCATCCCCATTTCTTTAGCATAGGCAGGAATATTCTCTAGACGTATGATACCTATCAAGGGATGTAAAGGCTCTACTCCGGCTAGTTTGCACAAGTCGATAAATTTGGGGATATGCGTTATGTTCTTAGTTTTTGACATCTTCTATTACTTTTTAAAATCTCCAGCCAATAAGAATATTGGACGGAATAAGGGTTGGAGGTATTACACGCTCAATATTAAACGTTGTATTTCCTAATTGTTGTTCGTCAGTATTGTTCAAGATAAAAATGATATTATAATTCACCCCAACATTAAAGTTTTTCTTTTTGAAAGGGTACCAGGTATAGCCCACTCCAAAAGACGAGAACCAATTATCAAAGGAAGTGTCGACATCGGAAGCAATTTCGTTGACCGTCCAGCCTTCAAAGCCTACGCTACCATTCACATAGAATCCCGCGTCATAGCTTTCCTTGCTGAATCGATAGCGTGCTTCTGCGGCAACCAGATAGTCCCAATCCACATCAATGGCTTGATTGTCATTAAAGAAGAGGTCCCTAAAATCGTCAGGCAGTTCAAATCCTGCTTCAACATTAATACCAAACGACCATCGTTTGGGTAGGTGATAAATACCTCTTACACTGTAGCCTCCAAGGGCAAAATACGCGGGATTGGTACTGACTCCAAAACTTCCTTTATCCACAGGAGGGTCTTGGCCCTGTGCCTGTAAACTGCCAATGCCAATAGTGGCCCATACCGTTATTATTGTTAGTGTTACTTTTAGGGTTTTCATTTTTTTTGATTTTTAAAGTATTTGAAATTATGTTCCCTGGTAAAATTTTAAATTACCTGATGTTCATAGAGGCTTTTTGCGCAATCCAGAATGGCATTTTCATTTGAAATGGGTTTCCATCCCAATAAGTTTTTTGCTTTTGAGGCGTCTACTCGTCTGTGGCTATCCAATTCTGTCAATAAAGGCTGGGTTTCTTTATCGATGAGGCTAAAAATCCTTACTAGGAAATCGGGTAATGATCTGTTCGGGACCTTCTTATCTGGAAAGGCCATCTTTAAGTGTTCGGCAACCTCTTTTAAGGTAACATATCCACTCGTGGCCAAGAATCGTTCCCCATTAGCTTCCTCAGACTCTAAGGCTTTAAGGTGCATGTCAGCAACCGAGCGTACGTCCACGATTTCGTAGCCTACTTTTGGAATGGCAGGAACACTACCATCCAAAAACTTTTTTACCAAATTGGTCGAGTTTCCAAAATCTTCTTCAAGAACGGGCCCTAAAACCACCCCTGGAAGTATCGTAGTGAATTGGGGTGCATTTTGTGTTTGCTCGATGAATTGCCAAGCAGCCCTTTCGGCAATCGTCTTACTTCTATAGTAGGCGGTGGTATCTTTGATATTGGATTCATCGGTCCAATCCGTTTCGTAGAAGGTTCCATTTTTACGTTTCCCATAGACCGCGGCACCCATCGAAGAGGTATGCACCACTTTTTTGACCCCATTAACCGTTGCAGCCTCTAAAATAGTCAATATGCCCGTTTTTGCGGGACCTATCAAGTCCATGTCATTCCTTGGCATGATGGAAGGGAAGGGAGAAGCTACGTTGATGACATAATCCTGTTCTTTGGTCACTTCCAACCATTTTTCCAACCCATCCATCAAATCCGCTTCGATAAAAACAAGATTTGTTGTATTTGTGGTATGTTTCCCTATGGCATCCTTAATCTTTCCTGCCCTTGAAATATCCCTAAGGGTTCCCAAGACTTTATACTTCTTTTCCAAGAGCTGTATGGCAATATGACTGCCCAAAAATCCGGTGATTCCGGTGACCACTACTTTTTTCATTCTTCTGATTTTCTAATTATCAATATATTTTCTCCACCAGTGTCGGCATAATGGAGAAGTAATTGGTTTTCCTTGTCATACGCTAGTTTTCCTCCTGAATGATGGACGGTGAAACCTTCACCAAAGTGCCAATCGGGAAGGTACAGCTCGGTTGGCAGCTTGCTCGATATGTCCGCGCTGTATTTATAGATGTATTCCCCTTCTTCCATATTAAATTGATGGAACAATGGTGTTCCGGCCGTTTTGTGCGGGTACGGACGTAGAACAGCGTTCAAAGCACGGCCCCCTGAATTAATGTCCGAGGCATCAGATCGTTGACTTTTTGAAAAAATGGACAGGTCTTCACCATTCCATTGGTCCCCCCTTTCATTGGTGTTATCTTCCACATAGGTCCAAAGGGCATAGTGCAGTAACTCACTCTCTATGGCCCTAAAACTTCGGTCCAATACTTTTTCTTGTTCTGTAAAATCATTGGTAGTATAGGCCGCTCCATTGTTCAAATCCATTGGGACACCAAATTCGCCTATGATGGTTGGTCTGGCACCCATGGTATGTTCTGTTTCCGATTTGATTTTTGCCATTCGTCCTTCGAAATATTGGCGCACATTTTTTCTGCCGATCACCAAGCTAAGATCCTCTTCATCCACGGTAAAAAAGGGTACATATTTTTTAGTAAAAAGGGCGACAGCATCGTACCAATGGGTAGCATTGACAAAATGTTCCGTTTTCTCTCCTTTCCAAGAAGGCATTTCAGTGGTCAAAGGTGGTTCCACAAAGATTAAGAGATGGTCATCCACGGCTCGAATCGTATCTGAGTATCGGTCTACAAAGGGCTTAAAATAAGTGCCATTCGGATCACTAACCTTGAAATAGTCCGGTTTCAGCAACGTTGGGCTACCTTGGTCATCGAGTCCCCATACCCCATGACGTTTCCACATAGGCCTATAACCCTCTTTCCAAACGGAAACACCATTTGGATTAATTTTGACGTTGGGCCCTTGTTCAAAACCAGTGGTATTGATTCCCCAAAACTCAACATCCAAAGTATTTCCCGCACCAGCTACCATACCTTCGTAAAAGTTTGGGGAATCGCCATTTTTCACAAAAGACCAATCTTCAAGATGCTGTCCAATGTATCCCATACTGGGTTCGTTCATGGTTTCAAACCCAACCACATTTGGGAGATCCTTGACATTAAGGGCCACCTGTTTCATCGCATTGATAAAATGACCTTGAAGATACTCTTGCACCGGGATGCTATCGACCATGACCTCAGGAGCAAAATCGTTTCCCCCAAAAAATAAGGTGAACATCGTAGCCGTAGCTAATTTGCCGTAATTTGTAGGCCATATCATCCTTGGATAAGGACCGCCGTAGGTATTATGCACCACGGCAGCACCGCTTTCCTTAAATTTAGTGACATCCAATCCTACTTTATCAAATGTCCACTTTGGTGCACCCGACCCTCCTGAAAATCGGCTCCATACATCTTGGTGGGGGTCAATAAAAACATTCAGCCCATAATCCCCGGCCTTTAAAATTACCTGCCTTACATAATCCAAGTAATCTCGATCATAAATCCCGGGGCCCTTATGTTCTATGGCCTCCCAAGTCACTAAAAAACGGATGAGATTAAAACCCCAATGCTTGATTCGTCTTAAGTGCTCGTCGGCTTCCTCTAAAGGAAAAGGCCTGCCTACAAAAGAGATATCAGTAGCATCGAAAAAACCTTCTTCCGTATGTGAAGGAATATTGGGGGTCTTAGGAAGCTTGGTGCCACCACCAAGGTTTAATCCCCTAAGGACCATCTTTCTTCCTGTATCGTCTGCGAACCAAACACCATTGGACACGATGTTTTTTTGATTTGCCATGTCTTGTACAGAGGGTGCATTTGCAACCGGTATTGTTTCACTGGTAGCAATTGCCAAACCTTTTGTGGATAGCTGCTCATAAGGACTGTCCCAAATCAAGTAGCCATAGCCACCTAATGCCAGTAGCACCAAGCTTCCAAACCCGATCAAGGCTATTTTGGCCCATTTTTTCATTTTCTATTGGTTTTGACAAAGAATTTGTTGGCAACTGCCCAGAGGTACAAATGCCACTTCACTATTGATTACCCAATTGATGTATTCTTCTATGGTGGTCACCTCCCCAGCTTCGTTAAAATCCAAGCGGAAGACATAGACTTGGTTGTAAGGTGCCCCGGTAGGTACGAACGTCCAATTGTCAGAAATGGCTTGAAAGAAGATTGAATTACCATCTTCTGAAACGGTAAAACGTCGTTCGATAAAAGAGATATTATCAAAAACCTCGAATATGGTGTTAAAGAAATCAATCTGTGCCTGGGCATTAGGTAGCACTATCGGCTCCTGTGCTCCACTGGGGTTAAATCTATTGAACCCGACATAATCATCTGAAAATACATTGAAGATGGCCGTATCCTCCTGCTCAAAACCATCCAAGAATTCTATGGCGGTCTCTAAATTCCGTTGTCCGTTATTTTCGACCACCTCTAGGTTCGAATCGTCATCGTCGCTGCAGGCAACGAACAGGGCCGAAACCATTAATAAACCTAACACGTTTAATTGTAACTTTTTCATAGCAATTTTATTTTTATTTGATTAATAATAAATTGTGTGCCCCACGGGCCACTTTTAGTTGTTTTTCCGTTTTGATCAATTGATTATCCTTGAGCTCCCAAAAGTCAATCCATCCTTCTTTTGGAAATTCTTCGTTGCGGTCGTGATATACCGCAACCGCTATGGTATTATTGTCTTGGTCAAAGATGGCATCTTCGGGTAGTGCCCCTTCAAAACCATAATCTTTGCCAACTTTGGTCAGCTCACCGGTATCTGGGTTGATTTTCACCAGAGACAGTGACGATTCTTTGCGTGCAGGTACGAACCAAAATCCTTTTTTGGGTGCCCAGGTCCTTCTCATATTGGCCGTGACCGCGTAGTTGCCATCTGGACTGATATCAAATCCTTCTGGACTAAGGCCCACCTTTTCTTTATCAATGATTGTATGATTTCCTCCCTCATCGAATCCTATGGATACCAATTTTCCTTTTCCATGGGTAATCTGGCCCAGCCCATCGCCCCATCTGAGATCAGAGAGAATAAAATATTTACCGGAAGGGTGCCAATTGCCTACACTCCACCGTTTGGCCACCTCCATGGTTTTGCCCAGTTGTGAAAGCGATATACTACCCTTGTTGTCTGTAATCTTGAAAAATATCAGGTGCGTATTATTAAGATTGGCAGCAATAATATTTTTGGTCGGGTGAAATTCTATGGTCCGAATGCCACCATTACCCGTATCCCTTGTGGAAATATCTTCATGGGTAAAAGACTGCACGTCTTGAACGAGCCCCTCCTTTAATCCCATAACGACCAATTCCTTACCTTTTTGGGTGGAACCCGACACTAACAGCGTTCCTTCCGCATTGATGCTTACCCCCTGAATGTTTTCACCAATCTGCTTCTCCTGCACTACCTTTGGTGCTGTGGGCTTGGAATAATCGACAACGGTGATTTTCTTTCCAACCGGAAAATCGGTAAACACGTTCTTCATTTTTTGGGCCTCTCCCTTATGAACGGCCCTTGTCTCCGCGACATAGGCAAATTGATACTTGGGGTTCCATTCAAGGATAGCGGGCCATGAGATGACCGAATTGCTCACGTGCAAGGGCTTCATTCGATTTGACGATTCAACAGAGCCATCAACCAAGAGCAGTTCATCCTCAATTCCCTTTACCTTGTTCAATTCTCCATTGGCGTATGCTCCTGCAATCATATCGGCATCGGAGATTGCCAAGAAACGCCCTTTAAAGTTTGGGGATATATTTTGAGAGGGTGCAATGGACTGGCCTTGTGTGAAATGCCAGACGCCGAATAGGGCCACTACGGTGCCCAGACTGATTCCTGTAATCTTCATAGCTTTTTTCATTTTATTTTTCTTTGCTGATACATTGTTTTTGTGTCATTTACTGTTTATGAATTCTTTTATTTTTTCGGTCGATAAGGGCCCTCCGTGCCCTGGATACCACCTCTGGAGATATGTCTTGGTAGCGAGTGTTTTGATATGTTGCAGATTGTCTTTCAAATTGCACATGAAAAGGTGGTAGGCCGGTTTCTTTCGATTCAGAATTTGCCCACGAATCAAGTCGCCAACAAAAACCGCATCTCCCATTTCAATGTATAAAGAACCTGGGGTGTGTCCTGGTATGGGATGAATAGCACCTTTAAAGCCGATTTCCGAAAGGTCAAAATCATCTTTGATAAGGATATCCGGAATAAATTCGTTGTATTTTCTTTTTGCGTGTGTTCGTTGTATCAACAAACCCATCGGTCCCCTTGGACATAAATCTTTATCCCTTCCCTGCGCCTTAACAATTCCAACCTCTTTAGAACCGACCACTATTTTGATACCAAATTTTTCTTTTAAGTATTGAGCATTGCCTGCATGGTCTGGGTGGGCATGGGTCAATATGAGATAATCAATATCTGCGGGGTTGACCCCAATATCCATGAGTTTTGATTCCAAGATCTCTCCTTTATTAGGATTACCCGAATCTATCATTACTGTTTTATCCCCTTGTTTGACGATATAAATGTTAGCAAAGGATTGGGTAATTTGATGGATAACAACATCACTTTTTACATTAGGTTGTGTTTTTGCTCCAAAGCTTGCGAATAACCCTAACATTGGAAAACCAATCAAGAATCGTGATATTCTTCCTTCAGTTACTATGTTATACTGTTTTGTAAACATTACTTTCAATTTCCGGATCAAAATTGTTTAATCAAACGGTGAAAAAAGTATACAAAAGGCGGAAAGTCTTATACAAAAGGAGGTAGTTCGCGTAATTTACCTGATATATGTTGGTGTGTTGGCTTTACAAAAAGCCTAGTGGACCAATTGAGACGTTGATGTACGCTTTTTTTGCTTTTAATAGTCTGTTAGTCTGAAAAACTCAAGGTTTTAAGGGACGCCTTATTATACTATTTAATAAATTTTGTTATTAAAAGACATCAAAAAATACAATTCCAAATTACCTTCTAAAAGACAGCAAAATGTTGTACCTATGTTATACCTGAGCATAAAAAAAGCCTAGATTTTCATCTAAGCTTTTTTG
>JBCCEC010000126.1:0-7988 GCA_039030475.1 Bacteroidota bacterium
CTTTACAAAAAATATGGAAACTAGATATCAGCAACGATTATCCCTATTTGGAAACACTTTCTTGATTATTTACAACTATCGCCAAACATGGCAAGAGATGGTAAATGGTAATGCGCGCACCCTGGTTGAGGTAAAAGTCTTTCCAAAAGGAAACGAGGATGAAAGCATGTTATCTCAACACTTAAATAGGGCTGCTCCTGACATTCTACATATTATTCGTGAATATTTAAGTTCAATAAAAGATAGGTTTGAAGGGATTCGCTTCCATTATGAACTGATCAATAGTGAAATCCGTTTAGCAGAAGACGACGGTTCAGTTATGTATTATCGTGCTGAACTAAAATGGCAATATAAATATTGAACACGCTTCAATTCCATATTTATGAAGATTGCTGTTTTTAGTCCAAAAGCTTTCGACAACGAATACTTTGAAAGACTAAATCTGAACAATTTTATAGCAATGAAGCAACTTATAATTTGTTCTTATATCGGTTTAATAAATATTGTAAAATAGGTAAACAAAATGGATAAGCAAATATCATTAGAAGTTGAAGCTTTTGTAAGCATGAAAATGAGCCATATGTCCACAAGTGACAGGGTTGTTGCTTCAAGAAAGGCCAAAGAGTTGGTGCTTACCATCAACGAGATTTATAAAAAAACCAAGGATTCCAAACTGATGGACACTATGAAAAGGATAACCATCAAAAAAAAGAAGATTGAAAAACGATTGAAAGGTAGGCCTGAAATATAATTTTTATGGGCTATCCCCAGCGGTAGGTGATGGGTGAAACATTGCTATGAAATGAGGTTAGTTAATTTGATTACCTCTGGGGTGGCCCTTAACTAAATCTATAACAAAATCGTAGCTCCATTCACTTTTCAGAGCACATTGGTTCTTTTTACTCAGCGATTCCAACCATTACATCCTCTCATATTTCCAAACGTAACGAGCAAAAACTCTTGAAAGCATAGAATTAGTTTTTAAATAGACTTTTTATAAATTAAATTTTGTTTAATTATTTTAACTTTATATTAAACAAAAATATAAATAATCGATGTAAACTTAGGTTTACTAAAAAACAAAACAACGAATTATGGAAGTGGATAATTTAAGTGCTATCGGGCTACATCCGAAAAAAAGTGAAGAGCTGGCTGATCTTCTGAACGACTTGCTGGCCAACTATTCCACCTTTTATCAAAACACTAGGGGCTACCACTGGAATATCAGTGGTGACAAATTCTTTGAACTGCATTTAAAATTTGAAGAATTGTATAACGACCTTTTCGTAAAAATTGATGAAGTTGCCGAAAGAATCTTGACCTTAGGATACGTTCCCCAACACAAGTTTACGGACTACCTCAATACTTCAAGAATACCCGAAAGTGATCAAGTCTCTGATGGCAGAAAAGCAATTGAAGGAATACTGATGGCTTTTAAGACTCTCCTTGCAAAGCAACGTCATATTCTTGTGCTTTCAGCTGAAATAGATGATGAGGGAACAAACGCCCAAATGAGTGACTACATAAGAGAACAAGAAAAATTGGTTTGGATGTATTCAGCCTATCTAAAGGAATAATGGGTTTCTATCACGTCGGCAAGAAGTTTAGACGGTATCATTTATTAGCCGATTGGAAATTTTAGCGTTAAGCTTGTAAAACTCCAATGAGGATAATCATGTTAAGTACGGCATAGAAAAGTGCAGGTGTCGATTGAATGAAACTATCTCTGAGATGAATGCGGACCGCCAGTCCCATGAACATTAGAATGGAAAGACCAGCACTAGCAATCACAGCGAGGGGCACATAAAATAATCCTCCTAGAAGCGCCAGGGCTCCTACAATCTGTAAGCAACCGGTAAGGCGACGATATTTATTGAGGCCGTACCTCTCGAATTCTGCCACCATAAATGGGGTGGTTAAACAGGAATAACCAAAAAAGAGAAATGAGATTGCAGAGAACACGATGCCTACAAGAAGAATTGAGGATGTTATTACCATTTACGTCCGAAAGAAAAGCAAATTAATTTTAAAAATGCAAAGATGGAATATGTAACAATAATAATAAAGGTTTTTATTTTTTTTAGCATTGTGAACGTCTGGTTTTTACGTTTTAATAAACCCACTTCATGGCGTGGCGGACAAGCAGCAAATATGAAAAAGGAGTTCGAGATCTATGGCTTATCCGAAACCATGCTTTATCTCGTGGGGGGGCTTAAGGTTTTTGCGGCAATATTGTTATTGGTTTCCATTTGGATGCCTCCACTTGCCTTACCGGCAGCTGGAACCATGGCCCTTTTAATGGCAGGAGCCATAGCCATGCACATCAAGGTAAAAGACCCTTTGAGAAAATCATTCCCCGCGTTTTCCTTTCTTGTACTATCCCTATGTTTAATTCTATTTAACACCTTATAAAATTTTAGATAAAATGAAAAACTTTACTCTTCCCATTCGTTTTGGTTTAGCTACCAGTGGATCTCTAATTGCGTATTTCCTTGTACTATCTCTGTTCAATCTGCACATCAACATTTTTTTCAGTTTGTTCAACGGCATCATTACAGGCTTTGGTATTTATGAGGCCATAAAATATCGTCGGTTGGAAGAAGGTCCAACTTTTAATTACAATAAGGGTTTTTCCACCGGTATCGTCACTGGATTTATGGCAACCCTGCTATTTACTGTTTTCTTTGCAGTGTATACTACGGAAATCAATCCGGCATTTTTGGTACAGCTCTCTGAGCAATGGTTTAAGAACTTAAGCTTTGCAGGAATTGTCTTCTTCACCGTGGCAATAATGGGTTTTGCAACATCCATTGTACTAACACTGTCCTTTATGCAACTCTTTAAAGCGTCCAATAATATTTCGCTTGTAAAATCTTAGAGCTATGATTTTCAATGTCATTTAAGGTTGTTTTATTTCGTAAATGACCCCAATAGGAGGAAAAATGAAATGCTATTAGCGTATGTTGAATCTTTTAAATAAGTGCTATAGGATACTCCTATCAGAAAACACTAAAAAGCAGATTGAAAGGGCAACACTTTATGTTGCCCTGATTAGCTTTTTTATACATCTGGCCTTAATTTATCTCGCAGAATTTGACATTTTACGAATTTTTTCCAATTCTGAACTTATAAGAAATCCAATATCCGCGATATATACTCCTTTTTCATTCATACTAGTCTACGAGGTTTACCTGCTCATTTATTATTTACCCAAATCTTTTACAACCTATATCACCAAGCAATACGAAATAATATTGCTAATCATCATTCGAAAACTATTCAAAGACTTAGCTAGTATTGAACTTACCACTAAATGGTTTGAAATTAGAGGTGATCTGCAGTTTACATACGATATCTTGGCATCGTTGATTCTCTTCTATCTCATCTTTCAATTTCAGAAACAAGGAAAGCGGGTGGTAAAAGAATCAAATAAGACAGAATTAAGAGTAGAAAGATTTATTCAAAAGAAGAAAATCATAGCTACAATTTTAGTTCCTTTGTTTTTTATCATGGCATCTACAACCTTAATCAACTGGTTATCTGGTGTTTCTTGGTCATCAAATCAATTGCCCTCGTTTGATAGTATTAATAACTTGTTTTTTGATGAGTTCTTTACGGTCTTGATTCTGGTAGACGTTGTCCTTCTCCTACTATCTTTTTTTTATACCGATGAATTCTACAAGATTATTAGGAATTCCGGATTTATAGTCTCTACAATTTTAATCCGTCTTTCATTTGGTGTTAGTGGGCTCATAAGCACCATATTAATTGTAGTCGCTGTTATTTTTGGATTATTGATCGTTCTAATCCATAACCAATATGATAGAAATTCCAAACCTGTTTAAAGTACTTCCTAAGAATTAAAAACTCCGGAATATATTGGGAATTATACCTCTGTCAACGTTGAACAGCCATGGATACACAAAAAAGGTTTTGGTTTTTTTTCAAAGAAGTAAACGCTTTTATGACCTAAATCAAGACCAATATTTACAGAGTGGCTTTATATCTTCTAATTCAACCAGCAGAAGGAACTATGTATTGGTCCATCTCCTTAATCTTTTCCTCAAGTTTTATGAATCGTTTAGTTTTCAAAATGGGCAAGAGTGACTCCCGGATGTCATACCCATAACTGGACTTACTGGTAAGAATAATCGGTGGGGACTGCACGCGCTTAAAAACGTTTTTTTGGATGGTATCATAAAACCATTCCAAATCTCTTAAAAACTCTTCTGGATTGTCAATGCCCCACCGTTGCATAAGCTCATAACTGATGCCCAATTTATCGTGTAGGGTACCCTCAAGGTACCAGGCCATGATATCCTCTATACACTTTTTTTGATAGTCAGTTGCCGCTTCGAGTAATTTGCAATGGTATCCAAACCTCATTGGATCGACCTGATTACTTTTCAATTCGGCAGAGGGTTGAATCTGATCTTCTTTAAAACGCCACAAGGCATTGGGTAATAAAAGTTCAGGTATGATTTCTTTCCCAAATACAACATCGTTGATATAGCGACACATGGCTACCACTTCTGTTTTGGTGAGATCACCGATGGGGGCTATGGCACCTCCCCAATCTCCATAGAGGGTTGAGTATCCCAGAGCCATTTCCAATTTATTACCGTTGTTGGTAAAGAAGCAGTTGTATTTGGCGGAGAGATTGGATAGGATGGAAGTTCCTCGAATCTTCGCTTGTATATTTTCCAAATGATACTCGCTCAGTTCTTGCCCATCTTGTTCCAAAATAGTTGCGTTTTCTTTCACCACGGCCTCGATAGGGAGTACCAGATAGTCAATAGCCAAATTTTGTGCGAGTGTCTTTGCCGAATTTTTGGTTTTATCACTATTATATCTCGATGGCATGTTTACACCGATTACTTTTTCTTTACCAAATGCCAGCACTAAAAGCGTAGCCACAAGGGCACTGTCGATTCCACCGCTCAAACCAACAACGAAACGTGGATCATCGCCTAGGATATTTGTCGAATTTTTTAATCCATTAGTTATGGCTAAGTATTTTTCCCTGATGGTATTACCGAAATCCCTGGTTTTTGAAGTGAATGCAGCCTTGTTATCAATAATCATCAATTCTTCCTTCCAACCCTTCTCGGAAAATATGCACGGATTTCCTTTTTGGTTATATACTGTAGAACCACCGTCAAACGTGACAATATTTTTACCATTGTTCTGCACCCCAACACAATTCACGTAATAATAAGGAACAAAAGGGGAAGATTGTTGCTGCAAGTACTTCACACGCCTATCCCTCGCATTGTTTTTCATAAAGGTCCAGGGGGATGCCGATAGATTAACGATTTTTTCAGCCCCTGATTCGATGAGTATTTTGGCAATGTTTATAGGTTTTCCATTAGATCGGTAGTCATAACACCAAAGGTCTTCACACAACTCCATCCCAACAGGGATTTTTTTATCACCCATAGAAATAAGGAAAGGTGATAACAAATCGCTGAGTTCCATACCAAAGTCTGTCGCAACATCTGGCAATGAAAAAAAATAGCGCTCATCGTCAAAAAACCGATAATTGGGTAGCAAAGTTTTGGGCTGAACTCCTACGGGTAGCATACCATTTTCTTTGATTCGCTCCACGTACTTCCCATCTTGCATCACATATACTGCATTATATTTTCTACTCCTACCATCTTTATTGGGATGGTGTCCATTACCAGGTTTAACAACGTAGATGTTGCCGTATGCTATGGCTATATTCGCACTGGCTTCTAAAAGGTCATCGTTGTAGCGCATAAGCTCCTCGCAATAGGAATCTTCAAGAAACTTATCGCCCAACAAATAGCCCCCAACACACATTTCTGGAAAACAAATCAAATCGACCGACTTTTGTTTGGCTTCCTGAATCATTTCCAACATTTTATCCAAGTTCAATTGCGGCCTTCCAGGAACCACTTCCATTTGTCCTAGCGCTATTGTAAAGTTATCGTCCATATAAATCGAAAATAAAAACCTACTACCCTAAAGGTACCCTGAATTGCCTATAACAATCAAGGAAGCTGAGCAAATTGTTTCGAAGTCATCGGCCTTATCATTTGAAACGTGAAACCACTAGGAAAAGAACTAAGCAACGTAAGCCGCAGCTTTGCTCGTTAAAAACAAAACACATGAGCCGATTAGAAATCCTATTCGCCTCAAAATTGTATTACATGAATTACCATTATACTGGTAAATAAGTGTATTTTTATAAATAAATAACCAATATAATGGTAATTAGTATTCGTTCGATTAAGGAAGTCAAGGACAAAATCGGCTTGGTCTGTCGGCAACAAAGAAAAGCTAATAATTTGTCTCGTAATGAACTGGCTGAGGCGTTAGCCGTTTCAGCAACTACGATTCAGAATATTGAAAATGGTAAAAATTCTACACTTGATAACATTCTGAAAATAGCAAATCATTTCGGTTTGCTGAGTAGCATTTATGATTCATTAAATACCTTCGAACATGACGAAACCTATGAATCCTTATACTAAATCTAGCAAGCTGGAATACTCTTATGCGCTCACTTAAATGTTGATTTCATATCGTGTACTTCGTCCTCCGCCTATAGGTTTGAAAATACCTTTTGTAACTAAGTCTTGCAAATCCCTGGTTGCTGTTGCTTTGGAAGTTTTTGCAAGGGAAACATATTTACGGGCGTTCATACCCCCTTCAAAGCCTTGATGACCTTCTTCCAACATTCTTTGAACTACTTTTTGTTGGCGGTCATTTAGTGAATCCTTATGTTGATCAAAGAACTTAGTCTTTTTTAAGGTGAATTCAATTTCTTGCTCCGCACCAATTTGCGCATCCAAAACCGTTTTAACAAAGTAGTTTATCCAAGCCGTAATTTCATTGGAACGCTGCGCCCTTTGTAAGGCATCATAATAGGCCTTTTTATTTCCTTCGATGGATTTGGACAAACTGAATAGCACTGGACGACCGATTCGTTGTGAAAGTGCTTTTTCCGCCACTGCTCGGCCAATTCTGCCATTGCCATCTTCAAAAGGATGGATGGTTTCAAAATAGAGATGTGCAACGGCAGCTCTAACAATAGGTTTTTTGATTTCGGTTTGGGAGGTATTAAACCGTTGGATAAATCCATCCATTTCGGTAGAAACCCTTTCTGAAGGCGGGGCTTCAAAATGAACTACCTCCCTGCCCATACCACCAGACACGATTTGCATCGGCTCTTTATGGCTTCGCCATTGACCAATTTGAATTTGTGTATTACCTTTCATCAACATCCTATGCCATTCGAATATCATTTGGCTTGTCAAGGGTTTTAAGAAATCATTTCGAACTGCAAGCATTAATTCAGCAACCCCTTCGGCTCTTTTGTCTTTGGTTATGAGTAATTCTGGGTTAAGCCCCAAGTTTCTTCGAATGGAGGACATGACATCATTTCGACTCAAATACTCTCCTTCTATTTCGGAGGTCTTTATCGCCTCGGAAACCATAAGATTTATCATGGCCTCCGTTTGCTCCAATTCAGAAAGTCCTTGTAATACCCCGCTGATACGCCCCGTTCGTTCTGCAAAATCGAAGAGCATATCTTCAATATCATTAGTTTGATATTGAAAATTGGGCCAGTCTTTTTGTTGCCAATTGTAACGCATAATCCAATTAGAATTCTTATTCGGCTCAAATATAATAAAAATATGAGTTGAATATTGTAGTTATTTGACTCAAAAAACAGAGAAGACTCCAAGAGAAGGAGAATTTTTTTTGATAACCGTGGAGTCCGAATAACGCAATTTATTAGAATCACTATACAGACTACATTTAAGCAAACTGTATAAAAACCTTAAGAAAACTAAGGTTTTCCTTTAATTCAATTTGCTTCAAAAAGTATAACTTTGACCCTCTCCCCCAAACTTTTTATCCTAGTAAATATTAAGAATTATATCTTTCATTGAATGTTGGATTACTTCATTAGTAAATTAAAACAAAATGATTTATCGATTATATTATTTGATTGA
>JBCCEC010000127.1:0-7808 GCA_039030475.1 Bacteroidota bacterium
CAACATCATTAGATTGTACGCCATTTACCATTGCCGCCGTTATTTTTCCTGAGAGTAAAGGATCCTCTGAAAAGTATTCGAAATTTCTTCCTGCCAAGGGGTCTCGGTGAATATTTAGCGCTGGGGCTAACAATATATCCCTTCCGTATTCTTTCACCTCATTTCCAATAGCAGATCCTAACGTATTGGCCAGGTCCAAGTCCCAGGTGGAAGACACCAGGGAAGCAATCGGAAAAGCTGTGCAAAAATAGGGTTCTGCACCTTCAAGTGGCATTATGCGTACGCCGGCGGGACCATCGGTAACGAGTAATCCATCGATACCTAAAGAATCAAATGAAAACGTGCCACCTACCGCTCCAGGGACTCTTAAAGGCTGTATAGATTCAAACTTTCCGGGAATATTGAATCCTATACCTACGGATAAATTAATTTTATCCTCAACCGTCATCCGTTTCAAAATGTCTTCCGCTCTTTCATCTATGCTTAAGTCCATATTTTCATAGGGCTGCATAGCTCCATCGCCATTTAAGTCAGTATAATTTTCGACTTCTTGACAAGCCGTAATGGTTATAAGAAAAAAAAATAATATATGCTTTTTCATCATCTTATACTTATTATGTTTATTTGACACAATAAAGGTAAACTTTATTTTGTTAAAACGACACAATAAAATGAAAGAAACTGATTTTTACTCATTAGAAAATAAGATTAAGACATTTGTTCCCGGCATATCCTTGGACTGCGTGGTATTTGGCTATCAGGACAGGTCGTTGCATATCTTGTTGCTTAAATGTAGAAATACAGATGTATGGGCCTTACCTGGTGGATTTCTTCCTGCAAATTCCGAAATGGAGGAAGAGGCTTGCAATATTTTGGAGGAGCGAACAGGTGCGAAAAATATTTACCTTACTCAATTTTATACGTTCAGCTCCTTAAAGCGAGGGTGGAACTGTAATGAATTGAGTGCAAAAACTTTTAGATTGGCAAGGTC
Source organism: Bacteroidota bacterium (assembly GCA_039030475.1). GTDB lineage: Bacteria > Bacteroidota > Bacteroidia > Flavobacteriales > Flavobacteriaceae > Flagellimonas. The sequence continues at coordinate 992 of JBCCEC010000127.1, forward strand.
AATATGGCCAAAGGAGTTTTTACCTACATTTGATCTTTGGTTTAACCAGAGGTTCATTTCAACGGCTTTTGTAGCGCTGGTAGACGCAAAGAAAGTAACTCCAACTCCGGACTTTATCAGTGAGGCGTGCCTGTGGGTTCCGGTAAAAGAACTTCCTCAACTTATTTTAGACCATGGAGTAATTATAAAAAAAGCGCTTGAATACCTTAGGACAAGGATCAATTACCTACCGATTGGTAAGGAACTCCTGGATGAAAAGTTCACGATGATCGATCTTCAAGTACTATATGAAGCCATTCTTGGCAAGCAATTGGATCGAGGAAATTTTTATCGAAAAATAATGAAATTAAACATGCTTAAGAGACATGAAAAGTTGATGACAGGGGCACAAAATAAGGCTCCTTATTTATATAGTATTGATAATAAAGTTTATGATCAATTGATCATAAATGGCATAGGGTTCATATAGACTATATTTTGTATTCGTTCAGTGCTTGATTATGTATCGTTTTTTATCATCTTTTTAATTTTCTCTAAATAATAACCATTAGGAAAACCCTTTTGCTTTGCCAACTTGTATAGGGATACAGCAGATGTTTGATTAGTTCCGGTTATTAAGATCCCAGGCAGGTTCTAGCATATGGCCTTAATAGAATCGTGCTTATTTACAATAATGTCGACTTCTTCCGGAATATAATCGACGACACTGGTTTCGGCATAAAGATTATGAATTGCACCATTATTTACGGTAACCACAATCCTAAACGATTTTTCATTTTTATGAGGAATTAATGACGCCCGATTTCCAATTTTTAAGGTATAATCATTAAGATAGCCTTTTCTTGGATCCGACGGTTCGATTCCATTTTGCAGTAAAATAGTACGATCCCATAAATAAGCCATAAAAAAACACTTCCATTTTGACTTGTTAATAGTACTAGACGACCTGCTTGAAATTACTTTTAGTGTTTTTTTTGAAGGCCATTGGCGCCTTTTGGGGGTTTTAAGATGTGTTCGATAGAGATGTTGGAGTTGCTTTTTGTTGCATGGCTCAACTTGATATTAGATAGGGCTATCCAGAAATACGAAACGACCTGAATAGGGTACCAACAACTTTTTCTGATTTATCTATAATAAGTTGCTCCCAACCCTTTTTTTATAAACCCTTACCCAGTCTATGTACATATATTGAGGGAAACTGCTATTAGCGCCAGGCCGGCCGGCGTGAGTACCGCCGACAGCAATGTTCAGGAGAATGAAAAAATCTTTGTGAAACTCAGAAAGCTCTTCAGATAAAATAGGCATTGATGCATATTGCTCCCCATCAACGAACCATTTAATTTCATTTGCGTCCCATTCCAACTCGAATAAGTGAAATGCATCTGAAAACTTGCCTTGCTTTAGTTTATACGAAGCTGCTCCCATCATGGCATGGTTATCAGATGAATCTGCATAATGCGCGTTAGCTTCAATAACCGCATCATCTTTTGACCCATATAATTCTAAAATATCTATCTCGCCGGACTGTGGCCAAGGAGTGTCCCCGCCATTTTCGTCGATGTTAGCCCCAAGCAGCCAAAATGCCGGCCAAATACCTTCACTTTCGGGGAGCTTAATTCTAGCCATAATTTTACCGTATTTAAAAGTGTATTTATTTGCCGTATTCAATCGGGCCGATGTGTATTGATTCATGCCGTGGGTGTCACCTTCATGAATGGCCTTGATTACCAGGCGCTTGTTTTCAATGTATGCGTTATTGTTACTCTTAGTATAGCGTTGCCATTCATCATTAAATGTTCCGGCTTCCACTAGCTGGAAATTCCATTTATCTTTATCTATAGAGTCTGATTCAAATTCATCAAACCAAGCTAGCTCCCAATCAGCGCCAGGGCTATAAGTATCTTTATTTAGGTCCGATGCCATAGTTTCATCTGTTTTATTATTGCTGCTGTTTTCTTGCGTGAAAATGTAGTTGCTAAAACCATTGACACAAGAACAAAACAGTTAAGCTTTTTTTATTATGTCTTTGGGTGTACTTCCACATCTATTGAATGAGATGTGTGTTACTCCTTGATCCTCTGGTCAAAATAATGAAGTCTGTCGATACTTACAAGGTTTCAATTAAAGTCACATGTTTTCAAGATTCAAACTTGTTTGAATTCAAGACTTTGAGAAGCAAATCACTCGTTGACGACCCCCAGTTTAAAGGCGTTTAATGCTTCACTACAATATCCTGTAGTTCGTTCTCTAGTGTTTTTCGGAATCTTTTAACCATTCTTGGGGTGGGCCGTAGGCTCAAATTGTTCAGGCTTTACATTATGCTGAGATTCAATATAATCCAAGGTAACTATTTGGTGGGTAACGAATCTTTTTGAGTTTGTCCATGAGCGGAAAAAGCGAAAAGTAAAAAAAGAGTATGATAAAGATAATGAGTTGCTTCATTATTGAATCTGTCTAAAAATGAACTAAAATGACGCGCATAAAGCAATTCTGCCACCGGAACGTTTTATTCTTGATTATTGATAAACTCTAATGTAATCTATTACCATGGGGCTTTCTACGAAAGCAGGATCAATATCTGGCTCTATTGCAATGTTTAAAATCATATAATAATCAGAAGCATATGGCCAGGTATCAGAATTTTTAATAGATGGTTTGGATTGAAAATGTTGAACTCCGTCAACAGCGAATACCATTTTATCCTTAGTCCATTCAAGGGTATATGTATGAAATTTATTTGAGGCCTTCTCTATTTTTTGACCGCCAGCATTTTTGACTTTGTACCTATAACTTGATGCGTTATGTAATGCGCTTGAAACATAATTCTGATTCTTACCCCAATGCTCTAGAATATCTATTTCGCCACATTTAGGCCAATTCACGGTACCAAAACCTTCATTATCCCAGTAAGCGCCATCTTCATTTATATTTTTATTCAACATCCAGATCGCTGGCCAGGTGCCGATGCCGGCTGGCATTTTTGCCCTAACCTCTACCAGTCCATAAGTGAACGCAAATTTTGAGTTTAACCGGGCTGAAGTATATTGCTTTATTTCACCCTGATCATCAAAGAATTCTTTTTTTGCTACTAGGTTTAAATATCCATTCTTCAAATAAGCATTATCTTCACGATTCGTGTAATGTTGTATCAATCCGCCCCACCAGCTACCTCCTGGTGGAAGTTGTGTTTGATGGTGCCATTTTTCAGAATCTACAGCGCCTATACCCTCGAATTCATCTGACCACACTAACGTGTTAAATTGACTGCTTCGAATACTCATCCCACTACTTGATGAATTATCTTGGGCCCTTATGGCTTCATTAAAGGTGAGTTGTAAAATCAGAATTAATACCAGTGGTATTTGAATATATGTTGATGCCTTTTTCTTCATTTTTAGTTTTTTGACTACTAGTGGCAATAACCACCAAACACAGTTTTGCTGTAGGCACGTCTCTGATAAAAGTACGAAGTATTTAAACCTTATTATGGTTTTTCTGTGCTGAAATCTATTAGTCAATAGAGCTATTTATTGAACTCTATATGCAGCTACTCAATATGCGATAAATCTTCGCCGAGGTGTCGATTCTGATTAAGTCTTTCAATGATCTCCATTTCCTCTTTGGTTAACTCAATGTCAAATATTTGAAAATTATGGATAATTCTATGTGGTGTTACCGATTTGGGAATTACAGCTATGCCTCTTTGGATTAACCATCTTAACGTAATCTGAACCGGTGATTTTTTATGCGCTTCTCCAATTTCTATCAATTCAGGAACGCTCATAACTTCACCCATCATAATGGGTCTCCATGCTTCTAATTGAATCTTGTGATTTTTAGCAAATTGTAGTAATTCGGTTTGGCTTAAATGTGGATGCATTTCTACCTGGTTGACGGCAGGAACTATACCTGAATGCGCCATCAAATTTTCTAATTGCGCTATGTTGAAATTACAAACCCCAATTGCTTTGGCCTTGCCGTTAGCATAAATGTGTTCCATGGCTCGGTACGTTTCTTTATACTTCGCTTTGACAGGCCAATGAATTAAATAAAGGTCTATATAGTCCGTTTGCAATTGTTTTAGACTCTGCTCGAAAGCAAGCAGGGTCTTGTCGTATCCCTGTTCGGTATTCCAGACTTTAGTAGCGAGAAATATATCTTCTCTTGGAATTTCACTTTCTATTATAGCTCTTCCAACTCCATATTCATTTTGGTAGGCCGAAGCGGTATCTATTTTCCTATATCCTGACTTTAGAGCAGAAATTACCGCATCTTCTACCTCACCGTCATTTTTAGCGAAAAGAACCCCCAGGCCAATGGAAGGCATTTTCAACCCGTTGTTAAGCGCGAAAACTATAGAAGACATATGAATACTTATTTGGATTAGTGGTAGAATAATTCTTTTGATGTTCGGGATCCATAAAAACAGACAATACTTTTTTTATTTGCTCATCGTATTTAATGCTTGAATTTTATAGTATACAATTCGGCCTGGCTGAATTATTGCTGATGTTGGGTTTAGTGTTTTATTCTTCTACTCGGAATTCAGGGTTATATATTAAACCGATGATGTTCCCCCAGAGATCTATTACACTAGCAGTCATGATATCACCTCCAACATTTGATGGCGCTTCATTGTCTTTTGCCCCTATCGATAGTAAAAAAGAATAAGTTTCCTGGATATTATCCGTACCCCAGTAACTGATAACATTTTTTGTTTTTTCTTTGGGAGGTATTGACTCCGGTTGAAGACCTAATTCATACCCACCAATGTTAAAACCGACATAAAATGGTTCATCAAAGTATGGAGTGGTATTAAATGCTTTGGAGTACCATTCTTTTGCAGAATATATATCGTTTACCTTATAAATTGTTGTCCTAAGTCCTTTCATAATTATGTCTTTCGAAGTAGTGTCGGTTTGTGCCAACGCACAATTATAATTTGCTACCAGTAACAGCAGAAATCTAAAATATTCAGTTTGTATTCTCATTTTTATATTAAACTCAACGACACTGTAAGTGGTCGTTTTAATGTGCTCACATTTTTTGTTATAGGCTTTTCTTGAACTGTTCTCGGCGAGATAGCTAATACAAAACAGAGAATAATGAGCCAGATCTTTTCTCCTTTAACTTTCAATTTTTCGTCATTCTCACCTGTTTCCCCTCTGTAACCTGTCCATCTGCTTTCCAACCACGGGGTTTAATGTCATATTGACCGTTTTCTATGTTATTCCAATCATACCACCATGTACCGTCATGCGTTTGCCGTGCTTGATTCCAGATTCCCTGAGTTCCGATTTTTTGGATTAAAACTTCGACATTGTTAGTCACGGCATTTGCTTCTATGTTGATGGAATACTTGTCGGATTGGATAGTTTCATTATTAGCCGGGTGACGAACGTTGGCAAAAGGTGAGTGATCCACAACGCTGTTCCATGACCGAACCATGGTGTTATCAGTCCCTTTTTTTTGTCCATGTACTGGTACCAGTGCGCTTAGCTGATTCTCTATTCTGACCTGAAATGCCCCTCTGGCTGAAACTGGATTGCCACGACCTCCTGACAAAAAATCGGCAAAATCCGGAGTCACCTGATCTACGATCAATACCCAGCCTGGAACTGTGTTGTCATGTCTGTAGATTTTAAACCTTACATATTTTGCAACGTTTGTTTTTGGGTATTTATATGCCGTATGCTTAATTCTGAAATTTGAAAGACTGATGCCGGGATTGTGATCAACCACATATGTCACTGCATCTTCTACTATAGTTTGATATTCTTCTTGTGCGTTACCTCCCGGTGTAGCGTCATTAGTCGCAGATATGGCATTGTTTAGGTCAGCCGGCCCGCCCCACTGCTTAGCTACCTGATGTCCCCATGATGTTGGGTTCGAATGCGGAATACCAGGTATTGCATCACGTTGATTCCTGGCGCTTGCGGCACCCGTCATATGACTTGGCCAATTTCTTGAACCAGGCCAGGCGCCTGCTCCAAAGTCGGCTTGATTTCCAAGCGTTAGTCCCGACGTTCTGCCTCCAATGCGACTTCCTTTGTGCTTTTGACGTTCCAGGCCGGCCTTGTCAAATTCGAAATAAACATGCAAACCTGCATGTGATGCACGTAATCCGGTTGTGGCATCAATCCAGGGTTGCATATTTCTTGGTGGTGCACCTGATATCTGTTGATATGCACCGTGTTGATCGATTTTGTAGAAATCTCCTTGAATTACGGAAATGTTATTCGTAAGACTTGTCCTGAGAAGCCGACTTTTCGACAATGTAACTTCGGGTGAACTTTGATTGGACACCACCTGAATGGATCCTTGCGCCATAATAGGTAAACCAGTATTGCTTGCTTTCTTCTGAAAAGGTAGTTCTTGGCTGGCGGCATAATCATTTGCCATTTTTTGAAGTTGAGTGAGACGCTGGTTTTGTGGACTGTTAGTGGCTAATTCTAGCAGCCTTTTCATTTGTGCCACCTCTGATTTATTATCCACAAATTGTAAAGAGTTATTTTGACGAGCTATTTTCTGGAACTTCTGCGTCTGAGCGGTTTCAGGACGGTTGTCTGCAAACCGGAAAGTAGTAGAGTTTTGCTTTTGTTTGTTTCCAATCTCAGCTGCTGTGGAGCGCTTTGTGTTTTCCTGATTTTTAGATGCATGTGTTTGCATAGCTGGTTCTTTTCAAGTTACGCTTATTACCTGTAATTACGAGCTAAACGCAATTCTACCGTAAAGTACGGTTCTGTTAAAAATACAAAGTATTTTGTTTTCGGAAGTAGCTCGCGCAGGACCAAATTGCTTTTAGGTCTTTGTTGAA
>JBCCEC010000128.1:0-7492 GCA_039030475.1 Bacteroidota bacterium
CCTTCCTGGGCCTACAGACCATCAACGCCCAATACAGACTGTACAACATCTGCCAGAACAGGATCAAGGCGGGCGACCACCTGCTGATCAACGGGAACGATATCCCCCTAAAGAGCGCCGCATGCCCCGACCCTACCGGTAATCCACCCCAGATACCGGGGTTCCCGAGACCCCCTGCACCGCCGGGAGGTGGAACCAGTAAAACGGAAGAACCGTTTGAGTTTGACCTTAATTTTATAGATATTCAAATTTTAGCGCAACTAGAATCCGCTTTGAACCAAGCAGCCGCTGCTGCTGCTGACAAATGGCTAAAAGAACAAGAAACCACTTTAAGAGATGGTATAAATAGGAATCTTGGAACCAACTATTCCAATTTTCGGGATGCCCAAAGAGCCTTGTTTCGAGAATGGGACTCAGATGCCTTGCTGGTGGCAAGCAGTAAAGGATTTGATTTCTTAAGAGAAGGTGATCTCCGAGGTGTAGAACAATTGGAATTTACGAACGAAGTAAGATTATTAAAGGATTTTCGAAAAGATTTTGAGAGACAAATAGAATGTTACCGGGAAAACGGAGGGGATTGTCCTATTAACTATACATGGAACCATCGTTCTACTGTTCGTGGGATACGGTTAAGTAGCATACGCTCCTTTGCACAAATTAACGGTTTGAACAAGGATATTATGGATGACTTCCAGCAAAAGGAATTTGATGCCGGAGCACAATTTGCCATTGGCGAGTCCCTTCTTGAATTGTCAAGAGACAATTCCTTTTTGGAAAGTTTTGTGAATGCCCGTATAGGTGATTATAACAATAGATCTTTAAGGGATAAGGTAATGATAATGACGGCATATATCATCCGTATGACGATGCCTAATAGCTTTTACCAGCCCACGCCATTACCTCGAATTCAGTTACCGCAATACTGGTCCGAGGATACGATTCGTCAATATGGCATAGATAATCCAAAACCTAACCGATCGGAAGCGTTGTTTGGCCCGCGAATAGTAAATAAAGCTGATGGTTCCGTATGCAGGACGGAAACAATAGTTGTTCCTGGACCACAAGGCCAAGGACGGCGTACGATCTGCAGTGCCCTACCAAGGCTGGCCAAGGAAGAACGAGATCGTATCATACAAAATCATATCGATGAGTTCCCAAGAATGCAATTTTTTCATGATGTGATGAGCACACCTGATAATTTGGGTGCACGACATGATTACGAGGAGTCTTTAAGAGTTATGGCCGAGGGATTGCGGAAGTTCGGCGGGGTAACAGGTGGGCAGTTGGCCAACTATATTGAGGATATCGTTGCCAACGATTTAAGATCTTTTACCGTGTCCGAAGTGAGGTCGTTTCATCGTGCCATGAAAGAAATAACGTTGAAGTTCCAAGCAGAGATAATGGCCTCAATTTTGGGAGCTTATTTAGAAGGGTTGGTGTTGCCGATTGCGGAAATTGTTGCTACGGATTTGGCGTTTGGTGCGGCCTTTAAGGTAGCCAGCAAGCTCCCGGCGGTATTTAAACACCCTGAACTTGTTAAGTTCATCGATCGTATGAACGCCGTAAGAAATCTTTCAAGAATTCCGCTTTCGGAATTTCTTGTTGCCAGCAAATATGGACTACAGTCCGTGACAAAACATAAAGCTTTTTTCGATGCTGCAAAATTATCACGTAAAAAGCTGGGGCTAGAAATACATCATATTCTGGAACAGCGATTTTGGAGAACCGGTAACTTCCCGAGTGTATCTAAAGTCGACGATATTACTGGGGTAGTGCTTACTGAAGCCGAACACGCGGCATTTACTGGTCGGTGGAGGCAATTAATTCCCCGTGCCAATTCTGCAGGTGTTAATACGTTAAATGCTACTAAGCAGCAAATTTTGGAAGCAGGGAGAGAGGTGTATAAAAATCATCCAGAACTTCTAAGAGCTTTTGAAAAATATTTCTAATTTAGAACTATGATAAAACATCGTTGGATTTCAGCAAAATGGTCTAAAAAAGATGCAAAATATCTTTCAAAAAAGGGAATAACAATTAATGAAAACGGAGGATATAATTTAATACGATTAGATGAGCAAGACCCAATATATCAAGAACTCAAGGAGAAGTTTTTAAAGCAAGAAAGAGAAGATTTCAACGATAGCCATGTTGCTTCTTCTTTTACTCAGGAGGAAATTAATGGGTGCGAATATGCTGCTTTTTCCCTAATCGAAAAAGGATATCCCCAGCCAAAACCTAACAGCAACGGTTTTCTGGAGGCCACCTATGTAGACTTCTATCGATATAGTCGAATTCCGAAAAAAGGGCAGCAAAAACCATTTATCCTCAAAGGAGAGAACAAATGGAACAAAAAGGACAAGGCTTTTACCTTTCAAGGAATCTACGATGCATTGTTCGTAAGAACGGATTTTTTTGAGGAATTTCTTGCACCTCTTGGCTACAAACATCGAGAGGTCCTCGTTGATACAAAGGGCAATATATCAAATAATACGGTACAATGGGACCTTCCCGTTAGTAATACTCGTATGAAATTGAACGGTACCTGGTATGACTGGGACCATATATGTCCGGAAAGTGGGATAAAACGATACAGTCATCAATTATTAGATTTTCTTCCGTCGTTTGAGGAAAAGCCTATTTATGATGTTTTTTTGTCACAAGAATACTTTGGGGAGTATGGGCGGTCTAACCGGAAATTCATTGCCAATAGGAAAATGATACGCTTTTTTTTCGAGACCGGATTCTTGACCTCCTATTCACAACTACATCCCATTTTGAATGAATAATCGAATAATGTTAAACCGCAGTTTTACTAGTTTTGGTATCGTTGCAACAATTATTTTTTTTATGGTTTCCGCTATAGGTACGGCTCAGAATAATTTCATATTCGGTACATACAAAAAGCCGGTGCTACTTGAAAAATTGGAAGAATACCAGGAAAAGGAAAAGGCCAATTGGGAAAACCTATGGTTTTACATAAGCTACCACCATCTCAATAGTGCTACGCCCATGGACGTTATCCCATTTGCATATACTGGGTACAGTGGCCTCCATTTCGGGTTTTTGACCGATTTCGGTAACATTGAAGATTTGGAAAGTGCTCCCATTGTGGCCATTACTTCCGGTGCTGACCCGCCCATATTTATGGTGGCCCAGAATCTAGAAGAATTTCTTTCATTTATCTGTTATGCACAAAGTGCACTTCTTCTGCAGGAACCTTTTGCCACACAAGGAGAATTCGAGAAAGCCAAGGATTACGAGTTTGATGGTCAGGAAGGCACCGAATATATGGACCGTGTCAGGAAAACGGTAACTATCCTTCACGATGAACTGAACGTGCCGTTTATTTCTGAGGATATTACGGTATTAATGGGCAGGAGCATAGAAAGGCGAAAAAAATCCGTCGATGTAAAAACTGTTGATTCCCTTGGCCTTACGTTAAAGCAAACCGAGCCCATTATCAAATTCCCCTATTCCAAGGATTTAAAGGAAATTGAACGTTTCTTGGATTCCTCCAATTATTCCAGTAGACTGATTTTCTACCGGAACGCGACATCATGGTACATCTTAAGCGAAGGGTACGATGATGGGATTGAAAAACTTATAATCAAGTATTTAAAAAAAGACGGTCTCAACAGGGAAGCGGAAGTTCTTGAAAAAAATTATTGAAAGCAATATTATTAAATAATTTAAATAAACATACTTGAATTAAAGAATGCTCAAGGAAATATTTACCATTCAACACTATCATTCCAAATTGTATATAAACCGTGATGGCAAACTGTTTTGGAATAGCAAGGGTGGTACTCCACGGACTTTGGAGTCCTTACCAAAAAACATACAAACCTTATTCTACATAAAGTTTATCAGGGATCACCAGCTGGCTTCCTTGGTGTCAGGGATAGCGCCTTTGGCCTGCATAGAACTCTACATAAAAGCAAAATTCCTTAAGAGAATTTTTATATTTTTCGCAATAACAATTACATCGATTTATTGTGTTAGGAGTCAGGCAGTTGATGAATCTTATGAATTTATAAATACTATATATAATGAAACGACCAATATCATACATGTAGAACAGGAATTTAAGACTCTAAACCCTTTTAAAGATTTAAACTTTGTTTCTGAAAAATTTTTTAGGGATGAATGGCAACCTATTAAAATAGGTGAAGTACCGGACATAGAAGCATTTTTACTTGGAATTAGCATTCAACATTTAAATGATTTTGCAAATCAAAAACAAACTTTTTCTATTGATTCAAGTAAACTAAATTCTAAAATTAAAGTTGTTTACAATCTTGATCAATATTTAAAAGAAGGTGGTATAGTTTCGCAGATTTCCAGACCTTTTATGAGCTGCACCAAAGAATGGGCGATAATATATACGAGTTCCTATTCTAAGGATTTTTCCGGAGGTGGTAATTGGTACATCTATAGAAAAGTTGATGGTAAATGGGTCTATTACCACAAAATAAATATTTTTATGACTTAAGCTCTCGTTGTGCAAAGTTTGCAACTTTGTACCTTTTATGAGTGAGCATTAAGGCTTATAGCATATAAATAGGACACTTACATTTTACATCATCAAACACCGATTAATCAAGGAAGTATTCCTATAAGTAATGTAAGGTTTTGTGCAGAATAATTTAATGAATTCCAAAGAATTAAAATTAAAACATCCCAATTTATTTTCAATCATTGAAGAATATTATGATATCGATAATCATAATATTGATGATACGTCAAAGAAAATACTTATTGATCTGATCGAAGACAAGTTGGTAAATATTACCAATTTCAGGAAGAACTGGACAAAAGGGATATTAAAGAATATTTCTAGAGAGGTTGGGTATCCAACACAAGGGCTGACCTTTGGTTTCATTCCCAATTATGGGGGGATGGTCGAATTTTCGGAAAATTTGTGTGATGATAAAAAAGCCATCACCCAAATACAATTTTATATTAGTCTTTTAAGAAATGTTTATACCCTTCAAATAGTTGAAATAGAAGAGCGAAGGGGCTTCAATAAATTTTTAAAGCAAGAAACAAATCATCAAACCTTAAAAGAGATTTGGGTTTCACCGGGCCATAGAAAGTACAATAAGCTATATTTACAAATTGAATCCTATCTCGATGAAATTCTTATAAACCCTTTTTTTCTTCCCTTTAGTATTCAGGGCGTTAAATTAGACGGGGTTTTCATGCCCCATACTCCAAATGAAGCAAATACTGTAGGAGACGCATTCTTTAGAAAAATTCACCCACTTAATGATGACTTTAGTATATTCGGAAATCCAGAGCACAGAATTGATGAATTATTGTAAAGTCCCTATATGAAATTATACATTATCCTAAGTTGTATTGCCTTAATGTTATCTTTTGCATGCAATGCGCGGGACATTAACGGTAAATGGATGTTAATCAGAAACCCAGAAATCTTAGGGGGTCCTTTAGTTAATATTATGGAAATAGAAAACGATAGTATTTTCTCTTATAATTTTAAAAAACTAATAGAAAAAGATAAAATTAAAATTGTAAACAATACGCTTTATTTAAAGGATAGTTTGTCCGTCAATTTCTCCTTTATCAACGAAAATGTTATGGAAATCACTTCACCTCAGGGTAAGCAAGATTCATACAACCAATTTCGTTACGTAAGAATTGTTCCTACAAATGATAGATCAGACCAAATTAACAATTTCGAAGACCAGACTTTTGGACTGAGCTTTGCCAATGAAGAGTTATTGTTTAAGATGGGGGAGAAAAAAGCTAAAGAGTATATAATCATTGTTAAGAATCCTCGGATCGTAACCGACAAAATAGGTATTGAAAAATGGGAAAAAACTTATTTTTTGTGTTTTTACCTATTCAATCGTCTTCACTATGCTTTTCCGATTAAAGAAATAAAAGAGGACTATTTATCTTTATATGATATACCTGGCAAGTTTAAGGATTTAACCGCTAAGAGAATCATTGAATCAGAGTGATTTTTAAATTTAGAATCCAACAACTTTGTCCAAAGCATCATCAGCATCCTTTCTTATAAAGTTAGCTTGATATCGAATGGTAGTGGTAACTGATGAATGCCTATAAAGCTTTTGTAGCATCTGAATTGGTATCTTGTCTCCAGATAGATTTCCAAAAGTATGACGAGCGATATGCATGCTTAGATTCTTTTTTATGCCAACCTTTTTAGCAATCTTTTTCAGATGTCTGTTCAAATTTCTTGTTGCGGATTGAATACCGGAAGTAACTGCAAAAGAATCGTCTAAATTGATCCTTTGCAATTGTGGAAAGACCAAATTTGTCTCGGTGTCACGTTTACCGCTATAGTCATTCAGAATTGCCTTAGCCTTTTCGGGAATTTTTAAAGAAACAATTTTGCTGTTCTTGTTCATTCTGTAATAGAGTCGGTCATCCTGAAAATCAGACCATTTTAACTGCAGGACGTCCCCTACCCTAATTCCTGCAAAATAAAAACTGGTAAGCCATACATGTAAAGCCCTTTGCTGCCCGGGGGTTAAATCATTAGCATTTTCCAATAGCCGCAATTCCTCTCGATTTAGTCCGATTTTGTGTGCTTCCGGTAACTTGATCTGAATTTTCCCTTTTCCAAAAGGATAGTCCTTAGCATCCACTAGCGATTCAGTAATTGCAAGATTATAGATAGTCCGGTACAAAATCATGTAATTCACAACAGTCCGTTTGGAAATCTTTCGTTCATTCAAGAGATAAGCTTGGAACCTTTGTAACAGGGCAACATTCAAGTCAAGTATGGAAAATTCTTTTCTCCCGATGAACTCCTGTAGCCTTTGTATTCTTCCAAGTTCGGTGCGATATTGATGATGTTTGTTTCTGTTTTTCAGGTTTTCTAAATGCTTTTGAGCGATAGAGAAAAAATTCAAATTCCTTTTTTGTGACAACTTCCTTTTTATGGTGCCCGCCGAAAAAGATTCTGTTGCCGTCTCTGTTTGTAGTAGCTTGTCGTTTGCTTCTGTAAGCTTTTGCGATATAAGGTGATTCAGCCTGCTGGCATTCGGATGGCTTTTCCTTATTTTTTTATTTTTCTTGTCCCAAAATCGTTCATCAACATATTGTCCTATAAAAAGATAGGTTGCCTTCCTATCCTTTGTAATTCTAATAGCTATAGGATAGTGTTTTTGTGCGTTAGGTTTCCTCCGTAAGACTGCTTGAATTGTCGCCATAATATCATCCTTTTACTAAAGATACAAAATAATGGGTACAACATAGGTACAACAAATAGTGTATTTAAACGATATTTTATGATATCAAATAAAATTGAAAACAATTTAACTAATTGATTTTCAAATACTTTATATGATTTTGATATATAGTGTCCGTTGACTCATAACCCGAAGGTCACTGGTTCGAGTCCAGTTCCCGCTACAAGGAAAGCCATCAACTTCCGTTGATGGCTTTTTTTATGACTTAGGTACATATAGGTACATTCAAGAACTCATAGGTAAGAAGA
>JBCCEC010000129.1:0-7459 GCA_039030475.1 Bacteroidota bacterium
CCGCACGTCACGCGCATCGCCCACATGCTCCAGCTCGAGAAGACTCTCGCCGAGTGCTGGAACAAGGTCAAGGCATTTCATCGTTAGGTCCAGTATTCACGATTATAGGGTATCCTTTATTTCAGATTTAGGAGATACGCTAAAAACAGAAATTGATGAAACGGATATAGTCATTGCGGATGAAAAAGTATTGGAATTGTACCGCTCTTATTTTGGTTATTTGAACAAGGATCAAATTATTACGATTCACGCTTCGGAGACCTCCAAAAGTTATCATGGCTGCGGTTTGGTCATAGAAGAGCTGATCAAAAGGGGTTTTCGAAAAAACCATAGGTTGATTGCCATTGGGGGCGGAATCACTCAAGATATTACCGCTTATATAGCATCCGTACTTTATAGGGGTGTGGAATGGCTTTTTTTCCCAACGTCACTTTTGGCTCAAGGGGATAGCTGCATTGGTAGCAAGTCTTCTATTAATTTTAAGGAATTCAAGAATCAGATTGGGGGATTCTATCCACCTAATCGAATTTTCATATATCCTGATTTTGTAGATACACTATCTGATTGGGAAATAAGATCGGGGCTTGGCGAAATGTGCCATTATTATGTGGTTTCCGGAAAGAACGATTTCGACTGGCTAAAGACTTCATATTCTCAGGCGTTGACTGATAGAAATGTACTTTCCCAGGTAATATCCAAAAGTTTATCAATTAAGAAACGGTATATTGAAATTGACGAATTTGATAAAAAAGAACGACTGGTATTTAATTATGGGCACTCCTTTGGTCATGCCATAGAATCTTTGACGAACTACAAAATTCCGCATGGCATTGCAGTAAGCCATGGTATGGATATTGCCAATTTCGTCTCGGTACGACTGGGCTTCATTCCACCTGAGGTACGGGAACATATACGCGAGCTGCTCCAACAAATATGGCAAGGCACCAGTATAAAAACGCTTCCTCTAGCAGACTTTAAGGTGGCTTTAAGCAAAGACAAGAAAAACATTGGTAAAACCCTACGATTAATTTTGAACAAAGGCTACGGCAATATTGTGGTCCATAAAATTGAAATGGAGACTGTAGCACCAATATTGGAAGAATATTTTTTGAAAGAAGCGGATTAATATGAAAAAAGTTGCAATTATACCCATTGCCCTGGGCAGTACTAGGGTCAAAAACAAGAATCTTTTGTTGGTTGATGGAGAACCTTTACTGTTCTATGTCTTAAGGGCAATCAATGAGGCCGATTGTTTTGACGAAGTATATGTGGACACGGAACATGACGAGTTTAAATGGATGGCAGAAAAATTCGGAGTGAAGTTTAGAAGAAGAGATCCTGAAATGGGAGGTAGTAGGTGCAAATTTGCTGGTGGCAAGCGCTCTCAGACCCATGACCATTATTTGACGGGTTTCATGGAGGCCGTGGAGTCTGACTACGTAGTACAAATACATACAACCTCACCATTGATAAAACCGGAGACCATTCGGAATTTCGTTAAGGACTTGGAAAATTATGATAGTTTAATAGGTGTTGAAGAACACTATATCGAAACCCTTATCGGCGATCGTGAAGTAAATTTTAGCAAAAAGAAAAAACAACCCACACAAACCTTGGAACCGATCAAAACGGTTTCGTGGGCCATTGCTGGTTGGAGAAAGGAAGCTTTTCTTAGTAATAAGGATAATGGCCCCACCTTTTCAGGAAATGTTGGATTTCACCAAATCTCACAAATCGAATCCCTTGATGTGGATTCCCCTGAACAGTTGTTCATGGTTGAAGCCTGTTTGAACCATAGAAAACGAATTGAAAATGTGGGCAAGCAATATCTTGATACGAAGCGCACAGAGGACATTGAGCGGAACCTACACAAATTGATTGCTGAAGATGGCTCGCCTATTTTATCCGAACTAAAGAACCGGAGAAAGACCAATATCAAAACCTTACGCGATAAAGTGGGCTATACAAGTACGGCCTTTCCTGTGATATGGACCGACAATGATCAGATTTTTCTTATCCAACAAGCACCCAATGAAGGTTGTAGATATCATTATCATCCAACAAAAGATGAGTTTTGGGTCATTTTCGAGGGAACTTTCGAATATACCGTGGAAGGTGATAAGGAAACTACGATTGCAGAAAAAGGGGATATTATTTACATTCCCAAAGGAGTGCCCCACAAGATGACCTGCATTGGCGAAGAGGTTGGGGTGCGATTGGCCTGCGGAGAAAACTATTTTAGTCATGTCTATGTCACGGAAAAATGATTTTCGATTTTACTGACAAAACGATTTTAGTGACAGGAGGTTCAAGGGGCATCGGTGCTGCTATAGTAAACCTTTTTGAGCAACATGGCGGTAAAGTAATTTCGATTGGTTCCAAAGACTATGATTTGGGCTCCAATATTGGCCTAACGGCGTTAATGGCCTATGTGGGCGCTTTAGATAAGATTGATGTTCTAATTAATAATGCGGGAATCATCCACACCGAAACCATTGACAACATTAGTTTTGAGCAGTATGATTCGTTAATGAACATCAATTTAAAGGCCCCATTTTTTCTTACTAAAGCAGTTTCCAAACTGATGCAGAAAAACAATTATGGTAGAATTGTGAATATTGCGTCAATTGCTGCAAACAGGGTAAGGTCAGGACGGGCGGCTTATTCGGCATCAAAATCTGCTTTAATTACGATGTCCAAAGTGGTATCCATTGAGCTGGCACCTTACAATGTTTTGGTGAATACGGTTTCGCCAGGGTTTACCTTCACGGAGATGTTTGAGAAGAACGTTCCCGAAGATTTGAAACAAAAACTATTGGCCAAAATCCCGTTGGGAAAATTCGCCAGTGTAGATGATATCGCCTCAACGGTACTTTACCTTTCCAGTGATAACAATACCCATCTTACAGGTCAAGACATTGTAGTGGATGGCGGCTTTTTAAGCGCCATATCTGGATGATATGCTGAAGCGAATAGTCAATTCTTCCATTGCGAGCTCATGGTTTAATACTGCTGTAACCACCCTAAGCGCAATTATCGCAATCCCCATCGTAATTACAAAACTGAGCGTTGAGGAAGTTAATGTCTGGTTTTTAATTGGTACCATAACGGCCATAAGCCAAGGCCTTATAAATGGTTTTTCTATTACTTTTATGCGGTTTATTGCCTATGCATACTCCGGGGTTCGCCTTGAGGAATTTAAAAACATCAAGGCCAAGCACGATGAACGCTACAGTACCAATATTGACCAGGAAGAGTTAAAGTCAATTTTACAGCTCATGCGGGTATTATATGCCGCAATCGCATTGCTATTTCTCATTATTCTGTATCTGGTTGGAGATTTGATTTTGAGTAAACCCATTTCCGAAATTAATGGAAACCATGCGGAAGCTTGGACAGCTTGGTACGTGGTATTGGGGGTATCATCTCTCAACCTCTATTTGAGTTATTTTAGGGTCTTTCTCATGGGTGTCAATCAAGTTGCATTGATTGAAAAAACTTCTGGATTTATCAATCTAATAGGCCTGTTTATCATTCTCTTGGTTCTTTTCTTTTTTCCAAGCCTCTTAAGTATTGTTGCAGTTTATCAATTGATTACTTTGGCGATTCTTTTGGCACTTTGTTCTATGGCCATCAAAAATATTAGAGTGTTGGGGATAAAATTAAAAGGCCTAGGATTTGATAAAAATGTATTCTCGTTGGTTTGGGAAAGCGCTTGGAAAAGCACAATAACTACCATTTCGGCCAACTTTGTAGCGCATGTTTCTGGAATTTTAGTGGCACAATACTTTAAGCCTGCACAATCCGCCAGTTTTTTATTCACGAAACGTATTTTTATAATTATTGAACGATTTACACAAACAACCTTTCAAGCCAGATTACCTTTAATAGCAAAATATCGGGGCCGTGGTGAGTACGAAAAATTGATACCATTCCTAAAACAGACCCAAAGAATGGCTTTTGCTGTATTCCTTGGCTTCTATATCATGCTAGTATGGCTGGGAAATTTTATTCTCGATTTTTTCGACACCAATGTAGAGCTTGGCAGCACTGCATTATTGGCAATATTCTCCTTTTCTATTTTATTACGAAGGTGGTCTGGAATGAATATGGGGGTTTCCAATCAAGCCAACTATATTTTGGACTATATCACAGTGCCAGTGGGGGGTGTGGTGTTCTTCATGATTATTATATTTTTTAACGATGTGGGGGTCAATATCTACCCCTTGGCACAGGCAATTTCAATTGTAGCTATTTCCCCAATTATCATTGCCAAATATTATAGAGTTATAAAGACAAACTTCGTATCATATGAAAAGGACGTGTTTTTACCTGTTCTTGCACTTTTGTCAATAATAAATATTATTATGTTTTTTAAAGATATTTCATTGTGTAAAAGGCGATATTGAACACGTATCAAAGTATCGAAGAATTTAAGGTCGAAATATGCGATTGTATCTATACAAGATATGAGAAATCAATAGAGGAAAAGAATAGGTTTACTTTAGTGCTTTCTGGTGGCAATACACCAAGGGGCATCTATGAGTATCTGGGAGATAATTATCTAAATCGTATAAATTGGAGTAAGGTTTATTTCTTTTGGTTGGATGAGCGTTGTACAGCTCCTGAAAATTTGGACAGCAATTATTTTATGGCCCATAGTCACCTGCTTTCAAAATTGGATCATGTTGGTGGAATTTACCGAATAAGAGGAGAACTCGATAAAGAACGAGCGACAAGACTGTACTTAAAGGAGTTAAACTCTTTTTTTGGGACAGAAGAAATTTGCTTTGACCTCATTCTGCTGGGTATGGGTACAGATGGCCATATTGCTTCAATATTTCCTGGGCTGGAGCATTCAGAAAAAACCAAGGAAATTGTTTTTTATACAAATAAAGAGTACAATGGGTATTATAGAATAAGCCTTGGATTGGATGTGATAAATGCGTGTAAATACAATCTTCTAATGCTAAAGGGGAGGGAAAAAATAGAAATTTTCAAGAACGGGAATGAATCTCATTTGCTACCAAAGGATTTGGTCAATTTTTCGAAGATTATTTGCATAGATGATGAGTAAGTTAAAATACTTGTACCGCTGGGACCTTTTATTAAAAAAACTTGGAATGTTGTATTCTGGGTTTAAAAAGTATAAACGCGATAAATCATATTGGCAAGAACTAAAAAATAAGTACGAGGGCAATAGAGGTTTCGTTATTGGGAATGGCCCTAGCCTTAAAATTGGGGATTTAACCAAACTTCAAAATGAGGGTGAAATCACCATAGCTTCAAACAAAATATTTTTGGCCTTTGATCAAACGCCATGGAGACCTTCTATTTTTACCATTGCGGATGGTCTTGTCTGGGATAAAATTGCACATCAAATCCATGAGGATATTGAAGTGGTACATACAAGATATGACTTAGATTATAAGAAAAGCAATGTCCCGGTAAGGGTATGGAGGAGATTAAAAGATACCTACAGAAAATTAAATGAAGTGAAGTTTTCGGACAACTTGATTCAAGGAATGCACCCAGGCGGAACTGTAACCTTTGAAAATTTACAAATAGCAATTTACCTTGGCCTTAACCCAATATATATCATTGGTTGTGACCATTACTATGGGGGAGAAGATGACGAGAAAGGGACGACTATTAGTCATAAGAAGGGAATAGAGAACCATTTTATTAAGGGTTATAGGAAGCCGGGAGAAAAAGCAGGGAAGGCCAATCTTGGCTTTATGAATGCGTCTTATCTTTCAGTCAAGGCATACGCTGATTTAAAAGGAATTAAAGTCTTTAACGCAACAAGGGGCGGGTATTTAGAGGTATTTGAGAGAACAATTTTTGATGATTTATTCCATTAAAACACCCAATCAAAGAATACCAGAACTGGATGCGTTGACCATACGACTAAGAGAAGGCTCTCATTGACAGCCCTCTAAAAACACGCTTTCTTGAGCTTAATCGTAAGTTCAAGATACTCGAAAGAGCTCAGATTGTGATTAGCGTATTCCATCAAGTATGAAGATGAAATATGTATATTTGATGCCATGCTAAAGAGGCCGTAAAACTGTTTGTAATACGAATAGTTTAAAATATAACCCAGACAATTTTAATAGAACAGGGAGGCTCAATTACCGTAAAACCCAATCAAATTTAATTAGACATTTAGAGAACAGTGTCACTCAAAATAAGCAAAGGCTTTTATTTCTTACTAATTTTCGCCTTGACCATTTGTTTTGTTGCGGATGGACTCAATAAATATTTTGAGGTATTTGGTGACAAACAATCCATTTCCTTATTTGTCAGGTCCATTTTTCAGCTGATTTTTATTTTTTTGGGATTCTTAGTAGTTGATAAAAGAAGCTATGATCTTTATTTTGGAATCTTCATTCTCCTTTTTTGTTTTCTTATTGGGCAGACTGCTTTGCTCTTTGGGGGGCAATTGACACCAAACGATTTTTTGCTTGGGTTTAAAGTGTTCAACAAGTTCATATATGCATTTATACTATTTCCTGTAGTCGATTATATTCTAAGAAAGAACCCTAACCTCATAGAAAGATTAGTTAAAGTTTTCTATGGCCTTTTCATAGCTAACATTTTAATCGTTCTGTTTGGTTTGTTTCTGGATTCTGAATTGATAAAATCCTATCCTTTAAGGGAAAGGTTTGGCTATAGTGGACTTATACCCAAAAGAAATGAGGCTACGCTCTTTTATGTCTTGGGGTTATCGGTAGGCTATTTTAGACTGGTGGTTCAAAAGAAAAAGGAACGCCCCCTCTTTTTAATTGGGCTTGTTGGGAGTTTAATATTAGGCACAAAGGGGATGTATATTTTTTTACTCTTTTTAGGACTGTTCCATATAAGATTCAATAAAAAACTTATCAAAACACTTTTTATCGGCTTGGTGGTATCTTTCATTTTGATTATTCTGATTCTTCCAAACACGGAAATGTACAGTTATTACTATTCCCAAGCGGAAAGGCTGGGTTTCTTTACCATGTTATTATCAGGGAGGGACATCATTTTTTTTAACGAATTAAACAGTATGACCCAAGGTTGGAGCATTCTCAATGTTTTTGTTGGAGGACAAAACCAAAGCAATAAAATTTTTGAAATGGATTTTTTGGACCTGTTTTTTTTCTTGGGGGTTATTGGCGGATTGGTATACATTTTTCTTTACATGAAGTACTTCTTTGCTTCATCAAAAAGAATAGCGTATCATTATTTTTTCATTTTTAGCTATTTTTTTCTTGCGTTTTTTGGAGGACACTTTTTTTCATCTGCTGTGAACGCCCTATATTTTGTGATTGTTACCCTATATATTTTCAACTACAAGGCCATTGAAAAAACTTATCACAAATAGCACGTTATTGATTATTGGATATGTCAGCTGTGCAATTGGGTATATCTTTTCAATAGCGACCACCTTAAATTCACTCATCATGAATGTGAAATA
>JBCCEC010000130.1:0-7457 GCA_039030475.1 Bacteroidota bacterium
GGTTTTGATCTTGCTGCTGAGTGGATGGGATGGGAAAACGTCTTCCATTGCGAATGGAACGAATTCGGACAAAAAATATTAAAACACTATTGGCCCAAGGCCCAAAGCTATGGAGATATCACAAAAACAGATTTCAATATTCACCGAGGACGAATCGACATCCTCACCGGAGGGTTTCCGTGCCAACCATACAGCCAAGCAGGTAAGAGACTTGGAAAGGAAGATGACCGCCACCTCTGGCCGGAAATGCTTAGAGCGATACGGGAGATTCGACCAGAATGGATTGTGGGCGAGAACGTTCTCGGAATTGTTAATTGGAACGGGGGATTGGTTTTCGACGAGGTGCAAGCTGACTTGGAAGCTGAAGGGTACGAAGTACAACCGTATGTACTTCCAGTTGTATCCGTCAACGCGCCCCACAGAAGGGACAGGGTTTGGTTTGTTGCCTACTCCAATGGCGCAATCAAGAAACACAGACAAAGAGAAAACCTTAAAAAGAAAGGAAAAATACGGAGGGATGAAAAGGGCAATGTACTTGGAAAATTACCTAGCCTTGGGTATGCTGCCTACACCAACCTCGAGGGATTACAAAGGAGCGGGAACAAGGGAGTCGATCATAAGAAAAGGAAGGAATCCAAGTACAAACAACCTTTGCGACAGATTCAGCCAGATTGGAAGGAGTTCCCAACTCAACCCCCGGTTTGTACTGGAAATGATGGGCTTTCCATCAGATTGGACAGAATTACCTTTCCTAAATGGAGAAACGAAAGCATCAAAGGCGCAGGAAACGCAATAGTGCCGCAAGTTGCATATCAAATATTTAAGGTAATAGAAAAAATGGAACAATTATAAAACATTATAAAATGAGAGTTTTCGAGAACAACCAAAATGTACATATGATGATTTGGGAAACCAATCCCAGGAAAAGAAATGTGAACAATGTTGTGAAGTTCGTTTCTGACAATGACCATCAAGTAGGAGACAAAATATTGGGACAATTGACAGGTGATATTAGTTTTTCAACTTATGAAATAACTGAAATAATCAATGAAAGACCATCATCCTCAAAAGGGAAAAAATACTACGAGGTTGTAACAAAGTGGTATATGCAAAATGCTGTTGATTTAAAAGATCAATTATCCACGGTCACTCAAAATAGAATAGACAGAATGGTTGATGCCTTGGAAAAAGAGAAGGAAAAGCAACCTAAAGTATATCACAAAAAACAATAAAATGGAAACACAGAACACCATTAAACAGGAATTCGGACAATACAGGGCAGAAAACGGAATGAGGTTGAGTAGTTTGGAGGCTCACGAAGAAAAGAAACCTTCCAAAGAATTTGATTGGCAAATCATTGTACAGGGAATGCAGAAATGCCCAGATACACCATTGCTATCAAGGAACATCGCCAAGTTGTCGAACATGGACTATCACGCCACCGCAAAGCGACTTTCCGAAATGGAAAAGGAGGGAATGGTAAAAGTTGTAGGAAGGGCTTTCAGTATGCCCAGAAGACCTTTGCTATGGATATTAACCAATAATTACAAGAATTACGAAACAAATGTAGAATGAGTTTTTGGGCAGTTGAAAGCAAGGTTTACCCAAACACACACTTTGTTTTCAGGGAAACCGGAATGGAGGTAAGGGTAGAGATCGTAGAAGGAAACATAAAATCAGATAACAGGCTTAACAAAGAGGAACTAAAATACTTTAAGAAGAACGTGAGAAAAAACGAAACATTAAACATTGGGGCACAATGTGGGGATACATCAAACTTAGAAGATCATTAAAGGAATGGGAATGGTATAGCGATCACAATGCAACACGGTTACTGGTTCATCTGCTCATAACTGTTAATTACGAGCGGAAGAAATGGCAAGGTATAACAATAGAACCCGGTTCAAGGGTATTTAGTTGGGAAAACTTGTCAAACGAGCTAGGTATGTCCGTACAGAACTGTAGAACCGCTATGAAGAAGCTAGAGACCAGCAAGGAAATTAACAGGCAACTAACAGGCAACTTTCAGCTTGTAGCCCTTTTAAAATGGGATAAAATGCAAATAGAAAACGTATCGTTAACAGCAAATCAACAGCAAAACCAACAGGTCGCTAACAGGCCGCTAACAACAACTAAAGAAAGAAAAGAAAGTAAAGAAGATGTTGTTAATAGGCAACAGCTGATTATTGATCTATTTGACCTTTTCGAAACGGAGTTGAAAGACGGGTCCCATGATCTGGCAATCGAGGGAATGTATCTCTCCACAAAACTGAAAAAAGGAACCATAGGAAAACTGTTACCGGAATTCAAAGCCCATATACTGACTCAAAACAAGTTGCATGGTGGCACCATTGAACTTAGGTCACATCTAAAGAGTTGGTTGGATAAGCGTAATCAGCTTGGACAACTTAACGGACATAAAAAACCAGAACACAGGTCATGATTGGGAAACTGGACATAGAGAAATTCGGAAAAGAGGAGTTATTGGACTTCAAAGGCATACATGATAAAACATTTGTAGATGTAAGTGTACAGATCCCTAGACCTCCAATAGCCCTTTCGATGGGTCACCATACCAAAGGCACCAGTGCATATCCAACACCATTTGGTACTTATGGAAATTTCAGTTGTCTAGTAGGTGCGAGCAAATCAATGAAGACGTTTTTAAAGTCCGCATTGGTGGCCGGGTATATCGGTGGCAGGGCGCAGAACTATTTCCCTAACCTAGCCGGTCACGATACGGAGGGAAAGTTTGTTCTTGACATAGATACTGAACAATCCCTTTGGCACACACAAAACGTTGCGAGAAGGGTATGTGACATGGTAGGGACCAACCCGGGTTTTTACAGACCCTTCGCATTGCGGGAAGAAGAACCCAAGATAAGATTTCAGTTTATAGAATGGCTTATCATGGAAAGTGAATACCGAAAAAATATAGGAATGGTCGCAATTGATGGGGCGGCCGACGTACTGGAAAGTGTAAACGACCTTGACCTATCCAACAAGATAGTACAGGGAATGATGACCTGGAGTTCTTCCGCCAATTGCCATATCGCTACAGTTCTTCATAGGAACCATGGAAGTGAAAAACCAACGGGACACCTAGGGAGTGCAATAATGAAAAAGGCTGAAACCGTCGCTTTTGTTACTAGGGACGATGACGTGACGAGGGTGACACCGGAGTATTGCCGCAACGTCCCTTTCGATGAATTCTGCTTTGAACTTGATGAGAATTGGATACCTAGGGAATCTGAAAAAGAAATAATGATATGAATTTAAAGAAATCATTGGAACGACTCAAATGGAGGTTCGGGAACAATACTAATTTCAAACCTAACATGAACGATGTAAATGCTTTGAACGAAGTGATCGAGTATGTGGATAAAAAAGAAAGGCAGCAGTTATCCGACAACCAGCTATTCGGAAAACTCTACATCTACCTATATGGCGAGTTCGTGAACTACTACCGTAGTAACACCCTAGACCCCATACCTCAAAAAGAGCTTCACAAACTGTTGGACAAAGACCCAAGGGAACTCATAGAGGATCTAAAGGACAAACTGAACCAATTGGAACTAGAGCATAGTATAAAAACGAAATCAACATATACCCCTGTCGAATACGATGAAGTATCGGATAATTTGAGGGTAATGGTCAATGCAGCACTTAACACATACAAATGAAATCCCCAATAGAAATACAAATAAGGGTTTCCCAATTAGAGGAAGAGCTTGAAGATCTAATGGTAAAGGCAAGTGAGGAAAAGGGGTTCTCCAGTATAAACGATTTAAAGGTCGAGATAAGGATTAAAAGGGCATTGTTAAACGAATATGAATGGTTAACTAAAAAATAAAATATGAATTACGAAACTATAAAATTGGCAGCTAAAAGAGCAAAAATAAAGGTTAACGAATTGCTTGCACTTTCTCCTGGTAACGACCCTTTCTATTGTGGTAGTCCAGGCCAATTGGAAAAAGCAAAGTGGTTTGGAGAGATTTATGACAAAATGGGCAGACCCGATAACGTACACGTAAGAAGGGTACATTATTGGCTGGTTTCGCAAGATCCAAAATATAAAACACCTAACGGGGAAGATTATTTGAACAATGATAAATGTTGGGGTCTTATCAGTATATCTTCAAAATACGCTAGATATGCCGGATTGGTCCCGATGGAAAATATAGTTGATAGACGAAATCCCCCTGCCATAGAAAATTGTTACAATTGGGAACACCGACTACCATCGGATGTAAAGGATGAAACTGATTCTAGCCAAATAATCAATTTGATATCCCGTCAATTTTACTGTTTCAACGCTTCAAAGACACAGCCTTACATGTTAGAGCTATGGTGCGAAAAATCTACTATGAACGATGTACTTGAGCCAATTTGTAAAGAACATGGAATGAATTTGGTAACAGGTCTTGGAGAGCTATCCATTACGGCCGTAAGATTATTAATGGATAGGGTAATAAGTTCGGGAAAACCGACCAGAATATTTTATATAAGCGACTTTGATCCTGCAGGTGAGGGAATGCCTATTTCTGTTTCAAGAAAAATAGAATATTTCACCCAAAAAGATCATCTTGAATTGGACATAAAACTTATTCCCATAATGCTCACATCAGAGCAATGTGTTGAATATGAGCTACCAAGAACACCTATAAAATCTAGCAACCTTAGAAAGAACGAGTTTGAAGAGCGGCATGGTTCCGGAGCTACAGAATTAGACGCCTTGGAAGCTCTTTATCCAGGAAGAATGCACGACTTGATCATAAATGTAGTAGACGAATATTTTGATCATGACAAATGGAATTTGGCTGTTAGAAAAAATAGGTCCCTTAGGGAAAAGGTAGAAGAACACTTAACTCCAATGGTAACCAATTTATTGGAAAATGTCGATTTAACTGAATTTGACGATTTCGACCCTGGAGAAGGTTCTTTAATAGACGATAACGATAGACAATGGCTTTATGATTCAAGGTTAAAATATTTTGACCAACTAATGAGATATAAGAACCACAAATCAGCTTGAAAGTGACCGAATGAAAAAACTATTACCCATATTATTATTTATCTCCTGTACAAAGGGAGAGACATCAACAGTAGTTTTTCAGATGGCATTTTCCCCCGATGAGAACCTAACGGAGGAACGGGCAACGAAATGTAGCGTATCCGCGCCCGTCCTCATGGTTCTTGAAACCGATAGGGGAGTGTTCGAATTTGAAACGGAAAGCATAGAAAACGGAATCATCACCAAGTCAAAAGAAATGGCAACAGGGGTTTACAATGTCAGTTCGGTAACGATATATGACTTGGAAATGAACCCTACGCATGAGGTCAAGGAAAAAGGGTACAGCAAGTTTCAAGTGGTATTTGTCCCTTTTAAATTCGAAGTTGACAATGACAAGAAAATAGGATTGCAAGTGTATTGTAAATAAGAAATAGAAGAAATGGAAAAAATGATAATGCCACAGCACTATATAGATATAGTAGGCAAAAAAGCTAAACTTTCTGGAGGTTTGTTCACCCCAAAAAGAGCCGAACCAAGCTTGGAATATGATGTATTGGATTGGCGATGGGGAAGCGGAAAGATAATAAATACAAAAACCTTGGAAATGCTTCACCCAACAGTAGAATTTTTAATCAAAAGAGAGGGCATGAAAAGAAGTAGGTGGACAAGGGGTTTTCCGGTAAGGGAAATCAATTTGAAAGATTGTAAATAATAAAGATATGATAGAAAAACCAGATTGGCTCAACAAAGGAGCAAGAGCAACCGCATTTGGAAAACCATGCACTATAAAAAAATGTCCTACGAATGAAATAAAGGGCAAGGTTTACGTGTACCAATGTGACATCATGTATGATGATAAGAACTTCACAGTTCCGGTTCATCCATCTGACTTAAAACCAATAAACTAAAGTAAACAGATAAGTAATGAAAACAGGTATTGAATTAATTGCCCAAGAGCGTAAGGAACAAATAGAAAAGCATGGTAGAAATATCGAATCAGATGTTGAAATAAATTCCTGTTTTCAGCTTTCAGAAGCCGCATGCTATCTAGCTTGGCTCGATATAGAAGAAGCTGATTGCAGGGATGAGGCACCGTGTGGTTGGAACTTGGAACAATGGCAAAAAATGCATGATAAGCCGCACGAGGAAAGGTTAATAATTGCTGGCGCCTTGATAGCCGCTGAAATTGATCGATTAAATGCAATAGATGATGTTTTAAGCAACTCAAAATAAACTAAAGCGATGAAAGTAAAAGAATTAAAAAAGTATTTAGAAAAGTTAGATGATGAAATGCCAGTAGGATTATTGGATTTAACGACCGATGATGAAACCTACATGAACTATAGTCTTAGAGAAGAAGATCTTGATGTCAATGATTACTGGACCGATAATTCTTATCCAGAACCAAAGGGTAAAATGCTGTTTATATGTTTTGAGAACAAACTCAACGAAAACCCCATCTAATAAACAATAAAGTTCAAATGAAATACATAGGAGAATTAGTAACAGGAGATTTTGGAGATAATACAATGACCTTTGAAATAGAGGGGGAAATGAAACTGCAAGCTGGCAAATACAGTATATATCAAATTCAAGAAGGTAACCAAGTTAATAATCCGGATATACCCTATCTCAGCGAACAACGTGAACTGTTACTTGCTTTTGCCGAATATCTGTATGAAGCACACGATAAAGAGGTAGAAGAAAGAATTGTAGACGATTACCTAAACAGCAAGTAAATGTGCATAATAGCACTCAGGTAAAACTTGTGAAACTGGATTCTAAATGTACGGGACTTAAAATGGCTTGACGCTGAAAGCGGCAAATTACAATAGTAAAATTATGTACTTAAAAAGTTTTAGAGTTAACAATAATCAACACTACTTCTTGAAAAAAGGATTTTCGATAGATAACATGAAAGATATTACGTTATTGGTTGGTGACCAAGGGTGTGGTAAATCTTCTGTTTTAGAACTGCTATCCAGTAATCAAAGTATTGATTTAGAATTAACAGTCTTGGGGCAAAAAGGTGTAGACACAAGATTTTTTGATTTTGAAAAAGACAATCCAAGAATAAAAAACCCCGAACTATACACCGAACCAAATGGAATAAGCAAAGGTATTGGATATGGTGGTGCTTTGGCAACTCGTTTTGAATCTCACGGACAAGTCTTATCTGACTTTTCTGTTAGAGGGTTAGAAGTATTGAAAAATTGCATTGTGTTTTTTGATGAACCAGAAAGTTCTTTATCTGTTAGAAATCAATTTAAACTTATAACTAATGCAAAAAAGGCAGTTGATAAAAAATGTCAATTGATTTTTGCAACCCATTGCATACCACTAATAGAATCTCAAGAATTTGTTTATAGTATGGAACATTTAAAATGGATGAAATCTATTGAATTTTTGCAGAATCAAAAGAAGGAATAAAAAATAAAGAAAA
>JBCCEC010000131.1:0-7388 GCA_039030475.1 Bacteroidota bacterium
CTAGTATCGGGTTTAGGAGATGTAAATTTTGTGGCAGAAATAAAAATAAATAGCAACAAAACCAATCCAAGTAGTTTTTTCATATGCTTTACTTATAAGATTAGGAATATTCAACCCTTTAATTTACAAATAATTATGAATAAAATTTAATTTAATTCATAAAAAATAGCTCTTGATTATGAAATTCATAAAATAGCTATGTGTATCCCTATAAACAACCTCAATCTGCTACTTTCACGATGAAAAAAACAGCATTAGTTGCAAATAATTGCAGCTATTATTAAAAATGATTCATTTGAAATATCATTTGCTGTCTTTTGCTGCTATTCTTGTAAAGTATATATGATAATGTGGCAATAAATAGATGTTTTTTTAGTAAAACCGTAAATTATTGTATGAATCTGCAACATTTTAAGATAAAATTGTTTGATTATTAACAATTTTTATACACTTTTAACCACCATTTTTAAATAACTGACTTATGACAAGACTATTTTTAACCCTTTTTACTTTATTGACGACTGTGCTCAGTTTTGGCCAAACCATTACTGGTAGTGTAGTCGATGAATTAGGCGCTCCTTTGCCCGGTGTATCGATAGTGGTACTCGAGACTAATAAGGGAGCCACAACCGATTTTGATGGAAATTATACAATATCTGCTATAGAGGGAAATACTTTACGATTTTCTTATTTGGGTATGGTTTCAAAAGATATCCAGATTGGGTCTAATGCTGTCATAGACGTAACTTTGAAGGAAGATACACAACAACTTAGCGAAGTCGTTGTAACGGCATTGGGAATTAAAAAAGAAAAGCGTTCGATAGGTTATGCAGTTCAAGAGATTGCTAGTGACCAATTAGTAAGAAATAATGATGGAGATGTCTTAAGCTCTATACAGGGGAAAGTAGCTGGTGTAAATATTAATGCTACAAGTGGTGCTGCAGGTGCAGGATCCAGTATTATTATAAGAGGTATTACTTCGCTGAATCCAGACGCTAACAATCAGCCATTATTTGTTGTTGACGGTATTCCTATCAGTAACGAAGCCCCAGCTGGAAATGTATTGCCAAGTACAGGTTCTAACTCACCAGATTCCTCAGAACAATTTTCATTTTCCAATAGAGGAGCGGATTTAAATCCAAATGATATAGAAAGTGTATCCATTCTTAAAGGCCCTGCCGCAACAGCTTTGTATGGGTTAAGGGCAGCAAATGGCGTTGTAGTCATTACTACAAAAAGAGGGGAAAGCGGAGAAATGAAATTTAACTACCGTGGTTCTGTTGGATGGAACGAGGTAAATAAAACCCCAGATATACAGACAAGATGGCGAGAAGGAAGAGGTGGCGAAATCGTATCGATACCAAATGACAATGCCCCTGATGGGTTTGATTATGCAGATGATAGAAGCTTCGGATTTTGGACCCTAGGGCCTGAATATGGACCGAATGACCGTAATTTTGATAACTTCAAAAACTTTTTCAATAAAGGTTTTACTTCTAATAACTCATTTAACCTTAGTGGAGGAGGAGAAGATTACACGTATTTTGGCTCTATATCCAGATCCGACGATGAAGGGATTGTTCCCAACACCTATTTTGATAGGACTACGCTTAAGCTTTCAGGTACATTTAATATAACGGATAAATTCTCTATAGATCCCTCTTTTTCATATATCGTTTCGGATGGTAGATTACCCAACGGGGGTGACAAGTCTATCATGAGTTCTTTATCTTTTTGGACTCCTACCATAGATGTAAACGATTATTTGTTGCCCAATGGTAATGAGCGAAACTACACTGCTGGTATTGTTGACAATCCAAGATACTTTGCAGAAGTAAGTTATTTGGATAGTAGGGTGGACAGAATATTAGCAAATACTAAACTTAATTATAAGTTTAACGATTGGGCAACTGTTCAGTATCAGATAGGAATTGATAATTACCACGATTCTAGAAATCGTTTTGTTCCACCAGATATAGACCCAGGCTCGGCCAATGGTGGTTTTATAGTCAATGAAGGAATAAATTATAATGAGATAACATCTAATCTGTTCTTAACACTATCTCATGATTTTAGTGAAGATTTCTCGAGTTCTTTATTAGTAGGTAATCAAATAACCGATATTGAAACGAGAAGATTGACTAACAGGGCAGAAGGGTTGGATCCAGACAATCTAAATAGTTTTGACCAAGCCACTAATTTCTTTAATGATATTGGAGGAACAAAACAACGAATAATAGGTCTTTTTGGAGATTTAAGGTTGGAATACAAAAACACCTTGTTTTTAAACATAACAGGACGGAACGATTGGTCATCTACGCTCCCCAAGGATAATAGAAGTTTTTTCTATCCTTCCTTTAACTTAAGTTACGTTTTATCACAAACCTTACAGGATAATGATGCGCTTCCAAGTTTTTTAACCTATGCCAAACTGCGTGCATCTTATGCTGAGGTAGGTAAGGATGCTCCTCCGTTTGTAGGTGTCTATTACGACCAACCACTTAATTTCCCATTTGGTAATGTGGATGGTCGCTCTAGGGATATTGAAGGCGGTTCAGATGCATTAAAACCAGAAAGAACATCTTCAATAGAGTTTGGTGGCGAGTTTAAATTTTTTAATAACCGTTTGGGAATGGATTTGGCCTACTATAAGCAGAATAGTAAAGATCAGATTCTCCCTGTTCCGGTTGCCCAAACATCAGGATTTGATACCTATGTACTGAATGCTGGCGAGATTGAGAATATAGGTTACGAGGCCTTAATAAATATTGTTCCCATAAAAACTGCTGATTTCTCTTGGGATATAACACTTAACTGGACAAAAGTAGAAGCCGAAGTTCTTTCTCTTCCAGAAGGCATTGATGAAATTATATTTGCAGACAGTGGTTTCGCAGGGGTAATTTCAAAACTTGAAGTGGGTGGAGCTCCTGGTGACTTGTTTGGATACGTTTGGGAACGAGATGCAAATGGTAATCGTATCATTGGAGAGGATGGCTTGCCTAATATAGTTGCGGACAGCCCTTCAGATCGTGTTAAAGTTGGCAACGCACTTCCAGACTGGTTAGGTAGTATAGGAAGTACCTTTAGATATAAAGGCTTGGGACTATCCTTTTTGTTGGAAAGAAAACAAGGTGGGGAAGCTTACGACTCAGGACAACGTAATGGGATAAGAAACGGTATTCTTAAGATAACAGAAGTTAGGGATGAAGAAGTAGTTTTAGATGGTGTATTGGCAGGTGGTGAACCAAATAATATTCCTGTTCTTATAACGGAGAACTACTACAGAGATTCAGGGGCTTATAATCGTGCTTCTGAAATACTCATACAGGATACTTCTTGGTGGAGACTACGAAATGTGACTTTGTCCTATGACTTACCCAACAAGCTGCTTCAAAATACTGTTTTTGATGGAATATCCTTCAGCTTTACGGGTACAAATTTATGGTTGGACACACCCTTTAGAGGATATGATCCAGAAGGTAGTCAATTTAGCGCAGGCACTAATGCCTTCGGTTTCACCGGTCTTAATATACCGAACACAAAAACATACCTTTTTGGTTTAAACTTAAATTTCTAAACAATGAAAGCGACAGTAAATAATATATTGGGTTTAGTAATGGTTACTTTATTCTTGGGATGTGATGATTACTTAGACGTAAATGTTGATCCGAACAAAGAAGGCATAGATACACTTACACCAGCGGATGTTTTAACTACATCGATTTTTTATACGTCTTCGGCACATTATAACTTAGCTGTAGGAGTATGTCAGTATTCGCAGCAATTGGCATCCTATTTTGAACCGGGAACTGACACTCAAGAGGAAATACAACTAACCGAAGGATGGGAGGATATCTATTTAGAGGCACTCGCCGATATAACGACTTTAGCTGATGTGGCCGAAAGGGAGAGTGCCACAAGTTATTTGGGTATATCTAAAATTCTCAAAGCAACAAATATTGGTCTAGCAACAGATCAATGGGGAGACGTTCCAGTTTCTACGGCAACATTGGGAGAGGAAAATTTTAAACCTTCTTTTGATGCACAAGAAGCGGTTTATGCAGAAATCAATACGTTGTTGGATGATGCCATTGCCTTATTGGGACAGGTGGATAGCTCTGGATTTACCATAGGGGAGGATGACATCGTTTATGGTGGGGATATATCTAAATGGATTAAAACGGCATATTTTTTGAAGACCAAGTACGCTATTCATTTGACCGAAGTAGACCAAAATGCTGCAATAACTGAAGCATTGGCTAACATAGAAAATGCTTTTACTTCTAATGATGATGATTTTCAGCTTATCTATAACTCCAGAAACTTTAACCTTTGGAACTCAGAAGTGGTTTTGCCAAATAACACTGGAAATGTATCAGTACTACTTTCGGATCAGCTTGTTAGTCTGATGGATGGTACATCATTTCCTTTTTCAAGTGTTGAATTAGATCCTAGACTACCTGAAATAACTACTATTGGCGAAGATGATACAGAATTTTTGGGAGCTATTAATGGTACAGGTGGGTTTCATGTATTCGTGGAAGCTGGCAGTGATTCAAATGTCGGCGCAAATACCAATCTGGGTGCTGACAATTTTTATTCATCCCAAGCTGCACCAATCATTCTTGGCAGTTTTTCTGAAATGAAGTTTATTGAAGCAGAAGCTTTGTTCCTTCAAAACGGAGGAACATCAAATTCGGTAGGGAGTTCACAACAATCATATGATGCTTATTTAGAGGGAATTAGTGCAAACATGGTAAAACTTGGAGTTTCTGATGCCAATGCCAATGCATACCTATCTGATTCATCTGTAGCCGTTGGTTCTGAAAACCTCACGATGGCTCTGATAATGAGAGAGAAGTTTATTGCTACTTTTCTTAATCCAGAATCCTTTGTTGATTTAAGAAGATACGATTTTGACCCTGATGTGTTTGTAGGCCTTGAATTACCTTTTGGACATAATCCAATTTTAAATGGTGAATGGGTAAGAAGGGTACA
The DNA here is from genome assembly GCA_039030475.1 of Bacteroidota bacterium. Taxonomy (GTDB): domain Bacteria; phylum Bacteroidota; class Bacteroidia; order Flavobacteriales; family Flavobacteriaceae; genus Flagellimonas. The sequence continues at coordinate 4,999 of JBCCEC010000131.1, forward strand.
ATATCCTGCTAGTGAGCAGACTAGAAATGGAGATCAAGTCGAGCTTGTCATAAAGGAAATAGGCGAAGGAGTTTGGTGGGATAGAGATTAAGTTTTAGTTAATTAGTTCTCAGAGAGGGTATTTAAATGTCTAACTAAACATTGAATATCCTCTTTTTTATGTGCCGCACTTATGATGATTCTGCTCAATAGATCGGAATCTTCATTCGGATATCTAAAGTTGGTGATAAGGATTTTATTTTTTTCAAGATGATTTGACAACGCTTCATCTGCAAAACTAAACGAAGGATGTTTTGGCATATATACAAATCTGTTCAGCCTCTTGAGTCCATCAATAAAAAGTTTGATATTGTTTTTTAAGATGACTCGCTTTTGCGTATAGATTTCTTCACTGTCCAAAAAGGTCGCTAACCCAACAGGGGCAGCGGGACTGGCGCCTCCAAAAAAAGCTGTTTTTTGTAGTGTCTTAATTCTTTCCGTGAATCCGAAAACTGCTCCACCCTGTACGCCATACCCTTTTCCCAAAGAACAACAGACGATAAGCTCTTTGGGTTTAAAGCTTTTTAACTTCTGGTAAACACCGCTACCGTTTTCACCAACAATCCCAATACCGTGCGAATCGTCTGCTACCAGAATGATATCATCAAGCGGTAACAATTGTAGCCCTTCAAAATTTGGATAGTTCATGCCCGAAAAATCAATCGAATCCAAAAAAACCACGGGAACCGATTCTTTGTCCAAACGTAACTGTGCCCTAAGTGCGGTATTGAGCGCGGCAAAAGTATCGTATGTTTTAATCTTATGTTGATACAAGGCGGAATGTGTATTTGGGGCGTAGAAGAAGGGGTGTTTTGAGTTGCTCAAAAACTGTGAAACCAGTTGCCCTGCCAAATAACCGGAGGATAGCGTAATACAAGCTTCACTCCCTACCAATTTCGCTAAATGGTTTTCTGCTTTTTCAAATACGGAAATCTGAACATTGGACTTTCGCGAAGCACCATAATTGGTGCCAAAAATTCTGGTGTTCTTAATAAAGATATCCTGGAAAGTCGTATCGGTTTGCAATCCCAAGTAAGAAGTGCCTCCAAAATACAGGTATTCTTTGTTTTCAACCATAACGCTTCTGCCCGGAAAGGAATCTGTCCAATACTTCATTACCACAAGGTTACGCCACTCCCGGCACTGTCCGGAAATTTTACCGCTCCATCCGCTAAAATTTCAACCCCGGTGGCAATATCTTCTTTTAGCAACATTGCACCATCCATGTCAACATAATCCAACTGTGGCAATAATTGCGCAATTGCAGAAATACCAACGGTTGATTCCGTCATACAACCTACCATTATTTTAAGTCCCATTTCCTTACCTTTTCTTATCATGCGCAGGGCAGGGGTAAGGCCGCCACATTTGGTTAACTTTATATTGATTCCGTTAAAATGTAAGCCACATTTCTCAACATCGCTCTCCACAATACAACTCTCATCCGCTATAATGGGAAGCACACTATGATGCATCACGCTTTCCATTCCGCTCCAATCATCTGCCTTAAGCGGTTGTTCTAAAAACTCTACACCTAAATCTTTTAACAAAGGGGCATTGTATATGGTTTCTTCTGCGGTCCAGGCACAATTTGCATCAATCCTAAAAATAGAATCAGTGTGTTTGCGCAGTTCCCTAACAATAGCTACATCATCGTTTGTACCTAATTTAATTTTATAGATAGGCCACGGGGTTTCTTGCATTTTGGAAACCATTTTATCTATAGAAGCAATACCTATGGTATAATTGGTTGTGGGATAGGTATCGGTTGTCGTTCCCCAAATCTGGTATAGGGGTTGGTTCTGTAATTTTCCATATAGGTCGTGTGCTGCCAAATCAAGCGCACAAATCGCAAAATTTGTCAATCCTTTTTCGACTAAAAATTGATGCAGGACCTCGGGCGTGGTAAAATCGAACGATTCCAATGTATGCTTTATAGCTGTAATTTCTGCCATCATACTTTCAACCGTAATCTTGTAGTAAGGGTTGGAAGTTGCTTCCCCATAACCTGTTTTTCCATCAAGTTCAAGTGCTACTATCAAAGAGTCTTGAAAATCGTGTGATTCCCTGGAAATACTAAAGGTATGCTTTAGTGGTAAAGTATATTTTTTTAAGCTGATTTTCATCTAAAAATTGGTTTATACTAATATAGATAAACCTTTAGGACTAGAGTACAAAAACCCCGATTCTTATAGTAGAATCAGGTCAGTTTTTTGATTGATGTAATAATTTTGCTTACAGCTTACAGCTTACAGCTTACAGCTTACAGCTTACAGCTTACAGCTTACAGCTTACAGCTTACAGCTTACAGCTTACAGCTTACAGCTTACAGCTTACAGCTTACAGCTTAC
>JBCCEC010000132.1:0-7325 GCA_039030475.1 Bacteroidota bacterium
AAAGCGCTTCAAGGTTTAAGTTGGGAGTTGACCAATTTGAGTGATGAGGTGGATATAATAGCTTCTTTTACGGATGCTCAAGAAGCATTGGACTACCTTGAAAAAAATACTCCAGATTGCCTTTTTTTGGATATAGAAATGCCGACCATGGATGGTTTTCAATTCATAAAGAACCTAAAAAACAAAGATTTTCCAGTTGTAATTACCACAGCCTATAACCAATATGCTTTGCAGGCTTTAAAAAATGAAGCCATTGATTATTTGTTGAAGCCCATAGATACGGATGATCTTCGCGAAACGATTGCCAAAATCAAAAAGTACAATGCAAAAAATCTAACGATTGAAAAGTTGGAAAAAATTCTGCTTAACTTCAATGCGGAATCCCAAAGTAAAAAAATAACCATAAATACTGATGGTAAATTGTTGTTCCTAAATAGTGATGACATATTATATGCGGAGTCGGATGGAAACTACAGCACTATCTTTCTTAGTGATGGGCAAAAAATATTACTCACCAAAAAACTTAAAGAGGTGAACAACCTATTGCCGGACAATAGCTTCTTTAGAATACACAATTCATACATCATCAATCTCAATAAGATAAAAGAGTTTTTAAAAACGGACGGTTATGTGGTTTTAGAGTCCAATCATAAAATTCCCGTCTCCCGGCAAAAGAAATCCGATTTTTTGGATATGCTGTAACTTCCCAAATCGCCTGTGCTTAAAAAACTATTGATAACGACCGAAAACCTGCGATCACAAAAAAAAATTACACTTCTTTTTTTTCTAGCTTTTTATACCATATACGCTCAAGAAATTCCAGATTCATTTAAAGAAAAAGCTGAAAGATTGGTATCTATGAGGCCTAAGACCTACCTCACTTTGGATACTGAATTACAAATTGAAAAAAGGGATACCACACTATTACGTTATTTTGCCAATTTATGCAAAGAAGAAAAGTATTTGGAAGGGGAATCGTATGCCTTAGACCAAATTGGCGCCAAGTATAGGAACATATCACAATTTAAAAAGGCGGCGGACTTACATCAGGAAGCATTGCGTATAGCAGAGGAGGCCAACAATACAGAGCTTAAAGTGAGGGCCCTTAATATGCTAGGTGTGGTCTATACCAGAACGGATGCCATAAAAACTGCATTGGACTATAATCAGAAGGCACTGGAACTAGCGGAGGATGTTGTGAATCCGTCACATCATATAAAAAGGAGCATCAATATCTCCCTAAATTGTATTGGTAATCTTTACAAAACCCTTGAACAATATGATTTGGCCATTGTGCAGTTTAAAAGAGCGCTTAAGTTTGAAGAAGAACTGGACAACAAACTAGGTCTCGCCATAAACCATCAAAACATTGGGAACTGTCTTGAACAAAAAGGCGATTTGGAAGGAGCGCTTGAAAATTATAGAAAATCCTTGGTCTACAATGAAGAAATAGATTCTGATTTTGGACGGATAATCTGCAAAAACAGTCTTGCCCAAATCTATTTGAAGCAGGGTATGCCTTACGCTGCTTTGGTACTTTTAGAACCTCTTTTTGAACAAACTAGAAGTGTAGGGGACTTTTATGTTACCTCCTCCGTCTTTATAAATACCGGATGGGCACATACCGAACTAGGAAATTTTGATAAAGCAGAGGAGTTTATCCAAGATGGACTGGATATGGCCAGAACCCATAATATGCCAAGCAATGTGCTCTATGGATATCGAAAATTTTCGGACTTTGAACTTAAAAGGGGCAATTATCAAAGAGCATACGAGTATTACAAAAAAGCCGACGAATACGACGAAGAGATTTCCAGTGCTACCAACTTTAGGTATATGAACGATATCATCGTCCGTTATGAAGCCGATAAAAAGAACAACCAAATCTCTGTTCTAGCCAAAGAAAATGAAATCGTTCGATTAAGGCTTAGAAAAAACCAGACCACATTGCTTGTTAGTACACTTATAGTGGGCCTAATCGCTTCTATTCTCTATATTCTTTACCGACAATACCAGAGCAAAAATGAAAAAAGAGTGCTAAGCTTGGAACAAAATCTGTTGCGCAGTCAGATGAATCCTCATTTTTTGTTCAACTCGTTAAATTCCATCAAGCTTTATATCATTAATAATGAGCAGAAAAATGCGGTCCACTATCTGAACAAATTTTCAAAGTTGGTTCGTAAGATATTGGAAGCTTCTTCATTAAAGGAAATAACCCTTGCGGAGGAACTAGAAACCGTAGAGCTCTATATGAATATTGAAAACATACGGTTCTCCAATGAAATAGACTTTAAGATTACCGTAGATGATGTTGTCAATACCGAAAACATAAAGGTGCCCTCTTTGGCCTTACAGCCATTTTTAGAAAATTCACTTTGGCATGGTCTATCTCCCAAAGAAGGGGAAAAGAAGATCCATGTAAACATCAAAAAGAAAAACGAAAGCCATATCTCTATAGAAATTACGGACAATGGTGTAGGAAGAGGTGCAGCACAGACCAATAAAGAAAATAGGGTATTAAAAAGGAAGTCCGTTGGGATACGTATTACCAAAGAACGCCTGGCAAACTTTTCCAAGGACTACCAAAACAAATTTGAAGTTGATATTATTGATTTGTTCAATGAAAACGGAAATCCCAAAGGCACCAAGGTTATCTTGGATATTCCTACGATTTAGAATTTTCCGCTGCCACGGTTTCCAATTCTGAATACCATGCCTTTCCAAATTTTTTGATCAGTGCATCTTTTACAAACTTGTAAATAGGGACTTTAAGTTCTTCGCCCAAACTGCAAGCGGGATCACAAATTTCCCATTTATGGTAGTTCACTGCTGTAAACTCGCTGTATTCTCTGGTCCGTATGGGATATAAATGACAAGAGACCGGTTTTTTCCAAGTTGTGGCTCCATCATTGTAAGCCGCTTCCAAACCGCATTTTGCAATTCCTTTTTCCGAAAAAATAACATAAGCACATTCACTCTTGTTCACCAAAGGCGTTTCCCATTCGCCATCTTCTCCCTTAACAAAGGCACCTTGCTCCATAATGGCTTCTACTCCCTCTGGTCTCAGATAAGGTTTTATCGTATCAAAAATGTTCACTAGTATTTCCGTTTCATACTCTTCCAAGGGTGCGCCATACTCGCCATCCACACAGCAAGCACCTTTACATGCGCTTAGGTTACAGACAAAATCATTTTCAATAATCTCCTCAGAGACAATAGTTTTTCCTATTTGGAACATGATGGCATCAACTTTTAAGGCAAAGGTAGTTCAAAACATAAAATTTGATGTTTTCTATACTTTTTAATATCATTTTAAAGGAATTATTAAACGTAAATTTGCATCCTTAAAATTTGGGCAATGCATTTTAATTTTAAAGAAATAGTAACGGCAAGTATGATTCTCTTTGCGGTAATCGATATTTTGGGCAGTATCCCCATCATCATATCTTTGAGGAATAAGGTGGGTCATATTCAATCTGAAAAAGCGTCCATAGTAGCCGCTTTCATCATGACTGCTTTTCTTTTTGTAGGTGAGAGTATTCTAGGATTGATTGGAATCGATGTCAATTCCTTTGCGGTTGCCGGTGCTTTTGTGATTTTTTTCCTTGCTATTGAAATGGTATTGGGCGTTACGCTCTTTAGGGATGACATGCCAGAGACCGCATCTATTGTTCCTATTGCCTTTCCTCTTATAGCGGGTGCAGGGACATTGACCTCCATTTTAGCGTTGAGAGCCGAATATCATGTTGAAAACATTATCGTAGCGATTGTTGTAAATATTATCTTTGTATATCTTGTGTTGAAGTCCAGTTCTAAAATAGAACGGGTTTTGGGCAAAAACGGGCTTAGCGTTATTCGCAAGGTTTTTGGGGTTATTCTATTGGCAATTGCGGTCAAGCTCTTTGCCACTAATGTTAACCAGATGCTCGCAAACTGACATCAAACTAGCAGCTATGAAAAAAACACTTTTTATTGTCTTGATTATTTTGGCTTTGGCATTGATTGCCTATAATGTTACTTTATTGGATTTCAATAATCCTTTACAAGGTGATAGCGGTATTGCTTTAATTGGCATTCTAGCTTCATTGTGTGCTGTGGTGTTGCTCCTTATCTTTATGGTATCCAAGAAAATAGATAAAAAAATAAAAGGGCATCAATCCTGAAGCTTTAATACTCCAACTTCTGGTTGTTCAAAAATTGAAGAATCCAGTTTTTTGACTTTTTCCAGCATAGCGTCGTAGTTCCCCTTTATCTGGGCAGATAGATTGGGGGAAAACAGTTGTTCGGCAATATTTGCTTTTAAATACGCTTTTATTCGCTCCTCCTGCGCATAAAAATCTAGTTTTATTTTTCTGTTGAGCGTAAAATCAATGAATTCATCAAAAAGAATGTCATCCACTTGGTATTCTTCTAAAAATTGATTTCTGGAGAGGCCAGAATATTGTAGCCTATCTTTTTCCAGGTGTTCAAAAATAAAGCGCGAAAAAAACTCGTAGGTATCATCCATACTGTCTATGGCCTCTTCTTCATTGCTTCCTATGGGCACAAACACGTCAGGAATAATACCGCCACCACCGTATACAACTTTTCCTTTCGGTGTCTTAAAAGTTAAAGAATCGGCAACTTTTATACTATCTACAGAAATAAGTTCTCCACTGCGATAGCGATCTAAGAATGTTTGGTAATAGTCTTTATGGCCTTTTTTATAGGATTTTTGAATAGACCTACCCGTAGGAGTGTAATATCTTGAAACTGTTAGGCGCACTGCAGAGCCATCTCCTAAATCCATTTCGCGCTGTACAAGACCTTTACCAAAAGACCTTCTTCCCACTATAGTGCCAATATCATTGTCTTGTAGAGCGCCAGCAATGATTTCGCTTGCTGATGCCGAGCGTTCATTGATTAGAACGTACACAGGCTTATTTTCAAAATCACCTTTTCGGGTAGCAAAAGCTTTTTTGATTCTTCCCTTTTTATTCTTTGTAAAAAGAATGAGCTTGTCATCGGTCAAAAATTCATCGGCTAGTTTCTCTGCAATACCCAAATAACCCCCTGGATTATCCCTTAAATCCAATACCAATTTTTCGGCACCACGAAGCTTTAATTTTCGTAGTGCATCTTTAAATTCCCCATAGGTAGATTCCGCAAAACGATTAATTTTTATATAACCCATATCCTTTTTAAGCATGTAGTAAGCGTCTACGCTTTTAATGGGAACTCTATCCCGTACTACCGTAATATCCAAGATTTTATTCTTAGACTTTCGGTACACTTTTAAATCTACTTTGGTTCCTATTTTTCCTTTTAATGCAGAAACAACCGTTTTATTCGGTATTCGTTTTCCAAAAAGGGTATCGCTATCGGCCATTAATATTCTATCTCCAGGCTTAATACCGCTCATGTAACTTGGACCGTTCTTTATGGTTCGTATTACCGTGATGGTGTCTCTGTACATATAAAAACTGACCCCAATGCCTACAAAATCCCCCTTCATACTTTCAGAGACCTGCTCCATTTCGCTATTGGGTATGTAAACCGAATGCGGGTCTAACTTGCCCAGTATATTGTTTACGGTGACATCTACGATACTGTCCGTGTCTATTTCATCAACATATTCATGATCAATGTAATCTATAAGTCTGTTCAGCTTATCTTTTTTGGAATTGGTAGAGAATAATTTTTCCGGAGTATCACCAAAATGAAGTTTTCCACCTATAAAAATTCCAATAGCCACCGCAAAAGCGAGCAGTGTAGGCCATAAATAGTTATTTCTCTTCTCCATAACAACAATGGTAATTATACCATTTCTTCTAAAATGGGCAGATGATAAATCTCCACCCCCGCACGTTCCAAAAACTTTAATCCGGAATCATCTTTATATGCAGTTTGGTACACTACACGTTTTATGCCAGATTGATGAATAAGCTTACTACATTCCCTACAAGGTGATAATGTTATGTACAATGTGGCTCCCTCACACGATTGTGTAGAAGAAGCTACTTTTAAGATAGCATTTGCTTCTGCATGAAGGACATACCACTTTGTATACCCTTCTTCATCTTCGCATAAATTCTCGAAACCAGTTGGAGTTCCATTGTATCCATCAGAAATAATCATTCTATCTTTTACAATGATGGCACCTACCTGCTTTCGTTTACAATGGGAAAGTTTCCCCCATTCTTTGGCCATGCGCAGATAGGCTTTGTCATACTTCTCTTGTTTGCCCTCCTTCATACGTTGGGAATAGCCAATTTTTAAATAAATATACCTGCTTTAACAGACCCTTACAACCTTATTCGATTAAATTTAACGAAGGCTCTACTTGGGAAACGTGGCAATCAGTAAGGGTATTGTGATGCATATCACCAAAATAGATGCACCTGCAATAAAATGGATTCTTTTTACCCTCACTAAATCTTGAACCATAAATGCAACACCAAGAATCGATAAAATGATGGCTACCTGTGAAAACTCGATACCCGTGGCAAAACCCAATAAAGGTGTGACCTTGTTTTCTTCTTCGGCCATTAACATTTTAAAATAATTGGAAAATCCAAAACCATGTATAAGTCCAAAAAAAGCAGTCACCAATGTGTGTAGATACATTCCAACATCTTTGGTCCCCCGGGTCATATAAATTAGATTGAAAAGCGCTGTGAGCAAAATGGTTACAGGAATAAAGAATTCCACCAACCCTACATCAACCGTAAATATATCGAAAGCAGATAGTGCCAATGAGATACAATGTGCAACAGTGAAAACAGTTGCTAAAATAACTACCCTTTTCCAGCTTTTAAACGTAAAGGGAATAGCCAATGCCGCTAAAAACAATATATGGTCATAAGCACCAAAATCCAATACATGGTTCAGTCCCAATTTTACGTAAAACCAAAATTCTTGCATTTATTTTGTTGTTCGTTGTTCGTTGTTCGTTGTTCGTTGTTCGTTGTTCGTTGTTCGTTGTTCGTTGTTCGTTGTTCGTTGTTCGTTGTTCGTTGTTCGTTGTTCGTTGTTCGTTGTTCAAAAGTGTGCGTTTCTGAATAGGAAGCCAACTTTCTACGAACACCTTTTACCTCTAACCACATTAATCTCTTACCCAATACCTTCATTCAACAAAGAAAGCTTCAATCATTCACAAACTATCAACGTCATGGACTATAGTTCAAACTGTATATCTCGTACTTTGTGACTTAAGCATCGCTAAACTAACCACTAACCACTAACCACTAACCACTAACCACTAACCACTAACCACTAACCACTAACCACTAACCACTAACCACTAACCACTAACCACTAACCACTAACCACTAAATAAAACAAAT
>JBCCEC010000133.1:0-6896 GCA_039030475.1 Bacteroidota bacterium
AGGATGACCGCAATTGTATTTCCCTTCCTGTTATGTTAAGGTCGTTAAGGGTGAGGGTAACCCGCAATGGCCCGTTGACCTGTGCAGCATCGGCAAAGGAGGACAGTTGTGTGGGCGCGGCACCAAAAGTCTGGACCGTAATAGTTACGGGAAACGATTGGGCATTAACGCAGATGGCACCAAAAAGCACCAATATTGCCCAACTTATGGTGATTCGCCATTTTTGTAAAACTATTCCACTGTTTTCCATAGTAGTATCATTTTTAGTTTTGTTTTTCGACTTGGGTGTATTGAGCAAGGGCATCCAAAAAAGCAATTGCCTTGATTTCCAAAATCTCTTCATCCTCTTCCAAATTTGCCTCTCGTAACAGTTCTAGCAAGGCTTCGCGATGGTCAACATTGCTGATGTTACCTTTCTTGGTCTCCCAGAGATTGGACAATTGTGCCCCAATTTGTAAAGGAGTTCCACGGTACACCGTTCCTTGGTGACGGAAGCGTAGTTGCCCTTCCCCAACACGGGGTACAGGATTGCCCCGATTATCCTTTCTTTGTTTTTTATTGGAAAAACTATAGGTGTAGCCCATAGTCACTGTGACATCAGATTGATTGTTTCCCGTTCCATTGCGCAGCAATGAAATAATGTTGCAACGTACCATATGGTTTTCTGCCGGGGCATAGTTTCCTCCAAGTCGAAAATTGAAATTTGACCTTGTGGACGTTTCAGAAGCTATTGTTGCATTGTAGGAGGTTGAAAAGTTAGTTCGAAGCTTTTTATCAAAGAATTGTTTGGTAATTCCCAGGGTCGGTCCCAGAATCCATTGATTTTCCGATAGACCAATGGTGTTGTACGATACATTTGTTGAAGGTGTTATGACCAATGCACGTTCGGGATATCCCAAGGAAAGTGCAACAGATCCGTTGTAAAAAGTATTGTCACCACCCGAAGCTTCCTGTCCTTCCTGTTCATTTTTGGATTGCTGGTACAATAGGTTAATATTGAGGCTTTGCTGTTTTTTTTCCGTTTGTTTGAGATTATAGTTGACGCCCAAATTGGCATTCTGGGAAATCTGACGGTAATTCAGCGTATCGAGCGTTTCAAATTCATTGGCTTGATTGATATAGTCGAACTGGTCGCGCACATTCGTAAAGGATTGAAAATTGGAATAGGAGCCGTTGAGATTCAATTTTTCCGAGGCAGTGTAGCTAAGATTCAACGCACTCACCAATCGTTTCATCTCGGACACTTTGGAATTGTCCAGATTATCTCGCTGTAACCCAATGTTCACCCCAACATTCAGGGTATTGTTAAAGATGGTCTGGTTAGCGTTTACCTTAATATTTTCCAGGTCGTTGTTAAAAAAATAAGCGCCAAAAGTGCTATAGTTCGGGTCAACTCGCTCATACCCTAGGCCCAAAGCGCCATTGCCAGTCGGGTAATTTACCGATGCATTGAATGCCCGGTGGTACTGGGTGCTGACATTCTCATCCATTAAAAAAGAAAAGAGACCTGATCGGTTCCGTTTTTCGTCCAATCGAACATTTTCTGTAATGCCAGATATCGCATACTCGAACTGAAATTGTGCCTTGTCCCAAAGACTTACTTCCGTGTTTAGTGAAATCACCATATTATCGGCAGGAACAATACCCAATTCATAAGGAACGGCATTTTGAAGCGAATTTTCCCGGTCTCTGGCCTTGAAAGCCGATACCCCCAACGTTGTTTTCTCAAATTTGTAGGAAGCATTCAGTCCATAACCAATGCGTTTGTAAGCTACTAGAGCGTTTGGAGTTTCTGGGTCGTATTCGGTTGCCTTTAAAAACCTGCCGTACATCATGGCAATTTTAAAAGGTCCGTTCGGTGCCAATTCCAATCCAACTCCGTCAAACTGATGATTGCTTAGGGTATACCGACTGAAGGAAAGGTTAGCACTACCAACATGTAGCGTAATCCATTTGTAGGAAGGACTTAAACTAAGTCTGTTAAAGTTGAACGGATTAGGTGTGCTGAACTCTTGGTTGGAATACGCAAAGGAAAGCGGTACATTGTATACCTCGGCAATATTCAGGTTAAGGTTACCTGATAGTACATAGGTGAGGTTTTGTCTGTTTGCGGTGCCATTGTAAAAAACCGTATTTGCAGATATACCCCCTGTATAATTTAGAAAACCTTCCTTCCCAAACCTATCTATGGCAATTTGCTGTGAAAAACAGAGTCCGGAAAAAAAAAGGAAAGGCGGTAAAAGTCTGTACAATTTGGTCAGGTATATAACCAATAATACAATTTAGAACGTATGAAAAAGTCCTCGTTTGATGTAAGGTACAAATGGTTTTACGGTTGGCGCATTTCAATTGACGGATTTTTCACACAATCAAAAAAGGCCGCGCTTTCGCGCAGCCTTTTTAATATGTAATTTGATTTTCTTTAGTTGAAGATATACCGTACTCCAACCTGGGCCCTCCATCTTGATCTTTCAAAAGTGTTTGCCGTAAAAGTATTTCTTTGATTTGGATCGAAAGTAAAAACAGGAGCTTGGGAAAAGTCAGGGACAAAACTATCCGGAGATGGGTCGGCATCTTGAAAACCTACTCCCAAAACCTGATCAAATACCTGAACATCCACTACACCCCAATTCGAGTTTATCAAGTTTCCAACATTAAGGACATCCAAACTTAACTGGAACTTGTTTTTATCGTTCAACTTAATATCCTGCAAGATTTTTATATCCCAGCTGCCTCTCCATGGAGCCAATGCACCATAACGTTCTGCATATTGACCTCTTCGGTCACTCAAGTAATCATCTTGTTGGATAAAAGCTTCAAATGCTTCTGCCTGCCCATCACCACTAAAGGTCATTTGTCCTATTTCACTTGCAGTTGGAATGTACAACAAGTCATTGATTGCCGAACCATCATTATTGATATCGCCCCCATAGATATAGTTAAAGCGTCCTCCCTGCGCATATTCAAAGAACGTAGAGATTGTGGTTCCTGTTTTGAATGCCTTAGAGATGACACCAATAAAACGATGCGTATCACCATATCTTGAGTTTGATAAGACATCAGTATTGGCATTTCCCACCACCGCATTAGCGTTAAATGCATCTCCCGTAATCTCTGCATCAACCGAGTTCACCTCTCTTGCATCCAAATAACTGTATGCCAACTGGGCAAACAATCCGTTATCCCATGTTTTTTGTGCCTTTACAGCTGCATTAAAGATTCTGCCTTGGTCGGAATTGGTAAAAACGAATGCTGAATTACCTTTATCAGCATTCTCATATAGCTCCCTGTTATCAACTCCCACTAAATTTGATGAAGGTGTTCTCAATCCCCAGTTCTGAACATGTGCCGCATTAATATCTTTGGTATAAGAAACATCGGCTGTAAGTACCACATTATTTTCAAGCCTGTGATCTACGCCCAAGTTTGTTCTCCATACCTGTGGCCATTGAAAATCTGGATCGACCAATTGAAAGAAACCGTCATCAGCTCCCGTAACTTGGTTTCCAATCCATACAAATGGAAATCTACCGGTAAATAGTCCGCTACCTCCTCTGATTTGGGTTTTTTGATCTCCATTCAAATCCCAATTGAATCCTACCCTAGGAGAAATTAACCAATCGTTGTTAGGTAGGGTTGTCGATTCTAAAAAAACCTCTTCGCCCGTATTTGGATTGAAATAGGGAATTGAGGTATCTCTATTGGCCCCATTATCCGTATCGATAAAGTCCCTGATTTTTTCTCCCGTATCAAAATACAACGGCTTGTCAAATCGTACCCCATAGGTCAATTTAAAATTGTCCGTTACGTTCCAATCGTCCTGAACGTAAAAGGACAATTGTCCAACATTGGTCTCTGCCAAGTTCCAGCCACCATCAGTTCCTGTGCCCAATTCATTTTTGGTCTCAAAGGCATTTTGGGTCGCGGATAAGTACTGATCTACAAGACCACCAGGTTGGGCATTATCAAGAAATGTCTGTACGTCTTGATAGGGACTAAAAGAGCCGAAATAAGGGAAAATTCCAAAATTGAAGGACTCATATGCGGTTAAATTGAAAGAATTATCAAACTGAAATTTTTCAAAAGCAAAACCAACGGTATAGGTATGGTCTCCCTTAAAAAAGTTAAGGTTATTGGTAATCTGAAATACTTTTTGATCTAACCTATTGTTGATAGAAAAAGGTTCATGACCCGCAATAATATAGTTTGTTCCCGCACCATCCTGTATATTGATTACTGGCGCCGGTGTGGAAAATGGATTTCTAAAATCATCAAAATGCGTATATCCTATTTGAAGTTTGTTCGTTGCCTCATCCGATAGTGTTGAATTCAATTCGATTTGAACGGATTGAATATTATTATTGATTTCATAGCCTGAATTTTCGAACTGCAACGTAGAAATGCTTGGTCCCCTAAACGTTATTGCATTACGATTGGCAGGCAATCCCCTTGAAGCATTCAAGAAATTATAGATGATTGCCAATCTATTGTTATCATTGATGTTCCAATCCAATTTTAAAATACCCTTCGTAGATTTTTGGTCAAAGTTAAAATCACGAAACCTCCCTGGATCATACCCAAGACCTAATAGTGCATCTTGGACCGCTATTAAATCAGATTCCAGAACTCTAGATTCATTTATAGCTCCGGTTCCAGTATTGGGAACAAATGCATCGGTACCCAAAGAAGTCAAATCATCTGCTTCAAAGTTGGCAAAAAAGAACAGTTTGTTTTTTATAATCGGCCCTCCAATACTAAATCCATATTGTGTCTGTTCCAACCCGGTCTTGGACACATCATCTCCATTGATTTTACCCCCTGTCAAATCATCATTTCTAAAAAAACCATAGACAGTCCCAGTAAATTCATTGGTTCCACTTTTGGTTACTGCGTTCACCGAGGCCCCTGTAAAGCCTGACTGGGTAACATCATAAGGTGCGGTTGTGACCTGTATCTGATCTATAGCTTCAATGGAAATAGGAGTTGCATTCGCCTGTCCTCCAGGTTGAGCTGCATCCAATCCAAAAGGGTTGTTAAAAATAGCGCCGTCCAAGGAGAAGTTGTTGTATTGATCATTACGTCCTCCAAAGGATCCGTTGCTGGCAGTAGGTTCCAAACGTGTAAAATCATTGGTGGATCTGGAAATTGTGGGCAATCGTGTCAATTCCCTTCTACCAACACTGGTTTCTGCCCCGGTTCGATCGCTTCCAAAAGTTCCTGTCTGATCCGATACAACAATTACTTCATCCAACGCTTGGCTATCTGAAACTAGCGCAGCATTATAATTGAACGTTTTTCCCAAAGAAAGAAAAACATCATTGCTAACACTACTTTTAAAACCTACATAGGAAATAGTAACCTCGTAGGGCCCGCCAACACGTAAATTAAGTAAGTTGTATCGACCTTCTTCGTTCGTTATGGCACCGTAGCGCGTTCCTGTTGGCGTGTGTACAGCGACAACGTTGGCTCCAAAGAGCGGAGCTTGCTGGTCATCTACTACGGTTCCCCGTATGTTTGAAGTTGTTACTTGTGAATACACGGTTGGGAATACCAGAGAAAAAAGTACTCCAAGTAGTAAGAATTTCTTCATAATGAGTGAGTTAAAGTTTAGATTTTGCGCAAACATAACACAAAAAAAAGAGCTATGCATGCATAGCTCTTAACAACTTATTAACTTTTAGTTAACTTTCTATTTGGATTCTGCAATCACTTCAAAAGGAAAATCAACAATAACTTCTCTATGTAATCTAATTTCTGCATTGTAAGGTCCAACTCTTTTAATAGTTCCACCTTTAATATTGATAAATTTTCTATCGATTTCTTGACCTGCCTTATCCAATGCAGCTGCCAAATCAATATTATTGATAGAACCGAACAATTTATCGCCCGCACCAACTTTCGCTGGAATACGAATTTCCAATTGTTTCAATGCTTCTGCCTTTTTATTGGCCTCATCGATTACTTTCTTTTCTTTGTGGGCTCTTTGTCTTAAATTTTCTGCCAAAACTTTCTTTGCAGAAGGTGTAGCCAAAGCAGCCAATCCCTTAGGAATAAGGTAGTTTCTTCCGTAACCGTTCTTTACCGTTACCACATCGTCCTTAAAGCCTAAATCTTGTATATCTTTTTTTAGAATAAGTTCCATTCTTCAGTATATTTTATTTCAACATATCGCCAACATACGGCATTAAGGCTAGGTGACGTGCGCGTTTAACGGCTTGAGCCACTTTTCTTTGGTACTTTAACGAGGTTCCTGTTAACCTTCTTGGTAACAGTTTTCCTTGTTCGTTTACCAATTTCATTAAGAAATCTGGATCCTTGTAGTCAATATACTTGATTCCAGATTTTTTGAACCTACAGTATTTCTTTTGTTTGTTGGTCTCAATGTTAAGAGGGGTCAAATACCTGATTTCCCCGTCTTTTTTCGATTTTGCTTGTTGTTCTATAGATGCCATAACCCTATGCCTTTGCTTTTAATTTAGTTCTTCTTCTTTCTGCCCAAGAAATAGCGTGCTTGTCCAACTTTACAGTTAGAAAACGCATAATACGCTCATCTCTTCTAAACTCAAGCTCGTAAGGAGAAATTACTTCACCGGGAACGGTAAATTCGAATAAGTGGTAAAAACCACTTTTTTTGTGCTGAATGGGATAGGCTAATTTTTTAAGTCCCCAGTTTTCTTTGGAGACCATTTTGCCACCATTCTTAATTAAGAAATCTTCAAATTTCTTAACTGTTTCCTCTATCTGCGTTTCAGACAGAACGGGATTCAAAATGAAAACAGTTTCGTAATGATTCATATACTTATTTATTTAAGGAGCGCAAAAGTAAACATTATTAGCACCTTTCACAAGAAAATTCAGAATTGTTCGTTATTCGTTTAAGAAGTTATTAACAATAA
>JBCCEC010000134.1:0-6765 GCA_039030475.1 Bacteroidota bacterium
AGTTTGGATTTTTTCGGATTAAATTCTACTAAAAAAAATGTTATTAAATCGTTAGATGCCTCTATTTTACTGAATTTTTTTAATTTCTAAATATGAAAAAAAAATATTCGCCCTTGGTATTAATCTTAGTATTATCCTTTATATGCCAGGAAATTAAGGGCAGTGAAAACTTGGATTCTACTATAAAGTATGAATCGGATTCATTGAAAATCATTCCAATAGAACATGCAACTGCCATATTGGAATGGAAAAATCTTACTATATATATTGATCCCGTAGGCGGTAAAGAGGCGTTCATTGGGTATAATCAACCAGATTTGATTTTAATCACCGATATACACGGTGACCATTTTAGCTTAGAGACCCTACAACAACTGAATACCCAGAAAGCAAAGGTTGTAGTGCCCCAAGCTGTTGCGGATAAAATACCACAGGAGTTTACCCCGCAAATTGATGTCTTGGACAATGGAGCCAGTAAAGAACGGTATGGTATTACTATCGAAGCTATTCCTATGTACAACCTAAGGAGAGATGCACTAAAGTTCCATCCCAAAGGTCGTGGCAATGGGTATGTATTGACAATGGATGACCAGAAAATCTACTTCTCAGGGGATACGGAGGATATTCCAGAAATGCGTGCTTTAAAAAACATAGACAAAGCGTTTGTATGCATGAACCTTCCCTATACGATGACCGTCGAAAATGCGGCCGATGCCGTTTTAGCGTTTAAACCTAAAGAAGTGTATCCCTATCATTACCGAGGGCGACCCAATATAAGTGATGTGAAGAAGTTTAAAATGTTGGTAAATCAAGAAAATCAGAATATAAAAGTGATTCAATTGGACTGGTATCCCAAAGATGATTTCTAAATAAATGTAATATCGAGCGCTTAAAAACGTTTATGTAAAAGATTCAAACCAAATTAATACATAACCATGGTCCCCAAATCCTATGTTTTGTTTGTATTGGTGTGCTCGTTTGCCATTAATACCTCCCTGTCAAATAAATGCGATAATTTTTATGCCAAAGTCACTTATGGTCTTAACCATACGAAAAGTGCTTTAAGTGCCACTAATTTCGAACATCAAACCTATTATGCCGAAAGGGCATTGAAAGCTCTTGAGAAGTCTAAAGCTTTTATGGAAGAATGCGGTTGCACAAAATCAAAAGATAAAACGCTTGATGCTATGGAAGCCTTGAACAAGGCAAAGAACCCCGTAGATTGGGATGCCGGAAGGTATTTTTCAAAAAAATCCAAAGGTCTTATCACCGAACTGATTACCATTTTAGACGAATGTACTTTGGGGATGCCCCAAACTGTGGTCGTTGAAGATAATGCGGAAAGCACCATTGAAAATGAAGCCTACGCCAATACTGGAGCGAATGAACAAATATCCATGGAGACTGAGATGATAAAGATATTTAACAGACATTCTTCAGACAGGCTCAAGACAACGCAAAAAGCCATTGATCAGCTCGTTACACTTTCAAAATCCTTTGTTTATGACCCTACAAAAGAAAAAAGTGATCCAAATAGTCTTGAAGCCTACCAAAAAGCATACATGACCGAAGCAAAGAAATTGCTCGAAGAAGGTTTAAAAGCATTGGAAAAATAGCATCTAAAAGATTGACTAACGAATCAGTTTTTTGTATTTGATTCTTTTGGGCATGATGTCCGTTCCTAGGCGCTTTTTCTTGTTTTCCTCGTAATCGGAGAATGAACCTTCAAAAAAGTATACTTGCGAATCGCCCTCAAAAGCTAAGATATGCGTGCATATTCTATCTAAAAACCACCTGTCGTGAGATATAATTACCGCACAACCCGCAAAGTTTTCCAATCCTTCCTCCAATGCCCTTAACGTATTCACATCAAGGTCGTTGGTAGGCTCATCGAGCAACAGGACATTACCTTCTTCTTTGAGGGTCATGGCAAGATGAAGTCGGTTTCGTTCGCCGCCGGATAGCATATTGACCTTTTTATTCTGCTCGCTGCCGGAAAAATTAAAGCGACTTAAGTAAGCTCTCGAGTTTACTTGCTTGCCTCCCATCATTACCAATTCTTGACCGTCACTAAAGTTTTCCCAAATGGTTTTATTTGGGCCTATATTGGAATGGCTTTGATCGACATAAGCCAATTTTGCGGTATCCCCAACAACAAACTCCCCTTTATCTGGCGTCTCTTCTCCCATAATCATTCTAAAAATTGTGGTCTTACCAGCACCATTAGGGCCAATTATACCTACAATACCTGCTTGTGGAAGGTTAAAGTTTAAATCTTCGTAAAGCAGCTTATCCCCATACGCTTTACTTACTCCTTTGGATTCAATAACATTGGTCCCCAAGCGCGGGCCATTCGGAATGTATATCTCCAGTTTTTCTTCTAGTTGTTTTTGGTCCTGACTTAATAACTTATCGTAGTTTTTTAAACGTGCCTTTTGTTTGGTCTGCCTTCCTTTTGCGCCTTGTCGAACCCATTCCAACTCCCGTTCCAATGTTTTCTGGCGTTTTGAGGCTTGTTTGCTTTCTTGCGCAAGACGTTTGGATTTTTGGTCTAACCAACTTGAGTAATTTCCTTTCCAAGGGATGCCCTCTCCCCTATCCAACTCCAAAATCCATCCAGCCACGTTGTCCAAAAAGTAACGGTCGTGCGTAACTGCAATGACCGTGCCTTTATATTGTGCCAAATGATGTTCCAACCAATGTACGGATTCAGCATCCAGGTGGTTTGTTGGTTCATCCAATAAGAGTACATCAGGTTCTTGCAACAATAATCTGCATAGTGCAACCCTTCGTTTTTCACCACCGGATAAAACACCAATTTTCTTATCAGAATCAGGGGTGCGTAGCGCATCCATGGCAATTTCAAGTTTTGTATCCAGTTCCCAAGCATTGGAAGCATCAATTTTATCTTGTAATGTTGCTTGCTTATCCATCAACTTTTGCATTTTGTCCGCATCTTCATAGACCTCGGGCAAACCGAACATATCGTTGATTTTGTTATACTCGTCTAATATGGCAACTGTTTCCGCCACGCCCTCTTTTACAATTTCAAGAACGGTTTTTTCAGCATCCAACTGCGGTTCCTGCTCAAGATAGCCTACAGAGTATCCGGGAGAGAAAACTACATCTCCCTGATAATTCTTATCCAGACCAGAAATTATTTTGAGCAAGGTTGATTTACCAGAACCGTTTAGACCCAAAATCCCGATTTTGGCTCCATAGAAAAAGCTGAGATAAATATTTTTTAAAACAGGGGTATTGGCCGTTTTAAAAGTCTTGGTAACCCCGGACATTGAAAAGATTACTTTCTTATCGTCTGACATTCAGATATTTTTATATTAAAAATTGTGGAAAACTATACTCTGCCCTTGAGTGCGTTAAAAACCCAAGCTATCGCAAAAAAACCAATACCGACCGCTGCAAATCCCCATCCGGCAATATCATCATATTTAAAAGCACCTAGCGCTATCATTCCTACTCCAACAAAAATCATAATCCATGTTGCCCACGCCAGCACTGTATTCTTATTCATTACCATATAGTTAATTAGTATAAAATCAAATATCGTAAAAAATTGATATAATCATTGGGACAAAGCAAGAGTTTATACTTCAAAAGGAAATTTTATCGCTGCTTTTTCTCGAACTCTATCCAATAATTCCGATAGATCCAGACTATTTTGATGCGACCAAAGACTGCTTTCCAACTTTTTAGCAGCAAGACAGCGATGTACTTCTTTTATTTCATGTACAAAGCCATTTCCTGCCATAGGAAGTTCAAAATTCTTTTTCTCACCATCCTTTAGTAAAGAAAAGCTATTGGCTTCGTGCCATCTTGGATGAATAAGCAGTTCTCCTGTACTACCAGAAATCTCAGCCTCCATTTTAGACCGACTTGTCAGTCCAGAATATAAAACAGCTTGCGCTTTTGAATATTGAAAAATCATTGCTGTTTGAAGCTCTGTCCCATTGGGATGGAAATTGGAAAAAGCAAGCACTTTATTGGGCATTCCCAAGATAAGATATGCTAAAAAAATAGGGTAGATACCAATATCCAATAGTGACCCAGAGGCTAAATTTGGGTTGAGAAGTCTGGAATCTTCCCCTCTATCCAAGCCATAAAAAGCAAAATCGGCATGTACATATGATATTTCACCTATTTCACCCATGTTAATGAGCTCTTTTACTTTTTGAATTGATGGGTTAAACCGTGACCATAAACCTTCCATTAAAAAAACCTTATTCGTTCTGGCAACTTTTATAAGTTCCTCAATTTCAGATTTGGAAACGCCAAGTGGTTTTTCACAAAGCACATGCTTACCGGACTTCATTGCCTTTACAGCCAAATCTTTATGAAAGTTGTGTGGCGTGGCAATATAAACAACATCTGAGGTTTGCGCTGTAAAGAGTTCATCATAGCTGCCA
Source organism: Bacteroidota bacterium (assembly GCA_039030475.1). Classification (GTDB taxonomy): domain Bacteria; phylum Bacteroidota; class Bacteroidia; order Flavobacteriales; family Flavobacteriaceae; genus Flagellimonas. Next base: position 4,425 of record JBCCEC010000134.1, read on the forward strand.
TAAGCCTTTTCAATTCCAAACTCATTGGCAAACTTTTGTGCTTTTTCCAAGGTTCTGGAAGCTACTGCCCCAATTTCTACATCTTCAAAAAGTTGAAGATCTTTAGTAAATTTTTTGGCAATATTTCCCGGGCCTATGATACCCCATCTAATTTTAGTTTTCATATGAAATCAAAAGTAATGATTATAACTCCTTATCTTTAACCATCAAGATAAAACTGGTTTAATAGCTATGGATATTAACTTCAATAAAAATGAAGATCACAACAAATTAAAGCTTTCGGAACTTCGGAAAAGACTAACTGCGGTTAAGCTTGGAGGGGGCAAAAAGCGAATCGAGAAACATCATGCCAAAGGTAAAATGACAGCGCGTGAGCGTATTGAATATCTTTTGGATACTGATACCGATTCCATTGAAATTGGAGCTTTTGCCGGTGATGGGATGTATGAAGAACATGGTGGTTGTCCGTCCGCAGGGGTTGTTGTTAAAATTGGCTATGTGCAAGGCAAACAATGTGTTGTCGTTGCGAATGATGCCACAGTAAAAGCTGGGGCTTGGTTTCCCATTACAGGAAAGAAAAACCTAAGAGCCCAAGAAATTTCTATAGAAAACAAATTACCGATTATATATTTGGTTGATAGTGCTGGCGTTTACTTACCTATGCAAGATGAGATTTTCCCCGACAAAGAACATTTTGGGCGAATCTTTAGGAACAATGCCATTATGAGCAGTATGGGCATTACCCAAATATCCGCTGTTATGGGCAGTTGCGTAGCGGGTGGGGCGTATTTACCCATTATGAGCGATGAAGCATTAATAGTCGATAAAACAGGGAGTATCTTTTTGGCTGGGAGTTATTTGGTGAAAGCTGCTATTGGTGAAAGCATTGATAACGAAACCCTAGGAGGTGCTACTACACACTCAGAGATTAGCGGTGTTACCGATTATAAAGCTAAGGATGATAAAGATGCGCTGGACAAAATAAAGAATATTGTTTCTAAAATAGGAGGCTTTGAAAAAGCAGGTTTCAATAGAATCGAAAGTAAAAATCCTGCTGAGAATAGTGATGATATTTATGGAATCCTCCCCGCTTCGAGAGGTGACCAATACGATATGTTGGAAATTATAAAACGCTTGGTCGATGGCTCAGAATTTGATCAATACAAAGAAGGTTTTGGTAAGAGTATATTAACAGGCTACGCCCGAATTGATGGATGGGCTGTTGGTATAGTCGCCAATCAGCGAAAAGTAGTAAAAACCAAAAAGGGAGAGATGCAGTTTGGAGGGGTCATTTATTCCGACTCCGCTGATAAAGCGACCAGATTTATAGCAAATTGCAATCAAAAGAAAATACCATTGGTCTTTTTACAGGATGTTACCGGTTTTATGGTAGGCAGTAAAAGTGAGCACGGCGGTATTATAAAAGACGGTGCAAAAATGGTAAATGCCGTGAGTAACTCCGTAGTTCCAAAATTTACCATTGTTATTGGCAATAGTTATGGGGCAGGAAATTACGCCATGTGCGGAAAAGCCTATGACCCAAGGTTAATTGTAGCTTGGCCAAGCGCAGAACTTGCTGTAATGAGCGGAAATTCTGCTGCGAAGGTGTTGATGCAGATTGAAAAGGCTTCGTTGGAAAAAAATGGTGAAAAACTGGATGCCGAAAAGGAAAAAGCATTGTTCAATGAAATTAAGCAACGGTATGACAATCAAATTTCACCGTATTATGCAGCATCCCGTCTTTGGACGGATGCTATTATAGATCCTTTGGATACCAGAAAATGGATATCGATGGGGATTGAAGCTGCCAACCATGCACCCATTGAAAAACGGTTCAATATGGGAGTTTTGCAGGTTTAGATAAAGTTACGGCCTAAGTTTGAGCCTTACATTTAAAGAAGGTCTTTTTCTCACTTGCAAACGGGTGTTGAAATAACCTTTCTTGGTAAACAATAGTTTGTCTTTCGGTTTGGCATGAAGCGTATACCTACCTTTTTCATTTGTTGTGGTCCACTCTTTGGTTCTTAGGTTTCGTACAATGACATTTGAAATCATCTTATTATCTTCCATGGTGAAACCAGAAATCATGGGCAGTTTTTCTTTTCACCTTTTCTCGCGTCTTCTATACCTCTCGGCCTCTTTTACGGAGACAAAATGAGAGGTTTCAAGAAAAAAAGCCATACTCTTATCTGATATTTTCTCCCATTTATCCTGACTTGCATATTTTCTAAAAGAACCATTTCCAAATGATACCCCAGCTAATGCCATTCTAGGCTCTTCTTTACCATATACTTGGAGAAGTTCTATAGAAACTATAAAATCATCTTTTACAAAAATGGAA
>JBCCEC010000135.1:0-6739 GCA_039030475.1 Bacteroidota bacterium
AAATTCTATTTAATCTTTAATAAAAGTCTTAATAAATATTAAGGTTAATGAACAGGGATTATTCCAGATATTATTATCCGAAAAATACTTACCCGTAATTCATTTACATTTAATCGTGTAATTTATCTGCAAGATATTCCGCAGTAAAGGATTCCCTGTTTTGAACTATTTCTTCCGGAGTTCCTTCTGCAACGAGGTATCCACCGTTTTCACCACCTTCCGGACCTAGGTCAATAATATAGTCTGCACATTTAATGAGTTCTATATTATGTTCGATAACAATGATGGAATGCCCTTTTGCGATGAGTTCATCAAAAGACTTCAATAGCTTTTTAATGTCATGAAAATGAAGTCCCGTAGTAGGTTCATCGAAGATAAACAGTGCTTTTTCCTTTGTATTTCCTTTTACCAAGAACGATGCGAGTTTAATTCGTTGCGCCTCACCACCAGAAAGGGTAGAGGAGGATTGACCCAAAGTAACGTACCCCAGCCCAACATCTTGTAACGGTTGTAATTTGGTTATGATCTTATTTTGTCCATGTGCCTTAAAGTGGTCAATGGCCTCGTCTATGGTCAAATTAAGTATGTCGTCTATATTTTTTCCTTCAAACTGTACCTCTAGTACATCTTTTTTAAAACGTTTACCGTTACATACATCACATTCCAGATGCACGTCGGCCATAAATTGCATTTCTACAGTAATCTCTCCCTCACCTTTACATTTTTCACAACGTCCTCCATCCACATTAAAAGAAAAATGTTTGGGTTGATAGCCTCTTAACTTGCTCAGTTTTTGTGATGAAAAAAGATTTCGGATATCATCGTAAGCTTTTATATAGGTAACAGGGTTTGACCTAGAGGAACGACCGATCGGATTTTGGTCTACAAATTCCACATGTTTTAAATGACTGTACTTGCCTTCCACTTTAGTAAACTGACCTGCTTTTTCGCCATAACCGCCCACTTCTTTAAGAATGGTTGGATACACTATTTTTTTGACCAACGTACTTTTGCCACTACCCGAAACCCCAGTGACTACTGTAAGCACATTTAAGGGAAACGTAACATCTATATTTTTTAGATTGTTTTCCCGAGCCCCTTTGATCTGTATGTAGTATTTGGAATTTCTGCGCTCGCTTGGCACCGCAATTTCTTTATTGCCATTTAGATAATCTGCTGTTAAGGAATTAGCGGTCAATATTTGTTCTAAATTTCCAGTTGCTACGACATGACCTCCTAATGTACCTGCTTCTGGGCCTATATCAATAACTTCATCTGCAGCCTTCATAATGTCTTCATCATGTTCAACAACTATCACCGTATTTCCTAAATCTCGGAGGGATAACAAAACATCTATTAAGTTTTCGGTATCCTTTGGATGCAATCCAATACTGGGCTCATCCAAAATATACATGGAGCCTACCAAACTACTTCCCAATGAGGTTGCAAGATTTATACGTTGACTTTCACCACCGGATAAGGTATTGGATTTTCTATTCAAGGTTAAATAACTTAAACCTACCTTACTTAGGAAGTCAAGACGGGTGGTTATTTCCTTTAGCAATCTTTTGGCGATAGTACCATCATGTTCGGAAAGCTGTAAATCTTCAAAAAATGGAATAAGCTTTTTTATGGGCAATTCAATCAAATCTGATATGGAATGTCCCCCAACCTTAACATAGTCCGCTTCTTGCCTAAGCCGTTTGCCCTTGCATACCGGACATTTGGTTTTTCCCCTGTACCTAGAGAGCATGACCCTGTTCTGGATTTTATAACTCTTTTCTTCAAGTTGTTTAAAAAATTTATGGATGCCTATAAAATATTCATTGCCATCCCAGACCAATTGTTTTTGCTTTTCAGAAAGTTCAAACCAAGGTTTATGGATAGGGAAATCAAACTTATAGGCTTCATTGACCAGTTGGTCACGGTACCAGCCCATGCTTTCTCCGCGCCATGGGAAAACAGCATTTTCAAAAATGGATAGCGCCGTGTTTGGAATGACCAAATCTTCATCGATTCCAATTACATCTCCGTAGCCTTCACATTTTGGACAAGCTCCATAGGGGTTGTTGAAACTAAAAAGGTGGACGTTGGGTTCAAGAAATTTCATTCCGTCCAATTCAAATTGATTACTGAACGTTTTTACTTCTCCGTCTTTCAAGTTCTCAATGGTGCATTGTCCTTTCCCTTCAAAAAATGCATTGTCCACTGCATTGCCCAATCGGTTGTAAAAGTCTTCATCGTCCTTGACAATAATTCTATCTACGACCAAATCAAAGTTTCGGTCAATATCCTCGGGAACATTGTCTATTCGCAAAACCTCTCCTTTATACTTAATACGGGCATAACCTTGTTTGGAAAAAAGCTGTAGCGATTTTAACGGTTCCCTTTCTTCCTTTATAGTAATAGGTGCCAAAAGCAGTAACTTACTGCCCACTTCCAAGGACTTGATGAAATTGATAACATCGGTCACGGTATCCTTTTTCACTTCGTCTCCAGAGGCAGGTGATATCGTTTTTCCAATACGGGCATAGAGTAGTTTTAGATAATCATATATCTCTGTTGTTGTTCCTACGGTGGACCTTGGATTGGTAGAGTTTACCTTTTGCTCTATGGCTATGGCAGGGGCTATACCTTTTATATAGTCTACTTTGGGCTTATCCAATTTCCCTAAAAATTGACGGGCATAAGAAGAAAGACTTTCAACATAACGGCGTTGTCCTTCTGCATATAAGGTATCAAAAGCAAGACTTGACTTACCGGAACCGGACAGTCCTGTAATGACCACGAGCTTATTTCTTGGGATGACCACATCAATATTTTTTAAATTGTGTAGTTTCGCCCCTTTTATGATAATATTCGCTTTTGGATCAACGTTATTGATAATGGCCATATGTTAAAATTTGAGTTTCAAAGATACGCTACACCACACTTAATACGTATATTGTATCAGTTAACATCTAAAAATGCCCAGATCACAACATAGTTTTTTCACGGGCAGACTGTTTTTCTATATTTGATGTGTAATTAAAAAACTGATAGGCCTATACAGAAATAATTACTTTTTTAAAATTAACTAGTAACTCTAAGTCCTTCTTTGTAAAGGGAGTGACTGCGTGTTTAACCAAAAAAAGTAATTTGTATGGAACTACAGATTGATGACTCAATATTAGTAAAAAACTACATTTCTGGAGATGAAAAAGCTCTAGAAGTTCTTATCAACCGACACAACCAAAGAATCTCAAGTTTTATTTATTCCAAAGTAATGGACAGGGATGTTGCCGAAGATATCTTCCAAGATACTTTCATTAAGGTAATCAAAACACTTAAAAGAGGTTCTTATAGCGAAGAAGGTAAATTCTTGCCTTGGGTCATGCGAATAGCACACAACCTTATTATAGACCATTTTCGTAAGAACAAAAGAATGCCCAAGTTTGAGGGAAGCGATGACTTCAATATTTTCTCCGTAATTCACGATGATAAATTGAATGCAGAAAAGCAACTTATCAAAAACCAAATAGATAGTGACCTTTCACTATTGATAGATGAGCTGCCAGAAGACCAGAAAGAGGTCTTGGTCATGCGAATCTACAAGGATATGAGCTTCAAGGAAATCTCCGAAAACACAGGAGTGAGCATAAATACAGCTTTAGGGAGAATGCGATACGCTTTAATCAACCTTAGAAAGATAGTTGAACGCAATAATATCGTTTTAACGAATTAATCTGCATTAGGTCGAACACAGCAATATTTCCATTTTAGCGGCGTTATCTAATTGTAACATTAATGCTAGAATATGGAAAACATTTACTCTGAAGAACAAGAAACCGTTAAAACGGTAAAAGCTACAAGAGAAACCATTAATTTCTTACTTAGCTACTCTAAATCAATTGATGTAGTCGATTGTAAAAATTACAAGTTTGAGGTCACGCTAAATTAAAGCTTGACAACAAAACCAAAAAGAGCCGCCATTAGCGGCTCTTTTTGGTTTTATAGTATTCATTGAGTACCAATTTACGACCAATGGTACGGGTTATGATATCCTTTTCCAGATTCCATCCCCTAGCTGGAGAATATTCACGTCCATACCAAATAATCTGTAAATGCAAGCGATTCCAGATTTCTTTCGGGAACAAGCGCTTGGCATCTTTTTCCGTTTGTACCACATTTTTCCCATTGGTGAATCCCCAGCGGTACATAAGCCTATGAATATGGGTATCTACAGGAAAAGCGGGAATCCCAAATGCTTGAGATACAACTACACTGGCAGTTTTATGACCAACAGCAGGCAATTCTTCCAATAACGCGATCTTCTTAGGGACCTCTCCATCATATTTTTCTATTAAGATTTTAGAAAGCCCATGAATACCTTTTGATTTCATAGGTGAAAGCCCAACTGGTCTTATGATGTCCCTTATTTCATCAACGGTAAGTTTTACCATATCAAAAGGGTTGTCCGCTACCGCAAAAAGCAACGGTGTTATTTTGTTTACGCGAACATCCGTGCTTTGGGCGGATAATAAGACTGCTATCAATAAGGTATAGGGGTCTTTATGGTCTAACGGTATGGGAATTGTGGGATAAAGTTCATTCAATGTATCAATTGTGAAATTTACTTTCTGTTGTTTAGTCATTTTTGTTTAATTTTATGAAAAATAAGTTAAACAATAAATTTAAAGCTGAATACATATGAATATGTTAAAAGTAGGGGATAAAGTACCTGAATTTTCTTCAAAAGACCAAGACGGAAACACGATAAGTCTTAGTGACTACAAAGGAAAGCGATTGGCTATTTTTTTCTATCCCCGCGCAAATACACCTGGATGTACCGCAGAGGCCTGTAACTTAAGGGATAACTATCAACTCTTACAAGAACAAGGACTGGAAATACTGGGTGTAAGCGAAGATTCGGAAAAAAAGCAAGCGAACTTCAAGAATAAATATGACTTTCCTTATCCGTTGTTAGCCGATGAAGACCATACCGTAATAGAAACGTTTGGTGTGTGGGGACCAAAAAAATTTATGGGCAAAGAATATGATGGATTGCACAGAACAACTTTTGTAATCGATGGCGAAGGTGTTATCGAAAAAGTTATCGAAAAGGTAAAAACAAAAGACCACGCAGCACAACTTTTGGACTAAACACTGGCCAAATACTTAAAAACGGCACCACATTTTTGGAAGTGCCGTTTTTTATTTTCAGATAGATAGCTCCTAAGCTTCTTCTTTTTCCTTTAAAACTTTCCGTGTAAAGAGTCGTTTTTCTTTTATAATATCCGCGATACCTTCAGGAATCATTTCTTCCCAACCTTCTTCGGCATTTATAATTCGTTTCAGGACATCCCTAGAAAAGATATGCATGATATCTGGATCATAATCTATAATGTCCATTACCTTTCCATTGTACTTGAAGAATTTGTAGAGCTCTTTCATCCTTGGATGAACCTTCACATTATTGCTCGTCATGACCTGTCCTGTATTCACGTCCTTCATAGGGTATAGATAGACTTTAAGGTCTTTAAAGAACAATTTTCCAAATGCTTCAAGAATACCACCGCTCAAATCGCGATAATATTTTTCATCAAAAACGTCGACCAAATTGTTGACTCCCATCGTTAGTCCAATCTTTGCCTTGGTATAATTATTAAAGTATTCCACCAATTTATAATATTCCTGAAACTTGGAAATCATCACGGTATGACCAAGCGAACTCAACAGCTCTGCCCTGTCCATAAAATCCTGTTCATCAATTTCCCCCGATGCTTTTAGGTTGGAAAGGGTTATTTCAAAAATCACGATTGTATTTTCATATTCAACGGTCTGTTCCCGTATAAAAATATCGTACGATTTTTGGAACATATCCATGTTCACCTTAGTAACCGGTCTAAAGCTACCACGTAGCGCTAAGATATTTTTTTTGTAAAGTAACGATGCAGGTAAAAGGTTATTTCCATCAGGGCCGAACATCACGGCATCCGTCATATTATTACGGATGAGCTGTAAACTCATAAGTCTGTTATCAACTTCTTTAAAATGTGGTCCGGTAAAGTTTACCATATCAATTTCTATGGTATCCTTGTCAATATGATCGTATAGGTATTTTAAGAGCTTCTTTGGTTTGTTGTATTTAAAAAATGCGCCATAGATTAAGTTCACGCCTAAGGTACCTAAGGTTTCCTGCTGTAATCTTGCCTCGTTTTGTTTAAAACGAATGTGCAAGACGATTTCGTCATACAGCCTTTGCCCGATATGTGGCCCTTCTTCGATGCACTTCAGGGCCTACCGCTGGCGCTTATCCGAGGCGCGAACTCGGATCTGCTGAGCCCGAGCACAACTGCCCAGATGCGCAAGCGCCGCCCTGATATGCTCTTCGCGGACGTTCCGGACCGCGCGCATATCCCCTTCCTTGATGAACCGGACGCGGTCTTTGTTCTACAAACTTGGGGCGCAATGCTATGAACCTCGACATGATCCATGCCGCCGCCGCGCGGCTTCATGGGCACGGGCGGGTCACGCCGCTGTTGTCCTCACCCTTCCTGGACGAGATCGCCGGACGGCGGGTCCTCGTGAAGCCCGAATGCCTGCAACATACCGGATCGTTCAAGTATCGCGGGGCATGGTCGGCGATCTCGGCGATGGACCCGGAGGTGCGTGCCAAGGGTGTCATCGCCTTCTCGTCGGGCAATCATGCGCAAGGGGTTGCCCTTGCCGCGCGCCAGCACGGCGTACCGGCCGTCAT
>JBCCEC010000136.1:0-6699 GCA_039030475.1 Bacteroidota bacterium
CAGGTGCATAATACCTTCGGTAAGGAGTTCTCCAAACATTACAGAAGTTAACTGCGGGTCTGGCAAACCATCTGTGAAATGGTCTATACACGTAACGTCGGTTATAAATATTGATGAATCCTGTATGATGGCTAAAAACTCCACCGTTATAGAAAACGTTTAGTCCACCAAGTCTTCTAACCCTACCGTTTCTGTACCAAACATCCACACTACCAATTTGAGAAACACGACCATAGAAATCATAAAAGATTGGAGTGTTTTCAACTTGGATTACAGCTCCAAAATCATCGAACTGTACAAATGGGTTATAATCGAAACCTGAGTTAAAGGTGATACCGACGTTCCCAATCTGGGCACCGACACCTACATTAACACGATTATCAACGTAAAAATCGAATTCCCCGTCAGGATAAACTGAAAACGTTACACCATCCTCAATAAAGATGAATGAATTTCCGTAACGATAATTGACGGTAGCAACCTTATCTTCAACCGTTGCGGCCTTGGTAAAAAATGTACCGAAAAAAACCGCTGCAATAATAAGTACTGACTTTTTCATACTATAAGGTTTTAAATTCTGGAAGTAACTATTTACTTTCCGATTAGATATTACCAAACAGCGTGCCAAAAAAATTAAACCCCTGATAAATAATTGTTTATCAGGGGTTTATTATTTTTTATTTTAAAACTATTAGATTTAGTTTTTAATGATGAACATAGACCTTCGATTCAATTGGTGTGCTTTTTCTGAACATTTCACCCCATTTGAGCATTCATTTTGAAGCTGTGATTCGCCATAACCTTTAGCGGAAAGTCTGGTTCTGTCTATCCCTTTTTTTACCAACCATTCTAACGTAGATTTAGCTCTTCTGTCGGAAAGAAGTTCATTGTACCTGTCGTTTCCTCTGGAATCTGTATGCGACTCTATATGAATGACCAATTGTGGGTACTCCTTCATGGCTGAAAGAATTTTGGCCAACTCCACTTCTGCATCTGGTCTAATGTTATGTTTATCAAAATCAAAATAGATAGGCTGTAAATCCAACCTGCAACCTAAATCATTTACTGGACAATCTGGTGGTGTTAATTCAAGATTGACTTCTAAATTTGATGAACCTATGGGAGTATTGACCAGTTTTTCGTTCGGTTGATATTCCAACTCATTATTGGTTGCCCTTACAGAATATTGTTTGTCACAGTCTACAATCCCTTCAAAACTGTATGAACCTTTACTGTTGGCTACAGTCTGGGAGACAACTTTGTTTTCACTATCAAGAAGTATGGCCATTGAACCGGGCAATACTTCTCTCGTATCTTTATCCAAAACCAATCCTTTGATTAGAATGGAACAACTTTCGGAAAACCTGTATATGTCGTCTGAGTTACTCCCTTCATTACCATTTCTATTGGATGATAAATAGCCGAAGCGTTTTTCTTCGTTGATGATAAGTCCAAAATCATCTTGGTTTGTATTTATAGGTTTTTTTAGATTGGTCACTTCTTTAAAAGTACCTGGATTGTTAAGGGATATCACAAAAACATCCAATCCGCCAAGGCCTACATGCCCATCGCTTGAAAAATATAGATTATTGTTATCGCTCAAATAAGGAAAGCTTTCCCTTGCTTCGGTGTTTACCCTTGAACCTAAATTCACTGGGCTTCCATAACTTCCATTTTTCAATACTTCTACATACCAGATATCCGACATTCCATAGGTGCCTGGCATATCCGAAGAAAAGTAAAGTCGTGTTTCATCTCTGTTCAAAGAAGGGTGGGCCACGGCATACGAATCGCTGTTAAACGGAAGTTCACGTACATTGCCCCAACTGCCATCCGTATTTTTAGTTGCCTTGTAAACCTTTAAGCTGACCAACTTATTCTTTCCTCTTTTTTTCTTCCCGTCTATGTAATTGTTACGGGTAAAATACATAGTTTCCCCATCCTCGGTAAAGCATGCGGAAGACTCGTGATATGGTGTGTTGATATCGCCTTCGAGTGATTTGGTGTTTGCAAATAATCCATTTTCATCCAAATCTGCTACATATAAATCCAAATAGGGGAGTCCGTTCCAAGCATGGATTTTATCTCCTTGAGTATTTTTTGAAGTTGAAGCGTATACGATACTATTACCAAAAAAGGAAGGTCCAAAATCTGAACTTGACAATCCATTTGAAGCATTTAGCACTTCAAACTCCTTCGATTCAAAGTCAATAATGCTGTCTAAAACGGATTTGTTTTTTTGATAGCTTTCTGCTATAGAACTATGTTGAGCAACATTGGCATAAGCACCCATTATCCTTTTTGCTTCTTCATAAGCACCAATACTTTTAAGAGACTGGGCAGCTCTATGTTTATAAATAGGTTCTACATCATTTGGAAACTTTTCTAACAGCTTTTTATACCATATGGACGCTTCTTTGTATTCGCTATTGAAATAGTAGGTATCTCCCAGTTTTTTAAATACTTGTGCAGATTCATAACCATCTTCAACAACCTTAAGATATATTTTTCTGGCATCGATATAGGAATAGGTATCAAACTCTTCATCTGCTTTTTTTACTTTGCCCCTTTGTCCAAAAATGTTTCCTGTGATTAATATAAAAAGTAAACAAACTTTCAATTTTTGTAACATAGTTATTGTCTTTAAAATTTTAAAAGAATCTTGGGGTTAATATTCGGTCTGATTTTTTGAAGATGTCAAATCGAAGAAATACTTCATAAGACCCATCACTATAGGATTCTATTTCTGTTGTTTGATAATCATATGCCATTCCCAAAAACAATGCATCGGATACTTGAAATCCTGCTAGAGCACTTAAGGAAGCACTCCATCGATATGAGGCTCCGAAAGTGAATTTTTCATTGAACAGAAAATTTGCCGAAACATCCCATTGTAACGGAGAACCACCAACGGCTTTGAACAGTGTAGCTGGCTTGAACTTAAGATTTTGATTGAGATCAAAAACATACCCTGCAATCAAAAAGTAATGCAATCGTTCAACAGCTATACTTTCTGTATCTGCATTTTCCAGTGAACCTTCATCAAAATGCTCCGCTCTCAAAAAGTTGGGTACTGATGCACCCATATAAAACCTATCCGTATTAAAGTACATTCCAGCTCCTACCTGTGGTTGTAACTTGTTGTCTATGTTATTTTGAAAAAAGGGATCATTGGGGTTGAAAATATCCAATTCGGTAAAATCAACATCCAATATGTCCAAACCTGCCTTTAACCCGAAGGATAGCTTCCCTGTCCTTGAAACGTCGATTCGATATGCATAATCTGCGGTAATATTGGATTCTGCGGACGGTCCTATTCTGTCATGGATAATTGATAGCCCTAAACCCATGTTGTCATAAAGTCCGATTGGAGAGTTAACCGTGAAAGTCCCTGACTCGGGCGATCCCTCTAAACTAACCCATTGGGTTCTTCCCAAAAGCCCAAAACTCAATGCTTCCCGTGAACCGCTATAAGCTGGGTTAATAATCTGGGTATTGTACATGTATTGTGTGTACTGCGGGTTTTGTTGCGCCGTACAAACTATTCCAAGAACCATGAATATGACGCTTGCTATGAATTGATTTTTTTTCATTATTAGATATCTTGTGCGTTGGTTGCTTTTTTCAATTTGATGTTGTGCCAATTAATCTCTGTTGATGTATAAATAGCCCGAATACTTATCAGACCCTGGATTTTCTCCTGTAAACGTCAGGACGTAGAAGTAGGTGCCACTAGGCAATTCCCTGGATTTATCAATAGTGGCCCTGCCTTCGGAAACACCTCGGAAAAGATTGTTGCCCTGACCATAATTATCACTATTGTAGATTTCGACACCCCATCTATTAAAGATTTTCACGTTGTTGTTTGGATAGTTTTCAATACCCACAATTCGGAAATAGTCATTAAAGCCATCACCATTTGGGGTAATCCCATTGTAAATCCTAAAACCAGTGTTGTTACCATCGAATTCACAAAAAGCGGATACATTTGTTATGGTAATTTCGTTTTCTTGGTAACTATCGTCATCCGATACATCAAAAACCCCATCATCCAATCCTACTAGGTTAGCAATGACTAAAGCTTGGTTTTCTAAGAACATTCCATCAATATCTTGCTGGGTCAAGTTATAAATAGCGGTAAACAACCACTCTTCTCCTGGTTGTAGCATACCGTCTTCGGTCTCTTCGGAAATTTCCAGTCCATTTATAGGTCCTCCCAGAAGCTCATCATCAAGTATTATGTTCTCTAGATCGATGATTCCGGTATTGACGACTGTAAAATCATATCTAATACTATCATCACAGCCATTATTGTCAAGATCTAGTCCTTCTCCTGTTTTAATGATAGCAATACCGAACAACGGTGTTCCTCCATCATCACCCGGGCATGCATCGTCCGGAATTCCTGTAATGGTCGAATCGTTCTCAATGTTGCTATTGTCGTCGGATAAATCGAAAACATTAATATCGGAGCCGACGGGCTCAGTCAACACTGTGGCTTGGTTCATTACTTCTGAAGCATCTATGTCTTCTTGTGTTATGGCGTAGAGTGCGGTGTAGATCCATATTTCTCCTACCTGTAGTACGTTGTTCTCGATGATGCTCTCCGAATCAGGACCGGGTATGGGCCCACCGAACAGGGGGTCCTCGAGCAGTACCTCGTCCAAATCGACATCGCCCAAGTTGGTCACGGTGAAGGTGTAACGTATACTCTCTAGGCAACCATCGTTATCGATATCGATCAGTTCACTAGTCTTGATAAGGCCTACGGATGCCCCACCATCGGTACAGGCATCGTCTGGCACTTGCGTTCTTGTGGGGCTGTCCTGGAAGTTACTGTCATCATCGGACTGATCGATGACCTGTACGTCTGCTCCAACAGGCTCTGCCGATACGGTGGCCTGGTTGACCACAATCGTGGCATCTATGTCCGCTTGGGTTATGGCGTAAAGTGCAGTGTAAATCCATATTTCTCCAACCTGCAGTATGTTGTTCTGGGTGATGCTCTCGGAATCAGGACCGGGTATGGGCCCACCGAACAGGGGATCTTCTAGCAGTACTTCGTCCAAATCGATATCGCCCAAGTTGGTCACGGTAAAAGTGTACAGGATACTCTCGATACATCCATCGCCATCGATGTCTACCAGTTCACCATTCTTGATAAGCCCTATGGATGGCCCACCATCGGTACAGGCATCATCTGGTACCTGTGTCCTTGTTGGGTTGTCCTCGAAGTTGCTATCATCGTCGGACTGGTCGATGACCTGTACGTCAGCTCCAACGGGCTCCGCCGATACGGTGGCCTGGTTGACCACAATCGTGGCATCTATGTCCGCTTGTGTTATGGTGTAGAGTGCAGTGTAGATCCATATTTCTCCAACCTGTAGTATGTTGTTCTCGGTGATGCTCTCGGAATCAGGACCGGGTATGGGACCACCGAAAAGGGGATCTTCTAGCAGTACCTCGTCTAAATCAACATCGCCAAGGTTTGTAATTGTGAAGGTATAAAGGATACTCTCGATGCAGCCATCGCCATCAAAGTCTATTGGATCGCCATCTTTTATAAGACCTATGCCAGGGCAAGAACTCAGGTCAATTATTGTAGGGTCATCTTCCAAAACACTGTCATTATCGGACAGGTCATTGACCGTGTTGACTGTTCCTTGAACGTCAGCAGTAGCGGTAGCCTGATTTTCTACAAACCCATTGTTTATATTTTCGGGCGTTATCGCATAATTTGCGACATAAATCCAAGTTTCATCAAGATCTAGGAAAGTATCATTATTGTCGTCACCTGAATCTGGACCAGGTAAATCCCCACCCAATAGTGGATCATTAAGAACCACATTTTCTAGAATTTCGATACCTTCATTAGTAACTTCAAACTGATAATTAATAAAATTACAGTCCAATCCTCCTGCAGGGTCA
Source organism: Bacteroidota bacterium (assembly GCA_039030475.1). Classification (GTDB taxonomy): domain Bacteria; phylum Bacteroidota; class Bacteroidia; order Flavobacteriales; family Flavobacteriaceae; genus Flagellimonas. Next base: position 5,929 of record JBCCEC010000136.1, read on the forward strand.
TTGGAAATACTCCCAGTTTTTATAACCGCAATTCTTGGCTGACAAGCCGTTAGGTCTATTATAGTAGGATTGCTCCCTGCCACATCAACTGGGTCGGATACATCGTCCACACTCACTAAAGGTTGGCCAACTGGATTTGAAGTAACGTTTGCCGGCAAGTTTCCAAAAGAACCATTATCTATATCTACCTGCGTTGTCTCATAGAAAGAATTATATATCCATGTTTCACCGGGATCTAGAAGGGTGTTATTGTTCACATCACCAGATACAGGAGGTCCGTTAAGAATAATGCCACCAAGATCTGTATCTGTGATCTCAATGTTCTCGAGTATCTCACCGGCAGTACTTTCGTTGGTCACGGTATAGGTAAAAACAATTTGACCGCAGGGGATTTCGTCGAAATCGGTAACGACACCAGTTTTTATAAGACCGATACCTGGTACATAGAGGGCATCGATAGATTTATTCTCATTTTCATTAACTTTTTTAGAGAAGAAGTTTACGTTTGAAAAAAAATGTTCAGGATAGCTTTCAGAATTCTCTTTAGAAAATGACAATAAACTTATCATTGAAAAAATACACACCAGTGTTGTAAGCACTGATCGTTTGATTTTACTGGATACCATTTTTTTGGGAGTTTTGGTGAATATTTATGCAGATCTTAGTTGAATTGTTTCATCGTTATTGCCAATTGGGAACAGTAGAATGTCCATCAGGCATATTTTGGCAAAACTCTGATTTATTTACACTAAAAAACCCTTAAAATCAATG
>JBCCEC010000137.1:0-6664 GCA_039030475.1 Bacteroidota bacterium
CATTGCAATTGCTTGTTTGGACGAGGGTTCGACTCCCTCCGGCTCCACGACACTCAAAAATACGCAGCAGCTTAAAGTGGAAAAAAAATGCTGAGCTTGCTTAGCTGTTTTTTGAAGATTTAAGATGCCCATCACTATAGTGATGGGTATTTTTATTTGCAACATTGCGAGACTTAGGGAACACCGCAGGTAATCTCCCCGGCTCCACTTCAAAAAACTACCTTCCGGTAGTTTTTTTGTTTCGCTCCGGTCATCTCACGTCAACGCGCCAGCTCGCTCCTCGGCTAAAAATGTCCTCAGGACATTTTCTTAACGCTCGGCTGTCTCCGGCTCCACGGTTAAACGCCACCTTGGAGTTGTCTATGATGAGTGCGTGATTCCTATACTCGGCAACAAAAAATCCAAGTCACACCTAAAGAAATCGCCGACCGCTGCAATATTAAAAAGTACCTCACCACCTATTTAGCCTAATATACCTTTGCTACAACCGTTACACTTTCAAACGGAGTCCCCATCGAAACAGTTGGAAAGATGTTAGGGCATAAAAATCTGCGGACTACACAGCACTATGCCCAAATTATAAATAAAAAAGTATCGGATGATATGGCAGTTTTGAAGGAGAAGTTGGAGAGGATGGATACGAAGGAAGGGAGAAAGAAGTCGAGAAATTAAACATCTTTTATTTAAACCTTTTAGGAAGATACAAAAAATCCCACCTCACAATAAACTCTTTACAAAAGGTGCGTTCTGTAAAGAGTGATAGTTTTGAATTGGTTTTTACTTGCTTATTAATGTCCTTGGCATGACTAAGAATTTAGTAAAAGCACCAAATAACCCTTCCCTTTTTTATCCAAAAATGACTTTTGCAGCCTTTTAGCCCATGCACCGACGGTGCAATGCTAATTCTTCTATCTGTTATTCTAAAGCTCCATCGGGGAGAATCATCCTCCAATAAATTTAAATAGATATCCTTACCACATCGACAGGGACATCTGAAGAATAACAACCAGGAATCTTCAATACTACCAATTGTATAAATTATTCTTGGAGCCGGATAGTCAGGAATATCATCAACAGATCTAACGGTATATTTGTTCCAAGGAAAATGAGTTGAAATTTTTCTTATAACATTCCGCAATGTTCTCATAAACCTGGTATATCTAAAAACGGCTTCTGATCACCAAACCCAACCTTTTTGGAGAGATATTCATCTGGAACCCCATCACCATCGTGGAAAATCATGTCCTCCGAAATAGATAACCAGGTGACCATTCTTTCTCCAGGTTCATAGCCCTTATATGGATGAATCCTATTCAAAAAGTCGTTTACACAGAAGCTGGACACGAACATATTCACACTGATCACCGCCGGGCTTTCAACATTGACGTTGACGATGTACTTTTCCTTAAGCCTCTTTTCGTACTCATCATTATTTTCACGTTTCAATGTTGCGGCTTCCAAACCTTGTATGCTATATACTCCTCTTGAAAGCAGTGAAGATCCTCCAGGCTGTATATAATGGACGGCACCATTGATTTGATTAATTCCTCCAAGTCCGTCCGCTTCCAACTTTATTCCGATGTCAAAATATGGTATACAGTAAAATGTCGAGATTTGATTTAGCAAATGTCTTCCATCAATGCTATCAACACAGCCAAAAATTACATCACAACCAATAAGTGCACGGATGGCCTTCATCGAATCATACAGATTGTCGGTAAAGGTTACCACCTCGGTCTCAAAACCAATTTGTTTGATTGACTCGGCCAATACATCGACCTTAAAAGATCTTGTTTCTGCATGCTTTTTGTTTGTATTTACTATTCTGTTTAGATTTTTTAACTCTACGATATCAGGATCTATAATGACAATCTTGCCTACGCCCAAACGTACCAATTGCTCAATTAGTGGTGACCCGGTTCCGGAAGCACCAACTATTCCAACGGCCATAGTCTTAAGCAGCTCGGTTGTGCCAAGACCAAAGGATTGAATATTTCTAATAGCCATGTCCTGATTCAGTTTCACTTTAGTTCGGCTGAATAAGCTAATAGTTTCTCCAGCAACCGTTATCCGTTCGAAATCCTCAAATCTATTGTCCATCCCTATTATCCGGCCGAAAAAATTTCCGGTGGGCAAGGCCACTACACTTCCATGGGGCTGTTTACCATCTATCCAACCGTAAATGGAAGGAAAAAATTTCCGATCGGAAGTATCATCCAATTCTGAAAAACTATTATATCCTTCAGGGTGACTATGGAACTTAACGATACTTAACTTTAATTTAGCCGCTTTTTCAATTAATGGAATTATTGATTCTGTTTTCCAGTTCACATAATCCGGTGAGCGTTGGCATTGATCATATGGAACATTGAAGACCTCATGTACACAAAGAATAATCGATTCTTTACCTTGATGATGTCCACACAGACCTATGGCCACTGCTTCCATATTGTCTCCGGGAAAAAGGTGTCCTTTTATTTGATCGGCATGCTTGCCTGAAATCCTAAGCTGGTACTTCATAGGGGATTTTATTAAATTCTCGTTGCAACCAATTTTCGATAAGTGCAAAGTGGGTTGAAATATTATCTACGCCTGCACGCCATGGGTTTTTTGCAGTTCGGTGTCTGGACCATCGCTGCCAAGTTTTACCATCAAGGTGCAACGTTGCCAACGCTCCTATCCGATGTCCGTCTAACCTCACTATAGCAGGGAAAAAATATACCATGTCTAATTGGGCACGAGGATAGGCTGATGGAATATTAATGGCTATTGCAACCTGTTTTTGACCATAGCCATGGGGAGGGTTAAAATTGTGGATCAGCAGCCAAAGTTGGCCTCGCTCCCTTACTGTTTCCCAAGGAAGACCAAGAGTCTCCAAAAACCCTTGGTCATCATGGGATAAATCAAATTCATGTCTGGTTTCCATTAGCCTTCAGTTTGATCTAGGGGAATGGTGATGAACTTTTCAATACCCGGTTCTGTGAAATCGACCTTGTCGTCCAAGCCAATTTTCTTGACGGTACCTCCTCGGAATTTTTGTCTCAACTGATATTGAGTTGCAGGTATTTTTCCCGCAAGTTCCAAAATCTCACGTCCAGTCTTAGATTCCTCTTCCACAACGAACTTATCCCGGTCCACCTTTATTCTATAACGCTTGCGTCTAGGGGGCTTCTTGTTGTCTTTTGAAAACTCTTCTAAATCGATAATTTCTAAATTGTCTGTCATAGCATCTAATTTTTAGTTTTTATAAATTGTGCCTATACTTATTAATGTTAGAAAGTATCGGTTATTTTCAATTGGTTTTTTTTCATCCTTTTGTTATTTTATGGAACTTTATAACATTAGTATGTAAACGCTGACGTTATATGGATTCAGAGAAGAGAAAATTATTTGAAAGACAGGATTGGGAATATATAATAAAGGATCTGACATACTATGCTTATTCAAGATTTAAATTTTGGAATTTGCTCTATGAAAAAGGAATCAAAGGCTTTTCTCCAGAGGAAATTGCCAATGAGGCCATAGCAGCAGTCCTAACGGAAAAATGGAATTGGAATCCTAAAAAAGCTGATTTATTGAGCTATCTCAAATTTCATGTGGTAAAGGGCATGATTGCCAATCTGGCACGGAGTAAAGAAGTAACGGCAAGCGATGCCAAAGACATCCAGGAACTTCATCATCCGGAGAATTATTCAACGGAAGAAAATTTGAATGCAGCTCAAGTCCTGGAAATGATGAAGAAACAGTTGAATAAGGAATCTATCTTGTTTAAATTATTTCTTTTGGTTTATGATGGAGCAAAACGAAAGGAAATCTGCGAAGAGCTGGACATAAGCAACAACGATTATAACAATTTAATACGAAAACTAAAATCACGAATAGAAAAAATGAATGCGAACCAAGTATTTGGTTCATTGAAACAATAGTTATGACAAAAAAGGCAACAGGTAAAATATTAAACAGAATTTTCGAAGAATCTGAAAGAAGTACTTATTCCACGGAAGATTTAGACAACAAGTTGGAACAACTGGGCGTGAACCCTAATTTGCTTGTTAAACAAGGGTTAGAACGTATTGGGAAGTTGTTGGAGAATCAAGAGAAACCATTGGAAGAGAATCAGTTAAAATCCGATAGATTTCTAATGGCTGCCAAGAAGAAAAATAAAAATCTTGGCTTGGATAAAGAGATCAAAAAAATTAAAAACAAGAAGAACAAATAAAATAAATTTTGAATTTATACTTTCTAATGTCTATATTCGCTATGAACAAAGATGCTTTTCTTATACGAAAAGTAAGATTTAAGTGTTATGATTTAATACTATTCATCATCTTTCCTTTATTTATGGCAAAGTCGCAAACTACTAACTTCCTAACTGCAAAAAATCAAATTAATAAAATTAGCGAAGCAGATTTAATAAAGTCACTTGAGCAAGTCAAAGCTTCCAATGACAGAATCAGAGAAAGTTTTAAATCTGATGTTGAATCAATGTCTTTCAAGGCCGGACGATAATTTTGGTGACGACTTATCAAATATTTGATTATTCGGACAAGAACCTAAAGATTGCCCTGGATAACAATCAAATACCAATTAATTTACTAGAAGAAAGGAACCATTTCAAATACTTTCAAAGTTATTTGGGAACCACCGGCATAGGGGCTAAAACTATTTTAGTTGAAGAACCCTACGTATCTAAAGCCTACCTAATTGACTACTCTCATTATTATTCAATTTGTTTCAAAGATTACGACAGGCACTGTAAAAGAGTTCATTTTTTTAAGGCAAATTTTGAGAAAGTCAAGTTTGAGAAAGAGCTATATAATTCGAAATCTAGTTATTTAAATGATAATTATTTAGGATATATAGTTGTTAAGCCATTACCCGACAGTATTATTGGCCCAACATTGCTCAAAACCTATGCTATTAGAGAAGATGGTATTAAGAGATATTATCCCAGTTGTAGGCAATATAAGGTCAACCTTTTTGGTAGAGTTTTAGAGCTGGAATCCTTAGTTTACCAGGAACAAGACACAGTGGTAGCGGCTTGTGCATCAGTGGCAATTTGGAGTGCATTCCATAAAACCTCAAAGCTTTTCGATACAGATTTACCTTCACCTAGCGAAATCACCAAGCGAGGGGGTAACCTTTTTTTGAACTATGGCAGAACATTTCCCAATCCTGGTCTTGACATTACTCAAATTTGTAAAGCCATAGAGTCTACAGGCCTAGTTTCTGAGTACATAATTTCAACTCGCTTTGAGAGCAGCGTTCAATTGGCTAAACGACTCATCTACGCCTATAATAAAGCAGGATTGCCTATTCTTTTATTTCTCAAATTTGACGATGGCGTGGGACACTTAATTACAATTAATGGATATTCGGATTTTAGTACGGAAAAAGAAAAATCCCAAGAAATTTCTTTAACGGCCGATAACATTGAAAAGTTTTATACCCATGATGATCAAATCGGACCTTTCGCCAAAATGAGCTTTCCCGGCAATGAAAATATTCAGACTGCGTGGTCAGATTCTAACGGAGATTCAATTACTGCTAAAATACACTCGGTAATTATTCCAATGTATCGAAAAATTAGAATTAAGTTTCAGGATGTTTTTGATAAAATTAGCCTTGTAGATCAAATCTTTTTTGAAACGAATTTGTTTCAATTAGAAATAGAATGGGATATTTTTCTAATAGAAAGTAACGAGTATAAACAGCAAGTATCTAAAAGCGATTACGAAGTAATTATCAAAAAATCCGTTGGTTTAAAAAATTACCCCAAATTTATTTGGATTGGCAGAGCAATTATAGGAGAAAATATCTTATTCGATTTTGTATATGATTCTACGGACATAGCCTCAGGTTTTTTCTGCATTGACTTTATTTTATACTACAAAGAAGAGGAGTTCAAAGAAATTTTATTAGAGCATTTTATAACTTACAAGTCCGTCTATATTGATCATCCTGGTGGACCAAAACTTGGTGTAAAAGTTTATGAAGACATAATCGAAAAGCTTGCTTAAATAAGGCTCAAGTCATACCATAATTGTTTGGTAATCTTGATCTTAATCAAAAAAAATATATTCCACTACTCTTTACATTTTGCCTTTCGGGGAAGTATTCAGAACTTCTTCAGAAGGCCTGAAATATGTTTCAATAAATTGTGACTCTTTACAAAATCCGCTTTTTGTAAAGAGTTTAATACAAACTAAGAATCGTTTTCAGAAATAGTTTAAAAGTTCAAATAATCAGCAAATTATCTTTTATTAGTAGAGCAACTCCCAAATCCACCATAACTTACCTGCGCCGGATCCTGTTTCAATTTTATAGTGTTCCGATAGATAAGCGTACCTGCCCGCCTCTGGCGGGAAGTAAAATCGAAATAGGGCGCATTTACTAAGTAAACTATGTTCTAAGAAGGTAGATACCTCATACAAACAAAACTCCACAAACATCCCCAAATATCTTAAGCCATCTTTAAAACTCCATATTCAACCAAAAGCCAACAAATAAAATATTGGCAAATCCAATTCTTCTAAACCAACCCCCTATTTATGGGGTGTTTCTAAGGTTTTATCCCTTAATTTCTTTTTTTATTACAATTGAAGTTTCATAAGTGCCTGACAATCTATCATTTAAAAATATCGATGCCGCGTTAGCGCATCAC
>JBCCEC010000138.1:0-6546 GCA_039030475.1 Bacteroidota bacterium
CGGACTTTTTTAGATTCATTTTATTTTGTCAGAGGTAAGGATGACTATAATATAATCCCAATTACGTCACATTTTTACACCGTTGCAGAATTCTCTACAAGTCATGATAATTCTGTTGCGAAAATCATTGCCTATCATTTATTACTAACTAAATACTCAAAAGAAATAAATGTTTTGACAACTAAACCAAATTGTTCCAATAATCCCACAAAATGGCGAGTTAATAGGACGGATTGTTAAGAAGAGACAGATTCCCAAGAATTGTTGGTTTTAAAGGACAACAAGTTTTTGTTGTCAAGGTCTATCAATGGCTCGCTAATCGTAAGGTTATTTTCAAATAGATGATGACCGATTCCTAAGGGGCCTTTTTAAACAACATTTGTTATTCCGTATTTGGTTTATTTTTGGAAAGCATAATGAAACTGTAATTCTATCAGTGGTTGTAGTTTTCATTTGTATTTTAGTCTTTGATCATGATTTAGATTCAAAACCTGCGAATTAACACTACCTTCCTCCGGTTTTGGGATTTCAATTGGTATTTAGGATTTTCGTTGATTTTTTTTAAAAACTTTTGAACTTCAGGCATATCCGCGTTATCAACATAAACCAAGGTCTTAGCATGAAAATAAGGTTCGAGCATCTGGAAAATAGGGAAGTATAAATTCTTCCAACCATCCAACAGCAGCAGATCTATCGGTTCTTTATGGTTCTTTAGGGTTTTCAGGGCGTCGCCGATTCTTACCTCAATTAGATCATATACACCTGCCTTTTCAAAATTATCGATTGCCTTTTGGGCTTTGGAGTCAATTAATTCAGTAGTGATAATGCTTCCTCCCGTTTTAATAGCTCCTTTTGCCAAGAACAGTGTAGATATGCCAAAAGAAGTCCCAAATTCAACAATATTTTTGCAGTTATTTTCTTGAACCAGTTGACTTAAGTCTTTCCCTTGTTCCTCGGAAATTGAAAGATATACCTCTTTAAAATCTGTTGATTTGATAGGTCTAAAAATACCCTTGGCCATACCCTTTATCATTTTAAAACCATCATTTTTGGTATCACTTAACAAATCCTTTAAGACTTGTTCTATGTTATCTTCCTCTATGGCGCTCATATTTTTTTAGGAGGTGGTATTAGAAATGATTATTTTGAGTTATGCGATTTTGCTCGGTTTCGTAAATCAAGTATAATTTGCATCTACATTATCGTATACCCGAATACCCGTTATCTTGCCTGTTTCTTGGTTGATATCATAAATGGAAACCCCTGCTTGTGGTTTGAAAACAGCGCTTCCCCATACATCGCAAGTATACTCCCCGGCAAAAGTTCCCTTTTCTCTATCAAAAATGTAGTTGTGGAATTTTAACGGGACACCACCATCACTAAAGAAATGGTCAAAATGTTCTTTGAGTCCTTTTTCCGTCTTGTGGTTCCATCTCCAACCAGCGGGCTCTCGAAAATAGACATCATCCTCAAAGGATAGTGTTTTCATTGTTGCTTCGGTAGAACCCATAGCGATGGCCTTAAAATAGTTTACCACTTCATCCGGTTCCGTCAATTTAATCTCGTCAGAGAAGATAGAGGCCCTAAAAATATGACCCTCGGTTATGGGGTATACGGAATGATAGGTGCGTATGGCACTGTATTTATCACCCTCTTTTTCCATTATGGCTACCAAGGGTAGATCAAAGGTATTATTGAGCAGGATATCGTATTCTATAACTAGATGCTCTTTGTCTTCAAATTCCCGGAAAACCTTAATCTGGTTTATCTCGTTTTTAAGGTACCCGTGCTGTTTTTGCAGAAGTTGTAGGGCAGTGTCCTTGCCCTCGGATACACCGACACTTTGTAGATTTAATGTTGCGTCATCCGTTAGCGCAGAGCGTATATCGTCATAAGCCCCTCTCATGATAAGTTTAATGAAATCCATCTTTGAATACGCTTTTTAAAATTTACCATTGTTATTTTTCCATTCGGATTTTGGTGGAATAGGGGCGATAACGTCCCAATGCTCAACAATTTGATCGTTTTCCAGTCTAAAAAGGTCATAGTAGGCAGTAGGCGCATCTTTTCCAAAGGTGCCTTCGCTCATGGTCAATACAAAGTTTCCTTGTCCCAACACTTTATGGATTTTAGTATATTTCATAAACATACCCTGTTCTGCCATTGCTTTCATTGCACTGCCAAGACCGTCGAGACCATCTGGTACCGAGGGATTGTGTTGTACATATTTTTTTGGATTAATATAAGTTGCGATTTTATCCATTTCACCATTCATAAAAACACCTTCGATAAGGTTTCTAACAGTTTCCTTATTGGCCTCAGTTTTATCTATATCGGTTAGCATAGTTGCACCATCAAATTGAGTATGTCCACTTGGGTTCGCTTCTTGCACAGGTAGTAAATTATCCCAGTGTTCTACAATCTTTCCATCTTCAAACCGGAAAACATCAAATCCGGCCTTCGGCCCGAAAAAGTCATATTTAGTATGGGTAAACACATATTCACCATCTTGAAACGCTCTTAAAACTTCTGCGCTAAAACCGCCTTCCGGTGCATTTTGCATGACCGCTCCAAATCCTTCCAAACCATCGGCAACCTCTAGGTTGTGTTGTATGTACTTTTGAGGGTTAATGTAAGAAATGGGTGTTTGGTCACCTGTGTTAAAGCTATTCAATAGCGCTACAGCCTTATCTTTATTTGACATTTCCGTTGCTTTTAAAGAACTCAGTGCATGAGAACGTGTCATTGCTATTGAAGACGAATTCATCATTCCCATAAATTCTTTTGAAGTTGCATCACTCATAAAAGGTTGTAAGTAAGTATCAGAGTTTTCCTTGGTGTCCCAATAGATAACAACAACCTGTCTTCCTGATTCGTCAACTCCTGTTATGCGCTGCACAAATCCTTTTTGTGCAGTCGTTTTGTTCGCTACTTTTTCGTTTATTTTATCAAAAGCAATTGTGGTTATCCCATCGTTTAAATTGAACGACATCATTTCTATAAACTGACTGTTTTCAGCTTTAAAATCTGTATTGATGGTATAGCGGTTCATCTTCATTGATGGCCCTTCAATTATACGAGCATAATCGGCAACGGAAGTGTCACCCATAAACTTTTTCATTGAAGCTTCAGCATCTGCTAAAGTTTTCCAATATACGATTACGGTATACTCACCGTTTTCATTTACCCCACTTTCGCGTCTTATAAAACCCGGTTGTTTACTTGTAAAGTCCTCTTCCACTTTAGCATCCAACTCAGTAAAGGTTTGGTGGTTTGCTGTTGTTTTGAGTGAAAAAGTGGTGACTTCAAGAACTGAAGGTTCGATAGCTTTTTCTGCGTTCTTACAACTTACAGTTAGAGCCGTCACCATTGTGATCAGTATTAATTTTTGTTTCATAGTTGTATTTTTAAACGTGTTATTTCTTAGTTTAAAGTTATTGTGAAGCTTTGATTGGGATTGAAGTCATAACCCTCGCTGATCTCAACAACTAAAACCTTGTTTGAATCAATTTTAAGGTTTACGGAGCCATTACTTGACGTAAAACTGTTTACATTTTGAGCGTTTTCGAAGGTCAAATAATATCGGTCGAAGGTATCCGCTTCCAATACCCTGAATAAATCTCCGTAAGTTGGATCATCGGCTTCCGCCACTACATTGAAAGTGATACTATTTCCAGCAATATCGATGTCGTATAAGTTTAATAGATAGGCAGGAAATTCAATAGCTTCGGCAACTGCAGCCGTTGCTGCCAATGAACCCGTTTCCACTTGAAACAAATCCTCGATTGCGACTTCGGCGTCTTGTGCAAAGGCTGTGGACTGAAACGTATTGGTTACGGTGACACTTGAGCCTAAAATAATCGGTTTTGCCATTGCGTCATCATCATTACTACTGCAGGAAACGAATAAGACCGTAATAAGAACTGACATCAATAAATAATTTATCTTAAGTAATTTAATTTTAAATAGCTCTAATTAAACAATGGCACAAAGTTATGGTCGGCCTTTGAGGACATAACAATAAAAGTGGGAGAATAAATAGTAAAAGCGTAACCAAGGACTAAAGTCCCATTCTAAATTGAAGCGGTGTTTTCTGGGTATTCCTTTTGAAAAACTTGATCATATTGGCAGGTTCTTCGAATCCTGTTTGATAACTGATTTCTTTTATTGATAAAGAAGTAGATACTAAGTATCGCTTGATTTCAATGGTGACAAAATCATCAATGAAGGCTTTGACAGTTTTGCCCGTCAACTTTTTCACGATATCATTAAGAAGCTTGTAAGAAATGAATAATTTTGAGGCGTAATTTCTTGAATTTCTCGTTTTTGAATACTCTTTTTGCAGTATGTTCTTAAAAGCACTGAAGGTATTTAGCCAATGGGTTTTTACATTGTCTATTGACTTGTTCTCTTTTGCTCTTTCCGCTTTCAACAGGAGCACTTGAAGAAGTGCGCGTAGCATGTCGTGCTTAAGAAAGTTATTCGGGAAATTGTATTCATAATGTAGCTTATGTGCAACACCGATAAAGTTATCCATGCCCATATCTTCTTGGTGTAGAACCGGTGACTCTAAATGATAATTATATAACCTATTTAGATTAACGTCTTTGGACGAAAAGTAGTTTTTCTCAAAGAACTTACCATTTAGAATAATACAGAAACCTTCGGCATGTTTCATGTTTTTATCAAAATGGTGTACCTGATCCTGTGCAATGAACATTACGCTTCCATTCTTTAGATTATAGAAATGAAAATCGACATAATGCGAAAAGGAGCCTTTTGTTACAACGGCAATTAAGTAAAATTGGATTTGGTGAGCCGCAAATGGATTGTGGTCTTTAATTTTAATGAGCTTGCCGTACGTTTCGGACATGGTCATTACTTCAATATCCAATTCAGCGGACGATTTGAATGCTATTTTGGGCAACTCTTTTTCCATATTACTTTATTGTCAGATTAAGCCCTCGACCCTTCGAACATCATTACCTTTTTTGTTACTATTATTTGCCGATGGTGGTATCCGCAATATACAAATCGTTGATGGAGGGTACATGGAGTAAGTAAAATTTCGCTCAGTCCTTTGAAACTGCAATTAATGGGGTCGATTTGGAAAAAATAGAGGATTGCCTAAAAACGTTGGTTTTAAAAGAATATGGTTTTCCTAAGAATGGTATATTTTGGTCACTATTATTTTTCTGATTTAGCTAAACTTATTGCATTAAACGTTACAAAGGTTAGTAGGCAATAACATTGTATTGCCTACTAATTTGTTTCAACTACTAAAAGCTACTTCAACAAATTTGAATGTCGAATTTGTCTTTTTAAAATGGTGCAAAAGTATCTTTTGGACTGTCTGGCACACTCCAACGCTCACTTGGACTGATGTTTTCTGTTACATCTACTGCAGATGCTGAGTTACCAATACTACCGTAGCTACTTGCACCACCGCGTGGTATTTGCATTCGGTCTCCATATAACCACACAACCAAGTTACTGCGCTGTCCACTGGTGATGGGATGTGTAGCGTGTGGTACATTGCCACGGTGGATTATTGCTTTACCCGGTTCAAAAATAGTCTGTACCGTTTTCCCTGTGCTTTTGTCATGGAAATCAACTTGTGAACCTGTAAATTCTTCATCAGGTAAATTGATGTTGATATTCAATGTAGCCGCTGAAGCGTCAGTGTGCGCATGCAAATCTTTATCCTTATCAGGATTGTATTGAATGGAAAAACCAAATGTTTGGTTATCATAACCATAAGTCCCTAGTAGCAAACGAGCAATCGGACGCATATAGCGGTTCATCATATCGCTGTAAAAGGCTTGAAAATTTGGTGCAGCTAAATGTCCTTCCGAGCGTGGGTCAAGCATAATTCCGTAACGATTCAATTGAATACCGTAAGGTGCACGCTTAGGAATTTGTGAATTCGCCACTGCTTCTAAGTAATTACGGAAATCCGCCAAGCGTTCAAGGTCAAAAAACTGTGCAACATAAACTCCAGGAATAATTTCTTCCCATAAATCAGCAACAGCATTTTCTTTTTCTGGGTTTTCCCAGGCGTCGTTAATAGCTTTTCGCAATTTTGGGTCAAGTAACATTTCATCAGGAAGTAATAAATTGTCTTTGTTTTCTATTTCCCATTCTGCCCACGCCTCTTCGAGTAATTTTCTATTATTGTTCCAAAAATGAGAGACAGATGCTTCACGTTTTAGCGAAGCTTCACGAGAAGGCAGGCTAAGCGCACGAGCTTGTGCGAGTGCATTATTAAGTTTCATTTCTATATATGTTTTATTAAAAACGAATGCCTTTACTATGAAAGACATCCATTTTCCGCTATTAATCTTAGTTATCTGAGGAATTAATCTTTTTGAATCTCTTGCAAATCCATTAACATGCTTTCCCAATTTTTCTGATTGTCATGGTCAAATTGTGCTCCATTTTCATCAGCAATTGTAAAACGCTTAATTGCTGGTGTTTTACTTGTTGCTTGAAATAATTGGTATGCTTCTTCACTCAGAGCTTCGGCAATTGGTAAATCGATAGAAG
>JBCCEC010000139.1:0-6311 GCA_039030475.1 Bacteroidota bacterium
AATTGTTAATTAAAACAAACAAAAAAATGATTGTAGGTGTACCTAAAGAAATCAAAAACAACGAAAGCCGTGTTGGGATGACTCCAGCAGGGGTTTTTGAATTGGTAAAGAACAACCATACCGTTTACGTGCAAGCAGGGGCAGGAGAGGGAAGCGGATTTTTTGATAGAGATTATCAACAAGCGGGAGCTACTACTTTAGATACTATTGCTGAGGTTTATACTTTGAGCGATATGATCGTAAAGGTTAAAGAACCAATTGCTGAAGAGTACCAGCTCATTAAAGAAGGACAGATTGTTTTTACCTATTTTCATTTTGCTTCTAGCGAAGCATTGACCAAGGCCATGATAGCTAGTAAGTCTATTTGTATTGCATATGAAACCGTTGAGGATGATGAAGGTACATTGCCATTGTTGACCCCTATGTCCGAAGTTGCTGGTAGAATGGCAATTCAGCAGGGGGCCAAGTATTTGGAGAAGCCCGTTAAAGGAAGAGGAGTGCTTTTGGGAGGCGTTCCCGGAGTCGCACCAGGCAAAGTTTTGGTGTTGGGAGCGGGTACCGTAGGCATTCAGGCTGCAAAAATGGCAGCAGGTTTGGGAGCCCATGTTACTATTTTAGATGTGAACATGAAACGGCTTCGCTATGTGAACGATGTCATGCCAAGCCATGTTGTGACCGAATTTTCAAGTGAATTCAATATCAGAAAACTTATAAAGACCCATGATTTAATTATTGGGGGAGTCCTTCTAAAAGGAGCCAAAGCTCCAAATTTGATTACAAGGGATATGCTAAAGGAGATGCGTCCCGGAACCGTAATCGTGGATGTTGCCGTAGATCAAGGCGGATGCGTGGAAACCACTAAAGCAACTACACATGAAGACCCCATATATATTATTGATGACGTTGTGCACTATTGCGTAGCGAATATGCCTGGGGCAGTCCCTTACACTTCTACAGTTGCCTTGACGAACGTAACACTGCCCTATGTATTAAAGTTGGCGAATATGGGATGGCGCAGTGCCTGTAATTTGGATAAGAACCTTTCAAAAGGTCTTAATATTATAGAAGGTGAAGTGGTTTATGAAGAAATAACAGAAGCTTTTAACTGGGAGCCTGCTATGGCTTGATACACATTTTGTCAGTAAATCGACCCTGCCCTAAAATGGCGGGGTTTTTGCTTTTAAGTTGCTATATTTATAGGAATTAAAACAGAAAAGCTATGATGACATACTATATATTGATAGGTGGAGTTGCACTAATAAGTTGGTTGGTCAGCAGCCGATTAAAGAGCAAATTCAAAAAGTATTCTAAAGTTCATTTGCGCAATGGCATGAGCGGTGCTGAAATCGCGCAGAAAATGTTGGATGACCATGGAATTAGTGATGTTAAGGTAATTTCCACTGCGGGGATGCTTACCGACCATTACAATCCAAAAAACAAAACGGTAAACCTTAGCGAAGGCGTTTACAATCAACGTAATGCCTCTGCTGCCGCAGTTGCCGCACACGAAGTAGGTCACGCTGTGCAACATGCACAAGCTTATGAGTGGTTGACCATGCGCTCCAAACTTGTTCCCGTTGTTAGTGTTACTTCCGGGATGTCCACTTGGGTGGTATTTGGTGGATTGATGTTGGGAGCAGCGGCTGGAGTGGGTCTAGGCTACTATATAGCGATAGCAGGACTTGTTATGATGGGATTTGCTACAATCTTTAGTTTCGTCACCTTACCCGTGGAGTACGATGCCAGCAATAGAGCCTTAGCATGGTTGAAACAAAAAAACATGGTAAGTCAAGAAGAATATGCAGGTGCCGAAGATGCCCTTAAATGGGCTGCCCGAACATATTTAGTTGCCGCTTTGGGAGCTTTGGCCTCTTTGGTTTATTGGGCATTCCAAGTTTTCGGTGGAAGGGACTAAGCCTTTTATTAAAAAGAATAGAAGACCTGTTTGGAGAAATTCAGACAGGTTTTTTTTAGATTGAAATTTGCCGGTCAATCTGTTGGTTTAAGGAAATAAAGGTTTCAGTTCTGGAAACACCCTCTATTTGCTGGATTTTTTTGTTCAACAATACCATTAAATGTTCATTGTCCTTGCACAATACCTTGATAAGGATTGACCAGTTTCCAGTGGTATAGTGGCATTCCAGTACCTCAGGAATTTTTTCAAGTTGTTTTACAGCTTGTGGATTGGCCATGGCCTTATCCAGAAAAATACCAATATAGGCCATCGTAGTATATCCTAATACTTTAGGATTTATAATGAATTTAGAGCCCGATAGCAGCCCAGAACTTTCCAACTTACGCAATCGTTGGTGAATGGCCGCTCCAGAGATTCCTATGTTTCGCGCAATTTCCAAAATGGGCCTTCGCGCATCTTCCATTAAAAACCGTAAGATTTTTTTGTCGATTCCATCAATTTTTACTGAACTGTTAGGAGTTTTCACAAGATTGATTAAAGATTGAAGCTAAAGATACCAAAAAAGGTTAAAAACTAATTGCCAATGGAATTTGGATTATAGCCTAAGTAGGGTACTTCATATTCCCGAAACTTAATTCCATACGATTTGAGTTCTGAAAGTATAGGGCCATACACTTCCTTTTTGATGGGAATTTGAACGCCTGGAGTTGTGATATTCCCCTTGAGAATATGAAGTGCCGCTATGGCTACCGGTAAACCCACAGTTTTGGCCATGGCGGTATGGCTTTGATTTTCACCAAGTACGACCATGTTGGCATCTATTTGCTTTTTTTGTCCATCAATCTCATACCCGAACTTGTGGTACATTACAATCATGTCTTTCTCATCTTTTTGTAGGGTCCAGTTATCTTCAAGGATATACTGAAGCATTTGAGCGGGAGTGGCGTTCTTTATCGGTATTTTTTTTGTATCGTCAAAAAGATTCAGTTCCAGTAGTTTTCCCCATCTAATATCATCTTGGTCAATTTTAAGGTAATGCCGAAGT
Source organism: Bacteroidota bacterium (assembly GCA_039030475.1). GTDB lineage: Bacteria > Bacteroidota > Bacteroidia > Flavobacteriales > Flavobacteriaceae > Flagellimonas. The sequence continues at coordinate 2,961 of JBCCEC010000139.1, forward strand.
TTTAATTCCACAGAATCCGTTGGGGAGTAGGGTAAAAATAGGTTGATAAATTCCCGATATGACATCCCTTCAGAATTTTCCACGGTATAACTATCGTCCGTCAACCCAAGAAGAACGAACATTTGCCATGCCTTGGAAAATCCAACCCTGCGCATAGTTCCGCGGTACAATGTTAAGGCATCCTGCAAACCATAAGCATCTCTGTATTTTAAGGAATCTCGATTTGGGTATACTTCAAAAGTGCCGTACCCGTCTATGTTCACCAATTCGGTACGCCGAAATAATTTTTGATAAGGTATATATTTATAGGTTCCTTCTTGAATAAATTTTGCAGCGCCACCTTGCCCCGCAACAACTACATTTCTGGGGTTCCATGTGAACTTGTAATTCCAAAGATTGGAATCATTTTCAGGGGCTACCAACCCTCCTGTAAACGATTCAAAAAGTAACATTTTTCCACCTTCGCTTGTAATTCGGTCAATGATTTCCATGGCACTCATGTGGTCAATACCGGGATCAAGACCTGCTTCGTTGATAAAAACGAGTCCATTTTTTTTGGCCTCGTTGTCCAAGGCGGCTATCTCCTTGCTTACATAGGATGCCGTGACCAGATGTTTTTTGAATGCGATACAATCCTCAGCGATTTTAATGTGAAGCCGTGGCGGTAGCATGGAGATTACAAGCGATGTCGAAGCAATAACTTTTTTCCTTTGTTCATCATTGAAGATATCTAGTTTTAGTACACTGCAATTTGGGTGCGAGGAAATATGTTCTGGTATATGCTGTGGATTAAGGTCGCCAATGGTTAAATGGAGGTTTTCTTTATCAGAATTTTGTAGAATATGATCTAGCAGATACGCAGTGGATTTTCCTGCTCCAATTACCAAAATAGTGCGGGCCATGGGTTTTGTTTACTTTTGATTAAAACGAATACTAAAGTATCAAATTGTTATATTTTTAAATATTTAAGCTATTAAAGTTATGAACAAAACAATTCTATTAACAGGAACTATCTTTGGGTTTTTGGCGATAGTATTAGGCGCTTTTGGGGCCCATGGGCTTGAAAAAGTACTAGATGCCAAGTCGGTCGATACTTTTGAAGTGGGGGTGCGCTACCAGATGTACCATGCGCTTTTTCTACTTTTTCTTGGTTCTTGGGACGGTTTGCTTCAAAAGCAAAAACGAATTGTGTTTTTGGCCGTTGTTTTAGGTGTTCTCCTATTCTCTTTTTCAATCTATCTGCTCGCTATCAATAGTTTAGCTGCTTTCGATTTTAAACAAATAGCATTTATTACTCCTATAGGTGGTACTTTTTTAATTATAGGGTGGTTTCTTTTTGGATATTACATTTTGATTAAAAAACGCTATAAATAAACCATCAAAAAAGTGGTGAAATAGTATATTTTTCTAGCTTTGTAACAACTAAAAACTTCAAAAGCATGGATGCTCACATTCCAGCGACGAAATCGATTTCGTTAACCCAGTATGGAATACAACATACGAATGTACATTACCAATTATCTCCTAAAGAACTACATGATTTGACCATTGAAAAAGATATGGGCAAAGAAGCTTCATCAGGAGCTCTGGCAGTAAATACAGGAGAATTTACGGGAAGATCGCCAATGGACCGCTTTATTGTCAAAGACGATATTACTGCGGATAAAATTTGGTGGGGAGACATTAACATTCCCTTTGAAAGTGAACAGTTTGATAAACTGTACGATAAGGTGATTGCCTATGTAAATGAAAAAGAACTTTTTGTTCGAGATTGTTATGCTTGTGCTGATGATGCCTACAAGTTGAACATAAGGGTCATAAACGAATATCCATGGTCTAACATGTTTGCATACAACATGTTTTTAAGGCCAACAGACGAGGAGCTTAAAGAATTTGAGCCTGAATGGACGGTAATCAATGCTCCTGGATTTGTTGCCAATGCTGAGATTGATGGAACACGGCAACATAATTTTGCCATCTTGAATTTTTCAAAAAAGATTGCCTTAATCGGGGGTACAGGATATACCGGCGAAATTAAAAAGGGGATTTTTTCTGCTTTAAACTTTATTCTTCCGGTCAATAAACAAACATTGCCGATGCATTGTTCTGCAAATGTGGGTGAATCTGGCGATACAGCACTTTTCTTTGGTCTTTCCGGTACTGGAAAAACTACACTTTCCACTGATCCCAACCGAAAACTTATCGGTGACGACGAGCACGGATGGACAAAGGATAACACAGTGTTCAATTTTGAAGGCGGTTGCTATGCCAAGGTCATCGATTTATCACAGGAAAAAGAACCGGAAATCTATGGAGCGATTAAGCAGGGAGCTATTCTAGAGAATGTAATTATGGATGACAGGGGTGTAGTTGATTTTTCAGATACTTCCATCACCCAGAATACAAGAGTCAGTTATCCTATTTACCATATTGACAATATACAAGAGCCTTCTATAGGGGAAAATGTAAAGAATATATTCTTTTTAACTGCTGATGCCTTTGGAGTTTTACCTCCAATTTCCAAGCTTACACCTTCGCAGGCGGCGTACCACTTTATTTCTGGATATACCGCAAAAGTTGCAGGTACCGAAGCTGGAGTGATTGAGCCGCAACCATCCTTTTCTGCATGTTTTGGAGCGCCTTTTATGCCTTTGCATCCTGCTACCTATGCAGAAATGCTGAGTAAGAAAATGCAAGAGTCCGGGGTCGATGTTTGGTTGATCAATACCGGCTGGACGGGAGGCCCCTATGGTGTAGGTACCCGTATGAAGCTGGAGTACACCCGAGCAATGATAAGTGCTGCCTTGAGTGGTAAGCTGGGATTGTACAATTATGATAATTACCACATACATTCTGTTTTTGGTGTTGCACAGCCAAGAGAGTGCCCTGGAGTTCCATCTACCGTACTAAGTCCAAGATCCACTTGGAACGATGATGATGCGTATTACAAAACGGCATTCAAATTGACGAATGCATTTAGGGAGAACTTTAAAAAATATGAGGCTTATGCCAGTGAAGAGATACGGCGTGGGGGTCCACAACGATATGCTTTTTAAAACAAAAGGACCCGCTTAGCGGGTCCTTTTGTTTTAAAGTATTTTAACCAGTTACTTGTTCACGCTGGTTATATATTTTTGTAATGCCATGGTCATTGATGGTGTTTCTGGAGTCGGCGCCTTAATATCGATTCTAAGACCTGCCTCCGTAGCGGCGTTTACAGTACTGTTTCCAAAAACTGCGATGCGCGTTCCATTTTGTTCAAAATCAGGAAAATTTTTCAATAGGGATTCAATGCCCGAGGGACTGAAAAATACCAAAACATCATATGTTACCTCTCTTAAGTCAGATAGG
>JBCCEC010000140.1:0-6264 GCA_039030475.1 Bacteroidota bacterium
AAAGTAAAATAGTGACTTCAAAGTTGGGATTGGGGATTTTTATTAAAAAAGTGAACCTCGTTTTTCTAGGCCTTTTTTTTATTGGGCTACCTATTTTTTTAAAATGGCTGTTGGGATTTTCCGACCCTATCCCAGAAATCAATTTCTTTGGTTTAATCATCACTACAGACTTATTTACCGATGTTTCAGTCTTTTTGTGGGTCTTATCGTTAAAACTTTTACTTTACGTTACCCTCTTATTACTCTTTTTCACTCTTAGGAAATGGTGGCGTTATTCCATACTGGCACCAATTTTGTTAACCACTTTTCAAATTAGGACCATTATTTTTCCAAAGTCGGAGGTCTTTGATGAATACGAGGTTTTCGAGTCCTTGCCCTTGCTTTTGATTGTTTTGGTTGTATTATTATATCTATCTAAAGCCGCCTACTACCAATCCCGCTTAAAAGGGTTATACCAAACTACAGTTTCCCAAATGGAAGAACACAAGAAGCGTTTGTTGGGTGACAAAGCAAGCCAACTACATCAAAAATGGAAGGAATTGGCTCATTTTAAATCTAAGGACACCAATGTAAATGCGTTAAAGGATTTAAAGAACGATTTGGAAAGAGAATTAAAAAAGTACTAGAGGCGTCCTGCGGAATTGCGACATAAGCGGTTTTGGGCCTTTGTATTTTTGAAGAATATTTTCGATAATATTTTTTATCTGTCGATTAAAATATATATCTTAAATCACCCAATACATATAGTTCTCTTTAATGTTTCGTGGAAAAAAATCATTCTACAGGGAGTTGGCCATTGCCATAATCCTATTTCTCACACCCCTTTTAGGCTATGTACATGTTTTGGAACCAGACGGCCAATTGCGGGAAATTACCCTATTAGGTTGGAGGTATATTCATGACTATCAGGACGATCAAATGTTGCTTTATTACACATTACGTTTGTTCAAGGTTACTATTCTATATGGGATTTGGTATATCACGGCCAAGTCTTTATTCCGACTCTTTTTACTGTTTCCTATTTGGTTTATAGTTTCCGAACTGTTGCTGACTGTAATGCCCACAATAATTTATAAAAGCACAGAGGGTTATTTGAATATAACAACCGGGACAATCCTGACACTTTTTTATGTGCTTACTGAAAGAAGAACCATAATGGCGACAGGGCAAAAGGTTAAGAAGCTTGGTTTGATTGATAGAGCAAGGATTATAAATTAGTACAAAATGGTTTTTATTGGGTTGATTCTCATGCTCATACCTTTTTTTCACGAAGTATATCTTTTAATTCCTGACGACATTGAGTTTCTTGATTTCTATTTTTTTCGTATTGACGACCTGGGGTTTGGGCGTTTTGATGTCGCTATGTATTATCTTGTTCCAAAGATAGCCTATCTTCTTCCTTTATTGTTATGGTTTTTTATGGAAAAATCGTGGTGGCGTTATGCCTTGCTTTCCCCAATTATTGCGTATCTTTTTCAAGTAGCCAGTATTTTAGACCCAAACCAATTTTACATGGATGAAATTGAACTTTATAAGGCGGCCTATCTTCTTGCTATACTAGCTATACTCCTTGTCGTATTGTCTAAAGCGGCTTATAAGCAATCTTATTTTTTGGCCTTATACACTAAAATACTAAGACAGCGAGAGCTGTATATTCTAAAAAACCGCGCGGAGAAAAGAGACATTTCATTTAAGAAAAGATGGAAGCAGTTACAAAATACTACAGGAAAAGATGGCAAAAAAGAAATTGAGGAATTACAAGTGCTAAAATAACAATTGGAAGAGCAGTTGGCGCATCTCCAATAAACTATTCTTTTTGTCGTCGCTCTATCTCTTCAGAAACCTCTCGCAACAATTCCCTTAATTCTTTTTCCTGTCGCTCACGAATCTTTGCTTCAACTACCTTTTCTATTTCATCCAGTTGAGCCTGGGGCAGTTGTCCCGTTCGCAAAACTTCTTTATCGGGATTCAACATTTCCCCCTCTCCAGTCATCAACCAAATCAAATTGAGTTGGGGATAGTTTTTAATGATGGCTTCAATCACATCACTTCCAATGGAAGCGTGGTTTTTTTTCATTCGCAGGGTATACCCATTACTAGCTCCTATGGAAAGATCAAATTGTCGTGCACTAAGTCCTGCATATTCGATGAATTGGATAAGTCGGTCGACTGTTTTCAACATATGTAGTTTGTTTCTTACGGCTAGTAGAGCAAATATACGTTTTCTTGGGGTTTTGGTTCATAAAATTTAGGGTTGTTATGAGTTTGTGTTATATTTTATATAGAAATAATTCACTATAGTAGAAAATATTCTATATTTGATATACAGACAATGACATGAAAATCTTTCCAAAAGAAATACTGGAATTCACCAGCGAATATTTTATTCCAAAGAACACTGTTAGGAGTAAATTCATTTATGCATTCATGTTAGGCGTTCTTGGTATAGGTTTCGCAAGCATACCCTTTATCAATGTGCCCATATATTCTTCGGCAAGGGGTATCCTTAAATCAAGTACCAATCGAGTACCTCTCATTAGTATTAACCCTGGGAAAGTAAGCTTCTTACATTTTACAAATGGGCAAAAGGTGGTCCAAGGCGATACGTTACTGATTTTGGAGACCATTGGCATTGATGAACAGTTGGACTTAGACCACAAAAAAATTGAAAAATTCACCCTTCAATCCAAAGACCTCCATTATTTGATTTCAAATAACCCTCCTAGCTTTAAGAAGATAAAAACTGCCAAGTACCAGAAAGAGTATATACGTTACCATGCTGTTTTGGCGGAGCATTACACCAAAATCAGGAAACTCAAAGAGGATTTCAATCGAAACAAAAAACTTTTTTCGAAAGGTGTCATCGCCAAAGTGGCGTTTGAAGATATCAAACTTGAATACGATTTGGCGAAAAACGCGCTTCATCAATTTAAAAGGCAAAGTATCAACTCATGGCAGGCAGACTTGACCGAGATGAATACTGTCTTGGAGGAACTAAAAAATGGCATACGGCAAGCTTTGGGAAACAAAGCGAGTTATGTGATTAAAGCCCCGATTGACGGCTGGCTCATCAGTAATGAAGGCCTTCAGGTAGGAGCATTTGTTAGCACTGGCCTGGTACTGGGCGAAATTACCCCTAATGATGAGCTTATTGCCGAATGTTATATTTCCCCGAAGGATATTGCGCTTATTGACCAAAAGAAGGAAGTAAAACTACAGATAGATGCCCTCAATTATAATCAATGGGGATTTGCTTACGGAAAAATAGCTTCAATATCCAATGATGTTGAATTTATAGAAAATCAACCGGTCTATCGAGTCCAAACTTCTATAAAGGATAAAACCATGCATCTAAAAAATGGATATTCTGGCAAATTAGGAAAGGGTATGACGCTCAATGTCAGATTTGAACTTACTGAGCGAACCATTTTTCAGTTGTTATATGATAAGATAGAGGACTGGTTGCATCCTGGTTATGGGAGGGATATTGCCCAAAATCAGTGATTATGGCTAAGAAAACAATTAAACAACACGATATTACCGACTGTGGCGCTGCGTGCCTGGCATCGATTTCTGCCCATTACAAACTTCATTTCCCCATCGCCCGAATCCGACAATATGCGGGAACTGATAAAAAGGGCACCAACGTATTTGGGTTGATAAAAGCAGCTGAAAGACTAGGTTTTGACGCCAAAGGAGTGCGTGGAGACTTTGAAAGTCTTTTTAAGATTCCCAAACCGGCAATCGCCCATATTATCATTAAGGAAAGACTTCATCATTATGTGGTCATTTATGGCGTCACAAAGAATTATGTTCTTGTCATGGATCCTGGTATGGGGAAGTTAGAAAAGATTGACCATGAATCCTTTAAAAAAGAGTGGACAGGCGTACTGGTATTATTGGTTCCCAATCAAGACTTTAAAACAGGTAATGAAAAAGTATCCAATCTTCAACGTTTTTGGTTTTTATTACAACCCCACAAAACAGTATTGATACAGGCCTTTTTTGGGGCAGTGTTCTATACGCTATTGGGTTTTTCAACCTCCATTTACATTCAAAAAATAACGGACTACGTGTTGGTTGATGGCAATGCCAAACTTTTAAACCTATTAAGTATTATTATGATCATACTATTGGCAGCAAAAGTCTTGGTAGGTACTTGTAAGGATATCTTTTTAACAAAGACCGGGCAACAGATTGATGCCAGATTGATATTGGGATATTACAAGCATCTTCTAAAACTGCCCCAACGTTTTTTCGATACCATGCGGGTAGGAGAGGTCATCTCACGAATAGGGGATGCTGTCAAAATTCGCAATTTTATCAATGGTGTTGCCTTATCGCTAGTTGTCCATATTTTGATTGTAGTTTTCTCCTTTATATTGATGTTCACCTATTACTGGAAGTTGGCTTTGATTATGGCAGTAATCATCCCGATTTATATGGTGATTTATTTGATTGTAAACCGATTGAATAAAAAGGTAGAACGCAAAGTCATGGAAGAAGCTGCGGACTTGGAGAGCCAGTTGGTAGAATCTTTAAATGCCGTGGGTACCATTAAACGATTTGGCCTTGAAGCATTTGCTAATGTGAAGACGGAGACCAGGTTCATTCGACTATTGAATACGGGCTATAAATCAGCGCTAAACTCTATTTTTTCCAATACGTCATCAAATATCATATCCCAGGTTTTTGTCATTGTTCTTTTATGGGCAGGTGCTGGTTTTGTAATCAACCAAGAAATTACTCCTGGGGAATTGCTTTCCTTTTACGCTATTGTAGGTTATTTTACGGGCCCCTTAGTGGGTTTAATCGAGGCGAATAAAGAGATTCAAAATGCCTTGATTGCTGCTGACCGACTTTTTGAGATTCTGGATTTGGAACGTGAGGAACAAGGTGAAAAAATAACGTTGACAAAGGAAAAGATAGGGGATATTACGTTTGAAAATGTCAGTTTTAGTTACGGCACCCGGCTTGAGGTGTTTAAGGACTTTAACCTGCAAATTAAAAAGGGGGAAATCACGGCTTTCGTAGGTGAGAGTGGATCAGGAAAGTCCACCTTGGTTTCATTGCTCCAAAACATCTATCCCATAGATAAAGGGAGCATAAGTATTGGAAACACTAACCTTAACTATCTGGACAATGAAAGCCTACGTCGATTGGTGGCCGTGGTTCCCCAAAAAATTCATCTTTTTGCTGGCAATGTTGTTGAAAATATTGCTGTGGGCGAGTTGGAACCAAATATGGAATTCATTCTAGAAATCTGTACCCAAATCGGCATTTTAGAGTTCATCGAAGGCTTACCCAATGGGTTTGGCACTTATCTCGGAGAGAACGGTGCCGCCCTATCGGGTGGGCAGAAACAACGCATTGCCATAGCAAGGGCCTTATATAAAAGACCTGAAGTCTTGGTCTTGGATGAGGCCACCTCATCATTGGATAGTGGTTCTGAGAGCTTTGTCCAAAAAGCGGTGAATCGGTTACGGGAACAAAATAAAACCATTATTGTTATTGCGCATCGTTTGAGTACGGTAGTAAATGCCAATACCATTATCGTGTTGGATAAGGGCCAGGTGATAGAACAAGGTTCCCATGAGTTGCTGTATGAAAAGAAAGGTGCCTATTACAAACTATGGCGGCAGCAGTTACCGCGAATCAAGTATAAACTAAGATCGGCAAGTTAATTTTAATACCCCACCATATGCGACAACTAGCAAAACAAATTGCCCTACTGGAACGTGTGGACCAGTTGATACGTTTAAAGGCCACGGGCAGACCGAAAAAATTAGCTGAAAAATTGGAGGTTTCGGAAGCTACTGTATTTAGAATCATTGAGACCATGAAAGAATTGAACGCCCCGGTTCATTATGATTTGGCAAGACAAAGCTATACCTACTCGGAACCAACAGAATTTAAATGCGGTTTCTTTATAATGGAACTTAATAATGACGTAGGCCGAAACTTATCGGGTGGATATAGCTATGAACATTTAACCAGTCTAATTGGGTTTTAGTTTATCTTTAAATACAGATGCTCAAATTACTTCGAAAGCTTTTTAAGTTTCTTAGTACTCCCGAATGGGATATTAAAGAAAATAAAGGTGTCTTTGAAAAACTAGGGGACTTTGCTCGGCTTTACTTCATTAACACATTTCTTTCATTGCTATTAGGCTCGATAATTCATTTAGCTTTTCCTTTAAAGAATAATATTGTCAATGATGTTTTAAACGATTGGAACTTTATAAAGGTTGTTGTCTTTGGATCA
>JBCCEC010000141.1:0-6254 GCA_039030475.1 Bacteroidota bacterium
AAAAGGAGGGGTAGGCAAGACTACTACCACTATTAATTTAGCGGCTCAGGCAGCCATCAAAAAACGGACACTATTAATTGATGTTGACCCGCAGTCCAATTTGACGGCTCAGTTTGATGACAGATTTCAGGAAGGAGGAAGGGGAACAACCTACGATATGTTTTTTAGTAAGGAGGTTGAGCCTGTTGAAGTAAGAGATAATCTGTTTCTAATACCATCTGGCGATTTGTCTGGAATGGAAGTACACCTGCAGACACAAATAAACAGGGAGTATCTTTTGAAAAAGGCTATTGAAAGATTTAAGGACGAGTATGAGTACATTTTCATAGATTGTCCGCCCTCCCTTAATATTATTACCATTAACGCTATTTGTGCTTCTGACTATGTTATAATACCGGTACAAGCAGATTCCTTCTCCATGCAAGGGGTCACCGATATGATTGAGTTTATAAACATGCTCAGGAATGCAGGCGCGAATTCTTATATCACATTATTAGGGATTCTCGTTACTCATTACGAGGACCGGTTAAAAATATCCAAGAACATAATGGCCGAATTCGATAGAAACGGATGGAGCGATGCCTTATTCAAGACTATGATTCGAACTAATACGGATATCAAAGGAGCGCAATTCGAGAAGAAAACAATATTTGAGTTCAATCGAAAAAGCCATGGGGCAAATGACTACGCTAAATTGGGCCAGGAAGTTTTGAAAAAAATTAAAAATTTACAATTAAAAGCAGTATAAGATGGGAAATACAGCAGGGCTTAAGAATCTCTTAAGTGTCCCTAAAAAGGACGAAGTGGAGAAGAAAGAAAAAAATCAGAAGAGTAAGGGGAGAACCACTTCTCGCAAAAGCAGTCCGACGAGGAAAATTGAAAAAGAACTGATTAAGGCAGAAAATAAGGTTTATCGTAGTTTCTATATAACGGATGATACAAGCAATCTTGTTAATCGGGTGGTTAACACAATTAAGATTGATAATTCAAAATATAACAACGACATGGCCATATACGAAGCGTTTAAATTATTGGCCGAGGCTAACGGTGTAAAAATATAGTTATGGCAGAGGCTAATAAAGCAGTAAGCGCAGAATCGATAATAGGCAAATACAGTTTTAAAAAACTGGGTCTGCAATACTTAGTATTTCCTGTGGAGCAAAATATCGATGGTAAGGCCGTAAAGGTTGAGAAACAATTAGCTCTTGAAGGACTTGGGATGAAAGTGGTTCACGGCGGAGGTGAAGATACTGCCATCGCTACTGGAATAAAAAAAATAGATAAGGATACTGCTGCATCACTTAGAGGTAAAATAAGGCGTCCGAAAAAAGGTGATAAGCATAGAATTATTGTATCAACTGCTTATACTGGGAGATTTGATAAGAAATTGATTGACATTGTAATTGAACAATTGGAGAGGGTTAAGGTTAAAGAGGAATCTTTGTTGAAAGGAACAATCGATACCGGTAGCCTATCAGCAACCGCAAGAAAGGTGCTCAGAAGAACCATTCTCAACAGAAATGTATTAAACATCATAGCGAGTGGGGGGTATGATGATGAATTACTTAGGCCGTTTCTTGATTTCAATTATGAAATGCCAAAAGAAATCTTTAAAGAAGTGATTAAAAAATGTGGTTTTAACACCACCCAATGGGCAGAAATCATAGGTGTAAATGAGGATAGAATCAACAGCTCTAGAGCCTTTAACCATCAACAGAGTATGCACATTCTTAAGATATTGTTGTTGTTCAACCATTCCTTTGAGGTGTTCAATGATAAAGCTTATTTTAAAAGATGGCTAAAGAAAAAAAGTGTTGACCTTGGCAATACACCCCCTTATTTTTACTTGGATTCTCCTTCTGGAATAGATGTAGTGCGTAAAAGGTTGGATAGGATAGATGCAGGGATTTTCTCATGATTGTTGTTCGTTCAAGTAGACCCAAGTATAGGGATAAACTGGATGGAGAAGGCGCAAAAAAAAGAGGTGGTCGTTGGAACCTACAGGGTATAGCGGTGATCTATACTGCAGATTCGGAGCAGACGATACGAGAGGAACTTAAAGGAAGGGATTTTGACCCAATAAAAGCGGGGTATATGTTCTTTAAAATCGAAGTTTCAGATGAATTGCCGATTCTTGAAATCACTAGGGAAATGTTGGAGGGAACAAACTGGGATCTGGACAATTATGAAAGTGAAGATTGCCCAGCTCAGCAAATTGGAAGTGAATTTTTGGAATCCAATGAATATGGTGTTATCAAAGTTCCTTCAGCAAGAACGGAAGGGGACAACTACCTGTTGAACCCCAATTACCCAAACTTTGAAAGTTTTATAAATGTATTGCCCGAAGACGAGCCGTTCAGTTGGTAGAAAATAAACAAAATAAAGATGGTTGATGTTTATATGAAGGAACAGGGGGAGGCCATTAAAGGGGTGCAGGGAGAAGTAATTTTTGAAGATGACAATAACTTTAGAATCCATACCTCCGATATTACATTCTCGAAAGAGGAATACTACTATAAAATAAAATTGTAATATATTCGAAGTTGGTTTTTTTAAAAAATATATAGTAATTAGATTACGTAAATGACTTTACCCGTAGTTCCATACCAACCAGATGCCAACTCTTTAAGGGTGGACAAGAATGTTGCGTTCAACATCATGTCCTTTAGGGAGCTCGGTGAGGATGCCAAACTTATTAAAGCTGTTCTTCTATATACCGCATTGAACCATCAAGAGGAAGACCTTTTTGGATTCTATAGACTGGACCCGAAAAAGTTTGCAAAATCCATGTTCCTAACAGAATCACATCTTTATAGACTTCATCCCAGTCCCTATTTTATGGAGCATGATCCCCGTGCGGAGGAAAAGTTGGAAAGGGAGAGCAACGATCCAAAAGGAAGAATGTCAGAGTGGAGGACTTGGAGGACTTATTTGGAGAATGCCCTTTACATTTTGACAAACCAGAACATTGTAGATGATTACAGGTTTAAGGACAACAACAAGACCATAATTACTACTTCACGATTTAACTTCTTTGATGAAATTACATTCAAGTTGGAAAAGTCCGGGAAGACCCATAGAATTATTTATTACTACAAACCAAATGTCAAATACGAGAATAACCTTAAGCAGTACTTCCTTTTAGGCGAGATTAAAAAGTACAACTTACTTAAAAAACCCAAGTTGGATGATGCATACTTGGATATCCTGAACAGGATAGCAAACGCAAATTCCAAAGGTGTGAATTCTCTAAAGTTCTCAATTGATTTGTTGGCTGAGATTCTGGGAATAAAGAAATACAAGCGATTTTCTGACTGGAAGGCCAAGGTAACCGAAAAGTTCGATAGGCTTAGGGCCGTTATTGGCGAGGATATCAAAGGCCTTGAACTTACTTGGATTAATCCGAACGATACGGTCGGTGATCATGTTGAACTTGTCGAGACTGGCACCAAAGTCAGGGTTGACAATGTTGCTTTGATTACATGGGATAGAATGACCATAGAGGAAAAAAGGCAAAAGGATTCAAAAACCTTTAAGAACATATTTGACACGGAGCTTACCAGGGCGTTTGTACAGACGTATTTCAATACCTATGAGGGAAAGCTGGTAGGACTCTCTGAAGATAGAAAAAAAGAGCTCTTCTACGAATGGTTCTTCTCTGATGTGGACATGGATATCAAAGAAGTGAAATATAAGGATACCTATGTTGAGATTTACAAAGGTTCAAAAGGAATGAATGCCTATTCAAGAGAGTTCTTAAAAGTTTTGGAATACGCTACCAAGGCCCAGGCGAAATATAAATGTATCTCCTTTGAGAACGACCAACTCGTACTTTATTTTAAGGATAAGAAGGTTACCTTTAAACACCTGTACCAACTTATACACCACTTCCAAGAGATGAAGAAATAACAACGCCCTGCCCAAGTGTCGCAAAAAACGGGTTTTGATGCCCCTATTTCCCTTCTGTTTTTTTTAACGCCCTGCTGAAGTGTCGTAAACATTGGAAGTAACGCCCTGCCCAAGTGTCGCTTTCTAACTATGTAGACTACGCCCTGCTGAAGTGTCGTAAAATGCAAGGTGCCGTAGCTTGATTTCAATCTATTTCCAAGCTAACCTACTGAAAACATTGAGGTTTACGCCCTGCCCAAGTGTCGCTACCTTAATTTTTGGCCACTTTCCCGAAGCTAAATGATAGAAACGGAACATTTGTTTCCTAATTTGATTAAAACATTGAACATCAATCTTTTATGGTTATTTTAACGCTCTGCTAAAGTGTCGCAAATAAGGTGTGATTTTGTAGGGATTTTATCACATTAAAACCCAACGCCCTGCTGAAGTGTCGTAAATCCAAGGTTTAACGCCCTGCCCAAGTGCCGCATTTATTACAAGCGCCTTTATGGTAGATACGGGTGTATTGTACCATAGAACATATAAAGTAAACAATATCAATAGGTTAGAGGCCATTGAACTGTCTCTATTTGTGTTATTGGACCGCTAATTATCGAAGCATGCGATGTGCAGTAAGCTAAACGAATCATTGTTTTCGGCGTATTTCTGCGGAGGAAAATCGATAAATATCGCCCTGCTAAAGTGTAGCAACGCCCTGCTGAAGTGTCGTAATTACCGATAACGCCCTGCCGAAGTGTCGAAAATACTGGAATATCGCCCTGCCCAAATGTAGTATCGCCCTGCCGAAGTATCGTATTTATTGGTTATCGCCCTGCTGAAGTGTCGTAAAAAGGGGAAAACGCCCTGCCCAACCGTAGTAAAATGGGGGTATCGGCCTGCCCAAGTGTCGATATTTTCTTTATTGCCCTGCCCAACTGTAGTGGTATTTGTTAGAACACCTTTTTAACTAACTGTTTATCAATTAATTATATCGAACGCCCTGCCGAAGTGTATACCTTAAACTAATAAATCTTAAAATTCCTACGTAATTTCGCTTAATAAGGTCAAAATTTCTCCTAAGTCAAAATTTTGGCCATTTACATTTTGGATTTTTCTAAGCATTTTCCACGAAATGCATTAATCTAGAAAATCATAGATTTTGTCTATTGTTGCATGACATATCTTCAGGCGCTAAACTAATTAATTTTAATTGCCCGCCGAAAAATTCTTTCCTTTGACCTTCATAGCCTTTAGGAGTTATATTTTCCATTACATTTAAATATAATGATGGCATAGGTTCACATATCAATACAATATGATGGCAAAGATAAATTCGTAAAATGTTCCCATCAAAAGACTACGGCATAACCAGGATCGCAAGCAATCTCTTTTTATTCCGTTTCCTATTGAGCTGAAATTTTATCTAGCATTTGGTGTACGGCAAATATTGTATAATCTAAAATCTTAATTATGAAAAATTTCATGTACAAAATCATCGTCAATAACAAAGAGATATTTGCACATCTAAATGTCATTACAGCGAACTACAGCTTGGAATGTGATATTGCGGAGAACAGCAACAAATTGGATGAATTTTTAGCACATGAAAACTATAAGTCCTTGGAGTGCTATATTAAAGCCTTAGAGTCAGGAAAGATTGAGAATTTCAATACTAAATTGCAGCTTTCTAGAACCAAGGATGAAGAGGATACCCCCATAAGACTGGTAAAGCCCTACTATATCGCCAATTTTGGGACCAACAAACACAATCTTGACAAGGTGGTCCAGTTTTGCAGGGAGAACGATATAGAGGTTGAAACGCATGAAAGGACCTACCTGTCCTGAAAACCAAAACGCTTTTAGGTTGGGAAGTTAAGAACCTTAAAATAGAAACAAACGTAATATAGATTGGTCGGTTACGGACAGAAATGAAAAAAAGGCCTTGATCAAGTCAAAACCTTTTCATAGACAAATGCGTCTCGGCCTGAATTTTGGCGCTTCTCAAGGTCGTTCCCACGTTGCCTCATATTGTCCTTCCTCACCAGGCATTCAAATATACTTCTTTTTTTCAATCAATATCATTCGTAACTTGAAGACAAAATAAGAATCATGGAAAAATTCATTTTCAATATCGGCATAGTACTGTTCATTTTCACCATTAAATTTCTCATTTCGTCAAGAAGGAAATTTAAGCCTGACTGGGAAAAATCAATTACCAGATATGAAAGACCCATTTTGGTAAGTACTATAATTTGCTATGTAATGGGTATTGTTCTAGGAAATCAAATAGTGGCAGTCTTATCTCTTTTGCCTTTGGTCTGGCTCATCGTTATAGAGCTGCGGGTAATTACTAAAAAACTAAAAGG
>JBCCEC010000142.1:0-6117 GCA_039030475.1 Bacteroidota bacterium
GGTGTAGGTCCCGGCCCCTGCGAGCAGGGGGCTCCATGTTCCGCCTGCATCGGGGGTTCCCCCGAGCTGTGCGAAAAGGTCAGCTGCCGTTACGGTATCGCCCCCACATATGGTCAGGTTGCCGTCGGTGCCTGCATCTGGAGATGGATAAACATTTATAGTCTGTACTACATCTATATAATTTCCAGAGGTATCGGTTATTCTATAGGTACGAGTTATAATTTCAGGATCGAATCCACCATCTGACACATCACTGATGTGGACCACGGTGTCAACTGCGCAATTGTCGTCTTCATCATCTACAATAGATGGGTCTGGAGCTGGTGCTACACCACAAACATCTATGGGGTTTGGATTGCTTGCCGTAGGGTCGATAAAGTCTCCAAAACCAATGCTGAACACGTCTAGATGCTCTAAATCTACATTATCAAAAAAGGCATTAATACCTATTACAGCTGTCGCTGTTACATAATCGATACTACCAGTAGTAAAATCTCCGTCCCCATCTCTGTCTATCATAAGTTGGATACCACAGGCATCATTAGTTAAAATATCGGAAGCTGAAAGGTCTATCCGAACACTTACACCTGAAATTGGTGTGACTCCTCCCGGGGAAACTGTTTTTTGAATTTTCCATTCTCGGGAAATCCTTAAAGTAATGTCACCTGAAGCAGGCAGTTCTACATTTGTTGAACTTAAACTTCCACGATCGTTGGCCCATATCAAATAATTATGAAGGTATGAGTGCAACGAAGTGCCGGAAAAGGTATTGTGAATTTCGGGTCTGCTTTGGTCTAAGTTGTCACTAGAGAAATTTGGGTCGGTAGACATAGTGACTATGGCATTATCATTTACGCTTTTGGTAATGCGCTGATGTAGGTTATACCGTAAATCTGGGGAAGCACCATTGTTGTCCCTGTATCTGTCCCTAGCCAATCCTGCGATGTCAAACCGATACGAAAGATCTATAGCGGGATCCCAGATTACGGTTCCATCTGCAGCGAGGTATTGGTATCCTTGATTTCCAAAGGTGCTTCCCAATGAAGTTGTATTGTTAAGAGTAATACCATATTTTATGGCCAAGTAACTTTCTGCACGTTGTACGGAGTTGACATCGAGTGCTCCATCCGCAATCAAAACTTCTGCTATGCTGCCTGTTAGATTACTATCGGAATCGCCACCGCCACTATTAAAGTGTTTTCCAAGACGGCTGAATAAATAGAGGTCATTTTCTGCAAGGTTATGATTTCGTATTTCTAAGATATCCTGGAGCCCATTTACCCTTGTTGCCAGAACTTCTTGTTGACTTCCAATAGGTTCCACAACATCTCTAATGAACACACCAACGGTTGGACGATCGATAAGATCTATGCCGCCACTTTGAAAAAAGGAACCCCCGTTCCAGGTTCTGCCCACTGAGAACCTATCACCAGTTGAAACTCCCAGTGAAAGATTGGTGGTAGAACTATGATAGTCCTCTATATCCCCTCCATAGAGCAGCCGTTGGGTCTTTGCGGTATTACCTGAACCCCTGGCCTTGAAGACAATAAAAACAGTTATCTCTTCTCTGGAGACAGGGCGCGTATGTAAGGCTTCGCCGTTACCGCTTCCATCAAATTCGAGAGCGGGATTAAAATTCATACTATTTCTTCGCAAAGTGGGTATGCCCGGCACCGAACCAGCGGGAACTAGATAAGTAGGAAGCCCGAAAGAATGTTGAAAGCCGGGATCAACGGGCGCATTCCAGGGATTGGGATAATGTGCCGGGTCTGCAGGATGTTGGACCGCATTTTGATTAGAACTGGGTCCACCATCAACAAAATCGTACCAAGTGGTTACGGGAGTTCCATCTGCCGGGGCATATGGTGTGTATTGATAGAATTGGCCAGGGGGCAATGGGGCCGTGTTAACGGCCCTATCCGCAGTGTACCAAGTATCTACTTCAATCTGTGCAAGTGCTGTTTGTCCTATGAGGACAAGTAATATAATTAGTACAGATTGGAGAAGTCGACTAAATTCTTTGACCGAAAAGCGTCTTTCTGTTTTTGATCTATTGGTTGAAAAAAGTAGAATTTTAATCATATCGGTTAAGTTTATTATGATTTCTTGGAGGTTGGGAACAAGAAATAGATTTGGCATAATAAAGTAATGGATAAGTTGTAGAACAAAAGTTCATTGATCAACGAACGGCTTGTTTGAATTGATGGATGCGGAAAATGAGTTTATGGTTGTAAAGTTTCTATTCTGGGGATTATGCTAATACCCATAGTATTAACAGTATTATTCCTCTAAAGGAAAGTGTATTTTAGTATAGCTAAAACAAAAAACCACCAAGAAAGTATCTTGGTGGTCAAACCATCACATCACATTAAGAATTTATGAGAACACCAAACATTTCTATTCTTAATTAATCGTTAGATATGAATTAGATGGTTATTTGATCAGATTTATTCCTACTCTTCTGTTTTGTTTGAAACAATTGTTTTTTCTTCTCCGTATCCAACAGCTTTTAGCTTTTCGGATTTTAATTACTTTGTTGAGATGAACACCAATGTCGGGCCTAGTACTATTTTTTAAAATTGATGACCTGCTTTTTAAATAGGTCAGGGTTATACTTTTTCACGAACTAAAAAGCGAAGAGAGTATAAATAGTTGAAATCATAGCGGCTAAATGAACGTATGCATCATTTCAATTGATGGATAAAGGCATTGAGTTTATAGATAGACAAATTGATAATTGGATTTTTATTTATTGAAACGCACTAATCTTTTAATCGTTGCCTTTTATTACAGCCTTAAGTTTTAAGCTAATAATGTTTAGCGTGTAATGTGGAAATAGTGTTTTCTTAAAGAGATGATACAGTCGAAGGCATTTCTCCTAATTTATCCATTACGACCAAGGAATTCTAAAAACTCCTTGGCGTAACGGAAACCTCAACTAAACTAAACACTTTTATGATCAACAGTTCAAAAAGTGTACTATTATAATTTCGCGTTAAAACATACTAATAAATAAACCAAATTCTATTTTAACGCTCACTTACAATACAAACGTAGTGTATCTTGCTGTTTAAAAAAGGCCTAGTTTTATGAATGCCTTGTTTCGTTTAACGGATGCCTATTATGAACTGACGGTTCGGTAAAAGTCTGGATTTTTAATTCCCAAGATTTAGAAAGATGTGGACTTTTGTATGTTCTGCTTAGATGTAATTTTCATAATGCAATTTTTTATCAAATAAAACCAAACCTCTTTGTAGTGTTAATTGGTTTCAGTTTTTTACATTTAACATGGACCAACAAGACTATGAATAAAGTCGGGTAAGTAGAATAGGAAAATTGCTTACCGTAAACTTTACATGAAGACTACAGCAGAATGATATTGCCAAAAACTATACTACATTATTGGTTTACAATTTTTGTCTTTTTCAGCTTAACTATATCCTTATACAGTCAGAATTTACTTCCACCAGTTTATAATTACAACATTCTTGATTACCAAGGGGGGAGTAAAAACTGGGATTTGACCGTTAACTCTAAAGGAGAGCTCTTTGTTGCCAACAATAAAGGGATGTTATACTTTGATGGTGAACGGTGGACACTCAATAAATTACCGAATAGCACGATTATACGCTCCGTATTATCCGTAGATGAACGTATTTACACAGGATCGTACGAAGAATTTGGTTTTTGGGAAAATAAAAAGGGAATCTTAGAATATACTTCTTTAACACATTTGATAAAGGACCACTTATTCACAAGTGAAGAATTTTGGGAAATTCTCTCTGTCAACGACACCATATTCTTTCGGTCTTTTTCATCGATTTATATTTATAAAAATGATACAGTAACGGTTATAGAACCTACAGAGGTCATTTCAGATTTTATTTGGTATGATGATAGGATGATCGTTGCGAGTAGTACAGGTGGACTTTTTGAATTGAAGGACTACATGTTGGTGCCGCTTGAAAATCAAGAAAAATTATTAAATAAAACTGTCACTGATATTGCGGTAGTCGATGGAAAATTAATAGTGGGAACCAAATTGAACGGATGTTATTTTTTTAAAAATAATGGGTTGATTTCTTGGAATGAAGATTTGAACGAAGAGCTTAAAAAGCATCAATTAAACAAAATTTTAAAACTTGATAATGGTAAGATTGCCTTTGGAACCATAAAAAATGGAGTTTACCTCTATGACTTTCAAACAAAAGAATCGAGGGTTTTAAATAAAGCTTCCGGTCTTCAAAACAATACATTGCTTTCCATGCTTCAATATGAAGACCAATTGTGGCTTGGACTCGACAATGGTCTTGGAAGGGTAAAACTTAATAGTCCCATTACATATTACACTGATAACTCTGGAGCATTAGGTACAGTCTATGATGTGAAAGTTTTTGAGGATAAACTTTACTTGGGCAGTAATACGGGCGTATTCTACTTTAAAGGGCATGATTTAGAATTTATAAACGGAACACAAGGTCATGTTTGGGATTTGGAAACTATAGATAATAATTTATTATGCGGTCATAATACAGGAACGTTTAAAATTAAGAATGGGAGCATAGAAAAGATTTCCAATATTTCTGGCGGATATGAGATTGTAAAAATTCCCGAGCAAAGTATGACCTATGTTCAGGGAACGTATAATGGACTAGCTAAATATAAACGACTAGAAAATGGGTCTTGGGAGATAACCAAGGTAGAAGGAATAGGTTTTCCCATAAAACAGTTATGTTTTGAATCGCCAACTATTGTATGGGCAGTTCATCCGTATAAAGGCTTTTATCGTGTTCATTTGAGCGAAGATTATAAAAGCGTTTTAAAGATAGAGCAGTTTGACGGAATCGATATACCTACAAACTACAATATCAAAGTTTACAAGATCAAAAACCAAATTACGCTAAACATTGGGGGTATATGGCATAAGTATGATCCTATCTTGGGAGAAATTGTACTGTTCAATGAATTTCAACAGTTTAATGGGAATGATATTTTAAATTTTGATGACAGTCATTTTTGGTTTGTAGCCAATGAAGAAATGAAGGAAATCATGTATACCAATTTAAAATCGGATAGCTTAGTGATAACCGATTTGAACCTCAGAAAAAGATTGGTGCCCGACTCACACAATATCATTAAGATAAATGATTCAATTTCATTTATAGTGCTAAGTGATGGGTTTGCCGAAATCAACACAAAAAATCTTAGAAAACAACTGGACTCGAATAAATTGCCCATCCCTGAGTTGAATTATTTGAAAGGGGAGAGAATCAGTATTCCTGTAACGGAGCAGTATGCATTTCAATTGTCCTTTAAAAACTCTAGATTATTGGAAATAGGGTTTTCCACGCCAAAACTAATTCAGCCCAGATATTTTTATGAGTTGAGAGGACCCCAAAATTATTCTGGATACGTTGAGGAGGGTTCCATAAGTTTTCAAAATTTGACCTATGGTGATTATGAGTTCCGCGTTTCTACAGTAGGGGTGGATAATGCCATATCCTCTCCAAAAACCCTATCGCTCACTATTGATTCTCCATGGTACTTATCAAAGCTGAGTTTAGCTCTTTACAGTCTGGTGATTGTACTTTTCATATTTTTTATACGCTGGTACAATCATAGAAAGTTAATGCGAAAGCAACGTGAGCTCGAAGGGAAAATGCAAAAAGAGCAAGAAGAAACACTTGCCGTTTTGGAAAAGGAAAAGTTAGCGAAGGAAATTAAGCTTAAGCAGAATGAATTGGCCAGTACCACCTTGAATATCGCCAAGAAAAACGAGATGCTTTTAGAACTGAAAGACATGTTGTTGGTGGACAAGGATAAATTTGCAAACTCGCAACGGTATCGAAATTTTATAAGAAAGCTCAACAGTTCCGTAAAGGATACCGAAGATTGGAAGAGGTTTGAAGTAAGTTTCAAGGAATTACATAATGACTTTTTTGAGCGCTTACTTTCTGCGTATCCAAAACTAACGCCCAAGGACCTTAAATTATGTGCATATCTTAAAATGAATCTTTCCACAAAAGAGATTGCTCCTTTAATGGCCATAACGGTTAGAGGGGTAGAGATACATCGTTATCGCCTCAGAAAAAAGCTACAGATCGATGGCTCTGAAAA
>JBCCEC010000143.1:0-6038 GCA_039030475.1 Bacteroidota bacterium
ATCCATAAAACCATTTTATCCCCTTAAACTATTTTAAATGAAAAAAATTAAAACAAGAACTATTGTAGTACTTTCCTTTGCCTCAACTTTCTGTCATTCCCAAGCAGCTTCTTATACTTATGAAGAGGATGCAACTTATCAATACGAGCAAAGTTCTTCTGGGATGGTCTTAAGAGTTTCGGCAAATTCAATAGAAGGAACGGAAGGATCTCCTTATTTACAGGAGGATTGGACTCCAACTGTGATTTATGACCACAACAAAAAGAAAAAAGTAAATCTTGTAGCACGATTTAATGCTTACACAAAAGAAATAGAAATAGCTAAAGAGGAAAAGATCATTGCCTTAAAACCAGTCACTAATATAGAGGTGAAAATTGGAGATAAAATCTTTGTTCCGTTTAAAGCTCCCAATACCGTAAAAACAGTTTTTGCAGAACAATTGACAAAGGGAAAAATCAACCTTATAAAATATTACAGTGCCAAAATTATCAAAGCGGCCACAGATGCAGCTCTATTGGGGATAGAAAATAAAGATAAAATCAAGGTTACTTCAAATCTATACTATAAGAAAGAGGGAGAGGTTTTTAATCCATTACCAAAAAGTAAAAACGAAATAGCACAATTAATTGATAACGACACCAAAAGTTTTACGAAGAAAAACAAACTTTCTTATAAAAAAGAAGGTGATTTGATTGAAATATTTAGGCAGTACAATAGTAAAGATTTGCCTTAATAACTATAGGCATTTCACGTTTTTATTTTCAAAAATAAAAAAGGGCCCTGTAGTTACAGGGCCCTTTTTACTTATGTCACTCATTTTTAATGAAATGGCAAAACAAAATCAGAAGTTTTATTTTCAACTAAAATTTCCGTTACATCTATTGCTGTGGTTGCAATACCTGCTTCGGCGTCGTACGTTACAGCATCCAAATCATCGGCAACGGAAGAAATGAAGGGAGGCAATAAAATAGCTGCCCCCAAATCTGTCTCAGAAATATTATCGTTAAGCAGTACTTCATTTTCATCAATGATAAGTTTTAGCCCCATATCAACAAAACGAAGCCCTTCGGCAATAAAAACTTCTTGCCGAGTCCTATACAATAACTCCAGACCTGCATCATCGGCATTCAAACTTGCAATATCATCCGCTGTAAGCGAAGTTCCGGAAACTGAAGGTATGGAAACATTACCGTTCTGTCTATCCAAAACCAAATTTGGCCTTTCATTGACCACTACATTGGTACTATCTGGTCTGCCGCCTGGATCTACTTCACTTCTAGCTTCAATGGAATCGTCAATACTGCGAACTTCCCTAGTATCGACGAGAGCCAACAAATCTGTTAAGTTTTGCCGAGCCTCAGCAACATTATTGTCAGATAGATTAGCTTCCGCCAAAATCAATAACGCCTCCTCTGCTTTTAAATAATGGACTGGAGGATCTTCACCTGGGGTTAGAAATGAGTATTTGGGATCAAGAAAATCCAATGTTGGTAGTGGTTGTAAGTCATCAAAAGTTGCTCTTTCGTACAATGCAGTTTCAAATACATTGCTTGGATTCGTTCCATCGGGAACATTAATTGGAGCATCTTCATCAAAATTTACAACGTTGTCAAATGCGCCATCTATTGCCAGTGCCGCATTTGCAGCAGCGACCGCTTCGGCTTTATTTCCCAAATAATAATTTATTCTGGATTTGGCCATAAAGTATCTGGTCTGACCCGGATTCAATTCGATAGCGATATCAATAGCTGTGATAGCATCCAAGTAATTTTGGCGCGCAGGTATGGCAGGTCCAAGCGGTTCTTGGGGCAAAGCTGGGAAATACATTCCAGCATACATGTAGGAAAGCCCCAAATAATAGTTGTAATCTGCCTCTGTTTCGGTAGCATACTCGGAATCACCGGGCCCAACTTCCTCCAAACCAAACAGCGCCATTTCCCGTAACCTTGCAATTTCCCTTGTTGCATCCCTCAAATCGGGATCAGCTGGTTGCAGGTCGAGGTTATCCATGAACTGGTTGTAGAACGTTTGTGTATTTACATAGTTGTCCGAGCCCAATTCGGATAACATCAATAACTCGTTATAAACAAAGGCCATATTTCGCTTTATACCATCGAGCCACACCAATGAAGAGTTGGGCTGTCCAACAACAGAATTCTCCGATAAAGTTGGATTCTCAATCTTAGTGAAGTCAACTACACTACTAAATTCATCGGTACAGTTAGCAAAAATAAGAACCGTACCTACTATCAATGTTATTTTTTTCATATCTAATTTTTTAAAACTGAAACTTTAAAGAGCTCATATAAATCCTTGGGGCGGACTCGGTTCCGTAAGCAAATCCTCCACTGGAAAAACCATTTTGAAGACCAATTCCCGAACCTGTGGCCTCTGGATCAAAATTCCCAGCGGTAAAATTGAACGGATTGGTAACCGTTACTCCAAATCTTACATTAGAGAAAGGCTTGAGTACGTCACCAAAATCATAGGATGCCCCAATGTTCCTGATTTTTAAGTAATCGTTATCAAAAACAAAGAAGTTCACGTAATTGAATGGAGAGGTCCCACTATCTATCAATTCCTGTGGTATACCGGTATCATCAACACCTCTTATATGTCTTAACAAGAAACTAAGATCTGTAATCTTTCCACCAAATTGATAGTCGCCCGTAATGAATACATTCAACTTGTTATTGAAGGAATAATCAAAGCTTATAGATCCAAAATTAGGAGCAAAAGTCTTTCCTAAAAATGAGTTGGTCTCAAAAGCATATGTTCCATCATCCTGCAGTACCGCTGCAGTTCCCCTAAGAAACCCAAGACTTTCACCTTCGGCTACAACAGAGCCCAGCACATTGAATCCTCCAACAACAAAAGGTGCTCCACCGCCAGTATCAACAACATTGTTCTCATTGGTATTGTAGGATAAAGACAAGTTCATTTGATGTTTTACCGATTGTAATATAGCTGCTCTCATTTCAAACTCCCAACCTTTGTTCTCTACTTTACCCAGGTTCTGGATTTGGTTCTGTGAACCTTGGGACGGTGGTGCAACCGGTGTAAATAATGCGTCCACAGTATTGGCCACATACCTGGTTCCACTAAAATTCAACCTATTTCTAAAGAAACCAAGTTCTAGCCCAAACTCTGTCGTCTGTACCGTTTCCGATATTAAATCCGCATTGCCTGGATTTGCAAAAGAAATTGCCGGGGTACCCAAAAACGAACTCAATTCAAAAGTCCTATCTTGCTCAAAAGGTTGGGCAAAGTTTGTGGATTCTCCGTAATTGGCCCTTAGCTTGATATTGGAAATCCAATCGCTAATATTGCTTTCCCGATAGAAATCATGGTCAGAGAAATTATAGGTAAACCCAACTTTTGGTAATAAAAGCGGTTTGGTGTTGCTACCGGAAGCGGTGCTCCTGTCCAAGCGTCCACCAAACTCCAAGTACGCTACATCGTATATCCCTACATTTTCCAAGAAATAAAGGCCATAGTTGGCATTCTCTAATACAAAATCCAAACTAGCTTGTGTTGGAAAGAAGTCTATTTTTCTGGTACCGTCAACACCACCTTCTCCGTCCAGACGGTTTTGCCTATCGGAAGTTCTGAAAAACTGCCCTCCAAAGACAGTAACAAATGAAAAATTTTCGGTACTGGCCCTGTGCGTAAAATTCATGTCCCCAGTAACCACAAAATTATCACGTAACGCACGAGTGAACTCAGCCTGATCAGTAGTCCCTGGGTTCACATCACCAAGTTCAACCAAAAACTCATTACTGTTCAAACCCTCTTGTACGGTAGTTCTAAAATCAATACCTACAGTTGCATTGGCCTGTAGTGAGTTTGTTATGTCATACGTAAACTTGTTCGATGCTGTAAAACGACTGGTTCTGGCAGTTATATCGACCAGTTCCCCTAATCTACGAGCATTGTCCCTTAGAGGTATCCATTCTTCTTCGGGGAGTTCATCCAAATCGAGCCCCCTACTTGCACCTTCAAAATTAGAAAACCGTGAAAAGCTTGTATTTGCATTGTAATCCAGATTAGAATCAAAACTTACGTAAGAAAAAGATCCCTGATATTTTAATCTGTCCGTTACCTTGGCACTCAATCCAAAGGTAAAGCTCCTTCTGACTTGTTCGTTCAAGTCATTGAATCCGTCATCTTTATACAAACTCCCGCCAAAGTTATAGGTAAAATTCTCGGAACCACCGTTAAAGCCCACTCTATACTCCTGAGAAAATCCTGGTTGAAAAATGGCTTCTGCGGTCCGTTTATACTTTAAAAAATCTTCTGTGCCCTTGATAACACCAAGCCTACTTTCAAAAAAGGCGGTTCCTTTTCCAGATTTTCCTTTTTTTGTGATAATCTGAATGATACCATTTGCTGCATCAGCACCATATAATGTGGTAGCCGCACCACCTTTAATGTACTCAATCCGTTCAATGGACTCAACAGGTATATCTGCTAAGGCAGAAACATTCGCACCACCTGTGTCAAGGCCTAATTGTGCATTGGAATTCAAATTATCGACCCTAATACCATCTACGATGATTACCGGTGTAGAAGAAGAAGCGGCCGAGATTGGTCCTCTTGTCCTAATAATAGATGCTGTTCCTGGCTGTCCAGAACTCAGTCTAATCTGTGCGCTGGGCGCCGTAGCCTGAAGCAATTGGTCAATTTGATTTGCCGGGAGCTTATCTATCTCATCTTCGGTAAGAACATCGACCGTAGTAGACAACTTTCTTCTTTGTATTCCCGCGCCTTGGCCTGTAACAACAACTTCTTCCAAGGCCTGTGCATCCTCTTCCATTTGCACATTGATCACATTGGAACTGGTCACGATCCTAGTTGTTGTTTTTTGACCTATATAGCTAAAACGGAGTACTTGGTCAACTTCAACTGAAATAGTATAGTTTCCGTCAAAATCCGTTTGTGTTCCATTGGTCGTACCGTCTACAACTATAGAGACCCCAGGAAGTGGCATTCCGTTCTGGTCTGTGACCGTTCCAGAACGTATATTGGTCTGCGAGTTCATGTTCGCAAAAACCAAGGACATCATAAGTGTAATCAGTGAAATCTTAATTTTCATACAGTAAATTTTAGTTAGTAATAAATGAGTTAGTTGTTTGAATTTGTAGAGTGGTAGCTGTCAATTGATGACTAATTCAAAAAATACCTTCTAAAATGAGAACAAAATGTAATGCCCTTAATTTTTTTGGTACTGACATCGTACCACTCTACGTTTCAAATTTGCAGCAACAAAAAAAGGGAAAGAAATAGGCTTGAGAGTCTATAATTATAGGTGTTTTCCACTATCCCGATAATTATTTACCTATTACTTCAGTTGGTCAAAAAAAATTAAAACCAAGTATATCAAGCTTGAAAAACATTTAAAATTTTAATCTTATAAGTGTAGTGGTTATACACAAAACCCTAAGTATAAACAAAGGAAGAAACAGGTAGTGGTGGGTCTGCGCAAATTGTTGTCAAAAAACTATCGAAAATAATTTGGTTAACTACTAGGGAAAAGGTGTATTTTCTTTTGTTGTTTTAACACTTCAATAAATTCTGTAGGGGTCATATTGACATAATTTTTAAAAGCCTTGTTGAAAGTGGCTTTATTATTAAATCCAACCTCAAACAAAACTTCTCCAATACTAGGGTTTTCATTTATTCTGAAAAGTCTTATAGCCTCAGCAACCCTATAGGTATTAACGAAGGTGTTAAAGTCTTGACCAAACTTTTGATTTATTATTTGCGAAGTTTGATGTACTGAAATTCCCATTTTGAAAGCTATATCTTTCAACCTTAAATTTGGATTTTGATAAAGCTTGTTTTTATCCATAAGCTCAACAAGCTTAATTTTAAAATCGTTTGCTAAATCTGTAGTCAAACCACTATTCTTATATTTGGTCCTAGATAAAGTGTTTGTTACATTAGTTTTCTTTGATGGGGGATTCTTGTCTTTTTTCTTAATAAAGAAGTTACTTCTAACAAGAACTAGTATCAAAATAACCTGAGTTAAACATAAC
>JBCCEC010000144.1:0-5957 GCA_039030475.1 Bacteroidota bacterium
CCAAAGCCGGTTTTTCGTATGCGGGAAAAGTAAACGGGTTAGACGAAGGAGACCCCGAACTATTCTATTTTAGAACGAATGACGACAGGAAATGAAAAAGCGATAGATATAAAAAGCCGCTTTCACCCCAGCTCAAATTAAGAGGTTAAAGACTTCCCGTTACCGTACATTTTCAATAAACTCGCCACAAGTGATCATTCATCATAACAGGACTGTGGGCAACAATTCACTTTATCAGACCTAGGGGTAGGGTAAATGTCTTTAATGAGGTTATACGGACAAATGATATACCTTATGAAAAAAGTGATTTTTTATTTGGCCCTCTCAGCACTGCTGGTGACACTATTATCCTGTGACCTAGAAGATGATATAGATTTGGATAATTCTACTTCTGATAACGCACTTTCCGAAAATTGTGTGAACAACTTTAGCAGTCCCAATTTGCCATCAACGTGGCAGCCTTGGCAATGGAGTGGATACGAAAAATTTCCTTCACTCTATTTTGCGGCAGAACCGGAAGGTTATCTAAATGCTTCTCAAATGCAGAAGATAAGCCAGTTTAGCCTGGCCATTTTAGAGTTTAGAATGGGTCAGTTTGCCGAAGAATTTACTACCGGATTATGGGCAGGCGGAGATTTAGCCGGTTTTATGGAAACCCAGGTTGAAAATTTTAAAACAGCCCATCCCAACGGACCACCTATGCTTGTTTATCGAAGTGGGATGTGGGCGGGTTCTATGTATGAACAGCAATGGATTGCTTTACAAAACCAAGACCTTTTTATTGAAGATGAAAGATTGTGCGAAGGATTCATAAACTACCCTAGAGATGTAGACGAGTCCGGATTTGAAACAGATTTGAAATACTGCCGATGGGATTTTAGAAAATGTGTTACTCAAGAAGCGTACGCCCACCTAATTGAACTCGCCGCAAACGAAAACACTGATGGGGTATTCTTCGATAATGCACAAAGCGTCCCTTGCGATGAAACCAATCATCTGAGTTATATGACACAAACTGCACGACGCTCATTTATGGAATCGCAACTTGATCTTTATAAAAGAGTTTTTTCAGAATTGGTAAACAACGGGAAATATCCAATTTTATCAACCACTAATGGATTTTCTGATATTGGAGCTCAGGTACCTTGGGAAAATGATTGCCCTCTGGCCGAAGAAGCTATACTGCAAGCATTGGACGGGATACCATTTGCCAGGAATAATGAGTTCTGGATGTGGAATTTAGGAAAAACTGCTTCAAAACAAATTAGAAACTCACTCCGAGAAACAGAATATGGAATTCCGTTAATAGTTCATATGCCCTATTTCCCAAATGACGGAGGATGTTTAGAGGGCTGCATCACCTTAGATGGAGTTAACAAGTCGTTTACCCGTGATGAGTTTTTAGAATTTGGTATGGCGGCATTCTTGGTAGCAATGGGACCAGGAAGCTACTTCGGTTTTTCTGGATATGCAAAATGATCCGGAATTAGGAGGCTGGGGTGATATAAGTTGGGATTATTTTGCGCAATATGATGATATTGTCACAGGACAACCTATTGGTGACGTTCAGGTAGGTAATGATGGAATGATATTTACAAGGCAATTTGAGAATGGTAAAGTATGGGTAAATTGTGCAGATGGAACATATAGTATTGATTTGTAGAAAGACTGTTGTCGACATTCCAGGCAATAGCGGTTTAAATGATAGGACGAAAGTATAAACACAAAACAAAAGTCATCGAGTTCACACATTCTAAGGTCTGCCGTCAGAGGTGATGAGCTGATTCAATTATCTTATTACCTAAATCAATAACCCTTTCTTGATACGTCCTATTCTCGGTTATTTCGGGACATTTAATTAGTTTACCCCTCGAGTTTATGAATATGCCGTCTGGATGAAAGCGACCCGTGATGATATTGACGGGAATTTCGGCAGCCTGTTCGGGAGATTTCATAAAAAGGGGTTTCACAATTCCTCGCATCAAAACGCTCAACGGGAAAGGCCAACCATAGTGTATACTAGTGTTCACTAATCCCGGGTCATAACAATATACATTTGACTCAGCGTATTTTTTGGATAGGTATGAAGTATATACATCATTGCACTTATTGAATTGCTTTACTACTTCGATTGAATTGAATTTCCGAAAATTAAAATGAACATCTTCAAAATGAATAGTGCCATTATGACCTGGACTCGCTATAGTAAAAATTAGCTTCTTATCGGAGTTCAAAATTAACGGCAGTAATTCCTGGGTTATCAAGAATCGGGTTAAGAAACTTACGGCGAAAGCTCGCTCGACTCCTTCCGATGTCTTTTCGATCTTATTGGGAATTAAGCCGGCTGAATGTACTAAAACATCAATCTTATCGTATTTTTCTTTAATCCTTATTAGTGCCTCCTTGGTTTCCCTCACAAGGGATAAGTCGACCTGATAAAAATCAAGCTGCAGCTTTGAGTCAATAGCAAGGAGCTCTTCATTAAGTTGGTTGATTTTTTCTATGTTTCTAGCTAGAATAATTAGGTGATATCCCGATTTAGCAAGTCCTTTAATTATCGCTTTACCAATTCCATTTGTGGCCCCTGTAATGACTACAATTTTACTCTTGATCGCCTTCATAACATTAGAGTTTGATTTTACAGCACTAAAATTTTAATTTCAAACAAACATAAACTATGGACTATAGTCTATGGTCAAGGAAAAAATAACTTTTTTATGAAAATTGGAGAATTAGCATCGAGAACAGGGGTTTCTCGAGATACGATAAGATTTTACGAAAGAAGCGGTTTACTCAAGAATATAACAAGACCGTTTGAGTGGAATAATTACAAGGACTACGGCGATGGTAACGTGGAAAGAATAAAAATTATAAAGTGCCTCAAAAAATTTGGACTAACCCTAAACGAAGGGAAAGATATATTACAAGAGAAAGATAACAACCCAAACATTGATGTATTCAGACGCGAAAAAGCTGCAAAAAAATTACTGGAAATAGAATTTAAAATAGCGGAACTTGAGGCGGTAAAAAATAATCTTTTGGCTTTACTCAATGACGATACACCTAATCAAACTCTAAAATAAATGCGCTTCTAAGCCTTTTGAAATCGGGGTTCAAAATATAGATCTCCCGCGCTCTATTCATCATTCTTTTAAACGGTTATCATTGGGGGAACTATTTTTACACCCGCTTGTCCTTAAATCAATCGTAGACTTTAGCCTAAACCTTAAACCATGGTAAAAACGATCACCTTTATCCTATCCCTTATAATTATTGTAATCTCTTGTCAGCCCCCTAGCACCGAAACTTCCCATTCAGAACCCAACTGGGGCGACACCTTAACCTTTAAACTGAATTCATTACACGAAAGCGGATATATCAACGGATTTGGTGCGGCTGTCGTCAATGAAAAAGAGGTGCTTTACGCAGAGGGAATTGGTTTCGCCAATACAAAAAATAATACCGCCTACACCGAAAATACAATCCAAAACATTGGTTCCGTCTCAAAAACGTTCATTGGGATAGCGCTGCTTAAGGCCCAGGAACTGGGGAAGTTAGATCTGGATGATCCTGTCGCAGATTATCTTCCATTTGAAGTCAAAAACCCGGCATTCCCAGATGTACCGATTACCATCCGACAACTTACGACTCATACCTCCAGCATCCTGGATACCGACTATTACGACGAAAGATCATATATCCTTAAAGATGATGTCCCGGTCTCAGACTCGCTAAAAGCCATTTCGGAAAATTTCAACCTCTCTGATTCTAAAATGCCCTTGATAGACTTTCTGGAAAAAATTCTTTCCGACCGGGGCGAATGGTATGAAGAAGCGGGGTTCTCAAAAAACAAACCCGGTGAAATCTATGAATACAGTAATATAGGCGCCACGCTGGCGGCCGCGGTATTGGAAATGGCTACGGAAAAGTCGTTCAACGAATTTGCTACTGACCATATTCTAAAACCTCTTAAAATGACCTCTTCAGGCTGGTCTTTTGAAGATATAGAGTTATCTGTCCACTCGACCTTATACGCGAATCCGGGAACGGAATTGCCCTATTATTCACTAATCACTTATCCGGATGGCGGCCTGATCACCAGCATTTCCGATTTGGGCAAATACCTCAGTGAATTGATCAAAGGTCATTCCGGCGAAGGAACTCTACTGACCTTTGCGAGCTATCAGGAACTTTTCAAAGAACAACTTCAAGCCAAAAATCTACCTGATCGAGATGACGAAAATGACTTTGACGACGAATACAACACCGGGATTTTTATGGGATTTACCCCTAAAGGATATGTGGGACACACTGGTGGTGATCCGGGAATTGCCACTTTTATGTTTTTTGATCCAGCCACTAAAACCGGCCGAATTTTAATGATTAATACCTCAGTACGTGGTTCCGGTGGAGTCGATCAATTCTATTCCATCTGGAATGCCTTAGGTGAGTATGAGAAGCGTTTGAACCCAGTTAAATAATAAATTCACGAAATTTGGCGACCCGTCGTAAGCTGAGGTCAATTACTGCCAATAAGGAAAAATGCTTTTCAAAAAGAAGTTTCTAGATCTGATTGAACAAGGTGAGATTAAAATCGCTTTTAGAAAATGGACACGACCATCCGTAACGGAAAGCAAAACGCTTCTAACACCGGCAGGACTACTACGAATTAAATCCGTTAAGATCATCGATTATGACCAGATTCCGAGTCATGAAATCGTTCAGGCGGGTTACGCAGATCGAAAAGAGCTTGATAAAGAACTAGCCTTCAAAGAAACCGGAGACATCTATAAAATAGAGTTTGATCTTGAGGGGGTCGACCCAAGAATTGCGCTGAGGAAAAACTCCAACATCTCTAATGCTGAAATGACCAAAATTTTGGATAAGCTAAAAAGGTTGGATACGAGCGGAAAAGTAAAGAACTGGACGTTTAAAGTACTCGATCTTTTGGATAGAGAACCAGGTAAATATGCGATTGAATATTCGACACAACTCGGATACGAAAAAGAGTGGTTTAAATTGAATATTAGGAAATTAAAGAATCTCGGACTGACTATCAGCTTAATTGACGGGTATGAAATTTCTCCAAGAGGAAATGTGGTTCTGCACGAGCTAAAAAATACCACCCATAGCTGATGGATAAAGATTTAACAACTTTGGGTTTAGACTGATGATCTTGCTGACCACTCGCGGCAGTTGCTACTGATCCATGTTAATTTAATCTTTTTGAGACCAGGATCGTAACATCATATAACTCTACCTTTGGTACAGGTTATACTTGAATACAATTTACACTGATTTTTATCCCTCATCGCACCCCTAAAATTATCACATCAAAATTGGATATAGCTATCGTAAATGACCTATTCGTGACCATTCCAAAAGGATCGGTCGACATGAGGGATGACCGAACCAAAACCACCTGGTCAGTGGATATAGACTCATTTGAACTCTGCAAATTCCAGGTAACTCAGGAAATTTATGAAGCCGTAATCAATGAGAATCCTTCCACCATAAAAGGTCGCCATTTACCGGTTGAAACCGTGTCCTGGATTCAAGCTGTGAACTTTTGTAATGAGATATCCCAACGTTTAGGACGGGATGCGTATTATGGGATTGATTTAGTAAAGGAGAAAGTAAACCTAAATTTTACCGCCAATGGATTTCGACTTCCCACCGAAGCGGAATGGCAATATGCTTGTCAGGCCGGAATCAAGGGCGTCAGGTACGGTGAATTGAACGAAGTGGCCTGGTATAAAGACAATTCTGATCATAGGACCCGGGAGGTTGGGCAAAAGAAACCCAACCCATGGGGGCTTTATGACATGTTAGGAAACGTTTGGGAATGGTGCTCAGATATCTATGACGAAACCGTTTACGGAACATACCGTGTTTTTCGCGGTGGTGGCTGGTGTGACCAGGAAAGGAGCGTTATGGCTACTACGAGACGAAGAAGC
>JBCCEC010000145.1:0-5417 GCA_039030475.1 Bacteroidota bacterium
CTTCTTGAAATCAATTTGCCCTCAACTGCCAATTCTTTCCCTTTATGGGCATACCGCTCTATGATGTCCGCTTTCTTGTCCCAAGCGACCACATAGTGCCATTGGGTGGATCGTACTTTTTCGCCTTGCCCATTACGGTAATACTCGTTTGTCGCCATAGAAAAACGGGCGACCCTATTACCGCTTTCCAGGTTGGTGATTTTAGGCTCGTTGCCCACATTTCCAATCAATTGAACTTTGTTTCTTAATGTACCCATAACTTAAAAATTTAAAATGTTACTATTT
The DNA here is from genome assembly GCA_039030475.1 of Bacteroidota bacterium. Classification (GTDB taxonomy): domain Bacteria; phylum Bacteroidota; class Bacteroidia; order Flavobacteriales; family Flavobacteriaceae; genus Flagellimonas. The sequence goes on from JBCCEC010000145.1 coordinate 286, forward strand.
GATTTTTGCCTATTCGTAAGGCGTTTAAAACTGATTTACTTATTATATCCGGAGCGTTTTCCTTTTTTTGGTTTTTTAACTTTTGTATCGCTTCTGTTTTATTGTTTCCGTATGATTTCATCGTTTCTGTTTTTGATTTACTTCCCATAGGGCCGTCACTGTTACCTTTTTTTGATGCCGTTGTGGATTCAATATTTAGGTTTTGTGGAACGTATAAAAAGTGGAGAGAAACGACACGGCTTTATGCCGTGAAACAAAGGATAAATGTTGTTGTTTTGCCATCAATAAAAAAGTAACAGTGATGGAATTGTACTTGGGGAAATTAAAATGATGAAGGGTGAAATTCAGAAGCAATGGAAGCAATACAAAACAGTAAAATTCCATAACATTTATGTTCGTATTCTTTTATGCTTTGATTTTTTTAGCAAGCTGATTCTCATAAAGCTAGTTCCGGTATTTTTGTTAAGACCTAAATAAGATGTAATGAAAGATTATATAAAGATAATAGAGGATATATATTCAAAGTATACTCCTTACCATTGGGTATTCAAGGAACTTCCCTGGTACAAGCGTCCTTTTACGATCAACTGCTTTTTGACCCTTTCGGTAGGTATGATTACGGTTGTATTGCTTATTACTTATGGGGAACCTTTAGTCCTGATCGCTTTTGCTTTTCTCCAATCGATTATTAGTTTATCCGTAATCGGATACGGGAATCACTTGAAAAGTAAAAAGGCAAATCTCATAATTCCCAAAAAGGGATTTTTTAGGCGTTTTCAATATACCCGTTATGCGGAGAAAAAAGATAAACAAATCCATAAGGAACTTATAAACCAAAAAATTCTATTTGGCAATTTCCGGGATGTTGATCGGATAAAGGTGTTGCTCGAACTGCTTTCCTTTTATGAGAATAAGGAAAAGAAGGAATACTTCCTTAAGGCCTTGGCCAAGAGTTGTTTTACCATTATACTGGTTCTATTAGGTGTTTATGGAGCGGAATTTATAGGAGACTCCAATGACTTTATGGAAAATTCCAAGTTGATGCTAGTACTTGTTTTACTTCTTTTGTCCGTAGTATTGGTTGCCTTCTTTCTTGATGATATGGTTGTGTATATCATGAATATCGGCCATAAAAAACGAAAAGCCTTAATAGTGTCTTTGGCATCCATTAAGGCAAATATTGAACTAAAACATCTGAGATCCGAAAGAAAGGGAAAAAGAACTCATAAGTCCAAACAACAAAGGAAGATTTTTTAAGAGGGCAATCCTGCCGATCACGTATCCGGGCTGCTTTTTTCTAGGACTTATCAATGGTCTTTCATTTTTTTGTAAAAGTATTGACAAGCATCTTTTTCATTATGGAAGAGTCTAACGGAATGATCCTCATTTCTCTCAAGCACATATACCTTGTAAATCAATTCTGATCTACTATTCTTGAAAATAGTCAAAGACAATTTTTCATCATCGCTCGTCGATCCGTATAGGCCATTCAGATAATATTCCTCTTCGGTTATTCAAATCTTTTTTAACCTTAAATGTAATTCTCTTAAATTCATCCTTTTATTAGGTTTTATAATTTCCCTTGCTCTACGAAGTTGGCAACTTTGCAGTATACAGCTAAACTTGTCATAAGGATCCGAAGTCGTAGACTTCCTACAGTCGTTGGCTGTTCTTGAATTTAAGCAGCCTGCACTTCCTTACTATTTTTAGTATTTGCTTATTCTCGAGGAACCAAAATCAAAAGGTTTTCATGGCTTCGCCCCGGTTCATAATCGTTACATTCTTCAGGGCTGCAGACCAAGCCATTAAATTCGTTGAAACTGTTAAGAATAATGCCATTTTCATCTGTTATGGTAACATTTATTCTAAAAAGATCGATATCACCATTACCTTCAAATGAGACATTAAAGCTACCATCACCATCATTTTCCGGGGTAAAACGCTGAGCGGGAAAAAATATGTTAACTGGAAACCGTCTCTTCTGTGGTCCAATTTCTATTTCAATATTTGGAACAGGCTCCATTGTATCGCTGTACAATATCCTACCTGAAAATTGGGTGGGCAGAACACTGGAATCATCGTCGGATATACATCCTGTAAGGAGTATGCCTGCCAGAACCAAACAAACATGATGGATTTTCATAGGGGCGATTATTTATCAATAATTATTTTTATTTTGATTTCTTTACTGTCCATGCTTGCCGTAAGTATGTCCATACCATTTTCCATGATATTCTTGCTCCTTGAAATTACAAATTTCGTGGTTAACAGCTAAACCTGTCATAAGGGTATAAAGTCACAGAATTCGCAGAGCTGACCGAAATAGATGATACAAATTATAATCCAGTTCTTCGATACCATCTATAACAACTCCATAAAATCAATAGAACGGCACCAATTTTTACAATCCAAGAAATTATATCATAATAATCTATCTCTTTTTTCGGAATATTTTTATCAATATTTATCTTTTTCCCGCTTTTATAATTTTTTTCATTATTGTTATTATTAACCAGTTTTCCTTCCCTAGACTTTTTCTTTTTACTTGTAAAAAAAAGATAGAACTCTAGGATTACCTGAAACAAATTACCCATTAGGTTTGACTCTATCGAAGATTATTTTTATATTTTTAAAGACCATTGTAGTACAATTATAAAAAGTAACTTGGGAATCATGAAAGGGGCATAAAAACACAAAAAAATTACCGTTCTGTAACCACCTATATTATTCTTCTTTCCAAAAATTATTTGCAATTATTGATTCTGAGATAATAGCTACAATCCGATCCCAATTTCTGTGCTTTCCTCCAGTTTTCGCAGGCCTTCGTATTTTCTCCCTTTAACTTATGTACATTTCCAATATTCTTAAAAGCTAATCCTTCATTAGAATTGATATTGATTGCTTTTTGATAATCTAAAATAGCCTCTTCGTACATACCCATCCTCATTTTGGATACACCCCTGTTTACATAAGAAATAACATGTTTATCATCAAGTTCCAATGCTTGGGTATAATCAGCTATAGCCTGTTCTTCCCTTCTAAGCATCTGATTCATTATAGCTCTATTGTGAAGTGCTTTGAAATTAGAAGGGTCACTCAATAATACTTTATCAAAGTACGTAATCGCTTTTTTATAATTTTTGTTCTTACCATGATATATTGCTAGATTATAATCCAAGGCCGAATTATTGCAACTCGTACTTAAAATTACGACTGCAGAAATCAAAATAACTTTTAAGAGCCTAACAATATCCATTTGGAACTAATTCAACCTATGAAACAAAATACTTGTTAAAAGTGTTTTTTTATAAACGATTTTCTTTCGCAGATGTCTATTTAGTCTGATTTTCTGAAATAACTTGAACTCCGATAACGAAGTCACCAAAAATATAGTTTCATCTTCCATTACGAATTTAACGAAATAAAGGTATTCCCAAGGTAAAAATCGTATCCGTGGATATGCAAACATGGAAGCAGTTCCGAAAACCTCAATTTTATTGATCAATATTTTATCAAGGTATTTAAAAACCATACTTAACCACTGAACTCTTTTCTTTAAAAGGCCCTAACAGTGAATCTTTTGATTTGATTAAAACAAAATATGCTTTCTCAAACTTCACTTGTTTTCTTAAATGATTGGAATTAGCTATTATGGAATCGGCTTTTTCTCCGAAAGGAATAGAATCTAGATAGCGCTCATTGGGATATATATCCGCTGCCAAGTCACGTCTTAATCTTTCGAGATGTATAATTTGATAAAAGAATATATATTTTTTGTTTTCTTTGACCTCTACTACGTTTGCTTCCAAAAACAACCCAGGATGATTTTTTTTAGTCACAAAATTATAAAACTCCCCTTCGTGTACTAATGTTATATTATTTGAAAACTTTTCAGAGAAATCTGAACAACTTGCAAAAAGCAATACTAAAACAGCAACCTTCTTCATATATTATCTAGATATTAAATGTTTGTTATTATTAACGTCCACCGTATTAATGCGATTGTAAAAATTTATGTCAAAAGGAATCCCTCCAGTAAAAGGACCAGCAAATATTCTTCCTAGAATAGTAAATAGATTCCTTGGGGTGTTCTCAATACCTGAATGCAATTCAAAGCCATAATTGTCGTTAAAAATTTTGAATTGATTATCACCTATATATTCCACACTTAATTGGCCATAGACTAATCCATCTTTTGAAGCATACAATGTTTGAACACCAACTCGGTCTCCCGTAATTTGCCATTCAGATGAACCCAAAAAGTCCAAATCAATTTTAGAAGCATCTATGTTCAATGGTTTGCCATTACCATATTTAAACCATCTATTTGCCTCCCTACGTGTTAATCTCCCATCTTTTTCAATTCTAGCTTTAAGTTTCTCGGGGTCTATTTCCGCAATATCATGAGCCACATGGTTCAGAGCACTACTAATGACGCCATTCCTAACACCATCCCAGAAACGTCCTCCAGCTATACTGGTTCCAAGCCCTCCGGAGAGTGCACCACTGGCAATAGTGGCCGTATCTTTCCAAAACTTGGTGGCCTTGTTCAGAAATTTCTGGGTGCCACCCGCAACCGCAGATCCCAATGCGCCCCCTGCAAAGCCGGAAAGGAAATCTCCTCCTTGAATATCGGACATTACACCCCCCAAAACTCCATGTGCGGCAGCTTGGAAACTTATCTGAGCCAAGGCCTGTCCGGATTGGGTAAGTCCGGTGCCTATAGTACCTGCCAACTCACCTATTCCAAAACTGGCCGCACCACCTACAGCTCCTATAAGACCTGCCTTAACGGCCCCCTCAAAGAAGCCCCTGCCCTCTATGGTATTGATAATACCATTGGTTCCTATCCCTACGAGTGCACCTACGACAATGGCGCCCAACAAACTGATGGCCTCCCCACTGGGATCACCATAGACCAAGGGATTGTTGAGTACATACCCATACCTATTAAAATTTTGGGTATTATAGGGATCTTGTACATAGTTGTCCGGGGATAAAAAACGTCCCAATTGGGCATCGTACATACGACCGTTCATATGTATCAAGCCTACCTCAAAACAGTGCTCATGGCCCGTATATCCTCTACCGAGGATACTATTGTGCCCAAAGGATGTATTGCCCGTACTGTC
>JBCCEC010000146.1:0-5351 GCA_039030475.1 Bacteroidota bacterium
CAAGTGTAGTTGCCGCGCTACTTTCGGATACGCTACATAAGCCGGTGGAAATATCTTACAGAATTAAACCAAGGGACGCAGAAATACTTAAAAGTATACCTACAGATAGCGCTTTGAAAGTGATGATGCAGGAGAGTGATAATTTTATTGCCGAGCAGTTGTTACTTATCTGTGCCGGACAGATCAGCGATTCATTGAATACTAAAATCATCATAAAATATGCAAAGAATAAGCTCATGCCAAATATACCGGACGAACCTCAATGGGTTGATGGCTCAGGGTTATCGAGGTACAACCTCTTCACCCCAAGGTCAATTGTATGGTTATGGGAAAGCCTGCTTAATGACTATGGAAAAGATCGTTTGTTTCCATTACTTGCTACTGGTGGGGTAAGCGGAACGATAAAAAATTATTATAAATCCGATCCACCCTATATATATGGTAAAACCGGAACACTGAGTAACAATCACACATTAAGTGGATATTTACTTACTAAATCAGGTAAAATCCTCATTTTTAGCTTTATGAATAATAACTACCCAACCGAGTCGTATCCTATAAAGAAAAGACTGGAGAAAAGTTTGTGGGAAGTGCGACAAAACTACTAGCATGTTCAAGAAACTACTTTTTGTTTGTTATCTGGTTGCTGTCTCGTCATACGCTCAAGAGTTGGACAGCCTTGATATAAAAATAGGTCAAATGATCATGGTGGGCCATCCAGGGCGGGCCATCTTAGAAGATGATCCTACATTAGCCGAAATACGGGATGGCAAAGTGGGAGGCATTGTACTCTTTGAGAAAAATATCGATCCAAAAAACTCCTACATTAAGTTCAAGCAGTTAACCTGGTCATTACAAGAATCCGCGTCAATACCACTTTTTATTGCTCTTGATCATGAAGGAGGTAAAGTGAACCGTTTAAAAGAAAAGTACAGCTTTCCTCCTACGGTTTCAGCTAAATACCTGGGAGAAACCGGTAATTTAGATTCTGTTCAGTTCTATGGTGAAATATATGCTGCCACGCTTGCCGGACTTGGGTTCAATGTAAATTTTGCTCCGGTCGTAGATCTTGCCATAAATAAGAATAACCCTGTTATTAATAAAATTGAGCGATCATTTTCAGCTAACCCGGACAGTACGACTCTTTTTGCTGAAACAATGATAGCCGCTCATAATAAATTTGGAGTGATTCCCGTGTTAAAACACTTCCCGGGGCACGGCAGCTCCGACGCTGATACACATTTAGGAATAGCAGATGTAACGCAATATTGGCAACCTGAAGAGCTGCAACCTTATCAACGGTTAATAGACAGCGCAATGGTAAAATCTGTTATGACCGCTCATATTGTAAATAAAAAATTAGATAGCGCCGGTTTACCTGGCACCCTTTCAAAACCCATTGTTACCGGTTTGCTACGGGATAGTCTAAATTTTAGCGGGGTAGTTTTTTCAGATGATATGCAAATGCACGCTATCACAAAATATTATGGCTTAGAAAGGGCCATTGAATATTCCATAAATGCCGGTGTAGATGTACTTATTTTCTCAAATAATATCCCGAACAGCGAAGAAAGAACGGTAGATGCAGTACACAGGATAGTAAAGCAACTGGTTGAGGAAGGCAAAATCAATAGAGACAGAATTGACGAATCTTTCGATAGAATCGTTAAGTTAAAAACCGAGTTATGATCAGAAATCAAAAAAGATTCAAGATTGTATTAAGCTTTATCCTGGTAATGCTAACCACGATGACTCTGGGATTATTGGGGTACACATTTTATGAAAGAGGCCAAAAAAAAGAACTTGTTCAAAAACTCGTATTACTTCAAACAGAAGTAGAACAATGCAGGATAGAAGCTGAGCAGCAAATAGAAATATCTAAGAAGATAGAAGCGATGGCCATGCAAAAGGCTGAGGAGGCAAAGTCCATATTGGAAACCCAAAAATGAGCTTTCAATTACTTCGCCCAAGTTCCAGGAAAGTCCCCATATTAATTAGTGTGCCTCACAGCGGTACCAAATTTCCCGAAGAACTGAAAGGACTATATAATTCATCACTTATCAGCTCCCCGGATGATACCGACTGGTTTGTAGATCAGCTTTATGATTTTGCTCCGGAAATGGGCATTACTATGATCGCTGGCAAATACAGTCGCTGGGTAATTGATCTAAACCGGGACCCGGAAAGCCGGCCTCTTTATGATGACGGTCGAATTATCACTCAACTTTGTCCAACTCACTCATTTGCCGGAGATGAAGTTTATTTGAATGACTATCATCCCAATCAGCAAGACATTGATTCGAGACTTCAAGCATATTATTGGCCTTACTATCAAAAAATAGAAGAAGAATTACGGGAGATAAAAGCTGAGTTCGGGCATGTGGTTTTCTGGGACGCCCATTCTATAAGACAGATAGTTCCACTCATACGGCAGGAGAAATTTCCAGAGCTAATACTTGGTGATAATAATGGAACAACAGCTTCTCCGTTACTTGCAGAGACTGTCATGGATCAACTAAAGCGGAGGGGACATAAGGTCAATTATAACGATCCGTTTAAAGGTGGTCATCTCACACGCTACTTTGGCAGACCAGAAAGCGACCAGCACGCTCTACAATTGGAGATGACTAAAATCAATTACATGGATGACGATGAGGTAAACTACCACCCACAACGTGCCGCAAGAGTACGAGATACACTTGCTATAGTGTTTGAAAAGCTATTGGAAGCCCTGTAGTCGTGAAAAAATACCGATTTAAAGGTCTTTTACAAAATAGCGGCTGGCTAGAGGATGTCTCTGTTTCTGTAGATGAAAAGGGTTTAATTACTGCTATAGATCAAAATCATGAAGGCGCTGAATTTGTCTCTGCCTTAGCCCTACCTGGTTTTCAAAACGCTCACTCCCATGCCTTTCAATATGCAATGGCTGGTCTTACCGAAAATCATGGGGCTGAAAGTGCCCATAACGACTTTTGGAGCTGGCGTGAAACCATGTACCAAATTGCTTTGACAATCAGCCCTGAAGAATTGGAATCTATCGCTGCAATGCTTTATTCCGAAATGGTCAGGCATGGATATACACATGTAGCAGAATTCCACTACCTGCATCATAATAAGGACGGGAAGCCATATTCAAACCTAGCTGAACATGGAGACCGGCTAGTGGCCGCCGCACAAACGGCAGGCATTAAGATTACGTTATTACCTATGTTCTACCAAACGGGGGGATTTGGGAAACAGCCAGGACCAATGCAAAGGCGTTTCATTTCAAAAACGGTTGAAGATTACTATAATCTTTGGGAAGCATCAAAAAAAGCTACCGACCATTACAAAAGTGCCTCAATAGGTTACGGTATCCATTCAATTCGGGCGGTCGAAGCAAGGGACATCAAGAAGGTAGTCGCCAATGACCAATTTAATGGCCCATTTCATATTCATGTCGCCGAACAGCTTAAAGAAATTGAAGATTGCATCGCCTTTTACGGAAACCGGCCGGTTGAATGGCTAATCAATAACACCAATTTAAATGAAAATTTTCATCTCGTACACGCGACACATCTCCTCGAAAATGAGATAAAAGCTATTGCTAACCGCGGAGCTTATGTGGTCTTATGCCCTTCAACCGAAGGAAATCTTGGAGATGGGATTTTTCCACTGCGCAAATTTCAGGAGCTTGGTGGCCGGTGGACAATTGGAACTGATAGCAATATTGGCTTAAATCCCTGTGAAGAATTGCGGATACTTGATTATGGCCAACGTTTGACAAGTCATAAACGGAACACATTCATTAATCCAAATAAATCGAATTATACCTTATGTACTTTTGACCAGATGCTGAGTTCAGGAAGGGCGGCCATGGGGCCGCCATCAAAGGGTTATTTTGAGTTGAATAGCCCTTTTGATGCGGTAATTTTTGATGCAAAACAGCCCCTATTGGCTAATACAGCCAGGGAATATTGGCTTCCAACATTATTGTATTCTGCCGATGCGAGTTGGGTAAAAGGCACAATCATCGATGGCCGATGGGTAGCTAAAAACAATCTACATCATGATCACGAAAAGATAAGATATACCTTTTCAAAAGCACTCAAAAAACTGGCTCTAAGAGGATAGCTAGCAGATAAATCAAAAAAGCTGGCCTTGATGGCCAGCTTTTCACTTCATCTTCAATTTTGACTAAAGTGTGAATACCGTTATCTCTCCGTTTAATGTTACTTCAAAACTTGTTTTTCCATCGACCCTAGCCATGTTAAAAAGTTTTCCGTAATTGCCTGTGAAAGACTCGGTTATGGAAAAGATAACTTGTTTATCCTCATTCTTCACGCTGATAGAAGCCTGGGCATCTCCTTGATTTACAATAGTCAACTTAAAAACAGGATCTGCCCCATTAATTTTATCCATTTTAACAAGACGAAGTGGTTTTAACGCTTCTTCTTTCATTATCAAGTCATCCCCGTGATGAACAGTCGTTGCAAGATTCTGATCCTTCTCAGATATAATGATCTTATAATCACCATGCTCAAGGTCTTTGAAATTGTAAGGTCGCATAAAGCCTTCTTCATTTTTAATACGTTCGGTAAAGACGATATTACCAGACTCATCAACGATTTTTACATTGACCTTAACGATGTCTTTGTTGAGATAAAAAAGTTTAAAGACGTTTCCTTGCCTTACTACCTCGAAAGTAGTCCCCTTTTCAGTGTCCTTCTTGTCAGTTGCGTGCACGGCCGAGCTCAAAACTATTAAGAGCGTGGCCAAAAAGTGAGCTTTTGTTGTCATAACAAACTTGAGTCTATGACTCTGTTTTTGTGTGATACAAAGCTAGGTAGGCTAATTCGGCTTAGTATTTATCGAATGCTTAAGAAGCTAAAATCTATTTATTAAGTACTTGATGTGAATTGCTACAGGTTGTTAACTCTTTATTAAAAATTTATCGTAGACGAGGGTATTCTATATAAAAACATCATATGTCATTGATCAAAATCTGCCAAATTTTAGAATGACCTGCCCAAGCACACAATGAAATATTCTGCATACTTTCTGAATTGCCCTAATTCGTTCCAGAAATATTCGCTTAACACACAGTTTCTCGTAGATGACCTCAACATAAAGCTCAAGCTATTTTTTTCTTATAAAAGACCTTTCTAATCCATACAGGAAGTACTAGTGCACCAATAATAAGATAAGGATAGTAAGTAATGGTACGCCAGAGTAGCGTCACTCCCAGTGTAAAGTCATTGAGATATTCCGTGAAAAATTGAATGAAAAAGTGTTCAGCCGTACCACTGCTCCCGGGCGTAGGTGATAATAACATGACAATCCACAAAACAAGGTGCTTAGACAGAATAAAA
>JBCCEC010000147.1:0-5259 GCA_039030475.1 Bacteroidota bacterium
GTCGAATAAACAAATCACCTTTCTTTTCGTATGAAATAAAAACCCACCATGTTCATTTTTAAATGGTCGTTACGCAGCATAACCCCATACTCGTTTACAACCTAATATAAAAATTACTAATGGTGGGTTTATCATAAATTGTGAAATGTAATTCGATTAAAACCAAATGAATCAATCTGATATATTTGGTCAACATTATCAACCTACGATTCAAAATTAAAACGATAACTGCTAAAATTAGGTGGTAAGTTGATATAGACCCATTTTGAATTGACCTATGGGGCTTTTGAATTTATGGTTGGGAAAATAGCTATTGTTAGTTTTTGAAATTATCCTCTAAAAATTTGTTTACAGCGTTCTAAGAATGAACAGAAAAGGTAATTTTTTTAAATAGAACTATGAATAAGTATTCACCGAAACATTTAGAATACTTTTTTTATTTAAAGGAGATGTACCTTGCTTGGCATTACATTTAGTAGGTGTCAAAAATTCAAGTTGGAATCTTTTTAAGGATTCCAGCTTGAAAAAGTAAACTTGAAATCAGGCTATATTAATGCAAGACATCTACTGGACAGTTTTAATATTCATCCTGTAGAAGGAAGTTCTTGGTTCTGGGTTTGTAGGGAGGGCAAACTATTAGTGTGCTTTCTGCTAGTGGATTTTGAAAAATGACCCTTAAATTCTATAGCGGCAATATTACTAAAATAACCTAAAGTGTCTTCGTAATCATTTATATTGATGCCAGCTTTTTTTAATCCTTTGAAAATTTCGGATTTATCTGGTTTAACTCCCCAATCCCCGTATATTCTTTTATCTCGAGATTTTATGATTAGAATCTTTAATTTATGTAGATGCCATGCTGGCACATAAAAATTGGAAACCCCATCCGATAAGGACTTAAAGGTTATATAAACTTTACCGGTATTTTTATAAACAAACGCAGAATAACCTAAAATAGCATTGTTTAAAGGTAGTTTAAGGCATGTTTCATTGGATTCTAGATAAAAGAGAATGGGATTGTTATAAAGGACTTCCTCTGTAATCTGAGGTACATCTAACTTAAAGGACCATCCTGGAGATTGGTTTTTTAAATCAAATGATAATAATTCAACAGTGTTTGAGGCCATGGCTATAGTATTTTTCTTCGTTTTGAAAGCCATCGATGAAGACTTTCGATAAAGATAGATGGGGTATCCTACAATTATAGCGGCACAGGTCAACGTCCATAAAATGGTTAAAAGATGCATAATGAAATGGTATTAAATTAAAAATCTGGGAACTTTTAAAACTTTATACCAAGGAACAACTTTATATGTGTTTTACAGGGGTGAAATATATGGATGAGCCTTTTTGATTGATGAATGAGGTCATATAGACAAAATGCAGATTTATTGGATGAAAGGGAATGAGAATCAACACTTGCATTTTGTCTATAGCCTTATGATTAAAACAGATAAAAAAGAAACTATAGATCTAAACCTCTAATTTCATCTAATTTTTGTAACTCGCCAACCACGTTCATAACATCGTAATCCACAATTTTTCTAGTACTATAGCTTCTCTTGATATTATTTACATATTTGTGAATTTCAAGGGTATAATAATTTTCCATATCAAACAAAGTTTCATTTATGGTTTCGCAGCTTTCGGCGATACTCCTTTTTCCATAAGCTCTTGCACTGTAAATTATTTTATGTTCAACATTCTCTTTGTCCAACCATATTAAAGTAACTTCTATAAAGTTGTCCATACGCTCTTTTAGTTTATAAGTTGCGCGTTTGGGAATATTCCCTAGTTCGTACTCTAGCTTGATTAAATCAAGAATCCATTTTTCAAGAAAGTCTTTTTTCATTTCGGTCAAATTTATTTTCTATTTGGGTTTGTTCTAATTCTGGCTCTTTTAAGAACCAATTTTATTGATTTTATTTTGTGAGGATGATTTCTTCCCTTTTCATATGATTTCAACAGTATTTAAAATCATATAAAAAAGACTGAGTTAATAATTCAATTTACTTGGTGTTGGTCAAAACCGAGACTTGTAAACGAGAAGGGAGGTCGGAAACCTTCATAAGAAGAGGTCAAATTCAAAAATTATACAAATCGAGCAATTGAACTATAGGTTTTAAGGTAAAAGGTGCTTTAAAGTGTTTAATCCATATTTAGTATTTTTTCAAACCAGTTAATAGTGTTTTTCCTTGCTATAGTACTTTGCTCGTTATCATCAAAATCAAAGCCGTGACCAACATTTGCATATACTTTTAATTCAACATTGTCACCCTTTTTTTTGAGAAGATCAACCATACATAAACTATTTTCCGTAAGATATCCATTGGCGGGAAGTTGGTATAGCATAGGGGCATAGGGAAAATATACATTGCCCTCCAAACCATTGTCGCCACAAGCATTACTTCCCCAAAAACCAAAACCACCTGAACCACCATAATAAAAGACACCACCAGCAAAACCCCCATCGGTTGGAATGGTTGGAGGTGCTTGGACCCCGGAAGAGGTATTGTACTCTTTTCCATCAAACCTTTGTGTCCATTCCCAATTGGATGGAGTAGAATTCGAATCATATAAGGTTGAAGCTACAGCAGTTGCACCATCTGAAAAACCCAAAATACCAATGTCTTTTGGCCTTACTATGACTTTGCCGTTATCAAACGTTAAACTTCTCAATACTGATAATGTGGCATTTGCATCCCTTGGGCGAATAAACTGCGAACTAATTTTGAAATTATCTGGAGCCGTGGTCCATTTTCCAGTTCTTGTCTCTGCCCCTCTTGTAGAATAACTGTCTACAAAGGCCCCGATGATACAATTATCATCAAATATTTTTCTCCATTCATTATTTTGTCCAGACATAGCTTTGCTTTCTGGGTCACGATTTTTCCACATTCCGTCAGAGCCATGCATCACTACAACTGCAGGATAATTCTCGGTATCGCACCCTTCTGGAAAAGATAGATAAATAGGAATCTTAATGTTGTCCACTAAAGCATATACGATCGTATCGGTAGTGCCAGAAAATATAGAAATTTCATTTTGTTTTTGTGTTAAACCAAATAAACCATCGTCGTTTCTGTCTCCACAAGATGAATGGAAGAGGATAAGAAAGGGCAAGATAAGTAGCTTTAAAGAATTGGATGTTTTCAGAATTGATTTCATTTTCAATAGTTTTTTAATTTTAATAGGTACAAGTACAATTAGAAATACCTTGAAATAGATCTATGCCAACAGTAACAACATGCGTGCCGCTGGAATAGCCCAACAATTCGTTCATGATTACCTGATAAGAATATCCAAAGTAAAAATCCCCTTTTTTCAACCCCATCATGGGTCCAACATAAAGGGGTTTCCCTAATTGATCATTTAAAAATCGATAAGTAATGCCTGCGTAGTAATAATCTATAAAGTCATACCATTTAAACTTGGTGTTCAAATCCGTGACGGAACGTCCATCATTCTCAAAATATTGTAAGAAAATAGATGGCTCTATTTCAAAATCGGAACGCCTATTCTTTCTATGTTTATAGCCCGAATAGAGCTGATAGTTTCTTAAGACGTTAGGTTCAAAAAGTTGATTGAATTTTTGAAAATTCTTATTTAAGATGTTGCCAACATTGAAGCTTGCATAAAAACCACCATTTCTGTACAATGCTCCTATATCAAAATTTGGATTGCTCGATGACCTATCATCAGTTATTCCCAAATCATTGTTTGGGTCAAAATTCTCAATGTCTATCCTAAATTGATTTAGATTAAAAGATAGAGCGAAAGAGAAATATTGGTCTTCATATTTATCAATGGTCAAGTGGTGTGCAAACGCTATTTTTGCGCCTCTTTGCTTTGTTTCGCCATTGGAATCGTTATATAGGACAAAACCAACACCGGACCTATTTCCCAATCGAACATCAGCGGAAAGGGACTGGGTATCTGGGGCATTCTCTATGCCCACCCATTGCGTAAGCCCAGTCATTCTTACCTTCACATAATTTCCAATGCCAGCATAAGCAGGAGACATAAGAAAAGGATTATCTGAGAGATATTGTGAAAGTTGAGGTACTGTAAGTTCCTGTCCTTTTAAAGATAGAGAATTCAGTAGCATCGATAAACCTACAATTTTAACTAAATTATTTCTTAACATATTTTATCTGTAAAGGGTAAAGTTTCCAACAAACTCACGTCCAGTGCCATCGTTTAACCGTATGGTATACCAATAGTCACCAGAAGGCATCAAGTTGGATTCGTAGGTACCGTCCCAACCGTTGTCGGATTGCCCCATGATTTTTATTTTCCTACCATACCTGTCAAAAACGTAAGTTTCTATATTAGGTAGACTTTCTATGTTTCTTGGTCCCCAGAAATCATTTTGTCCATCATTGTTTGGAGTGAAGAAATTAGGAATTTCAATAGCTACTAAATCCACAGATGTAGCATCAAACACCTCACAACCAAGACTGTCGACCACGCGGACTACGTAGTTTCCACTTTCCAGTGCTGTAAATGTGTTCTGTGAAGTACCCTCATTATCATTATAGTAATAGGTATATGGGGGCGAACCACCTGAAACGTTCACTTCTATTTCAGCCTCGTTATTCTTGGTTACTATAATTTCTAAAGAGTCAATCTCATCAATTTCGAAAGGAATTGTACTTAAGCAACCATCAGTATGTAAAATAGTTGCAAAGTGAGAGCCTGGAGCCAACCCATTAAAGATTGGTCCTAGAGCAAAATCCTGCGGATCTGTGGAATCTATTGCATATAGTACTTCTGATGAAATGCTTTGGTTTGCCAAAAAGATTTCAGTACTGTTGGTCGGAGTATTTCCATTACAAAAATAATCGGTATCTATTGTAGCACTCAGGTCAGGTCCTGTAATAAAAATCTCAAATGAGGATTCGGACGAACACCCATTGTTCGACGTTACAGAGATATCATAATCTCCAGGTGCCAAGTTGTCTATTATAAAACTATTAGTTTGAAATATCATATCAGCACCTGAGTTTAGTTGCACTGTATAGGGGGCATCCCCATTGGTAATGAATACATCCACTAACCCATCTTGAGACTCTAAACACAATGTGTTTTGAGTATTTATACTAATTAAAGGATTGTTTATAGTGACGGTGACCTGTGCGGTGGCATCGGTGGCACATGGTGCTGTCGGGTTCACGGTATAGGTGTAGGTCCCGGCCCCTGCGAGCAGGGGGCTCCATGTTCCGCCTGCATCGGGGGTTCCCCCGAGCTGTGCGAAAA
>JBCCEC010000148.1:0-4841 GCA_039030475.1 Bacteroidota bacterium
TAATCGGGGGATAAGCCTGAAAACTTTGCGCCGCTATTAATTCACCTTTATCGGTTCGGTTGTCATCCATTGTTATTGAGCTAAATCAAAAGGTAATGAACTCTAAATAAATGACCTTGCTAAACTAAGGGCTACCGCTAGTCTGTGACTAGTGGCGTACCGAGTAAGAAAACAATAGACTGTTTGTCCATTTAAAACGGGTATCCATCAATTCTGTCACCGATACATGTGGTTCATGGAGTACTATTGTAGTAGGTAAGGAAACTCTAGTAATGGTATATTTTTAGATAAATAAAGCTGTTTTTCAAAGCCTTTTTTGTTCAAATTAAATAAAGAATTTACTTTCAATAAAAACTATATTTTCAGTACCTTCAACTAAGAAATGAAAATAGTCTATGAAGTCTTTTTTTGTAAGAACGTTGATGGTCTGTGGTGTACTTTTTTTATGGGGATGTAATGCGTACAAAGCCCAAAAACAAGAAGCACAATTAAGCTTTCCATCCTTGGGAACCCTAATAAAAACAAAGGGAAACCTTTGGTACAGTGCGGTAGAACAGGTAGGCATTCCAGATTGGTCGGTACTTAAGGTTGACGTAAAACAACTCCCGTTCAATAAGACCAGTTACGGCTCCTATGCCAAGTATATGGAGCAAGCGGGCAAGATCAATAGCATTGCTTATATTGACTCGTTGCCCTACAAACCAAAGTACCTTCGGTTACAGCTTTTGGACAAGTTGGGGATGACCCAATTGTTAAATGACGATACACACAAAGAACTACGATCCTACATTGCCCAAGATGAGGGTTATAAACTGGTAACGGGATTGGACATTACGGTTCCGGAAACGGAAATGCCAAGTTTCTTGCAAGCCGAGGCCGTTCAGCTTCAAAAAGATATTTATGGGAACATACAGCTTGTAACCATAAACGGAGTAACGGAAAACAGGTATTCTTTCTCGGAACTGCAAGTATTTGGTTACCAGTATGCCAACTTTTGCTGGGGAGAGGACAGGTATCACAATCTGATTATTGAAAACCTGTTGTCCGAGAAGGAAAAATGTCCAAAAGGAACGTATTTGAAGTCCACCAAAGTGAACGGCGATAGATCCTATCTAAAATTTTAGCGGATGGAAAAAAAGCACAAATATATTCTGGTCGTGGTTTTATTGGCTCTTTTAGGCTGTGAGGATATTCTGGAAGTTTCGGATATTTCTGACCAGACCGTTCCTGTCCTAGCCCCTTTGGAAGGAAGTATTTTGACCTCTAACGAAGTGGGCTTCAATTGGCAGCGAATTGATGATGCCACTCGGTTCAACATTCAAATTGCAAGTCCAAATTTTGAAAATGCGACCCAAATCGTGTTGGACAGTATCATTGTAGAAGACACCTTGGGTAACATTGAAACTAGAATCGTGCAAGATCTTTTTAACGGGATGTACGCATGGCGCATAAAAGCATTGAACAGCGATTACGAAACTGCCTATACCTTGAACAGTTTTCAGGTAAACGGCGATGAGGACCTCGATATAATTCCACCCAATACCCCACAACTGGCAACGCCTGCCAATGGGGCATCGCAGAGTGACGCCACAGTAAACTTTTCTTGGACACGGGAAGATGTTCCCGGAACCGCGGAACGTGACAGTATTTTTATCTTTTCGGACGAGAGTTTACAAAACCTAGTGACCAAGGCACTAGGGGCCAACAAAACCTTTACCACCAATGTAGCCACAGGCACTTTTTATTGGCGGGTCCGCGCCTATGATGCCGCTGGTAACGAAAGCGACAACAGTACCACTTTTAATTTTACGGTCGAGGAGTGAGTAAAAACGTAAAGACATATGTGTTGCTAGGTCTTGTACTGGCCATTTGGGGCATTATCGGGTTTAGGATACTCGGTGTTTTTTCTCCAGAGCGAGAAGCCGTAGTCGCTGTTGACAAGCTAAATTTTAAACCCAAGGAAATCGTGGAAAAAGATACGTTCAGCATTCTAGCGGATTATCGAGATCCTTTTCTGGGAACGTTGAGTGTCGCCAAAAAAAAGACCGCCGCTTCCAAACCAAAGCAGCCTGCCGTAGCGTTTCCAAATATCGTGTATACGGGCTTGATCACGGACCAACAGACCAAAGCCAATATTTTTTTTGTGACCATAGCGGGCAAACAATTCCTTATGCAAAAAAGGGGGATGGAAAATGAAGTCACATTGATAAGCGGAAATGGGAAAAATATTAAAGTACGGTACAAGGAAAAACTAAAAACAATACCATTACAGGGTGCAAATTAATACTAAAATAAAGGCCGGTGCACTGCAGTTTGTGCTTCTTGTCGGTGCCGTGATAGCAGTGCTTCTATTAACCTTTGCCTTATTGCACCAAACCCACGTGCTCTTTGGTAAAAAAACATCCAAGACCATTGAGGTAATCAAAAAAGCCGATTTGGCCCTTAACTACGCCATGCAGCAGAACATTGCGATCAATGATTCGGTAACATTAAAAATACCATCGGAGGATGGTGTCGAGGTGTCGGTCCTAAAATCATTTTGGGGCGTCTTTGAGAAATATGTCGTCACGTCTAAATTTAAAAAAACTGCGTTTGTAAAAATTGCGTTGGTCGGTGGAGCTGTGGATGAACAGTTCCCTGCATTGTACCTTAAGGACAATGACCGTCCCATGATCATTGCCGGTAGTGCGAAAATAACAGGAAATGCATATTTGCCGGAGCAGGGCATACGGCCAGGAACCATAGGGGGACAGTTTTACCGATTCAATTCACCCATTTATGGTACTGTAAAAAAGAGTTCCAAGACGTTCCCCACTATCGATACTTCCCTAAAAAATCATTTAAAACAACTTTCGAGCCGTGGAAATAGTGGTTTTAGGGGTAACAACATACGTTTTTCGGAAGAGTTGGAACTTGTAAATTCTTTTGAATCGCCAACGCAATACATTCAGGGTGATATGATGAGATTGTCCAACGTGGACTTGCGTGGCAATATGATGATATGGGCAACCCAGCAAATAAATGTGGGCAGGAATTCGAACCTAAAAGATGTGGTGCTCGTAGCACCCAAAATCGTTATAGAAAATGGTTTTAGCGGTGTATTGCAATGCATAGCTACAAAAAGTATTGAGGTTGAAAGCAGGGTAGCTTTGGGCTATCCTTCAGCCTTGATAGTAAATCAGGGCAATAGACCAAACCCTAAAGATCAGTCAGAACCAAACATTCAGATAGGGGAACATGTCTCGATAAAGGGCATTGTTACCTATTTGGAAGAAGCTGATGAAGGAAATTTTTCCCCACAGATAACGGTAGCAGAAAACACTACAGTTTTTGGTGAGATTTATTGTGAAAAGAACTTGGAACTCAAAGGAGCAGTCATTGGTAATGTCACAACGGATGCTTTTATCGCTTTGGAAAATGGAAGCGTTTATCAGAACCATCTGTTCAATGGCACCATAGACGTAACGTTGTTGCCTATGGCATATTCAGGCGTATTGTTCACTAAAGAAAAAGCTCTGGCAAAATGGTTGTACTGAGGAAAATCAAAGCATCCACCCTAATGGAAACAATGGTAGGTACCGTACTGATCGTTGTCATTTTTATGTTGTCCAGCCTAGTGATGAACTCTTTGTTCTCTTCTCAGGTAAAAGGAAATCTTCAGCCTATTTATACACATATAGATCAGTTGGAATACCAGCTTATCAATGACAAAGTAAGCTTGCCTTTTTTTGAAGAGTGGGAAACATGGAACATTGTTATCGATGAAATTCAAAATGATGGAACGATCAGCATTGAAGTGACCGAAAAGGAAGCTACAGGAACAAGAACGATAAAAAGAAAAATCTACTATGTTAAAAACCTCTAAAAAAATTGAAGCTTTCACATTGAGCGAAATGTTGGTCGTTTTGATATTGACCATCATTGTGGTAGGCTTGGCCTTTTCAGTTTTGGGTTTGGTGCAGAAGCAGATGAACGATATCCAAATAAGTTATGAGGACCGGGCACAGGACAATCTTTTGCAACAAGCGCTATGGATCGATTTTAATTCCTATTCCAATATTTATCTTTCACCACAAGAGGGGGCACTACTATTGACCAATGAGATCGAAAAGAAGGAATATCGTTTCCGCGAAGAATATATACTCAACGAAAACGACACGATTTTTACTGATTTCAAAATAAACAAAGCATTTTTTTTAGGCGAAGAAGTGAACATTGGAAAGGTGGATGCGCTGGAACTTATCAACGATGCAGAGCAGGTTAAGACACTATTTGTCTATAAGCGAAATACGGCCATGGACTTTATGAACTGATATGGGATTTAAACTGGAAAATACAAACAGCGGCACCGTAACGAGTCTCAATGAACCAAAAAGAGAACAAAAAAAGTCTATTTTGGAACGTGAGCTGACTTTTTTTGGAAAATCGTTCTCCAACAAAAAAAAGGAAGATTTCTATACAGAACTAAGTGTGCTTTTAAAGGCGGGGATTACCCTTAAAGAAGCTTTAAAGCTCATTGAAGAAGGACAAAAAAAAGAGCAACAAAAAACCTTGTTCAACGATTTGGGAAATAGTTTGCTTTCCGGAAGTAGTTTTTCAGAAGCCATAAAGGGAAAAAAGGAATTCTCGGAATATGAGTATTATTCCCTTAAGATAGGGGAGGAGTCGGGCACACTTACCACCATAACAAACGAATTGGGGTCATTTTTCGCCAAGAAGAACGAACAACAACGAAGTTTGGTCAACGCACTTACCTATCCCATAATAATTTTGATCACTGCGGTCTTGGTAGTGATTTTCATGTTACGCATGGTAGTACCTATGTTTCAGGATATTTTTAA
>JBCCEC010000149.1:0-4789 GCA_039030475.1 Bacteroidota bacterium
AGGTATCCAAAAATATGTGCTAATGGACATTTTAGGCTTATAACTGGTAAAAAAACATAGGCTATATACATATTGTAAAATTTTTCTTAAAAGCCGATTTCTTTTTTCTATCGTCATTGTATTTGTGCTAAAAGACTAAAAACCAACTATACACAAAAAATAACCGTTTATACATACGGTGTCATTTGCGACCTGTTTGTTTCATACTTTCACAATGTCAAAAATTAGTAGACAGCCAAAACCAAACTCAAATGAGAAAATGTGTTGTATTATTTGCGATTTTGATATTCGCTCTAATTTTCGCTGCTATTTTAGAGAATAAAGAATTGAAAATGCAGCCAGATTGGGAAGAGATAGTTGTAAAAAATTAATCATTTCCAATCATAAAAGTTCTTAAACATTAACATTACCAATAAACGTACGGCCAGGGCAACCAAACTCTTGATTATAGAAACTGCTTGCAACGTATAACCCTTGGTTACATTTTAGAAAGAAAGTTGACTTTGGGTTTCGGGGGAACTACCTAAGGCCAAAACAATTCTAAAAGACAAACTAAGTTGGCCGTACAATTTTGGTGATGTCATATCGCTCCATGAACCTTTTTATAAAATAGTAGATTTAGACCAAAAAGTATTTATAAATATACTTTTTGGTCTTTTTTGTTATTGTTGGATCTTACCAAAAAATATACTCAAAGACTGTATTTTAAAAAGTCTAGCGAACATCACTTGCGAGCCTAGATTTCAACATGTTGTGTTAAAAACTTTGTTTTCAATTTGATAAAACAAACTTTATAATCTGATTGCATTTTTAAATCTTTGTTTAGCTTGTAGCTAAAATATTTCTTCCAGAGTATAAACTTTTAACAAATAAAAATGTCCGAAGCAGTAGAACCGATTTTAGAAGAGAATGAAGACAGATTTGTAATTTTCCCTATTCAACACCATGATTTATGGGAATGGTACAAGAAATGTGAGGCTTGTTTCTGGACTGCGGAAGAGATTGATTTGCACCAAGACCTAACGGATTGGAACAATAAATTAAGCGACGATGAACGCTATTTTGTAAAACATATTTTAGCTTTTTTTGCTGCTTCTGATGGTATCGTGAATGAAAATTTGGCCGAAAATTTTGTAAATGAGGTACAGTATTCCGAAGCCAAATTCTTTTATGGTTTTCAGATTATGATGGAAAATATCCATTCGGAAACATATTCCCTACTGATAGATACCTATGTGAAAGATGAAAAAGAAAAGAATATTCTTTTCAAGGCTATCGAAAACTTTCCCGCAATTAAAAAGAAGGCAGATTGGGCATTAAAATGGATAGATTCCCCAAGTTTTGCAGAAAGATTGATCGCTTTCGCTGCGGTGGAAGGTATTTTCTTTTCGGGAGCCTTCTGTTCTATTTTTTGGCTGAAGAAAAGAGGACTTATGCCGGGATTGACCTTTTCCAATGAGCTAATATCCAGAGATGAAGGAATGCATTGTGATTATGCGGTGCATTTGCACAATAAGCACTTGGTCAACAAAGTGCCCAAAGAGCGTATTACTTCGATAATAGTGGATGCACTTAATATAGAAAGAGAGTTTATCACAGAATCACTTCCAGTGAGTCTTATTGGAATGAACTCCAAATTAATGACGCAGTACCTAGAGTTTGTAACTGATAGACTTTTGGTAGAATTGGAATGCGAAAAAGTGTACAACTCTACCAATCCTTTTGATTTCATGGATATGATTTCATTACAAGGAAAGACCAATTTCTTTGAAAAACGAGTTTCAGAATATCAAAAAGCAGGTGTTTTGAACAAAGAAAAGGATACCGATGCCCAAAAAATCAGTTTTGACGCTGATTTTTAAATGGACTACAACCTTTAAAAGGAACCTAACCCCAACTGTTCTTTATCATTCTTGACCAATTTGCATTGCGAAATCCGTAATGCGTAGCAAAGTGTAACCATGGTATGATTTGTCATGCCATATTAAAAATATTCGCAGCATATGTTTGTAGTAAAAAGAGATGGAAGAAAAGAGCCGATGATGTTCGATAAGATCACGGCCAGAGTAAGAAAGCTTTGTTATGGCCTCAACGATTTGGTCGATCCTGTTAAAGTGGCCATGAGGGTCATTGAAGGGTTGTATGATGGAGTAACTACTTCGGAACTTGATAATCTTGCTGCGGAAATTGCGGCGACGATGACGACTACCCATCCAGATTACGCTAAACTGGCTGCTCGAATTTCCGTTTCAAATCTCCACAAAAACAGTAAAAAGTCCTTCTCTGAAACCATGAAGGATTTTTACGAATATGTGAATCCAAGAACTGGTAAAAAAGCGCCGCTGTTATCGGACGAAGTATATAAAGTAATTTCTGAAAATGCAGATAAATTAGATTCAACGATTATTTATAACCGAGATTTCGGCTACGACTACTTTGGTTTTAAGACACTGGAACGCTCTTATTTGCTTAAGATCAATGGTAAGATAGCAGAACGCCCACAACATATGCTCATGAGGGTCGCAGTTGGAATTCATTTGAACGATTTGGACTCGGTAGTAGAGACGTATGAGCTCATGTCGAAAAAATATTTTACGCACGCTACGCCTACTCTTTTTAATTCTGGAACGCCAAAACCACAAATGTCCTCTTGCTTTCTTCTGGCGATGAAGGATGATAGTATAGATGGTATTTACGATACCCTAAAACAAACTGCCAAGATTTCCCAGTCAGCAGGTGGTATCGGCCTTTCTATACATAATGTACGGGCTACCGGATCTTACATTGCAGGAACTAATGGCACTTCCAATGGAATTGTGCCCATGCTTCGTGTTTTTAATGACACGGCCCGTTATGTGGATCAAGGTGGAGGCAAGCGAAAAGGAAGTTTTGCCATTTACGTAGAACCTTGGCATGCCGATATTTTTGATTTTTTGGATTTGAAAAAGAACCATGGAAAAGAAGAAATGCGCGCCCGTGACCTTTTCTACGCGATGTGGATTCCCGATTTGTTCATGAAACGAGTTGAGGCCGATGGGGAATGGACATTGATGTGTCCAAACGAGTGTCCAAACCTTTTCAGTACCCATAGTGAAGAGTTTGAAGCACTGTACACCAAATACGAAACAGAAGGAAAAGGTCGAAAAACCATAAGAGCTAGAGAGCTTTGGGAGAAAATTTTGGAGTCCCAAATAGAAACGGGAACCCCTTATATGCTTTACAAGGATGCCGCAAACCGAAAGAGCAACCAGAAAAACTTGGGAACTATCCGTTCTTCCAATCTTTGTACCGAAATTCTTGAATATACCTCACCAGATGAGGTTGCTGTATGTAATCTTGCATCGATTGCATTGCCCATGTTCATTAAGAACGAAGCATTTGACCATAAAGAACTTTTTAAGGTTACCAAAAGGGTCACTAAAAACTTGAACCGAGTAATAGACCGCAATTATTATCCTGTAAAAGAAGCTGAAAACTCCAACATGAGGCATAGACCGATCGGTTTGGGAGTGCAAGGGCTTGCAGATGCTTTTATCATGTTACGACTGCCTTTTACGAGTGACGAAGCTAAAAAGTTAAATCAAGAAATTTTTGAAACGCTCTATTATGCAGCGGTTACAGCTTCAATGGAGGAAGCAAAGGCAGATGGGCCTTATTCAAGTTACAAGGAATCCCCTATAGCCAAAGGAGAGTTTCAACATAATCTTTGGGGAATTGAGGACGAAGAACTATCTGGTAGATGGGATTGGGGAAAACTTAGAAAAGAAGTCAAGAAACATGGAGTGCGCAACTCGTTATTGGTCGCTCCAATGCCCACAGCTTCAACTTCCCAAATTTTAGGTAATAATGAGTGTTTTGAACCTTATACCTCCAATATTTACACGAGAAGAGTACTTTCTGGAGAGTTTATTGTGGTTAACAAACATCTTTTAGAGGATTTAGTGAAACTGGGACTCTGGAACGAGAACCTGAAGCAAGAATTAATGCGTGCAAATGGATCCATACAGCATATTGACGGTATTCCAGAAGATATAAAAGAACTATACCAAACGGTATGGGAACTTAGCATGAAGGATATCATAGACATGAGCAGGCAGCGTGGCTATTTTATTGACCAGAGCCAATCCCTCAACCTTTTCATGGAAAATGCGAATTACCCAAAATTGACTTCTATGCATTTTTACGCATGGAAGAGCGGCCTCAAAACGGGCATGTACTATCTAAGAACCAAGGCAGCTGTGGATGCTATCAAGTTTACGTTGGACAACACTAAAAAGAAAGAAGTTCCAGTTAGCATTGCAGCTGAAGCTGAAGTAGTCGCCGCTACTCCCAATGCTACTACTGAAGAGCTTAAAGTTGAGACTACTCCGGTAAGCCAACAAGAAGTGGATATACAACCAATGACCGCAGAAGAAATGAAAGAAATGATTGCACGTGCCAAAGAAGGACAAGCAGACGATGACTGCTTAATGTGTGGATCATAGTTTATACTGAACTTATCAGTATGTGATAGTGTTTATTAAATAGATGCCTCGGGAAAGTTCCTTAAATAACGAACCTTTCTCGGGGTGTTTTTTTGATTGATAAATGTCTGATGTCTGATGTCTGATGTGTGATGTCTGATGTGTGATGTCTGATGTCTGATGTCTGATGTCTGATGTCTGAAGTCGGAAGTCGGAAGTCGGAAGTCGGAAGTCGGAAGTCGGAAGTCGGAAGTCGGAAGTCGGAAGTCGGAAGTCGGAAGTCGGAAGTCGGAAGTCGGAAGTCGGAAGTCGGAAGTCGGAAGTCG
>JBCCEC010000150.1:0-4753 GCA_039030475.1 Bacteroidota bacterium
CTGGGGAACCGTGGACAGATTCGTAAACAGCGACGGCCAAACGGATTTTGGGCATGACAGTCTCTTGGGAAGGGGCTATACGGGCCATGAGCACTTTTTTGAGGTAGGCTTGATCCATATGAACGGGCGTATGTACGATGCGCAGTTGGGACGTTTCCTTTCCCCGGACAATTTTATACAAGATCCCTATAACACCCAAAATTTTAATAGGTATGGGTATGTACTCAACAATCCCTTGGTCTACATAGACCCTACGGGAGAGATGGCAGAAGGTTCTGAGAATAAGAACTGGTTATGGGGACTAGCTATAACTACAGTATCATTTGTCAGCAATTCTTTGAACTCGCTCAAGAATGATGTGGGTCCAGCGATAAACAAATGGTTCAATAAACATATCAAAGGACCGGTTGACGACTTTTTTGATTGGATACATGGTCGGAAAAAGAAATCGCCCCCACCCGCGGTCCTAGCGGTACCTGATGCTAGGATAAGCGTAGATCCCCTGGTACGCAGTAATCCTGATATCTCCACAATAAATATTATAAACGGAGGTGGAGGTCGTTATACAATTGGTTCAAATGGCTATATCTCCTTTTTGGATAATAATGGGGATGTTGGTGTGGATACCTTAATTAACAATTCAGGTCAGCAAATTTCAATTGGAGATCGCAGTATTTTACCACAGTTGGCCTCATTTAATAGCGGTGTTGATTATGGAATAACACAGAATATGGCAGAGGCTTTCAATTTATTTAAATTTGCTTCAAGTAGTTCAGATGTAGAATGGGGATTACAAAGTTATAAGCTTAATAACGGAGCACAAACATTTGTTTTGGGTACCTCTCACAGTCCAAACTCTGCATTTAATGGCTATCATTTGGGATTACCTGGTGGATATGAAATAGAAAATTTAATATTTGATTTGCATAGTCATCTAAAAACCAGAGGAGGTTCAGGATATGGAAGAAAAGAGTTTCCATTCACAGGTGATAAAGGAAGGCAATATAGTCACAAGGTATATTTAGACAAATTAGGTTTGCCTTTACCATTATATTATATTTATCATAGTCCGTCAGGAGGCTTGTACCGTTATACTCCTAAAAAAGGAAACCAGTTTATAAAAAAAATCATAAAACCAAGTGATTTCTATACCGGAAAATTTTAACAAACTTTTTCTTTAAAAGAGATTTTCGGTTTTAATATTAACAAATAATCAATATGAGAATTGTTAAGAGTATTTTACTATTTCTTTTAATTGTAATGAATGTGTTTTGCATTAACAAAGAAGACAAAAATGACAAAAGCGAAAATATAAAGAGATTAACTAAAAATGTTATAGATTCATCTAACATGCGCGAGTTAAGAAAACATAAACTTGGGCCAAGTGATAGTTTAGGTATTGATTTTTCAAAAGGATTTCTTACTGGTTTGGAACAAGACACCTTATTACTAACAGCCCAGTTCTCTGAATGCGGTGAATTTGGTGGACGGAGAGAGATAATCAAAATATATAAAAATGAAAATTACTTTAATGGAAGGATTATTCTAGAATCCATAGATTGTATGTCTTTTACGGACAAGGAATCGAAATACATAGAAAATAAGGAAAACATATATCGTCTTGAAATGCAACATCAAGAACGTGTAATATTTTATATGGAAAATCTTTTAAAAATGTACTTTCTAAAACAAAAAACTAATAAAATGGAAAGTATAAATCACATTTATAAAGCTGAGATTAGTTCTCCATTGGAAAAGAGCCCCTATTTTACAGATAAACCATTTTTAATATCCATAAGTGATAATTCATTAAATTGGAATTGTTTTACCGATTTAACCAATTATATTAAAAAAACGGCCGTAGAGCTTGAATAGATCATAAGAATTTCACAGATTCTGTAGCATTGTTAGAGGTGCCGCCCCTAGTGTGGGAATCGTTAATTTCCCAGACAAAAGTTCTTTTAATATCATTAAGGGGATACGTGGGTTACTTCAAGGTTTTAAAGGATTTAAGAATGCTGCTAGGACGGGGAGTACAAAGCTTTTAAAACAAGGAGCAAAAGCACTTCATAAACATCATGTGTTACCACAAAATTTCAGACCTTGGTTTAAAAGTAGGGGTATCTCTAATATTGACGATTTCACTGTTAGGATAAGTGAAGCTACTCACTTAAGAGGAGTTCATGGGCGTGGGCTAGGGAACTTACCAGGAAGATGGAATCAACATTGGGCGGATTTTATCAAAGCTAATCCCAATGCTTCACCGTCACAGATTTTCCACCATGCTGAAGGGTTACTAAGAAGATATGGGTTAGAGCATTTACCATATGTTCCATACTAAAAGATAGAATTATGCTAAATATTTCCACAAAAGGTGAAGAATTGATTCTGAAAGCAAATGAGTTATATATTGCAATTGACAGCCTTTACTTAAATGATATCAAGCGAGAAATTAATAACCTTGATAAGGAGAATCTCTTAAGTGATATTAAAGATAAAGTCTTTCCATTTCCATATACAGATATTCCTTTTGCTACGTTTTCAACTGATTCCGAATCATTTCCCATGAGCAGTATTATAAAAATAAACTATGATACAATCATCGAATCTGAAAAGGAAAGATGCTTCTCGACAGATACAGGATTAATAGTACTACTAGTACCTAGTATACTTGAAAAATTTATGGAGCATTACGATTATGAAGACTTGGTGGATTCTATGACCTCTCCAATCAACTTAAACTATTGGAGCAAAATCACCAATGATATAACTAGAGGTGAAATTGGTCTGGTTCTCGCACCTGGGACCCACTCGGGATTTGAGTTTGAAGGTAGTGGAGTTTATAAGATCAATTCATAATCATGCCAATGGAAAGTTTATCGAAAAATAAATTGAACCTGTTAGTCAGAGCATTTTGTCTTTTGATAGGCTTTCTTCTATTTCAAAGAAGCATTGCATCTGTGTCAGCAAACCCGATTATTTTGGAGTACTGCCATCATAACCCTATTTCTGAATCCTACATTTATGACAAATTTGAAAGTTTAGTATGGGTAGAAAGTGGTCGCAGTGATAGGGTAAATTGGGCAATTTCAAAAAGTAAAGCAGGGTCAAACTGTGAGGATTTGCTGTCTATTGAAAGGGATGCTGCTAGGGGGAGTGCTACCACATGGAATGGATTCCAAAAAATGACTGCTGAACAGTTTGCAACAAGAGCTGAAGCAGCAACAGCTTGGAATGCATATAAAAGTGCTAATGGAATAGTCACGGGAACAACAAGAAGCATGGCACAGAGAAGTGCCTTTTTGAAAGGGGCAGCAGCTTCAGGAAAATATCCTTCTTGGATGAAGCCTTGGTTAAGTAATGGGAAAGTTCCACCAGGTTATCATGTTGATCATTACAAAGCTTTATTTGATGGAGGGTTAGGTATTCCTGCGAACATGAGATTGAAGGATATCAGTACCCATATTCACAGACATAGATATTACAGGCAATAATTTATGAAATCAAGAAAAGTAATAGTACCAATTGATATAGAAAATCCAGACAAGAAAATCAATGATTTTCTTTATCCTAAGCTAACAAATGATGGAGTTTCATTTTTTAGAGTTAGCAATGAGAAAGAATGGAAATACGGAATGATTGTACTTAAAGGAGGTGGTGTAACTGAAAATGATTTATTTGCAAAAATAGTTGATGCAAAAACGAAAATAGAATCTGTAGATAAGTTATTAGATACATTGAAAATTTATCTGGAGAAAGTCAGAGAGTTTTCAATTGGAAATATTATATATATTGAGCCGAATGATAATCATGAAGGGTTTGAATTAAGGAAGTATGCTAATAGACTTAATATAAAACGGAATAACAAATTACCTTAAAATGGATTTAGAGCCTCACTTCGGTGGGGCTTTTTTATGCCCCGTAGGCTTGTTTAGCTTTAGAATCTCTAAGAAAAGCATCGAGCATTTTATGCACGCAAATTTTATCTTCTTCGGGCAGCTTTTGAATATCAGTGATTTTTTTGACCAGAACCTTTTCCAAAACGGCATCGCAGCTACCGACTAAATAATCTAAAGAGACACTAAGCGCATCCGCTATCTTGGTCGCAATGTCAATAGACTGCCGAATGTCATTGCGTTCGTATCTGCCCCGCCGCCCATAGTCCTGGCGATACCGGATGCCCGGGTAAGCGTGGATCCGCTGGTACGGGCCAACCCTGATATTGCACAATTGAACAGCGCGAGTGGCGGCGGTTTCTTGAGCCAATACTTTGGAGGCTTTGGACGTGGCTTTGCGGATCAGTTCTCTGGCTTTAAGACATTGTTTACCAACCCCGGGGCATTGTTAGAGGTGCCGACCTTGGAAGAGGCATTCACATCCTCATTACAGAACAACGTCTTACTTCGCCCCTATATTTCGGGAGCAAGGACCATGATGGCGGCCATACTTGGAAATGTAGATGAAATGGGGTATATTTCGGGTAGTGACTGGGGCAGTGCCACGATAGACGGTCTGTCCGCCATTCCGGGAGCCGGTTGGTTTAAGGGGCTGGGAAGAGGTTTTTTTAGGACCGCTAAGGGAGCAAGAGTATTTTGGTCTGGGGGTGATGTTGCTAAAAACTCAGCTATGAATTTTGCTAAATCTAACGGTATGAAAACTCTTGAAATGACTACAAGTGGACGTATTATGAATACCGTAAGTCCTTACCTGCCCCGTTCTGTATCAAGCCCTATTTGGGATAGATTATCAAGAA
>JBCCEC010000151.1:0-4673 GCA_039030475.1 Bacteroidota bacterium
GCATCATCACCAAAAGAAAGGTGGCCTGGTACGGTGAAAAACCCTTTGCCTATACCTATTCCAAAACCACCAAACATGCCCTACCCTGGACGTCAGAATTGGTATCACTAAAAAACACGGTGGAAGAAAAGACGGGGGAGACCTTTAATTCCTGCCTGTTAAATCTGTATCACAATGGCAATGAAGGCATGGCTTGGCACAGCGATGCCGAAAAAGATTTAAAGAAGAACGGGGCCATTGCCTCCCTCAGTTTTGGTGCGGAGCGTAAATTTTCCTTTAAGCATAAGGAAACGAAGGAAAAAGTAGATGTCTTTTTGGAACATGGAAGTCTACTGGTGATGAAAGGGGAAACACAGACCCATTGGTTACATCGGCTACCGCCCACCAAACTGGTAACCAAACCCCCGGGTAAACCTTACGTTTAGGACTATAGTGCAATAAGCTGGAAAGTTTGATTCGATTAGTTCTTGGACCTGAGAATAGGAAAACTTTCCAAATCACAAATATCAAGTCCTAAATCCCAAGGGTTATATCTCATTTTTAATTCTATATTTTTTATAAATCCATTTTCAATCTGACCACCGCTCGACTGCGCTCAAAGAGACCGTGAAACATTTTAAAACTTTAAATTGAATCACTATAATTGTTAAAGTCTTAAGTTTTTATAGAGCTCTATCAAGGTTTTTTGTTTTTACATTAGGCTTCCATCTTAATTCCAGATTACCGGTATCTGGACAGTACAATAATTATTTCTATCTTTTTTGTCCTATTAAATGATACATCACTAAATATTCCAAACCAATGAAAATACAAATTCAAGCCCTTTGGCTCATTTTCGTCCTTCTTTTATCAAGCTGTTCAGTAAACAGCTATCTCTCAGAAAGGGAAAAGGAGTTTGGCACATCGGGAAAGAATAAATGGTTGTTTCATCGATTGTCAGATAGGGATAAGGGAACCTCCTTGGCCTTTCCGGGATATGTTATAGGTATAGAAAAGGCCAAAAGAAAAAACATTGGGGCACCTTCTAGAAAAGATATTCGAAAAAATAATGGGTTACAGTCCTTTGGATTTAATGAAAGGAACAATTGGGATTCTATTTCCAACATAAAAAGATGGGTTTTAAATGATGTAAAATCCATGTTTCTCTCCTCTATATTTGAATTTTCAAGCGATCAAAAACCTGTTGATAGAATTACAGTTTCATCCATTTATGACGCCTATGATCCTTCTTTTTTAGCAGACTCAAAAAATGCTTACCAAAATGGTTTTGACGAGTTAGAGAAATTTAGAATACTGTTAATGGAGTCCATAACCCAAAAAAAGGTTACCCATGTATTTCTATTTTGCATGGGTTGGAACTCGGACCAACAGGAGGCCATTCGTAATTTTAACAGTTTGTTTCTAAAAATCATGGACAATGCAAACTTGTCCAAGGAAGAATTTAATCCAATATTCATAGGTATAACATGGCCTTCTTTATGGAATGAAGGGTTTACGAATGCGTTTAGTTTTTTTAACAAAACCAATGATGCGGATGAAATTGGTATTACATGGGCCAATCTTATTCTAAACAAAGCCATTCTCTCCGAAAAAAACAAGGCTAAATTTAAAACTGTAGTCCTTGGCCACAGTTTTGGGGCAAAGCTAACGTCAAGGGCAACAATGAGTTCAAGCATGTTGAAGGAACCTTCAAAACCAGTTGATTTGCTGATCAATCTTCAGTCTGCCTATAGCATTAACAGATATTCAAAAATAAAAGGTATCGAGCCTACCGCAGATTATGTAAATTGGAACAAATATGTTCATCATATTGCATTGATATGCAGTGAAAATGATGGAGCTGTAAAAAATGGGTTCTACGCACCCTTTGCTGGTGGAATACGATCATACAATAGAGTTTTGTCCCATCCGGAGCAATATCCGAATATTGATTTGGTAGCCTATAAAAAAGGGGTTGCGACAACATTTAAGTATGCAGAACAATTACTGCTTATCGATGCGTCTGAAATAATAAGGCAAGAGGCCTACAAAAAAGGCGGGGGAGCACATAGTGACATTTACAACAAAGAGGTTTCAAAAATGCTATGGGAATTAATTCATTCAAGTACATATGGGCAATTACCGGACAACGCCAAATAGTTGTCGGGCATTACCTATTGTTTATTGCTCATTGTTAACTGCCGCACAAGTAAAAACCCATGCAAATAATACAGACATAAATACTGCCAAATAAAAAAATTATAAATTTGATTTTTAAGTAGTTACACCTTTCATAGGCATATTTTTTTATCCATAAACAATCTTTAAAAGGATTTAAATGAGTCCCGAACCCACCAATTCCCGTTGTAAACATTAAACCAAAACCTTAGTTTTTTCAAATTTTAACCTTAAAAATATTAAGGTTTTTGTTGTGAAATTCTATGGTTTTTATGTAGTCCAATAAAGGTTTTTGTATGTAGATTGCAATTCCCCTCTTCTTTACGATTACACCAACAAACGGTATGCTATAGCCAAGCGATTACACCTTCTGGGTAGTATCGCAAATAGCTTAAAAAACCAAATGAAACCAAAATTTAATCCCCCTATTGTATATATGGGCATTACCCTTTTTGCCCTGATCGCAAGCTATCTGCTGGTAGATCACCAACGAAAATCCGATAAATCGGGTATGGATACCCAATTGGAAGATTTGTTCAGGGGAAAGGACCATATCTGTATGGACTATAAAGAACCCCTAAAAGGAACCATATTTGGCGCGGGGCAGGAGTTTGAGCGTATCAAGGATAGCTATCCCAGTTTGGATCGTGTACATACGGTCACGGAAGGTGGATACCATTTTAAGGTACTCCAAAAGACGGATTCCACTTACTATTACCTCCATACCAAAAGTGGTGATGTGTATTTTTTGAACATCCCGGTGGAGGCCTATAACAACTGGAGCGTGGATTTTATTTTTTATGACGCCATGGAAAGGCATGGCACCCATTATAGGGACAGCACGGACTTTGAACGTTTTTTTAAGACGGAAAGTAGCTTTTATGAATTGGTACAATTCCCGAAACAGGAAAACCATATCGGTATCATTACAGCATCCAATAAGGTGGTGAATTATAAGAAGGAAGCAGAGGCCCATATACAAGTTTTGGAAAAGCCCAATGTATTTTGGGGGCGCTTCTTTCTATATTTTTTAATTGGGGAAGCGGCTTTGGTGCTGCTTACTATAGGAGTGGGGTTGCTGTTCCGAAAAACATAAAGAAATACTAGAATACCAATTTATAGGTATTTAAAGCGCTATAAAGATGCATTTTACATTGGTATAAACAAGTTAGCGGTTATACTACACTTATGGAGTTCATTAAACTGAGTTCATGGCCAAAAAGAGTGAAAAAAGAAAGGAAAAGAAAGAAATAAGTGAGGGTAATCAACTATTTAATACGATAGAATCAATTGAAGTTGGTTCCAATAAATCGATTAACTGGTCATTTAGTATAATAGGAGGCTCGCTCTTGGTGATACTTAATGAAGGTTATATTCAACCTCACTGTCAAGATTATAAATTGGTCTATCTATTATTCGGAGTTGGGTGGACTTTAATTGGAATCTCGATTTATTATGGTAGAAAAATTGCCAATTCCAAAATGGCAGCAGTATTATTTAGACAAGATAATGGCAGTTTGAAAAATATACTAAAGAATGTGAATCGATACTATACCAATCAGCTGATTCTCTTTAATTGGAGCTTAGTTTTCTTTGGCTTATGGTTAATTTTATACTTAATTTGGTGGGTTTTTGGATATAAAATGTAAAATTAAATTTTAATCAATATGGCAAAATGTAATCCTAAGAGAGACTGTTTAATTATCCCTTTCCCTAAGAAGTGTTTTGATTTTTGCGTTGAGAAAATCTTACGAGTTTCTCGACCAGTTGACAAAATAAACATTTTGGGAATGGATGAGGATTTAGCCCAGGCAATTTTTAGAGCTTATAATTATGGCGCTAAACCGATTATATCATTCGATGATCTTGAAAGTAGCTTAAATAGCTTTCAGATTGGACAAATAAGGATGATTTTTCACAATCTCTCTCAGGAACAGCTAGATCATTTTATACCAAGATTAAAGTGATAAACTTAAAAAATACTATTGCCAACGAAGGCTATAATGCATGGTGGTTTTATGCCACAGCAAGATAAAAGTATAAATCAAACGGTTGGATTTCAAAGGAATAATCCCGCGGAAAGGTGTCTTCCTTTCGCAATCAAAGATTACTCGTCGGAGACAATAACGAAATCATAGCCGAGACCGCTACCAAGCATTAAAACTGAATCTCTAATTTATATAAATCTATTACTAACCATAAATCAATTAAAATGAAAAAATCAATTTTAAAGAAAGTTTGCTTATTAATATTTATAAGTCTAAACCTGTTGAGCTGTAAATTGGCATTTGATGTTGAAACAAAGTATTTGCAAATTATGGATTATCCTAAGGATATATACAAAAATGCAGAATTGAACAAATTAAATGCTGAAGAAATAAAGAGAGCTATCGAGCGTCATTATGTTGGTCAAGAAAAAGACATTACCTACAACAATTTTATAAAATCTTACAATAAGATAAAAACTGAACATAATGCATTAATAAGTGACATTGCTATAAAGATTAAAAAAGAAC
>JBCCEC010000152.1:0-4620 GCA_039030475.1 Bacteroidota bacterium
CAATTTCTTGATGCAAAGATTACGTTCGTAATTTATATTTGGACGTTCGTCGATTATTTTTTCGATGAACTGCATTTTGTTTTAACAATTGTTAAGAATTTGCCTGATTTAAGGGATTTTTGCTTATCGTTTTTGGGACCGGGCCAAGGTTTTAGGAAGTTTGGCATGGAATTCCAAGTAAATTCGCTTGGGGGACGTTTAAGAATAGCTGATTATAGTTTTCTTGTTATTAGGTTTTTAACCCATTGCCGGGAAGTGATGACCATTTAGATGATGAACATATGTGCATTAAATGCCCTTGCAAAGTCATCCATTTTAATACGGTTCTTTTATGAGTCCAGTATTGGCCACATCAAATAATTAGGAGTATTTAAAATTATGGTATGAAAAAGCTCACTGTCACTGAAAAAAGGATTTAAGGTTGCCTTCTCAAATTGGCATTTGAACCTCATTAAATTTTAAATATCCTCTTTTCTCATTAAGGTAAGGATGAAATTACGACTGGGTTTGGCGAATGTATTAAGCTTTTAGTACAGCCTTTATGGTGACTTCAGGAGACTTAATTATCGGTGCTTATAGGTGATAATAGTCCAAATACCATTTTACAAATGATTCCACCCCGATCTTAAGAGGGGTGAGAGGACGATAGCCATAGTCAGCAATCAGTCCATCTACATTCGCCCATGTTTTAGTGACATCCCCAGGTTGCATGGGCAACATCTTTTTAATGGCAGATTTATTCAAACTTTTTTCAAGCGTGGCAATAAACTCCAAAAGATTGACAGACCTATTATTTCCAATATTGTAAATTTTATAGTACTCGCCCTGGGTTTTTCTTTTCTCTTCACTCGATTCTATTACACGGATAACTCCTTCAGTAATATCGTCAATAAAGGTGAAGTCCCGTTCTAAATTACCGTTGTTAAAAACTTCTATCGGGGTACCGTTCATTATAGCTTCAGTAAACAAAAAGATAGCCATATCAGGTCTGCCCCAAGGTCCGTATACAGTAAAAAATCGTAAACCAGTGGTCATAAAATTATATAAATGACTGTAGGCATGGGCCATTAATTCATTGCTCTTCTTTGTAGCAGCATATAAGCTAATGGGTTGGTCAACAAAATCTGAGGTTTCGAAGGGCATTTTATCTTTTAATCCATAGACACTGGAACTGCTGGCATATACCAAATGATCTACATCATAATTTCTACAACTTTCCAAAACATTATGAAAACCAACAATGTTGCTATCAATGTAGGAAAGCGGTTGCTTAATGCTATATCGTACCCCAGCTTGCGCTGCCAAATTACATACGACCTGGAATTTCTCTTTCTGAAATAAGAAGGGAAGATTTTGGCGATCTTCCAGATTTAAGCATATAAAACGGAATCTTTTAAAAACCTGACTTTTCATCAACCGATTGTAAAGGTCTTCTGATGCATTATCTATTCCTAGTTGCTTTAGGCGATCTAGCTTTAGTTGGACACTGTAGTAATTACTTAGGTTGTCCAAGCCAATAACCTCATGACCGTTTTTTAAAAGCCTTAGGGTAATATGAAAACCAATAAATCCTGCGGCACCTGTAACCAGAATTTTCATGATTGCCCAATTTTGTAGAAATTAAATCCTATGGCATTCATTTTGTTCTCGTCTAGCAATCTTCGACCATCGAAAACAAAAGCTGGCTTTAGCATTTTTCCGTAGATTTCGGTCCAGTCAAAATATTTGAATTCATCCCATTCGGTTAATATGGCAATGGCATGGGCTTTTTCTGCAGCAATAGTGGGTTCATTAACTACGGTAACCAAGCTTCTATTTTCTTCGTCAGAACGTGTATTTAAATACTCCAAATCAGCAAAGATCTGTTCAGAACTTACTTTTGGATCGTAGATGATCAACTCTGCCTTTTCCTCTAACAAAGCGTCTGCTACATAAATTGCGGCCGACTCTCTAGTGTCATTGGTGTCTTTTTTAAAAGCCCAACCAAAAAAAACGATTTTTTTACCAGTTACCGTATTATATAAAGTAGTCACTATATTTTCGGCAAATCTCCGTTTTTGATAGTCATTCATAAGAATTACCTGTTCCCAGTAATTTGCTACTTCCGTCAGCCCATAATTTCTGGCAATGTAGACAAGATTAAGTATGTCCTTTTGAAAACACGAACCACCGAATCCGACTGAGGCCTGTAAGAATTTTGGCCCAATTCTGCTATCAAAGCCAATGGCATTTGAAACCTCTTGAATATTAGCATCCGTTTTTTCACATAATGCCGAGATTGAATTTATCGACGAAACTCGCTGTGCCAAAAAAGCATTCGCGACTAATTTTGAAAGTTCAGAAGACCAAACGTTGGTTTGCAGTATTTTTTCTTT
The DNA here is from genome assembly GCA_039030475.1 of Bacteroidota bacterium. Classification (GTDB taxonomy): domain Bacteria; phylum Bacteroidota; class Bacteroidia; order Flavobacteriales; family Flavobacteriaceae; genus Flagellimonas. The sequence goes on from JBCCEC010000152.1 coordinate 2,376, forward strand.
TGGAATCCAGTGTTCGTAAACCAGACTTAAAGCGTCTTTGGCTTTCTTTCCAGAGTCGGTGTCATCTCCCCCAATCAATACTCGGTCGGCATGTAAAAGATCGGTAACGGCAGTACCCTCTGCTAAAAATTCCGGATTGGATAAAATTTCAAAATTGACATCGTTTCCTGTATTATCCAAAATGTTTTTTATGGCTTCCGCCGTTCTTACCGGTAGCGTGGATTTTTCGATAACGATTTTATCATTTTTGGCAACCCTAGCGATGTTTCTTGCGCACAATTCAATATATCTTAAATCGGCTGCCTGTCCTTTTCCCCTACCAAATGTTTTGGTAGGAGTGTTGACCGAAATGAATATCATTTGCGCTTCGTCTATTGCTTTGTCAATGTCAGTGGAGAAGAACAGGTTTACACCTCTATTTTGAGCAACGATTTCCTTCAATCCAGGTTCATAAATTGGAAGATTATCAAGGTTTGAGTCATTCCAGTCATTAATTCTTTTTTCATTGATGTCAACAACAGTTACCTTAATCTTTGGGCATTGGTTTGCAATAACCGCCATAGTGGGTCCCCCAACATATCCTGCACCGATACAACAAATTTTAGTGATTTTCTTCATGTAACTTATTATACTTCCAAATTACAAAGATTGGGAAATAACATAGCATAAAACAATTTTCTGGACCAAAAAGGTTTTATGGGGTTTAAACTATCTAAAGGGTGCTTGATGGAAACTTTGGGTATTAGCTAGCTATGAGTTCATTTAGACGATGTTTTTCCCTTCTTAAACGAATTGTGGTTGCGTTTTTAATTAATCGTAATAAACAATACTTATTTTTAACCTCCAAATTAACATGAACTTACAGAAAGACAACTTGGTGCAAACACAAACAAAAATTTGGCTTTCCTCGCCCCACATGGGTGGAAACGAGCAGGTCTATGTAGAAGAGGCCTTTAAAACGAATTGGATAGCTCCTTTGGGCCCCAATGTTTCCCAATTTGAAGATGCCATTGAAAATTATCTTTACAATGACGTACACGTTGCGGCATTGAGTTCTGGAACAGCAGCGATTCATCTAGGGTTAAAATTACTAGGAGTTGGTCCAGGAGATGAGGTTTTGTGTCAGAGTTTTACTTTTTCTGCTTCAGCGAATCCCATTTCGTATCTAGGAGCGCAACCCATATTTATTGATAGTGAGAATGAAACTTGGAATTTATGTCCAGAACTGTTGGAGGAGGCAATAAACCATTCATTAAAAAAGGGGAAGAAGCCTAAAGCCATTGTAGCCGTCCATCTTTATGGCATGCCATATAAGGTCAAGGAAATACAGGAGCTTGGAATGAAGTATGAAATCCCCATCATAGAGGATAGTGCTGAGGCTCTGGGAAGCACCTGGGAGGGAAGGAAATGTGGTACCTTTGGTGATATCGCTGTTCTATCATTCAACGGCAATAAAATTATTACTACTTCTGGTGGAGGAGCACTTATTTCAAAAAATCGTGCATTGAAGGAAAAAGCAATTTTTCTTGCCACGCAAGCTAGGGATAAAGCACCGCACTATCAACATTCTGAAATTGGTCATAACTATAGAATGAGCAATGTCCTGGCAGGTATAGGTAGGGGTCAAATGGAAGTCATTGACCAACGTGTTAAAGCCAGGAGGGATAATTACGCATTTTATCTTCAAAATTTAAAGGATATGAACGCAATTTCTTTTTTGCCTGAGGCAAAAGGGATGTTTTCAAATAGATGGTTGAGTTGTGTTTTATTCTCCAATCGGGATATAAGGGAAAAAGTTAGGTTAGTATTGGAAAAGGAAAATATAGAATCCCGACCTTTATGGAAGCCTATGCATTTACAACCAGTTTTTCAAAGCTGTCCTGTTTTTGAGAATGGAACGTCCAAGGACTTATTTGATAAAGGCCTATGTCTTCCAAGTGGGTCCAATTTAAGTTTATCTGATTTGGAGCGCGTTGTTCAAAACATAAAAAAAGCCATGTTATGATACAGAACTATCTGAACAATAAGGTAGAAAGATTCGCCTCAAAATGGCTTGTTCTGGCAATAGATGTCGCTATAGTTTGTATTGCCTTTATGCTGTCATACTTTATAAGATTCAATTTAACTTTCAATTTTGATGTTTCAAAATTATTGATGCAGATTCCAATCGTTGGTTTTATTGCGTTAATTTCCTTTTTAATTCTAGGTTCTTACAAAGGAGTGATTCGTCATACCGGCGTAAAAG
>JBCCEC010000153.1:0-4334 GCA_039030475.1 Bacteroidota bacterium
TATTGGTCTAAAATATCCTACCCAACCGGCATGTCCCTGTAGGGCTCCTCCATTTTTCTGGTATTTGGAGACTCTACTGCATCCCACACATTCCCCAGTATTCAAAGTGTTGTCACTACTGCCTGCATTTCCCAAGGCTTCCATTACCTCAACAATTTCAGTATTTTGATCATAGTTTAAAACTACACCCGTATGACCATCGTTTTTGCCATGATCATCCATATTTCTTCTCCATAAGAAGACATCTCCTTTTTTAATATCACTAAATGTCTCTAGTTCACTCCCTCTTAAGTATATCAACTTACCATCATTTTCTTGCTTAAAATTATTCGTCGCCATTTCTCCAGTAGTAAAGTAAGGCACTTCATCAAACAACCCTAAAGCTTTTAAATACCTGCTTACAAACTCACTACAGTCCATTTTTGCCAATGCTTCTCCGGTTTCTGCGGTGAGTTATAAAGGAAAACCAATCGATATTTGGATGATTTTCCCATTCTTAAAATCAAAAACAATATTTGAGGGTTCTAGTTTGCCTTTGGTAAGGTTTCCGCCTATTATTTGATACTTTTTATCGGGATTAATTTCATCATGACGCTCTAAAAATTTGTTGTATTCGTATGGTAATATTGATTTAATTTTTTCATAATCTTCGCCAACTCTCAACGTTTTTTGATCCACCAAAACTGGGTACTGATTGCTTTTAATTTCGATGCTTTCAATTGAGGTGACATCAGAATATCCGTATTTTACAAATTGTATTTCAATGCCTTTATAATTTAAATAATTATAAATGTCAGGTTCATCAGTAACAGAGCCATCTATGTCTTCATATCTTTTTTGTGATAAAGGTTCACCAAGTATTTCAAGTATTTCAGAAAGTTTTGTTTCATAATTGATGCTTAGTACAGATATTTTATCAACATTTATAGTCGTGGGCTTATCCTGCCCACAGGAGATATTAATAAAAAAAAGTATTAGCCAAATTATTCTTGTTGATTTCATAAGTGTTAAATTTTAATTGTTTTTATCAGTTAAATTCTGTGTTGTGAAGTAATTTGTTGGGTTGACTCGGTTACTTCCTTTGCTATCTCCTTCATAAACTACTATATGTGTGTGATATCTCCATATAGGTATGTTATGTGCATTTCCAGTTTTACCTGTCTCTCCAATAAGTTGACCTTGTGTGATAGAATCACCTACTTTTAGTTTTTCTAATTTATTTAGGTGAGTATAATATATATAAATGGTACTGGGATTCTTTTTGTGCTGTCTGCTATTAGATTTTATCAATATTCGATTGCCTAATTTCCCTAAAGCTCCTTTGGTATTGGGGGGAACACCGTCAACTACTCTTTGTACGATTCCATCAAACATGGCATAAACCTTAGTGTTTAAGGGAGCATAGAGATCAACTCCTCCATGAACTTTTTCATTATCCCCAAATTTTGGCATATTTGGTATTGAACTCTCTTCGCACCCACTTCCAACCCTTGAGCAACCAAACTTCCCTCCAAAATTAGGAGCTGAATAATTATGAACAATTTCCATATTAACCAATGGGTCTCCCGGCTTTGGCCTATCTTCTTCTTCCTCTGAATCATAACCCCAAGGATCTACCACACTATTGATGTAATGCTCTGTCCGATCTTGGTCATCACAGACCAAAGCAAAGCGTTCATTAAGAAGATAAGGGTTGATTTTTATCTCTTTTTTCTTTAAATCATCAATGACTGGTTGTACTTGGTCACCGAAAAGCACACCTATTTGGGCATAATGAATTATATAGAAAATTTTACCTGGCGAAATATTCTCGGTGACATTTTTAGCACCTCGAGCAACGTAGTCAATCTTCATCGGGCGGCGGGCATCCAATTTAATTAAGTTTATCCACACATCATGCCATGTTGGAGCATCTTGTAAGGTCAAAAAGATGGTTTCAGTATTTTCAAGTTTATGATAGGCCTCTTCTATAGCAGACGACAATCTCTTCCTATATTGGTGTTTTAAACCTCCCAACATATCGTCTATCATTTTTTCGTATTCGCTAAAAGTAGCTTCATAGGCTTCGTATCTCTGACTTTTCTCCATATTCTTTTCATCCAAAACTTCTTGAATTGAATCTATAGCTACATTATCCCAAGTAAGACTATCCCCAGACCGTAGGCTCTTGATTTCAGCTTTTAAAGCTTTCACTTGACTATTGACATTTTTCCATTCTTCAAGCTTAGCTTTGAATTCAGTAAATTTTTGTTTGGGCTCCTCTAATCCTTCTTCCTTTAATGCCATCAATTTTTCAATATCAAATGTGCTCGACTTGTAGAATGGAATATCCGCTTCCATAGCTTTTAAATCAATCCGCACTTTTACCTCTTTATCATCTTCCTTTAACACCAAATAGTAAGTGGCTGTTTTCTTTTTGGTAGTTCGCACTTCTTTCATCAAAGCTCCCACATTGGTGTAAATGGTGTCCTTTGGTTTTGGTGACGCATTGGATAAAAGTCCAATGCACAAGACAATAAGTGTAAGCAGGTTTTTCATTTTAAAAAAGTTCTAAGGTTAAGGCTATTTTTTCTGAGATGATTTGGATGATCAATTCCTTTGTTTCGGTTGTAAGTTCTTCGTTTGATTTTCCTTGATTGAGACGAGTGTAGATGTAAACTCCCAGGGTTTCTCCTTCATTTTTAAGAAGATTCCCCAGTTTTGTTGTTCCTTCGTCGGTCTGTAGATTAGTGGCTATATAGTTTAAAGCGGTCCAACGTTCATATTCAAAATGGTCAATTTGTTCTTGTTCCGATGTTTGGGTTTCCTCAAACTCCATGACCTCCGAAATCTGGTCAAGATCGTTACTGGAAAGCTCCAAGCTTTCGTTAGTTACTTTTTCCACTATGCTTTCCTCCCCGTAGCCTTCCAATCCATTTTCCAAACGATCGTTGCTTTCAATTACAATTTGCCGTAATGCCTCTTCAATGATTGAAGCATAGGCCTCTATGAAATCATCGCGTTCATCTTCCGCTTCCCGCAAATCATTTTGTGCAGAAGCAAACTCATTTTCAGCTTCGGATGCCATTGCCTGATTTCCGTTTTGGATGGCCGTGTCATATTTCTCCTTGGCCCCGACCATTCTGTTGGAAGCATCTTCAATAGCATTGGCCAAAGGTTTGGGAAGTTCTGCCTTTGCTTGTTCAACTAGGAGTTCTGTAAGGTTTTCGATATTTTGTCTGGTTGTTTTATCTATTTCCGCATTCAAAAGCTGATCAAACAACTCTTCTAATGTTTTGGCAATAGCACCAGCCAATTCCCCTACCGTCTCCACCACATCCCCGGTATCCACAATGTTCCGCATGGTAGGGTCGTACTCCGTGATTACCGTGCCCTGCAACAGTTTGCGGTCGGTGTTCAAGAGGACATTGTCAAAATATACCGCCAGTTTTATGTTCCCCAGATAGGGAATGCGTACATAGCCCTTACCGCTGTAATAGCCTTCGCCCCCGTTCACCTGGGTCACGATTACGGTAAAGTCACCCGCTGTAAACTGCTGTCCGGGCAAAAGACTGGGCAAAGGTTCCTCATTCTGTATGTCGATGCCCGGTGATATGCCGCACTGGTACAGCTCCTCCCCCTCGGTCTCCAAGGCGGTGGTGAACTGCCGTACCGTGCTCCAACCGCTCTCTCCCAGTCCGCAATCTTTTTTCAACTGGTACTCGTAGGGCATGCCCGGTCTTAGATCCCAAAGGGTGGTCCAGTTGGCGTTGGTCCGGTTCAGGAACCAGGCATTGCCCTCCCCTTTTTGGCGGTAGCGCACGGTAAACTCGGGCACTTCGGTACTGGGGTCGTCCCAGAGGATGTTGGCCTGTCCGCTGCCGCGTACCTCGTGCCGTAGGTTGGGCGGCAGCTCACAGGGAGCCAGATGGACAAACGAAAAAATCTCACTGTATCCTTGGTTTTCGAACTGCCCTATAGCTTCAGTCCCATCCACAGCTTTGGCCCGTACCCGCCACGCATAGGCATGGTCGGGCAATAGAACGGGGTGGGCGGGATCATAAAGGTAACTGGTGGCCCGTGTTGTGGTCTGGAAGATGGGTGGGGTGGCCAAAAAAGCGGCCTGTGGGTCTATGGTATTGTCCCAAAGTTCTACCAGGCTCAGTTCGTACTCCACATGGGTCACGTTGAGCTGCCTCGGCGTCCATTGAAAGACAATGTTCTGCGGATTGGTCCGGTCTACCTGCACCCCATTTTGGGGCAATACCAAAAATGGCGGTCGGTTCTGGAAGATAAAGACATTGGCACACGAACGGGCGGAGAGGCGTTTGCCCGTAAGCACATCAAAGACCTCA
>JBCCEC010000154.1:0-4301 GCA_039030475.1 Bacteroidota bacterium
AATATGCTGAACTTAAACCATATTTGAAGCATATTGTACGTTGAATCTTTGACTGGCTCTTCTCTATTATAGGTGTATTTGCAAGTACTATCGCTCAAAAAGGCTAATGTTCCTGAATAAGCCATTCCGGTGTACTATAATACTCTATTGTGCATTTTCAATTTAAAAATCCATATAAAATCATCAATTAGTGCAATTAAAAGCACTTTTTTTAGCATTTCTTATAATATTTATTTATTTTTACCTCTAAAAGAGCCATGTAATGCACTTTAATAACCTAATAAAAAGTATAAAAGAGCGGAGAGAAATGCTGCAGGTTACCCAAGAAATGTTAGCAGACCTTTCTGGTGTGGGTCTACGTACCCTTAAACAATTTGAAAGCGGCAAGGGCAACCCTACTGCAGAAACATTGAATAAACTGGGTAACGCGCTGGGCATGGAACTCACGTATCGAGTAAAAACAAGAACACTTGACGAATGAGGAAAGCCACTATTTTGTATAAAAAGGAGGAGGCGGGACTGCTGACTCAACATGATAATGGAAATTTCACCTTCCGGTATCATGACCAATGGTTCGAATCGAAGGATAAACCAGCCATCAGTCTTACCCTGGCTAAAACCCAACAAGAGTACACATCAGAGTATCTGTTCCCTTTTTTTTATAATATGTTACCCGAAGGATCCAATAAACAGAATATCTGCTTTGAATTGCGTATAGACCCTAAAGATCATTTCGGTCTTCTATTAACTACGGCTAAATATGATACGATTGGGGCTATTCAGGTTAAAGAAATAGAACAGCAATGAGTACAGTAATACCCAACTGCCCGGGCACCCTAAAGAAAGGGCTCAAGACCTATAGTAAGACAGCACTAAATCGTTTATTTAAAGGCAGAAAGGTTAGCCCTACCCTACCCTATGAATCGCCAGCTACCAACACCATTTCAGAGGAACTATTCAAAGAAAATAAAAAGCGATTATCTATTTCAGGTGTACAAGAAAAGTTCTCCATACTACTGGAGAAGAATAAGCTACGTTTGATAAACGAAGGAGAACAAGGGCAGTACATTCTAAAACCCATACCTAATGCAGGAAAACGAAAAGATCAAATGCCAGCCAATGAACATTTGAGCATGCAAATTGCACGTCAAGTATTTGGGATTGAAACGGCAGAAAACGCGTTGGTGTTCTTTAAAAATGGAGACCCTGCCTATATCACGAAACGTTTTGATGTTATAGAAGGTGGCTCTAAGTTGGCTATAGAAGATTTTGCTTCACTAGCTGGTAGAACACCACAAACCCATGGAACAGATTTTAAATACACAGGCAGTTACTTGGAACTATTTGAACTGTTGAAGAAACATGTACCCGCCTATCAAGTGGAAGCTATTAAACTCTTCAAGCTGCTTCTTTTCAACTATTTGATTTCAAATGGCGACGCACATTTCAAAAATTTCTCCTTAGTAGAAACCGCTTTGGGAGATTTTAAGTTGAGTCCCGCTTACGATTTACTGAACAGTCGAATTCACATTGAAGACAGAGACTTTGCCCTTGAAGATGGACTTTTACCACCAGATAAGACGTCAGGAAAAGTTACAGAGCAGTTTTTCAAACTTGCTGAACTAGCAGGTATTTCCGAAAAACAAAGTGGTAAAGTTTTTAAAACCATCACCTCTCACAAAGAGAAAGTTCTTGCCCTTATAGAACTTTCCTATCTTGATGAAAAGATTAAGAGAAACTATGCACAAGCGTATCAAACCCGATTGAAAAAGCTTTTACGGGAATGATATGTAAAACTTATAAATCATTGAAAACAGCGTTGACGGCAGTAATCCTCGCGGAATTATCTACTTGATGGTATTGGTTGAAAGATTTTATATCTGTATGGCCACTAATACTCATAATCGTCTTATCTGCAATACCCTTATTCCGCATGATGGTAATAAAGCTTCGCCTGGCAGTATGCGTTGAAATCCGCTCGTGAAATGATTTTATAAACCGCTCTTGCACAACCCCTTTCGTCCTGGAGTATTCGACATCATGGGTAAGACCAATTTGTTCAATTACTTCCTTTATGGCATCGTTTTGCTTTTGATTGGATATCAGCGGTAATTGATAATCATACTTCATCAATATTTCCAAAGCTATGTTTGACAATGGAATAAGGCGGGTCGCTTTATTGCTGTTCTTCTCTTCCTTCAACAAAATACAGTTGGTTGGGGTTATTGTTCTTTTATTGATGAGTTTTAGCTCTCCGTATCGCATTCCAGTCAGGCATTGAAATACGAATGCGTCTTTAACTTTCTCTAAATGACAGCTTTTAAATTTTGTTTTATACAGCTCAAGTATTTGTTCCAAGCCTAAGACTTCTTCCCGGGTCAAAACCCGCTGCGGCTTTTTGAAGTCTTTGAACGCATCATTAAAGGCAAATCCGTTCTTGTGGGACCAAAACATAAACGTTTTGAAAAGCCCTACGTTTCTGCTGAACGTATTCGTGTAGTGATTTTTATATTCATAGCAGAAATCAGTAAACTCCGTAAAGAACTTTTTATTGATTTTACCGAAGGTCAACTTGTAATTGTATACCTCCTCGAATTCCAACAACAGATTTTTAATATTCATATAGCGCTTTATTGTGGACTTTTTCCACTCCTTCAGTTTTACCTTTTCTTGGGTAAACTTGTCATAGACCTCAAAAAAAGAGCTTGATTTATTGACTCTTTCAAATGTTCTATCAAAATGTTCTTTTAAAGTATGACTATCAAATTGCATTTCACCCAACTCTGAACGCGATCTAATCAAATGGAAGGCATCTTCAAAATCACGGAGGCGTTTTGATATGGCAGCCTGATTATGACTTACATTTTTACCCGTTTTGAATGGACGATTATTTTCAAAATCCCAATGCTTGGGTAAAATGGATTTTTGGGTGGAGTAAACAAACTTCTTTTTCTCTTGGTTGAAGTAACAAGAAAACATAATTAAGGTCTCGGTTTCGGCTTTTGATTTCCGGAGAAAAAAGGTACATTTCATAATTCTAAAAAAATTCAGTTTGTCAACGCGTTGACAAAATCGTTGACAAAAATGTTATATCTGTTTATCAAAAAAAGTTATAAACGGTCCTAAAAATTCGACGTAAATAACTGTTTTATAGAAACATACATATTAAAACTGAATAATTAAAATTATAAGAAAGGATAGCCTCCGGCTCCACTTCAAAAAGCTACCCAAGGGCAGCTTTTTTTCGTTTCGCCTTAGGGAGTCGAAAGCCAACGCGCCAGCTCGCTCCTCGGCTAAAAATGTCCTCAGGACATTTTCTTAACGCTCGGCCGTCTCCGGCTCCACTCATCTTTCATCCATGGAAAAACAAGGAATACCAGTATCTTAGTAACCGTCAAAAAGATGATATGTCTACAAGCAAATCTTGGTTACGAACCCTTATAGACCTCTTGGAGGTCTTTTTTAATAGTTCGCAACGCAGCAAACGAGGCCGTACCTGGCACCAACATGTGGTGCCTTATGAAGAAGGTTGGGCGGTACGACGCGAAGGCAATAAACGTGTTACCAGCAAACATCGAAAACAGAGTACGGCCATAAGCAAGGCCAAGAGTTTGGCCAAAAAATATAAGGCCGATGTCATTATTCACAGAGCTGGCGGCGGTATCCGAGATCGGATTAGTTATGGAGACTAAGCATTGATTAAGATTGAAGCTACCTTTTTACCCTGCTCCTTTTAATCCCATAAATACATTGCTTATTTTAAGTACTGTTGGGACAAATGGAAACTTGTATGCCAACTCATTACATGGATAAAAATGTCCATGTGGCATTTTTTTACTTTTCCAGCTATCACCAAATCCGCAATCATGCACAACTGTGTTACCCATCAAAGACTAACAGTTTATAAAAATCAGCAAAAATATTTCCCATCTTTTGTAAGCAAATAATAAATTATTTTTAAATTTATCTTATCCCCAGAGTAGTGAATTCCCTACATTTTTGATCGTTTGGTATCAGTGTCATTTCCCATAGTGGCATGGGCCAACCTTTAATCGAAAAAAAAATGTCAAAAAAAGTCAAAGTATGCCTAGCCATGGGCGGAGGAGTTTCACTGGGTACTTTTTCGGGAGCCTCTTTGACCGTAGCCATTAAACTGTTACTGCTTTTTGGTCTTGATAAAAAGGGAAACAAGTACACCGATGTGGTCATCGATGGGATGAGTGGTGCCAGCGCAGGGGCCATAGCCTTGGTGATCATGCTGAAATCGTTGATCGACTACAAGAAAATGATGACCATTTACA
>JBCCEC010000155.1:0-4263 GCA_039030475.1 Bacteroidota bacterium
CGCCATCGCCGATCTGCGCGTTTACGAGGATGCTGAAGAGGTGCCCGCGCTCGGTTTTGATTCCAACGCTTATGCTGATATTAAGTATATTGAGGTAATTTTGTTGTTTTTGCTATCCCAATATATCAATTTTTTATAGTTTCATGGAATAGCTAACTATGTGATTTTCAATAATTTTTTTTGATGTCATTTGGTTAGCTATTTTTTAGATGTCTATTTATGGATAAAAGCAAGTCTTAGATGTGCCCAAGTGCAGAACATTTTATTAACCTACCAATGTCCAAGTTTTTACTAGAACCTAATACATTTAAAAAAATAATTAAGCAATACTATGAGTAAAGCCGTTTACGTTGGAACGTTAGAACCGCACAGTGGAAAATCATTGTTTGTCCTTGGATTTATGAGATTATTATTGGGCAAAATACCCAAGGTTGGATATTTCAGACCTGTCATTGATGACTCTAAAGATGATGCAATGGACAACCATCTCGAAACAGTATTAGAGCATTTTAACCTTGATATTGAATCTAAAGAAGCCTTTGGGTTGCTGAAAAGTCAGGTTGTACAGATGTACAACAGCAATAAACAGCATGAGATTTTAGATGAAATTATACGCAAATTCAAAAAAATAGAGGCATCTCATGATTTTGTGCTCGTAGAGGGAAGTGATTTTTCCAATGATGGACAAATTATTGAATTCGATTTGAATGTTGAAATTGCCAAAAATTTGGGTATTCCTGTCGTTTTGGTAGGCAATTCAGAGGGGAAGACGCTAGAAGAGTTTTGTGGAAATCTCGATGCTGCTGTCAACGCGCACGAACAAAGGGGAATAGATGTGTTAGCCGTGATTGCTAATAAAGTAAGGCTCGAAAACCTGAACGTGGTAATGACCGCCCTAAGAGAGGATTTAGGAGACAAGATTCAAATCCATGCCGTGCCACGTGTTAAAAACCTGTCTCATCCTACTTTGAACGAGATTGTTGAGACGATGCAGGGGAAAGTACTTTTTGGATCACAACATTTGGACAACCAAACAGGAAGCTTTGGTGTGGGTGCCATGCAGTTGCACAATTACTTACGCCACCTAAGAGAACAGAGTCTTGTCATTACCCCAGGGGATCGCTCAGATATTGTACTAGGTGCGCTACAGGCCCATAAGTCCGAAAAATACCCTAATGTATCTGGTATTATATTGACAGGTGGAATTATTCCTGAACCATCCATTCTATCGCTATTGGCAGGAGAGGAAGATGTACCGATTATTTCCGTTGAGCAGGGCACATTCGAGGCTACCAATATTGTAGGAAGTATCAAATCTAAAATCTATGTAGGAAGCAAGCAAAAAATCAATACATCCATTAGTCTTTTCAACACCCATGTAAGTGGCAGGGAACTGTTGAATAGCTTGAGCAATTTCAATTCGCAGATAATGACACCTAGGATGTTCCAATACAATTTGGTACAACGTGCTAAGGAACAGAAAAAGCACATAGTCCTTCCAGAAGGAGAGGATGATAGGATTTTAACTGCTGCTGCTGAGTTATCTCAAGCGGAAGTTGTAAAAATAACGCTACTAGGGAATCCTCAAAAAATAGAATCCAAAGCATCTCAATTGGGATTGGACATCACTGGGGTTTCGATTATCGACCCTTTCAATGCAAAAGCATTGGATGTATATGCTAAAAGCTTTTATGAACTTCGCAAGCATAAAGGTATCAATATGGATATGGCTCTTGATATGATGCAAGATGTATCCTATTTTGGAACCATGATGGTACATCTAGGTCATGCAGATGGGATGGTTTCCGGTGCGGTACATACGACCCAGCATACCATACGACCAGCTTTACAGTTTATTAAGACTAAACCTGGCATTGGGGTTGTTTCTTCCGTGTTCTTTATGTGTTTGGAAAATCGGGTTTCTGTTTTTGGTGATTGTGCCATCAACCCAAATCCAAGCGCAGCCCAACTTGCAGAGATTGCCATTTCGTCCTCAGCTTCAGCAATGGCATTCGGGATTCAGCCTAAGGTCGCCATGTTGTCCTATTCATCTGGGAGCTCTGGAAAAGGTGAAGATGTTGATAAGGTTCGAGAAGCTACCGAACTGGTCAAAAGTTCGCATCCCGATTTACAGATTGAAGGACCTATACAATATGATGCCGCAGTAGATCCGCTTATAGGTAAAAGCAAGATGCCCGATTCTAAAGTTGCGGGACAGGCCAACGTTTTAATTTTTCCTGACCTTAATACAGGAAATAATACCTACAAAGCCGTTCAACGGGAAACCGGGGCAGTGGCGATAGGACCAATGCTACAAGGTCTGAACAAACCGGTTAATGACCTGAGTAGGGGCTGTACCGTTGGTGATATTTTCAATACAGTGGTCGTGACCGCTATTCAAGCACAGGAAAAAAAGTAGCGCTATGAAAGTTTTGATTATTAATTCGGGAAGCTCTTCTATAAAATTTCAGATAATCGAGATGCCTGCGAAAGAAACGATATGTAAAGGTTTGGTAGAACGTATTGGACAGCAGAGTTCATCTGTTCACTACAGTAGCAAAACCGGAACAATTGACAACACATCTTATTTTGAGGACCATTCAGCTGGACTCGAAGCCGTAATAAGTTTACTCACCGATAAGGAAAAGGGAGTTATATCCGACCTGAAAGAAATCCAAGTAGTTGGGCACCGTGTCGTACATGGTGGGGATGCCTTTGACGCTCCAACAAGAATAACGAATGACGTCTTAAGGGCCATTAAAAGGCTTTCTTCCCTAGCACCTTTGCATAACCCTGCCAATGCCATTGGTATAGAAACCGCACAGGAATTGTTCCCAAAAGCTATACAAGTTGCGGTTTTTGATACGGCATTTCATCAGTCCCTTTCCCGAAAAGCATACACTTACGCAATACCAAAAGATTTGACCGAGGAACACAATATCAGGGTGTATGGATTTCATGGTACCAGTCATAAGTATGTTTCGGAACGGGCCATAGAATACTTGAATCTAGAGCAATCAAAGATCATAAGCGTTCATTTGGGAAATGGTTGTAGTATGACCGCCTTGAAAAATGGAAAAAGTATAGAACATTCACTAGGTTTTGGACCTTCAAATGGTCTTATTATGGGAACCAGAAGTGGAGATGTTGACCAATCCGTACTATTTTTTTTAATGGATACTTTTGGCCAAACATCCCAAGAATTGAATGAATTATTGCAAAAGAAAAGTGGTCTTTTGGGGTTGACCGGATATTCAGATTTAAGGGATATTCAGAAGGAAGCCGGTAATGGGAATGAAGATTGTATTTTGGCCCTGGAAATGACAGCACATCGTGTTAAAAAATATATTGGCGCCTATAAGGCAGTACTCAATGGATTGGATGCCATTATATTCACAGCGGGCATAGGTGAAAATTCTCCCCTATTGCGGGAAATGATATGTTCTGATTTGGAAGGTCTTGGCATTGTTATGGACAATGAAAAAAACAACAAAACGAACAGCTCTATGGAAGTGCAAGAATTTCAGGATGGAACAAGTGCAGTTCGTCTTTTGGTTATCCCTACCAATGAAGAACTGGAAATTGCAAAACAAGCTTTTACATTGGTATAGTTTATTGAAGTCCCTTATTTATGAATTAATTACTAGCACAATTTTAAGTTGTCTTTTAGATCATTTTTGTTTAAAGGCAGTAGATGGACAATGTAAAATAGGTTTGTGTTATAGGATGTTATTTGACCTATACTTCATAAGACCAATCTATGTAAAGTTCGATTTAGGTTTATTGGTAATGGAAAAAATCGTTTAAGAGGAAACTCAATGGGTATAGCGTAGGCAAGAGTAAAGCTTGGATGACTTTTTAAATGGTTTATTAATTTAGAAAACAATGTTTAAAATTGTATGAATGTACTACTCTGTCATATTCAAATAAGCATTATATCAAATCCCAATTCTTTTTAAAAAATCCTCTTTATAACTTTCCCCAATAGGAATTCTTATACCATCAATTAGGATTTTATTTCGTTGAATGGAGTTTATTCGGTTGATATTTACAATAAAAGTCCAAATAACGAAGGTAAATTAGCTTATTTGCCTTCCAAAGGAAAGATGATTACTGCATAGGGCGTAAAAACATGTTATTTTAGGGAAAACGAATAACATAAGACCTTGAAAGAACTAGTTACATATCATACCAACTACATTAGCATTCAGACAAAACTCTTTTAAAAGACTTTTTAGTGTGTCTCTACTATTTTCATCATCA
>JBCCEC010000156.1:0-4230 GCA_039030475.1 Bacteroidota bacterium
TAATTGCGCTCGTGATTGAGCAAGGTTGGAACGAGCTTGAGCAATTCTAGCTTGAATGTCAGCGCTGTCCATATGGTGTCACTCAATTGATAGGTTTATGCATAGTTAACATGTTATTTAAATAACCAAACCATGGAATAATTTTCATTAAAAGCATTAGTTTTTTTCATCATTGTTTTCGTACATCTTTTGATACAGTATTGTAATTTGTCACGAAAGCATATACAAATGAGTTTTATTGAAATCAAACATTTGAAACTTATAGATTCTATTGAAGAGGTAGGTACGCTGAAGAAAGCAGCGGAAAGACTCTATTTAACCCAATCAGCCCTTAGTCATCAATTGAAGGAACTTGAAGCACGTCTTGAAACAAAGATTTTCCATCGGGTAAACAATAAATTAGTCTTTACGCCCTCAGGAAAAGAACTTAGGGACGCCAGTAAAGAAATTCTAAAAAGACTTGAGATACTTGAAGATAAAATCCAAGAGATTAACAAAGATAATATCAAAGATTACATACACGGGTATTCTGAAGACGAAACCATCCGTTTAAACGATCAGGCCAATTCTATTTCTGAAATACTTCATTGGGATTCCAAATGGCCGAAAGGCTCTCTGGTTTTAGAGGCAGGCTGTGGTGTCGGTTCCCAAACAAAAATTATTGCTCCAATAAATCCTGGAGTTTCGTTTGTTAGTATCGATCTTTCTTCCACTTCTATTGAAAAAGCAAAAGCGGCAATCTCAATGGATAATATAGACAATGTAAATTTCCAACTTGCGGATATATTTGAACTCCCTTATGAAGATGGGTACTTCGATCATATTTTCGTCTGTTTTGTGCTTGAACATCTCGCCCGTCCGATGGATGCACTAAGTGAACTGAAACGGGTTTTGAGAACTAACGGAACCATAACTATAATTGAGGGCGACCATGGTTCAACCTATTTTCATCCTGACAGTGAAAATGCAAGGAAAGCCGTGGAAGCACAAGTAAACCTACAGAAAAAAAAGGGAGGCAATGCTAACATAGGAAGGCAACTATATCCAATACTAAGTGCTGCAGGTTTCAACAATATCAAGGTCTCACCTCGTCAAGTATATGTTGATGACTCAAAACCCGAACTGTTGGAAGGATTTATAAGAAATACTTTCACGGCAATGATAAAAGGTATTTCTGAAGAGGCCATAGCGCAGAAGTTTATCGAAAGAAATGAACTTGATTCAGGTATCGAGGAATTATATAGCACCTCTAATGGTGGAGGAACATTTTGCTATACCTTTTTTAAAGCCAAAGCCACTAAGAGCCTTGTATCATAAAACAAACGTTCTAACGGGCGGATTTCCTTGTAATAAAACGTGTAACTAATAGAATTCAAGAGTGGGAAATACAAATTTTCCCGTTGCATGTCCCCAATTCTTACCTCTAAACTTTGCGCATGGATCCTGTTCGATTTTTGTAGTGTTCCGATAGATAAGCGTAGAGCAAAAATCGGATAGGGCGCACCTACTCAATGCTGCTATCAATAATCATTCGCCTGAAATGATTTTACTTGCCTTTCGCTTATACCTTGCAAGTTCACTTCTAGAAATCTCCAGTTTTAGATAAGGCTTGCCAAAACTGCTCTTTACCAATCGTGCTTTGCTCAATACATCCTGAAAATCTTGGGACAGTCCTTTCATTTTGTCTTGTAGACGTTCATACCTGATTTTGGGCACGGTAATATCCATTTCCTTTTGAGCTGGTTTTGGTTTTTGTATAAACTTCTTTTCCCTTCTCACTGGTTCTTGCAATTTGAGGTTTTCCCCAAAAAGGGAAAGGAGCATGGCATTGTTAGGTCTGGTCTGGGTAATCTCAATATCACGTATAATCGCAATAGCCGCTTCGGTACGCTTGATGGATTTCTCTGTTCGTTGCCTATTATTTAAGATTTCCTCCAAAAGGTTTTGTGCGAATCCGTCAAAAGATGTCAATCCATGCCATTCAAAAAAATCCATAATCTTCTGTAGCGTTTCGGAATGTGAGGGAGCAATTTTTTTTGAGAATTGGCGAAACCGTTTTGCTACATGGCTTTTTAAATTGATCGTACTGTAACTGTACTTATATCTTCCTTTTACAATCATTTTACGTCAAATTTTTTCAGTGTTTATAGGGGTTTGAAGCAAGTTTGCGCCAAACTTTACCGATGTTTTTATTTTTTAATTTCTTTATAGTCCCTTTATTTATAGGGTTTCCGTAGGAAAATGTATTATCGTAGCGTTGCCTTGGCACGCTACCCTCTTGCTATTCCTCTTCCCCACAAGTGGGGACTTCAAAATACCATTACTTTTAAGGTAATGGCCTTTAATTCAAATTGCTCAGATTTTCTTGGATTTTAAGAACAGATATTGTCCCTTTTTGAAGATATGATAATGGAAAGAGTTGTTACCAAATAAAGCTTTAAGGTCACAAACTGTGTCCTTAGAAATGGAGATAAAATCAATCTCGGTTTGGAATTTCTTCCTTTCGTTTTTGGGCTTCCTCTTGTTCCAATTGTGCTTTCAGAACAGACATTTCATTCGCTATTTTCCTGTCCAATACTTTGGCATAAATCTGGGTGGTTTTTAGGGAACGATGCCCCAACATTTTACTCACAGTGGAAATGGAAATTCCTTTGGACAGGGTAACCGTTGTGGCAAAGGTATGTCTTGCCAAATGGGTGGTCAGGTTCTTATTGATTCCACAGACATCAGCAATCTCTTTCAAATAGGCATTTGATTTTTGATTGGTCAATACAGGCAATACCCCTTTACCATCCAGTACATACGGATGTTCACTGTATTTTTCAATAATGGCCTCGGCAGGAGGGAGCAAAGGAATGCTACTTATCGCCTTGGTTTTCTTTCGTGCCATCTTAATCCATCGGTAGCCATCAACACCGATGATAATATCTTCCTGTCGCAACTGTTTTACATCGGCATAGGCCAGACCAGTATAGCAGCAGAATACAAAAATATCACGTACCAAATCGAGGCGAGGCAAAAAGGATCTTTTGTTTTGTAAGGTATCAAGCTCCGCTTGGGTCAAAAATTGTTTCTCCTTGGTCTTCCAACTGGCTTTCCAATGAAAGAAAGGGTCTCTATTTATCCATTCATTGGCATAAGCAATACGAATGATTTTTTTGAAATTTACGATGTACTTAATCGCCGTATTATGTTCACAGTTTCGTTTTGACTTTAAAAAATATTCCAAGCCTGTGATGAACTTATGGTCAACCCTGCGCACGGGAATATCATTTCTTTGATAGTTGTGCTGGATATATTCCGATATGTGCTTGTAGGCTGCTTTATAACGTTGTAAAGTACCTTTGGTAAAACCTTTGCCCAACAGGTTTTCCATTTCGTCATTATGGTTCTGGAAGATTTCCAATACCATCCATTCCTTGCCTTCCTTTCCCAGATAAATGTTCTTAATGATGGTAGCCGAAATATCTTGATGATCCCTTAGCAGCGTATCATAGATTTCAAAACAACGGTTCTTGACGGTATCCAAAAATCGATTGAACTTAGAGACTTCCATGGTAGTTCCTCGCAACCTACCACCCCGGGAATCCCAACGTTGTTCATCAACACGGCGTCCCAGACTGAGCTCTGCCCGTTTCCCATTTACAGTTATTCGTGCATAAACGGTGACCATTCCGTCCGTATCGGTATCGGATTTTTTGGGGTAAAAAAGGACGTTTATTTTTACAGACATTGGTGAGTAATTTTAAAACTCACCGGAAAGTACTAAAATCAAATGTTAAAATTTCTTCGTAAAAATTTCTTTAACAGTCAATTACAGCGATGGCGGTGAGTCTTTCAAAGGGGTATTTTAACGCACCGAATTACGCACCTTTTTTATGATATTATATGGTATTATTTGGAGGTAAATAAAATAAAAAAGCCCGTAAATAATTAATTTACAGGCTTTTGCGAATTCCTCAATGAATTCCTAGCGGTCTGGACGGGACTCGAACCCGCGACCCCCTGCGTGACAGGCAGGTATTCTAACCAACTGAACTACCAGACCAATTGTACTAAACTCATTTTTTGTCTTTACACTCCGTATTCTAATGCTGACGAAGCTAAGCTTGTCAGCATCCTGATATTTCGCTATGCGGAATCGTCAGGACCAACTGAACTACCAGACCGTTGCTTTTAGCGTGTGCAAATATACATCGGTAATTGAATTCCGCAAACAATTTTAGTCAA
>JBCCEC010000157.1:0-4204 GCA_039030475.1 Bacteroidota bacterium
AACTCTGAACTCTGAACTCTGAACTCTGAACTCTGAACTCTGAACTCTGAACTCTGAACTCTGAACTCTGAACTCTGAACTCTGAACTCTGAACTCTGAACTCTGAACTCTGAACTCTGAACTCTGAACATTCATCCAAAATTACGTTTTTCCCAATAAGGGTCTAAACTTCTTTCTGAACTTAAAGACCAGTGCAAATCCACGAATGGCCATCCAAACTACGAAGGCAATCCATATGGCATAGAAGCCCCAGCCTAGATATTTACCTAAGTACAGCGAAGGGATAAAACCCAGAAAAGTAGCTGAGAGCAATACATTTCTCAGGTATTTCATTTCACCCAGACCTTTAAAGAGTCCATCAAAAACAAAGGCTAGGGTATTCATGGGCAATCCAATGATGACGATAAAGAAAATTCCATAAAAAGTTTCTAAAACGATTGTTTCATTTGAAAAAATCTGTCCAATAGGTCGGTAAAATAGAAATCCTCCAATCATTAAAAGCAGGCTTATCGCTAAACCATACGCAATTATTTTTTTTGCAAGTTCCCAAAGGCCTGAATAATCCTTTGCCCCTAACAGTTTTCCGCCCATACTGTTTCCTGCAGCACCGTAACCATCAATAAAGAAAGCGGCGAACAACCAAAGGTTAATGGCGATGGTATAGGCTCCAATATACGCATCCCCAAGTATTGTTGCTTCGCGCACAGCTATAATCAATGCGGTATTGAGCGCCAATGCCCGGACAAATAAATTCAAACTCATTATGATCAAGCGTTTGATTTCCTTGTTCAAAGGAAAGACTAACTTTAAGCTTATTTCAGTTTTCTTGAGTAGGAGAATGAACACCAAAACAGCCATAACACCTTGTGAAATTAAACTGGCCCATGCAGCTCCTTCCAAATACATGGCAGGAACTATCCCCTCGATGCCATACACAAAAATAAAGTCGAGAATAACGTTTAGTATGGCGCCTATTATAGCAATTACCATAGGGTAATAAGTATTTTGTAGTCCTCTAAAAATACCAAAGACTGCAAATGTGAACAGCGTTAGCGGAAACCCCCAAACACGAATGGAATAATATGAAATACAATACTCCAATATTTTTCCAGTTGCTTCAAACAGCCTAAAAATTTCTTCCACCACAAAAACTGTGGACAAGAGTAGAACAATACTCAAAAGAATATTCAAAAATATAGCCTGAGCAGGCAAGTCTTTGACTTCATTTAACTTTCCAGCACCCAAATATTGTGAAATTAAAGCGGAAATTGCGCTGCGTGTTTGCCCCAAGACCCAAATGAGCATGGATAAAAAAGAACCTACAATCCCGGCAGCGGCCAAAGATTCCAATCCATCGACAGGGATATTGCCCACAATGGCAGTATCTGTAATAGAAAGTATAGGTTCTGCGATACCAGAAATGGTTGCAGGGATGGCCAGTTGGTTGATGGTCTTAAAATTGACTAGAGTCTTCAAATCTGGTGCAAGTTACAGCACTAATTCGTAACAGTGAAAAGGATGGGAGCTTTGTTTTGGAAAGAAAATATCGCCTAATCTCGCGTACCCTCTTTGCTCATAAAACCGCTGGTTTCTTTTGTTTTGTGAAAACGTATCCAAGCGAACGGAAGCGTAGCTATTTGTTTTGGAGTACGCTTCGGCAAAGGCCATTAGTTCTTGAGCAAATCCCTGACCTTGAAAATTTGGATGGACGCTTAAGCGGTGAATGTAAGTACTGTTTCCATTTGGGGTAAGCCATTGTATTGGAATATATTCTTCATCCATATGGGTTGAAATAACAACGGTTCCTATGATTTTGTCATGATGTTCTTTTACATAGAGTTCATTTCTTTCAATATCTTTAATAAATGTGCTTTTTGTGGGATAATGCTCGTTCCATTGATAAATCCCGTTGGCTATCATTTTTTCTGCACATGCTTTTGCAAGGTTCTGTATATCCTTAATTTGAGATATCTTTGCATGTCTTATCATGGATTCGTTTTAATTAAATTGTAAATTTAAGGTATAATCATAACCACCATACAATGAATAATATACTGGTACCTATAGGAACTTCTCCAAATTCTTCCGATACGCTTCAATACGCGATAGATTTTGCTTCGAATTTTGGAGCAAAGGTTTTTGTAATGGATGTGTTCACCGTAACATCTGGAACCGGTAGTTTGGCCAATGTTAAGGATAAGGTGGTCAAAAGCAGTAAAGAACAGCTCAAAGAAATTATAGATACGGTAGATACAAAAAGTGTTGAAATAAAACTTACGACCTATAACGGCGATATTATCGATGGGTTGAAGGAAATCGATAAAAAACTGGGTATAGACCTTATTCTTATTGCGCCAAGAAGCAATGCGATTGAAGATGAACTTTACTTGGGAAATACAACGGGTAGAATCGTGAAGAAAACAGATATTCCTACTTTGATCATCCCCAAGGGTACTGCTTTTAAACCTATTGAAAATATTATGACAGCTTTTGGGTCTGGTATCGTTAAAAGAAGCCGTACCCTAAATCCGTTGGTTGAAATCAAAGATAAGTTTAGGGCCAGTATTAATCTTCTGTTGGTAAAAAGACCAGGGTATTCGGAAGAAGATCTTCAAGTGAATACATCTCTTTTAGACCTTAGTGAACATTTAACCATAACTGCGAACCCCACTACATATCTGGGTGTATTGGAGTATTATCAAGCACAACAACCGGATATGCTCTGCGTATTTAGGAGAAAGCGTGGATTCTTTAAGAAGCTGTGGGAGAAAAATACAATTCCAAAATCGGAGTTTTTTGTTCCGATTCCAGTATTGATACTTAGCGTTAAAAAGTAATAAGGATATGGTTTCTATTTTGAAACTTTACTAAAAAGTCTTTCCTTTACGCTCCTTAAGGGGGATTAGCTCAGCTGGCTAGAGCGCTTGCCTGGCAGGCAAGAGGTCACCGGTTCGACTCCGGTATTCTCCACTCAATGGTTACGGGGCTTCCGCTAAAACGGAAGCCTTTTCTATTATTACAAAGGCTCACTTTAGGCTCACTTTGTAATAATTAACAAAGTTTAACATAATTCGATTGCATTTGACCTTGAATCAAATCACCTGAACTCAAGCTTAATCGTTAACTACACATTCATTAGATAAATACTTTACCGAATATTTGTTTTTGTACTCTTTACATATGAGTTGATACCATTTCTATTTCTAAGAATAGGCCATCGAAGAATCTCATGTAATCTATTCCGCAAGTAAGAAAAGAAAATCAATTTTTGACGTCTATATATTTAGCTGTAACTATATTACGTAAATACACATTGCTATCAAATCAGGTCAAACAACCATCCGCCTATATCAAAGGGAAGCAACTAGCCAGCCATAGTTCACAGTACTGGTGTACAGTGCCAATCTGCACTATAGTGCCATGGCCATGCTACTGCTCGGGCGGTTGAAGGATTCCCTAAATGGTATACTGGCCATCCACGCGAATGGGTTATTAGGGGAGAATTGGTCGACGATGCAAGACAGCCCTCTGGTTATGCAATACACTTTGAGATGCGAAACGACAATAGTCCGAGATTTAAGGTCGTTCCGAATAGATGGGTATTGGAAAGATTGTTTGAATAGATGAACATCTGTAGAAGACTCTCCAAAGATTATGAGTTCTTGTGCGAGTCCTCCGAAACAATGGTAGAATTATCGGCGATAAAAATTCCGTTGAATAAAGTTTAAACAGACTCTTAGTTTCTATAAATATTTTAGTGTCAAAAATTATTTATGGATGAGTTACCGAGTCCTATTTTGATGATTATATACTCGAGGTTGTAATCGATTGGTAGCAATTTCATTGCTGTTAAAACTATGGATTTTCAATCCACAGTGGTTTATTCTTTGATAACCTTAAGGAAAAGTGGTCTTTTTTTCATTCTATTAATTTAGAATCGTTTAAAACAAAAGAATTCTTATTGTTTCATAATTTTCCTTAGCCTTTTAACAAATCAATGGAAATGAAAAATAATTGCTTTAAATGTATTATTTTATATATTTACTATTTAAGTTTTAGAATTTGATATTAATTTTGCTTTTAAACTACGATTCTAATAAAGTATTGTTAGGATAATTTAATTCCGCGGAACTAACTCGTATGCAGGCCTCTAATATTGATGATATAGAAAAATTGTTTAGAAAACAATATGAGGAACTTTGCG
>JBCCEC010000158.1:0-4197 GCA_039030475.1 Bacteroidota bacterium
GAAGAATACCAAAAATATATTCAAAATTCCTCTGCACTCAATAAACGGATGATGAATATGGTCATAGAGCGGATAAAAGACCAAGTGCAATTATTGGATAACGTAGTGCTAGTCTAGTATCGATTCTCCATTAAGATTGGTAGTCAAAATATCGCTCATCAAATCGAAATAAGGCCTAATGGCTTTAAAAGATTCATCCAACGTTTCAATGAACGCATTGGAAAGCACATCTTTATCCGAAAAGTTTCTGATAAAGATGAATTGTTTTTTCTTTATTAAATCGATATCCGAGTGTTCTTTGTCAAAGCCTTTGGGAGCTGTTTTTACTTCGTCTCCCTCTAATTCGCCCCAAACTTTTTTAAACGTTTTTTCAGTAATGATTTTCCTAAATTCCGAAGCGTCCATCTCCAATTCTTTCCGAATACGGAACAAATCTTCTTTATTAGGGTTCCAAAAGCCCGTTGCTATAAATGAACCTCCTGGCTTAATATGTACGTAGTATCCACCTCTTAAATGAGCTCCCAATCTAGAGAATGAACCGGCAAAATGGGTTTTGTAAGGTGTTTTATCCTTTGAAAAACGAACATCCCGGTAAATACGGAACATTTTCATTTTTTCAATTTCGTCGTGTACGTTCAATTTCTCTTTAAGTGCCGTGTAAAAAGATTTAACCCCGGCTTCATGATTTTTAAAAGTGGCCTTATTCGCTTCAAACCATTCTTTATTGTTATTCTTTGCTAGCTTTTTTAAAATGTCAAAAGCCTCTTTTGTAATTTTAGGATTCTTCACTGTGTGGAAAGGATGTGTTATTTTTAAGCTAAAGTTAACGATTTCCTCCAGTGAAGGTAATGGATTTAGCTATTTTTAATTTTTTAATCAGGTAATGGACAAAGAATCAATCATCGCTGCTTTAAACAAGCACAAGAAATTACCCTATTTAGACTATAGGCTAAAAGAAGAGACAGAACAATTTACCAACACCCTTTTTTACACCCTTTTTGATGTAAACACACCAGTAGCCGATAACCTAGATGCGTTAGGTGAAAAATTCAGTTTACTTGTGGAACTTGCATGTTGGGATTCGAACAAACCTTGTACGAAAGTATGGGAACATTATGTCCAGTGCTTGCCTGGCATCTTAGAGAAACTAAACTTGGACGCTAAAGCGATTTTGGATTGTGACCCCGCTTCCTTATCCATTCAAGAAGTGTATATGGCTTATCCTGGATTTTATGCGATTACTATTTACAGATTGGCACACGAACTTTACAATCAAGGATTTCCCCTAGTTCCAAGATTAATGACGGAATATGCCCATAGACAAACCGGTGTGGACATCAACCCTGGGGCACAAATTGGGGAATCGTTCTTTATTGATCATGCAACGGGAGTGGTTATAGGGGAAACAGCAGTGATTCATGATAATGTAAAAGTATATCAAGGTGTTACTTTGGGTGCACTTTATGTTGCCAAACATCTACAAAAAGTCAAAAGGCATCCTACCATTATGTCCAATGTTACCATTTATGCCAATGCTACAATTTTAGGTGGGGAAACTGTTATAGGTGAGAATTCAATAATTGGCGGCAATGCCTGGTTGACAGCATCTGTCCCTGCCAATTCTACTGTTTTTCACACGCCAGAAATAAAAATAAAGACCGTTTCCAATGCCGAATAGTATTCTTGATTTAATAGGCAATACACCCTTAGTACAATCCAGAGTTTTAAACACTAATCCAAATGTGCAGTTATTGTTTAAGTTGGAAGGCCACAATCCCGGAGGCAGCGTTAAGGATAGGCCCGCTTTGAACATGATTAAAGCAGGTATGGAGCGTGGTGCTATTACGAAAAGCTCAAAACTTATAGAGGCTACAAGCGGAAATACAGGAATTGCACTAGCTATGATTGCTGGAATGTACCAACTTGATATAGAACTGGTGATGCCCGAAAATTCCACCAAAGAGCGCGTGCAGACCATGAGGGCCTATGGAGCTAAAGTTACACTAACCTCTGCTGATGTGGGCATTGAGGGCGCTAGGGATTATGCAGAAGCCAAAGTAAAACATGAAGGATACCAAATGCTCAACCAGTTTGGCAATGATGATAACTGGAAGGCACATTACCAAACCACAGGACCAGAAATTTGGAGAGATACGGATGGAAAGGTCACACATTTTGTTTCTAGCATGGGCACAACGGGTACAATCATGGGAACGTCAACTTTTTTAAAAGAGAAAAACGTTGATATTCAAATTGTTGGTGTTCAACCTACGGATGATTCCAAAATCCCTGGAATACGAAAATGGCCTGAAGCATACCTACCTAAAATCTTTAACCCTAAAAAGGTAGATACAGTAATGGAAGTTAGTGAGGAAGAAGCGCACCAAATGGCTAAAAGATTGGCTAAAGAAGAAGGTGTTTTTTCTGGAATGAGCAGTGGCGGTGCAGCAACTGTAGCACTTCGTTTGGCCAAATCCTTAGAGAGCGGGACCATTGTTTCCATTGTTTGTGATAGGGGCGATAGGTACTTATCTTCCGATTTATTCGACTGATTACTTTAGTTCTTCTTCGATTCCCTTTCGAAAAGCTTCGAATTCTATCAAATTATTGTGGTTCCCATTTTGAATGGTGTACATCTTTTTGTCTTTACTTGGGATAACGCTATATAATTTCTTGCCAGATTCATAAGAAACAACATTGTCAACGGTACCATGGAAAATACGAATGGGAGCCGATACATTTTGAATGTATTCAAAAGACGTCATTTTATATTTTAAAACATGCTTGACCGGTAGAAAGGGAAAACGATTTTGAGCTTCGTCCAACAAGCTATAAAAAGGAGTTTCCAAAATTAGTTTTTTTGGTTTGTTATTGGACGCTACATTAGTTGCAATAGCAGACCCCAAGGAACGTCCATAGACTATGATATTGCTTTCCGTATAGGAGTCTAGGGCATAATCATAAAACAATTGTGCATCTTCATACAGTGCCGTTTCGCTCAGTTTTCCGGTACTCTTTCCATAAGTTCTATAATCCATGACAATAACATCATATTGCAATTGTGCAAACGCAGATGCAATATGCCCCCATCTGGATAAATCGCCTGCATTTCCATGAAAATATAATAGTAAGCCTTTTGGATTCTCTTGTTTAAAATGTAAGGCGTTCAGTTTGGCGTCACCCGTACCCTCCAAAAAGAGTTCTTCAAAATTTTGGGTAAACGAGTATTCGTAATCAAGAGGAAGTTTTGAGGGTAGAAAAATGAGTTTTTCTTGAAGAAAATAAAGCATTGCTATAAGTAGTAAAAATAAAGATAAAATGGATAGGCCAAAACGTCTAAGCTTTTGCATTGGCCCGTTTTGAAGAATGTTTTATATTGATACTGGAACCTTCCAGATTCACTTTCTTAGGTTTTGTTGTGATGATTTCCGTCAGCATGTTGTGATATGATTCAAAAGTGTTCAAGTTTTTGTGTCCCCCTCCTATTACCGTATACAATTTGGTAAGTTCCGGTTTAATTTTTGATAGCTTGACGCTTGTTTTGTAGGGTATCAATTTGTCATCCGTGCCATGAATGATATGAATCGGACAGTTTACATACTTTAACCATTTGTAGGTTGGCATCGGGAATTTTATTAGCAACGAGAGGGGCATAAACGGAATAAACTTTTTTGCAACTTTGCTCAAACTATAATACGGAGCGTCCAGTATCAACATGCGGGGGTTGTTCATTGAAGCCAATTTTGCAGCAAAACCGGAACCCATGGAACGACCATAAAGTATAATGTATTTTTCGGTCACTTTATCCTTAAGCTTGTTATAGATTACCTGCATATCACGTTTGACCGCTTTTTGGGTTCTTCTCCCCGTACTCTTTCCAAAACCACGATAATCCACCATGATAACATCATAACCATGCCGTGTAAAATCAACGGCAAACTTCCCCCACCCCTTTATACTTTTTGAATTTCCTTTTAAATAAAAGACTATTCCTTTGGGGTTTTCGGATTTGAAGTGCAATCCGTTGATAACAGCTCCATCTCGAGTCTCAACATTATATTCTTCAATCACCTGATTGTCGTAATGAAACCCAGGCCGAATGTATAAAGTTAAACGGCGCGATGGAGATTGCCCCTTCTCTTGGCCTTGTTAGGCGCATCGTGGATTTAATCTCCACCGGGGCCACATTGAAAGCCA
>JBCCEC010000159.1:0-4177 GCA_039030475.1 Bacteroidota bacterium
AGCATCAAATAATCCCGTTGTTTTATGTTCACCCCCATTTTGTAGGCTCCCAAACGGAAATATTTTGAATCTTTCCCTTTATCCAGATCAACATCAAACGTACGGTGCCTTGTAACGTCTTTCAAATCCGTTTCCCCGCTTATGGGTGAAAGCAATTTGCTATAAGAGGGGACATTTAACGTACCCACTACAGCGACCAAATCATTAGGGCTATCCAGTGTCCTATACACTTCTGCTATTCTTTTGGATTGAATTTCAATTTTGGCATTGGATTGTGTAGGGTTCTCATGATCCTTTATAAAACAGGTCGATAAAACCGTTACGATCGTCCCATTGGGCGTACTGATTTTATATTCTTGTAAATCCATATCAAAAATAGGATTGCCTTTTTCGTCAAAATCGTTGACGTGGGATTTCATCGATTTTACCTGGTAGCCCTCCTTGGTCAAAACGCCTATTCCCCTGCCAAAAGCATCATTGGTTTCTAAGTACAGTATATGGATATAGGCATCTGATAGGAAATAGGTGTTTAATTCCAATAAGGAAGCCCTGTCCTCCACTTCCAATAAGATAAGTACATCCGCTGATGCCCCTCTAATAACCTTGGCCTTATTTTTAACAGCGATATCATTTATAGGATAGGAGTTCAGCTTTACCCAACCGTTCCAATCGGTTAATTGTGTTGCCTTGTATGCTTTTGCCGCTACATCCCTTTTTAAAAACAATTGTCCCATTTTGTGCTTCATAGTGAAGTAAGGGCCATTTTTCGAATCCTCGAACCCCAATAACTGGGAGAGTACCCGCATCCTTTTAAAATCCACATCCGAACGAATGACTTTTGTCATCAGGGCTTCAAATTCTTCGGTCCATAATTCTCGATTTTCTGCCCGGTACTTTTTTATCAAAGCCCTATGCCTGTAAAAAATATTCTGGATGTTATATAAAGCGATTTTCATAGCCTATTTTTTTAAAAAGAAATTCTTGTTTTTTAATAATATCTCATTGATTTCCTCTTCATCATAGTAGATGATACCACCCAATTTGGAATAGGGTATCGTTTCGTTTATTCTAAAATTCTGCAAGGTACCTGGGCTAATCCTTAGTTTAGTCATCACAATATTCGACTTCACCCATCTATCTATCGTAATCCTATTGTACTGCAATAGCATTTCTTTGATTTCTTCAAGTAGGCTTTTTCTGAAATCCTCTAAATCCTCGGTTGTTAATATACTTGCTGGCATAACTATTCTTTTTTTTGGAATTGGGCTTAGATTGTCTGTTTCGACCCGATCCGTATTGTTTGACATTCTTTGTACAAACTTGGATAGTTTTAGCGAATAAAAATCACCAGTCCGACCCGAGTCGGGTCAAATTTTAACACAATTCAAACGAGATTTTAAGAGGGGTTGAAGGGTTTTTGAATTTTAGGAATCAAATTGATCTAAACTTTTTATATTAAGCCTCAAAGGTTTCAAATCTGAAATTGGAAACTCATTTTGATCAGGTATATCAGGGTATCAAATCCATACATAATCCGTATAAAACCATCCTCAAGGATGTCGCCTAAACCAAGAAAATAATGATCTTAGCTTGGCAAAGACCATACAATATCGACAGTTGCTATACGCTTACTGCAATTTGACCCGTATCCAAACGGTTTCCGGCAGTTCATACTGATCTAATTTCATCACCGCCCGATCTCCCTGTTGGTATTTGTACTTTAAAAAAGAGCAATCATCATTACATTCCAGATAAAACAATCGAAGTCGTTTGGGCAGGGGTAGGTGTTGCAGTTCGCATTCGGTATGGATGCGATGTCTCCCGATTTCCTTCAACAAATGGGAGATGACATACTTGTCCATATTTCGAAAAACGATACTTTTCATAACTAATATTGGAATTAATCCATATTTTAGTGAATATTCCAAATATAATAGATCGGGAACACTCTTTTTTGATTTTAACATTTTATCGGTATTTTCGAAATAACCAAACCAATACATACACAATGAAGCTTACCATTAAGTTTTTCGTTTCCTTGTTCCTTCTTTGGAATTTTACGTTTGCACAGGATTGGATTAAAACAACGATTGCCGATTTTGCCACGGTTGAATTTCCCGAACAGACCCAGTTGACCGAGAACAATGGCTCGGTCGTCTATACACTTTTCAATGACGATGCGGTGTATATGGTAAATGTTACGGAAATTCCGGGAAGAACAAGTTCTTCCCTGACCGAGGATGAACTTTTGGACTTTTATGAGGGAGCTATCATGGGTGTTTTGGAATCTTCCGATGGGGAGCTGATATCCGCCGAGGAATTCGAAATGGATGGGATGATAGGTATGGAGATGCATTATTTAGCACCTCCACATCCCGAACTTCCAGAACAAAGGTTTAAAAGAATATTCAATATTGATAAGTATGTCATCCATATGGATTTTTGGTCGGGTAGCGGTCAAAGCGAAGATGCCGGTGAAATCAGGAAGCGGTTTTTCAGTTCCCTAACAATAGTTCACGATAAACGTTTAGGAGTAGAAACCCAAGTTGGAGAACAAAAGGATAGTGTTGAAACAACGGGATATGCCATAGGATACGTAATTGGTGGTGCGCTTGCCTCGCTGTTTTTGGGCGTCTTGCTACTAGGGTTGGTGTTCCTGATTATTTTTTTGATCAAAAAACAAAAGAAGAAAAAAGTAATACATCCCATTCCCGGAACTCCTGGGGTGAAAAAAACAAAAGTTCGCTGTGACCAATGTGAGGCGGAAAACCAATCCATTTCCAAATATTGTTCCCAATGTGGATATGAACTATCTGGAGTATAGGTTTTTCATCTAAACCGTTTGTACATTATTTCCGACAATTCATACAGTTTAACCTTCAATTAACACTGGTTTCTTTACTTTACCCGTGCAATAGCTAGCGTACTAAAGTATAACCAATTAAATATCAAAACATGAAACTTAAGATTGCCGAATACAACATGGAATGGATGAAAGACCTCTTTGTCAACGCCCTTCCCATTAACGAGCCACCCGCAACGGATAAACCAGAAGACGAATGGAACAAAAAAGAGCGTCTTACGGTAAAAAGCCAAAGATTGGTCTCGGTATTGAAACATTTGGATGCCGATATCGTAACCATAGTAGAAGGTCCGGATACCCTGGCCAATGGGTCGAAAACCGCTTCCGGTCAATTGGAAACGTGGATAGCCGAATTTGGGCTCACGAATAGAAACTATAAGTCTATTGAAGGATTTACTTCCAATGGACAACAGGAACTCTGCGCTATTTACGACGCCGACAAACTTATCCTTGAACATACCCCTGAATCTAGGAACAGCTTCGATGAACCTTTCCTTGCCGATACGCTTGAAAAAAGTATCAAGGAACAATACGAACATTGGCGGCCACCATTGGAACTTACCGTAAAGGATAAGTCCGACCAATCCAAACTATTCAAGATGATCGTGGCCCATGCGAAATCGAAGGGGATTTTTTCCAATGTGGACTATGCCAGATACGAACATCTTTCCGAACTCAATAGAAGAAAGTTGTATGCCGAATGTATGCACATGCGCGAAAGAGCCGATAAATGGATCAAGGAAGGGGATAAGGTGGTGGTTACCGGAGATATTAATGATGGCATGGGCAGTGATTTCTATGAGAACCGTTTCGGAAGAAGTGCCATTGAAATTCTCATGGGAAGTGTCTATGAACCGGAACTGATCTTAAAAAGTGCCCTGGGAAGACCTAAACTTGGTAAATATGGTTGGTCGCCAAGTTCAAGTACGTTTACCGATACGATTACGGACAATTGGTTTACGGTCTTGATCGATCATATATTGATCAGCCAGGATATCAAAATCGAGAATGGGGAAGTGCTCAACCCCTACGATGAACCTCATAAATCCAATCTCTCCGATGAGTTGAAGGTGGCCCTTAAAAAAGGCTCTGATCATTTTCCGGTTTATGCGCAGCTGGAGTTTTAGGATGATTTTATCTTATTTCATAAATCTTAAGTTTAATCTAACTCTTAAAAACCTTTTTTATTAACACGAAAACGTTATCGTAAGAAATGATGCAAAATTTATTATGCATGCATAATAAATTTTTTGAGTCTTCGGCCGCGGTCTCGAGGGCCGGCGCATGGCGCGCGATCCCGGCGGAGTTCACCAG
>JBCCEC010000160.1:0-4141 GCA_039030475.1 Bacteroidota bacterium
GAAATGAGAAAAATTATTTTTTTCATTTCGATATAAAAAAAGCTGTACTATATAGTACAGCTCTTCTGCTTAATGTGGAGAATACCGGAGTCGAACCGGTGACCTCTTGCCTGCCAGGCATTCAATCAGGGAAATTCCTTAACCCATTCTTTTGTTTAACTCATTATATATCAGCTGTTTAATAAGGTTTATGTCCATTTGATATCGATTGGCATCAATGAAAAGTGTGCCAAAAATGTGCCTTTTTTTCCCTATCTTACTATAAGTTCAATGAAAGATTATGGCACGAGTAAAGTTGATCCTGTTGTCCAGGGAGAGTAAAAGAAACAAAGATGGCCTCTACCCCATCGCACTAAAAATATTCCATAAAAAAGCACGGTATATCGGTCTGAAACGATACACCTCGATTTCCGGTTGGGACGATAAAAGGGGCGCCCTGCTCAAATCATGTCCCCTTAACAAACATATGGATTGTGATAGCATCAACATAAAGCTATCGGAAAAACTCCTCAAGGCCAAGAAGGTCGTCCAGGAGATCGGTGATAGTATCGATCTGATAGATGTCGATAGGTTGGTAGGCCATGTAAAGAAAGTATTGGACGACAACCCCGGTTCCGAGCTCAAGAAAAAGGTGGAGAACGAGGTTTCCCTTTATGATTGGGGACAGCTGCTTATCAGAAGAAAATTGAAGGCCAACAAGCCCGGAACCGCCCAGTGGTACAATAGCGGTATCGAGGCGATCCTAAGGTTCAATGATGGAAAAGACATTATGCTATATGATATCAACGTAACCTTCCTGAAGGAATTCGAGGCCCATCACGATAATCTCGGGAATTCAAAGAACACGCAAAGCGCATACCTTAGGGCCCTACGCGTAATTTACAACAATGCCGTGCAAGAGGATGTATTCCGCCCGATAAAGAATGTTTTTGATTCTTATCCCGTTCCCACCGGAGGGCGGACCAAAAAAAGGGCCTTGGACAAGAACAGCATCATGAACATTAAATCCTTAAAGTATAAAAAGGGTTCAGCCCTGTGGCATACCAAAAATTATGCAATGATCATGTTCTATTGCCGGGGGATGAACTTTAGGGACCTTGTGCAGATAAGGGCGGGCGACCTTGTCGATGGAAGGCTGTACTATGGAAGGAGTAAAACGGGCGGACGGTTTTCCGTGAAGATAGTCCCACAGCTAAGGAATATCCTCGATCATTACCTAGCGGACAAAAAGAGTGGCGATTATCTTTTCCCGGCCAACTATGATGGCAGCAGCGAGCATTACCAAAAATACAAGTCCCAGATAAGAAGGATGAACCAACGGTTGAAAACCATTGCACACGATGCCGGAATCAAAGGACCGTTTACCACCTATTATATCCGCCATTCCTGGGCCACCATAGCCAAGTATATGGGAATATCCACTGCGCTCATCAGCGAGGGGCTGGGGCATAGTTCCATCAAGACCACGGAAATCTATCTCAAGGACTTTGAGGACAGGGTTTTGGACGAGGCCAACGAGAAAATCGTAGCTTAGTTTTTCCTATGATTATTGTGAAAGTCCTTTTTATTTATTCTCGAGAAATCTAAAATTTCTCCTTTATCGATTAACTTTTTTCCATACAAACAAAGTGTCGATAAAACTGCCCAACGCATTGATACCTTTCCATATTGACCTGGCTTACCCCCATATAAGCGAAGTAACTCATCAAATAATACTCCTCACATATTTTTAAGATGACGTGGAGGTCTTTTTTAGGATTGTCCCCCGAGTTGGTCGTTACATATATACTAGCTACAAGCCCGGTTTTCTCCAATACAACACGTAATATACTCGAAAGAATTTCTTCATCCGAATAATAAAGACCTATGATATAGTCATTCAACGCATCCCTATCCCCAACAATGGAAATATCTTGAATAAGTGCTAACCTAATCACTTCTTTACGGGTATTGCCGATACTGTCCAGCAGGAACGTGTACGTATTCGTTTCGGGGAAATGCACCTCCAACTTCCATTTTAAACCACATTCGGAAAAAACCTTCTTAAATCCACTTACATCCTGTTGGGAATAGGAAAAGAAAACAAAAAAAATCACACAACACGATAAAATAACTATCGTTTTGCCTGTTGCAATGTTTTTTTTTGACATAGGTAGAAAAGATGATTGACTTAACCTCTATTTGGGTTAACCATGTTTGTTGTAATACCTAAATACTGTTTTATTTCGTCCAGAGCTTCATAGCTCGAATGTTCAAATCCAATAGCCGGAACCATTGATTTTGTATAGTCTTTAGAAAGTTTGCTAACTTTTGGGTCATTACAGAGTTTCATTAACACAAGAGAATTCATTACGCTAAACAAGTCGATTGGATGTTCAGAATTCAATAACAAATTCTTGTAATGATCATTTAACCAAGCGATATCTTTACTTTTTTCAAAGAAATCCAATGCTTTAGATTCAATAAAATTTCCTAAATATATAGATAACCTCTTTAAATCATCCTCGTTATGAATTATAAATTCTATATCCCTATCTATGCGCTTGCAAAGATTACAACTTGAACTCCCTTTAACTTCAAAGGATATATCATTTTTTTCCTTTAATTCCCTATAATCAACACCTATTGAATAATAATCCTTGGCATATTCCATGTTTCTAAATCGATCATCGTAAAACTTTCCTACGACGTTCTCAACATCATTTAATCTTACCATAAATTGAACTCCTAATTCCTGATGACTATAGGGATAACCTGATGTTGCATAAAATAATATTTTGTCAAATCCATCCTTATGCTTTCTTATCAAGGAATCTTTCGTTTTAACAAACTTAAATCTATAGGGTTTAAGGGTAGTTTCCAACTCAAACCCGATAGTTTCAATAACTTTTTTTTTCGTTATTATCTCTTCCATATCGATTTAACCGTGTCAAAGATAATATTTCCATTAACACTGTGCGAGCGTAATATTTCGGAAAACTGTATAAAACTTCCTTGACTTACACCTGGAACCAATTGACCAGTACTTCTAATCTCAATATTCTTACCCGCTATTATGGCATCTTGTATTATTTGCTGATTCCTGGATAGAGTATTGTGCACGCCAAATTTTGACTCATTTAAAATCCATTTTCTTGTATTGGTGTTATATATTAAATCATCAGCAATTGAAACAACCCCATCAACTTTTAGATACACTTGTGAGAAAGTTTTAAAACCACTTTGGGTGGTATATAATGTATTAAGGTATTGTGATACAGCATTTTCAAAATCTCTAGCCCTTCTAAATAGCTCAAGAACTTCTGGCCATGTCAATCTTGTCGGTCTTTTCTTTCCTGCATACCTTGAAAGAAACTGTTGAAACTGTCCTGTTTCATTTACAGCTATTAAGTTTGCTCCTCTTGGCCCAGCTAAATGACCTAATGCCAGTGTTGCAGAAATATAAGATACATCTGATAGGTCGGCATCCAATATGGACTCCCATGTTTTGTTCAAATCGAAATCTAGGGTTATTATTTTTTGAATTCCCACAGCAAAGTCATTAATTGTTTCACTTGGATGACCCACTAAATCTAAAATAAACCCACCTAAATCATCTGCTGCCCTATAAATCCCCCATGAAATTGGTTCCGACTGCCTATGGTATTTATCCTCAACATAATACATATATGTATCTCTATATCTCTCAGAAGTTTCATTTTGGGAATATCCTCCTTCAATGGACTCATTCCAAAAGAAAAATTTCTCATCTGGAGTAACAAAAGCTATAGTTTGACCTCTATTGTTCTCAATTGTAAAAGCGTTTTCATGTATTCTGCTTATTTGACCTCTAGGATTAGTAACTGTTTGCTTATAATAATCGGGTTCTTGTTGTTGGAGAAACTCTTCCGACAGAAAGTCGTTATCGATATGTTCCTCTATGACTTCATCCCTTAAATTCTCCAAACCCGTTCTAACAGGTCCGCATCCAGGCCCCAATGGCAATCCCCTTGGACCTCTGGGTCTATTACGTTCACATTCGGCGACCGCATTGTTTATATAATTCGGTTCAAATACCAGAAATTTGGTATCAAGTATAGGGGCCTGCTGTTTTCCCAGTTCCAATAAAAACTGATTGTCCCAAAAATCTTGTATAACGTAC
>JBCCEC010000161.1:0-3674 GCA_039030475.1 Bacteroidota bacterium
AGAAAGGATTATTCTTACATTTTATGAACGATTTCATGGGAATATTCCCTGGGAACACTTCACACAAATTGTGAGCTCCTTTAAAACTGTAAAAGTAGCCCCGGCAAAAATCATTTCGGCTACGCTCAATATAAACTTCGATTCAAAAGCACTGCTTTTACCTTCTTCGCATATTCAGGGTACCTTTAAACGTTGCACATGGATACTGTTCCAATTTTATAGGGTTCCCATAGGTAAGCGTGGAGTAAAATCGGAATAAGGGTGCATCCTGTTTTTTAATCTGAAGTTCTGTTTCCCCTTTCCTTTTGTCGGTTTCTTTTTTGAACAACTTCAAAGTAGCTGTAAAGTCAAAAAAGAATAAAAGTTGACCTGTTTTTAACCAGGGATTACGGAGACTTTTGATATAGTTTTGAGGAAACTGTAGATTTTTTAAAACGATTACCAGAATTCCTATAGAGTATTAAACTTCTATTAAGTCCTTAAGTATTTTTTGAACTGTTTTACGTAACAAGTTTGGCGTTTTAGGCCCACTTTGATTGGTAATAATAGAGATACCTAAATTATATTTTGGATAGATGAACAACCAATTTTGGGTACCACTTGTTCCTCCGTGATGATGGTATGAAGTTCCATACTTATCTTTCCAAACCCGCCAATAATATGCTATTTGCAATGGATAACGCATTTCATAGAGTGATTTATGGGATTCAGAGACTATTGGGTTTTTATTGTCTAGTTGTAATTCAATGTACCGAAGGATATCCGTTATTGTCATTTTGATCCCTCCTGCTGTCCCCCAAAGGGGGTTCAAATTATTCGGCGCGGGTATTTGACTGTTCATCCAATAGCCACGAACGAGATTTTCAGCTTGTATTGGGTCCAACTTAATTCCCATAGTTGTCATATTGTATTTATCAGAGAAGTTTTCTTCTAACAATTCGTCAATACTTTTGTGATAGACTACTTCTAATATTTTTCCAATCAATTCTGCACCAACATTGGAATACGAATAATCGGCTCCTGGTTCTTTTGTTATGGGTACACTTGCTAAATCATTCAAGAATTTTTTCTTGTCGTATGATTTTTCCAGTGCCAAATACTCCTCAGGCACTTCTTCAGAGCGTTTTTCGTACAATCCATTCATTTTATTGGGAAGGAATGTTGGCAACCCGCTTGTGTGCGTAATTAAGTTCTTTATAGTGATGGGTGTGCTGTTAAATTGCAAGTTTGGATAATTCCTTTCCAAATACATTCTAATGTCATCTTCTAGTTTAATTTTTTGCTCTAGCACGGCTTTGGCAACAAGATAGCCGGTAATGGTTTTTGAAACGGAACCAACTTCATAAATGGTTTTATCATTAGGTGGATTGCCCTTTCCTTTTACGATTTCACCAAAATGTCCGGTGTATACATGACCGTCTTTATAAATCCCTATGGAAACGGAACTAATGTTCTTCTGCTTTATGAACTTTTTACCGTTTTTATCGATAACCTCTGAAATACTATCATTAAGATGACTATTCTGGGGAAATAGTGTTCCAATTGAAAGGAATACAAAAAAAACTGCGGGGTATAAGGTGTATTTCAATTTGTGTTTTGGGAATTGAGTTACTAAAAGACCATTCTTTAGATTTTAATTTTATTCTTTCAGTAGCTTTAGTTTATCAATAGCATGCTGGTTGTCAGCATCCAATTCTAGCGACTTCTTAAAACTAACCCTGGCATTTTTGGCGTCATCGTTATAAAAATAAGATGTTCCAAGGCTGTCGTATAAATTAGCGGAATCCGGATACAGGTGTAATGCGAGTTGAAAGACCTTAATGCCCGCTGCCCCAGTAGCTGGGTGAAATGCAAGTTGCAATCCCAGTTTATTCAAAACTACCTCTGGAATTTGAAAATCTGGATGTTCTTTTACCGTTTTTTGATATAATGGAATCAATCCGTCAAAGTTTCGTTGATACGCTATGTCCATAAAATCCCGATATGTGTAGGGTTGGGGACTTGCCTTCTTCATTTTTTTTGTAATCAAACTTTCCGAAAACCCATTTTGTTTTGGGCTGTTCTCAATATATGCTGTAGCATTCGCATTACCTTTCAGATGTGCATTAAGAAACTGCAGTACATGCTGGGAAAGAAGTTTATAGGAAACCATTATTTTGTCGTCACTTTTGTCTTGGCGTTTATCCCTATTGCCAAAAATAACACCGTACGAACTAAAAAAGGCGTGGGATAGGTCATGAAATCTATAACTATACCTATCACTGTAGGACAAAGAATCATATAACTGATACCTATAGTTGAGCTCCTCAGGAATCTTATCTTCTTCTAAAACATTTTGTGGTATTTCTTTCTGAGCAAAATGAATGTAGGGGATGGTGAATCTGTCCGAATTAAAATATGCTGATTTTTCCAACACATCGTATCGATAGCGCTCTGTGCCGTCTAAACTTACCAATGCCTTTATATGTCCATTTTTCATAACCGTCAATGCATTGGACAGCCCTCCAAAACTAAAACCCATTAAAGCAATAGTATCGGAATCAGCATTTTCAAAGTTGTAAATTTCTTTTAGCAAGAACTCCACATCCTTTGATTGTGTTTCCATATCCTTTGTAGTACCTCCCTCTAGCCATCTAGTTTCTGTTCCCCTGGAGGGACTTGAAATAACAAAATACCCATGACTGGCCAGATACTCGCATAGAGCAAAATTCTCGATTGAGGATGCCAAATAGCTGGGAGTATAAACGATAACCGGAAATTTTTCACCCATAGCCAACGCATTGGGATAGGCATTTGTCTTTTCAGGAAGATGTGCCCTATTTTCTGGGGTATCCCATAAATAGTGGAACCATTGCAACAAATATTCATTAGGTAAATGTTCCCATTCTTCCTCTTCTTTCAAAACTTCCAGGTAATTCAATAAAACCAGGGGTTCAACAGTATTTCCGTTCTTTTCTGCCGGATACCAGACACTGATCGGGATAGGCCTATGCATAAGATAGTTGTTATAATCATCCCTTTTTTGATAGGTTCTTGTGCTGTCAACAGCAATGTAATGTTTAAAACCAACGGCATAGTTGCCATTATCCAGGTTAAGTCGTTTTAGCGAGGTTTGTCCTTGGATCGACCCAATCTGTAAAAGAAAGAAAAGGGTGAATAGTGTGGAATGAAAAAGCTTCATATTTCTGTTTTTGATAGGTTTTTATGTTGGCTATTGCTTTAAAATCTCAAGTTCACTGAAATCCACATCAAGTAGATTTTCTTGGTCTAGGGACATTCCTAAAATTTCACCATCCGAATTAAAATTAAAGGTGACATAGCCGTTAGGAATTCTAATATCGGTCCAATCAATTTTAAAGGTATCATAATGCCAATGTTCCATTTGTCCTTTGAAGATGGGGGTATGGGCAAAAGAAATCTCCAAGCCGCCACTAGCGGTTTTATGTATATCGATCTCTCCATACATGGTATCGGCATACGTACCTGTATATGCGTTCAAATCAAGTGTAAGGCTTGTATTCTGAGCTCTTTCTTTAATTTTTTGGGGTTGGTTGACGCGTCGATCTCGGTACCCTTTTACCGTTTGGTAAAAATCCGTTCGAGATGACCATGATCCTGGGGGCCGCCATCGGCGCCTTTCTGATCAGCAACTCGATGGCCGAGGTCAAACACAC
>JBCCEC010000162.1:0-3560 GCA_039030475.1 Bacteroidota bacterium
ACGAAGTTTATCATCCAGTTGAATAGCCAGGGTATCTTTTAGTGCAAACGCTTCCCGAAAAAGCTCTTTTTCATTGGATAACACCATTGTAGCTTTAGGGTTTTCCAAATTGGTAATGGTCACGGTAATTTCGAACGGATTGCCATGTGCTGCATTACCTTTCCAGAACCCTGCATAGTCTTCGAGTTTTATGGTATTTGACTGTCCGCAAGCTAAAAAAAAGAATAGTAAGGGGAAACCTATCGCCCAAAGGAGGGGTATTTGCTTTTTATTGCTATTTTTCATTGGAACATTTTTTTCAAAGGAAATTTTTTTTGCCGTGGATCGAATTCCCGTGTTGATCAAAAATCGTCCTAATGTATAGCTTGAGACGATTTTGTACTACAAAAAACATAGTTCTGTATTGTTAACACCAATCTCATTTCACGTATATAGCGACCAAATCCTGAGAATATGAACATATCTTTCTTTGAACTCTTTCTCACCCTTATTGTTGGGCAATGTATCTTTTTGATTTTTGCGATACAGTATATCCCTAAAAAAAATACGGGAACCAATAGCGTGATACAATACCTCTTAGCGATTTACAGCTTTTATTTGATTGAAAGAATTTTAGGTTCCAAACTGGAAATGGAATCTTTCCGGAGGTACGGCTACCTCTACAATGTGTTCTACCTCTTAATAGGACCCTTTATTTATACCTATATGAGGCGCCTGTTATTTAATAAAAACGACAATTATAGCTTACCATATTATCATTTTTTGCCCGCAATACTGTATTTTATTTACGCTGTTTTCCACACCTATTTTTTCACCTCGATCAAAGACAATAGCTACTATGGGCATACTTCATTTTTGGTCATTGAAATTTCATTTTTTATTTCCATAACGGCATACCTTGTTACGTCCTATGGCCTTTTCAATTATTATAAAAAGAAAGAAGCGCAAGAGTTGTCCTTTCACCCAAATAGTACAAAATACATCCAGGTCATGCTAGTTGGTTTAACTATTTATATGTCTTTCTGGTTACTGGGAATTTTTGAGTTGTTGAGCATGGTCACGTGGATAGAAAGGCCTTTAATCTATGACATCTCTTGTTTGATTTTTGGGTTGCAAATCTTTGCCGTCAGCTTTTATAACCTAAAACACCCCGAGATATTTAAGGTTCCATATCCCTTAAAAACAAAAAACGCAAACAAAAAGCAGCATAAACTTGGCGAAAAAGAGGTACTTGATATTAAAAGTCTAGTGGATGAATTCTTTGAAGAAGACAAGGGGTATCGCCAGGTAGATTTAAGCTTGTCCATTTTGGCCGATAAAATCAATACTACAAACAACAAATTGTCTTGGGTGCTAAACAATAGCTACGGAAAAAACTTCTATGAATTGGTAAATCAATATAGAATCGAAGAATTTGCACAAAAAATCAAAGACGACAGACACAAAGAATACACCCTGGTTTCCATTGCTTATGAAGTAGGCTTTAAATCCAAATCAACATTTAATAAAGCCTTTAAGGAGATTACAAAGCTTACACCTACCCAATATATCAAAACAATGGAATCGGAGAAGGGCGTAAAAACATCAGTATGAAGGGTTAACGTTGAGTAGGATAAATCCGCGTAGCCGTCAGCTTATAATAACCTAGCATTTTGGAAATGGCTTCAATAGGAACCCGGTTGGTAAGGGTTATTGTAGTGTCAAAAGCTATGCCTAGCCCTATGAAAGCTAAGATTCTTCCTTATCCTGGCAAGCACCTGTACCTCCTTCAAACGGGCACTAATTTTTTGATTTTATATGAGCTCCTTTAAAACTGTAAAAGTAGCCCGGCAAGAATCATTTCAACTACGCTCAATATGAACTTGGATTCAAAAGCTTCGCTTTTCCATACTTCGTATGTTATGCGTGCCTCCTTCGTAGCCCCGGCAAGAATCGAACTTGCATCTAAAGTTTAGGAAACTTCTATTCTATCCATTGAACTACGGGGCCAATTGGAGGGCAAAAATAGTGTTTTTTATGACTTTCAAAAACTGGGCATTCCCAATTCTTCAGTACTTTAGTGCTAATGGAAACCAAAGTAAAAAATGTATTTGTTCAAGGCCCCATAACGCCAGAATTTATTGCAAATTCCATAGCCAACCACCAGTCCAAAACCAGTATCGGCGCCCATGATATTTTTTTGGGTCAGGTGCGGGCAGATCAGATTGAAGGAAAGACGGTAGGAGCCATAGAATATACCGCCTACGAAACCATGGCAAATCAAAAATTCCATGAGATCAGGGAGGCCACTTTTGAACAGTTCAACCTTAGCTGCATGCACATTTATCACAGTTTGGGAAAAGTAGCGGTGGGGGGGATATGCTTATTTGTATTTGTCTCTTCCCCACATCGGAAAGAAGTTTTTGAGGCACTACATCATGTTGTGGAGGAAATCAAAAAGGAAGTCCCCGTATTTGGAAAAGAGTTGTTTGAGGACGATTCCTATCAATGGAAAGTAAATACCTAATCCATGGTAGACATTACCCAAAAGCAAAATACACATCGTGCCGCCATTGCCCAAGCCATTGTCAAGGTGGGCTCCCCTGCCACCATAACCGCTATTGAGAACCACAAGGTACCTAAAGGCGATGTGTTTTCAATGAGCAGGGCCGCTGGATTTTTAGGGCTAAAAAAGACCCCGGAGTTGCTTCCGGATTGCCACCCCTTGCCTATTGAATACGCCAGGATTGACTATGAAATCGAGGGATTGACCATTAGGGTCAAGGTCACCGTAAAGACCTTTTATAAAACAGGGGTTGAAGTTGAGGCCATGCATGGCGCCAGTGTAGTAGCCTTGAATATGTATGATATGCTGAAACCTATTGATAAGGATATTGAAATACAACAGATCAAGCTTTTAAAAAAGACCGGGGGCAAATCAGATATTGGGAACTAAACGTATAAAAGATATATAGATCATGATCTATACACCATTGTTGTGGTACATTTAAAAATGAGAATACTCTACTCGATATTAACCCTACTGATCCTGACAACAAGC
The DNA here is from genome assembly GCA_039030475.1 of Bacteroidota bacterium. Taxonomy (GTDB): domain Bacteria; phylum Bacteroidota; class Bacteroidia; order Flavobacteriales; family Flavobacteriaceae; genus Flagellimonas. Next base: position 3,041 of record JBCCEC010000162.1, read on the forward strand.
GGTTGTATTTCGGAGAAAAAAAATACTGACAAAGAATCGACGGAATATTTCATTGAAAGTAAGCTAAGTTTCTTTGACCCTTACGAAATAACGTATGCTGACAATAATTATCAAGGTTATACATACGAGACCTGGCTGAGACAGCCTAGTAACTTGAAAATGCTCCATGAGACATTCAAAAAAATCGGCTATAAAAAACTCATCTCCGATTATGATTTGACATCAAATCCCTGCTTGCTTTGGAGCTATATAAATCGGCCACTCAACCACATTATTGACAGCTTGGTCATCACATACCCACTTGATACCATCCAGACTAAATACTACCGAGAATTTTGGCAACGTAGAAGGAAAGAGAAAAATCATCAAGTCGTTTTTGAAATACTACAAGAACTCAACGACATACTTCTAAAAGAGCAACCTGTCGAATACAATAACGACTTGGTCAATGATACACTTTACAACCTGGTGCTCATCGATAGAGTACGCGAAAACCTGACTAACGAACAAGCCCAAGAGG
>JBCCEC010000163.1:0-3467 GCA_039030475.1 Bacteroidota bacterium
GACCATCAACGCCCAATACAGACTGTACAACATCTGCCAGAACAGGATCAAGGCGGGCGACCACCTGCTGATCAACGGGAACGATATTCCCCTAAAGAGCGCCGCATGCCCCGACCCTACCGGTAATCCGCCCCAGATACCGGGGTTCCCGAGACCCCCTGCACCGCCGGGAGGTGGAACCAGTAAAACGGAAGAATTCCCTTTTGAACTCTACTTTAATGATATCGGGGTATTGTTGGCCCTACAGTCGGCAATCGATGCGGCGCAGCGTGCAGCGGTCGACCGATGGCTAGGACAACAGGAGGAGACCTTTAGACAGGAGATCAACCGACAATTGGGGACCGACCATGGCAACTTTAGGGATGCCCAAAGAGATTTTTTTGGAAAGTATGAGGAAAATTGGCTTGAACTGGACAATCGTGCCAGAGGAATTACCCAAGGGTTCAGCAATGTGTCCAATAGATTGGATACCGAACAGGAGCAGTTTACCGAGGAATTTGTTCTAATAGAGGAATGGCGGGTTCTTCGAGAGACCTGTAGGCCAATAGGTCAATTGGATTGTGACCAGATATCGGATAAAAGAGTAAGGGGCGTTCGACTTGGATCGACCACTACTGAAACATTGAACCGGTTATGGGACGATGCCCTTGTGGATTTTTCGGAACGGGAATACGAATCGGCCTTGAACCGTTCGTGGGCTGCTGGACTGGGAGAAATTAATCGGAGTGGAAGTCTTTTATCCCAAATGGTCAACAACCATATTACCTATTACAATCAAAAGGGACTTCAGGATAAAATCTTTCTGATGACCGCTTATCTGACCCAGTACAATAGACGTTCAGTTGGACCGGTTACAACGCCACTTCCTCAATACAGCCTGCCCTTATTTTGGGACGGTTCCACTTTGGCACAGATTGGGAAGGATAATGCACCTAGCCTAACAGGTTCCCAGAGTGTTTTTCAGAAGAACTTTTTGGAAGACTTCGAGAGGCATTGTCGCGGATTTGGGTCGGGTAGTGCAGGACAAGTCAGGTGCTTTGAAGATTTGGCAGGATTTCGGTTGTTGCAAGAGCAAATTGTTAATGAACACATGGACGGGCTATTGGAATATGAGGAGTTTGGGATGACTATGAAAATGAACCGATTACGTGAAGGATATCGCAAGGGAAATGGTACGGGCAAGATAGCCGGTCTGGATGCTCTTTCCTATAAAAACTTCCATTTGGACGGTGACGGTCCTAACGTATTTTATGAACTTGATAACGGTGCTTGGGTGTATCGTTCCAATTCGGAAAGAAGTGTAAACAACGGTAATTCCTTTTCCGAGCCAAGTCTCGAGGATGATGGCTTTTTCTACTATATTTACAACGAGGATACCAAACGGTGGCACGAGTTACTTTTGCCAGCCTCGGGAATAAGTACTACTAGCGATCCCTATTTGGTTGCAGTATTTTGGAATACGGTAAAACAAGGTGTTCGTTATGCAACTCCTTTGGAAGACGCCCTGATTATCTGGGAGGGAAAGGACCTCGATGGGGTTTCTCAGAGCGAATTGGAGGCAGGGGTATGGCTGGTAGTTGGGTTCGTTCCGGGTGGTAAGGTACTTAAGCCCTTAAGCAGAGGAACAGGAAAGCTTATTTTATTCGCGAAAGCAAATAATAAAACGATTAGAGTCGGCTTCAAGCGAGGAGGAGAAGCTTTTGAAACCCTTAAAAATGTCAGAAAAATTCCTGGAAGAGCATCAGGTAACGGTGTAAAGATAGGGTCTAAAAAGTGGTTAAGGGGTAGTGATGGAAATGCAGGTTTTTTTCCAAAAGCTATTGCAGATAAGATGAGGGGCAAGAACTATCCAAATTTTGATAAGTTTAGAGAAGAATTCTGGGAAAATGTCGCTGATAATCCGAATTTGGCAAATCAGTTCAGTTCACAAAATCAAGCACTCATGAGGCAAGGTAAAGCACCGAAACCGAAACAGAGTCAATGGTTAGGTGAGCAAAACACTTATATCTTACATCATCAAACACCGATTAATCAAGGGGGGAAAGTATATGATGTCGACAATTTAATAATTGTTACACCTAGGTATCATAAGGAAATATTATTACCTTCATATCATTTCGGATACGGTTACTAGTTTTGATTATGGAAAATTTTGATGTTATAAAAAGCCTAATAGATAGGTTTGAAAACGGGGATATTAAAATATCTAAAGCACTATTGGAAATTAATAAGCTTGCGATAAATAGTATAAGTGAAAATGAGATACAAAATTACTGGAGATATACAAGTCAGGAGTTGTTTATAAAAAGACTTTTGGACCCTCCAATAATCAATTGGGAAGAAATAGATGATAAACGAGCACTACATCTGTTAAATGAAATAATCGAATCCATAGGAGATGAGCTAGTTTTTGCTAGGAACTCTATTGCTTTGGAGAAACGATTTTCCAAACCAAGAGGAACCCTAAGCAATTGGATTTTTCATGAGGATATATCCGAAGTTTCTATTTTGTTGGATAAATTGAAAAAGGAAGATAAAATTTTTCTTTAGTAACTTCAATTATGAGTTTATGGACAAGAGAAAAGTAAAGGCTACTAATTAATTCACAAAATGAAAAGAACTTTAATTTTCTGCTTTTTGCCCCTCATCTTTATAAGTAATTTAATGATGTCTCAGGGCGAAAACCTGGCTCTTCCAGAGGTAGATGTCGATATGGATTTGCCAACGGATGCAGAAGTTCTGTTATTTTATGTCAATGGCAATGAAGAACTATATTTTAGTGAAAAAAGACTTCAATTTTGGGACGAGGTGTCCAGCTCAATTTTGGCAAAACAACGGGAGCAAACATTCAATAAAATACGGCATATCATAATTCATGCCGACAAGAATATCCCATATAGATTTGTGCAACGCCTAAGAAGTGAAATCGGAAAAGTGTGGAGTGGCTTCCTTCACTTCAAAGGGGGAAAAGTGGGTGGTAAAAAAGGAATATCGGTTTTTATCGCGGGATCTGAGATAACAACGGAAAGAAAGAATCGAGGAGGAGACTTTGTTTTTTCCAGTAATATTATTTACACTAGGGGCGAGAAAGATGGCACTGTAAATGTTCAAAGGCGTCCGGGTTCTTTCTTTCCGATACCGGCAATCTGGCAGAATAATTTTAGTAGAGATCTTTTTAATAGGGATACCGTCCATATAAAAGAGACTTTGAAGCAGATTGATTATAAGGCTTTGGAAGTTTATTCCGAGGATGAATACAAGGTTGATGGGAAAGGGTTAAAATTTGAAAACACGGACGAATTGAAATTGATAATGGATTCTAATGATCTTATACTGTTAAAGTTTAATTTTAACTTTACTTATGGACAGTTTATGAAGACCATGGGCCAAATTCAAAATCTAAGGTTATGGGAAAAGGATAGTTTTCATGGCGAGCTTAGAAAGCCTTTTATTATAGATGTCATCTA
>JBCCEC010000164.1:0-3421 GCA_039030475.1 Bacteroidota bacterium
CCGCATCAAAGGCGGCGAAGAAGTCGGCATTGTCACGAACACGCGAACCCGCGAGTTTGCTCCTCCGGGGCCTCGACCCCGAGGTCGTCGGCGTGCTCAAGGCCAGAGCGGAGCGGACCCACTGCGGTAATCAGTCAAGTCTACAATACGGGAAAAAAATTAGAGGGTTTTACACAAAAAGCAGCTGATGCCGTAAAACAACTTGTGGAAAGCAAGGACTTGGCCAATAAGTTTCAAAAAGAATTGAAAGAATTGGATAAAGAACAATACAAAGAACAGATAACTTCTTCCAAAGATATTGTAAAACAAATTGATTCAATAACCGCGCTCTACCTTGGCAAAGATGACAAACGCCAAGGAATAACCCGAAATCCTGAAACCACCGTTATGCTCCGTATCAATACCGCCAGAAGGTATGTAGGCAGCCGTAAAACAGGAATGACCAAAACGGAAAACAATTTAATGCAATTTGCAGAAGAAGAATTGAATTCCGCACTGGAAAAGACCAATACTTTCTTCAATACCGATTGGAAAGTTTATAGGGAAAGTATTGAATCTTTGGATGTATCACCTTTTAAAGAAACAAAAGAATTTAAACTCAATTAAAAACAGAAAATGAAAAAACTAGTTTTTTTGATGGCATTCCTAACAATATGGGCATGCAAGGAAGAAAAAAAAGAGCCGCCTTCGGTAGCTGAGACAATGAAAACCTACACCATCTCCCAGATGATGGACAACGAAGCCATTGGCGGAGGAAGTTTCTCCCCGGACAACTCCAAATTATTGATATCCAGTAATAGGTCTGGAATTTATAATATGTACACCGTTGGAGTGGATGACGGCAAAATGATGCCCGTGACCGCCTCGGACAGCTCCTCTGTATTTGCCATCTCTTATTTCCCAAAAGATGAACGAATGCTTTTTAGAATGGATGGAAATGGGAACGAAATCTATCATATTTATGCAATGGAAACAGATGGAACCCACAAGGACATTACACCCTACGAAGGTGCCAGAGCTTCCTTTTACGGCTGGGCAGAGGATGACAAAAGCTTTTACTACACATCCAACACAAGAAATCCGCGCAATGATGATATTTATGAAATGGATTTGGAAACCTTGACCCCTACGCTTCTTTTTGAGAATACGGAAGGTTATAGCATCGATGATATTTCAGATGACAAAAAGTACCTCGTACTTGGTAAACCCATCAATACGAATGATTCAGATTTGTTTCTCTATACCGTTGCCGACAAAAAAATGGTTCAAATCAATGAAAACCAAAGTGCCAACAGTGGAGCGGACTTTTCACCAGATGGAACTTCATTTTACTACACTACGGACGATGGTTCCGAATTTGCCTATTTAATGCGTTACGACATTGAAACTGGGGAAAAAGAAAAAGTGATGGAAAAATCTTGGGATATTTGGGGAAGTTATTTCACTGAAAATGGAACCTATCAAGTAACCTATATCAACGAAGATGCAAAAAACGTTATTGAAGTAAAAGATGTTGCTTCAGGTGAAAACATTGAACTTCCATCATTTGATAACATGGACATTACCAACGTTGGTTTTTCCGATGATGAAACTTTAATGCGCTTTTATGTCGGGGGCTCGCACACGCCTTCCAATCTCTATGTTTATAATTTGGAAACCAAGGAGCAAAAGAAACTTACAAATGTATTGAACGACGAATTGCAACCACAAGATTTGGTGGCTGCAGAGGTGGTACGGTACAAATCTTTTGATGGTGTCGAAATTCCGGCCATATATTACAAGCCCCATCAAGCTTCTGAAGAAAATCCGGTTCCCGCTTTAGTTTGGGTACATGGTGGGCCAGGTGGGCAATCCAGACAAAACTTTAGTGCATTTATCCAATACTTGGTCAATCATGGTTATGCTATATTAGCCGTAAACAACCGAGGTAGTAGCGGATATGGAAAAACATTCTATCAAATGGACGATTTAAACCATGGGGACAAAGACTTAAAAGACTGTGTAGAGGGTAAAAATTGGCTTGTCGCCCAACCTGAGATAAATGGAGAAAAAGTAGGCATAATTGGCGGTTCTTATGGGGGATACATGACCATGGCCGCTTTGACCTATACTCCAGAAGAGTTTGATGTTGGTGTCAATCTTTTTGGAGTTACCAACTGGATAAGGACGTTAAAAAGTATTCCGCCATGGTGGGAATCTTTTAAAGATGCGCTCTATAAGGAATTAGGAGATCCGCATAGCGCAGATTCCGTTCGGTTAAAAGCTATTTCGCCACTTTTCCATACGGATAAGGTTACAAAACCCCTTATCGTTTTACAAGGTGCAACAGACCCAAGAGTTTTGCAAGTAGAGTCTGACGAGATTGTTGCCGGCGTCAAAAAGAATGGTGTACCTGTTGAATATGTTCTTTTTGAAGATGAAGGCCACGGCTTTGTTAAAAAAGAGAACCAAATCACCGCGTACAGCAAAATACTTGAGTTTTTGGAGGTTTATTTAAAAGGTGAAGAAGGAACTCCGATAAAAGACGGCGATATCTAGAATTGAATAACAAAAGTTGGGCTTACTAAAATCAATCACCCCTCTTCTACATATGAGGGGTGATTATTTAAAATAATCTATGAAGAAAATTGCAGTTGCTTTATGCCTATTGTTCGGCATAGGTATAAACGCGCAAACAGGAGAAGAAGAACTAGGCGCTTGGTATATGTATTTTGGAATGAACAGGATTTCTGAAAAGCTAAGCATCCATTCAGAAGCCCAATTTAGGTATTACGAAACTACCTCAAACTTTAACCAGTTATTGTTGCGTACCGGGCTGAATTACCATATTAATAAAAACGCTATTGTAACGGGTGGGTATGCCTATATTGATACAGATCCCACATTTAGAGAATTTGATGGAATTGCAGGAGATGTTTTGGTCAATAACAACACACTTGTGGAACATCGAATCTTTGAACAATTGATCCTAACAAACAAAGTGGGAGAATTCCTTTTTGAGCATCGTTATCGATTGGAGCAACGTTTTATTGAGAACAGGGATTTGAACGATTCTTTTACTGAACACCGCGCCCGCTATCGATTACAGGTGACCTTGCCTTTGACCAATACCTTTTTCTTGAATTTTTACGACGAAGTTTTCATAAATCTCCAAGACAACATTTTTGGTCAAAACCGATTATATCTTGCTGGTGGAATGCATCTTACTGAAAACAGTAGTCTTCAGATTGGGTATTTAAAAAATCATTTCAGCAATGCAGTTTTTGATCGTATCCAGATAGGTTTTTTCTTCAATCCCGATTTACGAAAAAAGAAATCCTAGCTGGTTTTAGGTTGTATGAAAATGAGAAACTGATTCTTTCTGAAGAAAAACTGACCGCCGAGAGTAGAAATTGGAAATCCAGTTCTCTACTGGCGGGAA
>JBCCEC010000165.1:0-3312 GCA_039030475.1 Bacteroidota bacterium
ATCACCACTTTAGATCGTTTCACCTATGATCGTGTAGGCCGTTTGTTGGCCCAGACCCAATGTATCGGGGATGGTACCACGGGGTATGAATGCCCAAGCGGTTCCGGGGGAAGTGCTACGGCCGATCTAAGCCTTACAGGTAACATTAGCACGGACCAAGTGGCCACGAACAGCATTACCCTGACCCCTACGGCGACCCTTTTACCCACTATGACCCTAAGCATTGATCCCAATGCAAGTGGCGGGAACGTTTCTGAAGAACTCATCGTCTATAACCGCTATGACGAACTGGGACGTTTGGACCATAAAAAAGTGGGAGGTACGCCCGGCAACTCCTATGGCAGTACGGCTGGCCTACAAACTGTGGACTATACCTATAACGTCCGGGACTGGTTAACGGACATCAATGATGTTGGTACTACCGATAAATTGTTTAATTTTCATATCGATTATAATGAAGGAAACGGCTCCTTGTACAACGGCAATATAAGCCGGACGCAATGGAGGACGGCCTATACCGATAGTTCTTTGAAATCCTATGATTACACCTACGATGCCCTGAACCGGATCACTGGGGCTACGGACAATACGGGCAAGTTCAATGTATCGAACATTTCGTATGATAAAAATGGCAATATAGGGACCCTACAACGGGAAGGGTGGACCAATGCCAACCCCAACCTATCCAATAATAGCGGTTTTGGGACCATGGATAATTTAGTTTATGATTATGACAGTGGTAATAAATTGAACAATGTAACGGATACCAATGCGAGCGATACCTATGGCTTTAAGGACGTTAACGGTAGTGGTACGGAATACCAATACGACCAAAACGGCAACATGGTATCCGATGTCAATAAGGGAATTACGAATATTACCTACAATCATCTGAATTTACCTACAGAGGTAACCCTGAATTCCGGAAATATTCAATATATTTACGATGCTACGGGTATAAAACAAAGTAAGATAGTGAGTACAGGTGCCACTACGGACTATGCGGGCAGCTATATCTATGATAACGGTTCTTTGACATTCTTTAACCATCCTGAAGGCTATATAGAACTCAATGGCTCCAATTGGGACTATATCTACCAATACAAGGACCATTTGGGCAATATACGTTTAAGTTATGCGGACGATAATGCCGATGGTAGCATTGCAACTTCCGAAATACGGGAAGAGAACAACTACTATCCTTTTGGGCTAAAGCACAAAGGGTACAACAACCTACAGAACGGAAGGGACCATAAGTATGGCTTTACGGGTAAAGAAGAACAAGATGAACTTGGACTGGCCTGGATAGACATTACGGCAAGAAACTATGATGCGGCCTTGGGTAGATGGATGAATTTAGATCCGTTGGCGGAGGAAATGAGAAGGCATAGTCCGTATAATTATGCGTTTGATAATCCTATCTTTTTTATTGATCCTGATGGGATGAAGCCTTTTGGGTCTCAAGGACCATGCGGAGATAAACCTTGTCCAGAATCCAACTTCTTTGAAAGAGCTAAGAATACTTTCGGCCAATTCTTTGATGGAATTGCAAAAATATTCGAAAATCAAACAGTTGGTAAGGAAGAGAGTAAGCAAAAATTGTCTGATACAAAAGGAGGAATAGAAAGATTAAAGGTTGTAGCGGGACAGTTAACGGAAATGTCAGATGCGATGAAGCAATCAAGTGATGCAGCGGTGAATGGTACTAAAGGGAGTGTTGGAGCAATCGCTCAAGTAGCTGACGATGTTGCTGAAACCGTATCTGAAAGGTCTAACGATGCAACTGTATTTTCAATGGGTTTCACAGCACCAGTCACTGTTCCCGTTGCTAAGGGCGCAGATGTTGTTTCTTCAACTTCAAAAGTAGTAAAGGGTACAATACATGCTACAGACGGCAATAGTGAGAGGGCGGCGGAAGAGTTTACAGAAGCTGCAAAAAATATAGTTTCAGGTAAAGTAGCGGATAAATTAACCAAAGGGACAGAAAAGGTAATTGGTAAAGGGACCGAAACCCAGCAAGCTGTCCAGGAATCTATGTTCAGCAGGTTTTCTGACTGGTTCATTTCAACATTTGGTTTTTAATGGGATATTATGGTCGAATTACTAGATTATTACCCTATAATTTCAGGAATATTAATGATTGTCATAGGTCTATTGTGGTTTGTTTTTCGGCTAAAGAAAAAACAAACCTTTAAAATGAAAGATTATAGTATAGGTTCATGGAAGGAAATGGTGAATACGTGGGCCCTAATTATTTTTCTGATTTTATGGGGTTTCATATTAATATTTAAAAACATTTGATGAGGAAAGCAGTCTTTTTAAACCATAGTTTTTATTATGTGATAATAGGATATTTTATATTACTGATAGGATGGAATTCCTATGCTGTATTCACAGGAAATTACATAGGGCTAATTCCAATCGTAATACATTTATTGTTATTGATATTGATTATTACAAAGAATTCAATTAGCAGAATAGCGCTAAAAATATTTGCAGTAGTAGTTCTCATAGGAGCTTCTTCCCTAAAACTTATTTCAGCTTTATTAAAAACCTTTATTGGAGAGTTTTCTACCGTTAATAATGATGACCTTATATTTAACTTATTAAAGTTGACGATCGGTGTTATTATTTTAAATTACGTTAATAAAACTATTAGAATTGAAAGTGTTAGCAATAGGTAATGGTGGTAGTGTTGCAAACTGGTGCTTTTGTACCAACCAGTTTTTAAATCTTTAAAAATCAATTAATTATAAAAGATAGGCCTCCAAATGGAGGTCTATTTGGGTATACTTTAGGGGCCTAAGTCTTCATACGTCAGATATATCCGTCTTGTTGATTGCTTGGTGTTCCAAATGGGTGCTTTTGGTCCAAATAGCTTTTAAATTATTACAAATCAGTGAATTATAAAAGAATAGCCCCCCCGCTAGCGCTCGTTTGTAACGAGTGCCGTACTGAGTGGGTCAAAAGAGTAAAGACAAAAAGCACGGTCTAGACCGTGCTTTTTGTTTATGAACAGCATACGATACTGCTTAGCTTATGTTTTTTTCCACTGTGCGAAGTTTTAAACGTCGCACAGCTGGTTTCTTCTTGATTTTTTCCTTCTTTCAGTATAGGGATCGAACACTTTGGGGGTACTCGGAAATGACGAAGTCATTTTTGGCAAAGTTTCGAGCCAGGTTTTGCCCCCGCTGGCGCTCGTCTGTGACGGGTGCCGTACCGCTAAAGGAACAGAACCACTGGTATAAGCTGTGGTTTTTGTATTTTTAGTTTTGCATGAGTAGAAAATACAAATTTCATAATGCTTCCGCC
>JBCCEC010000166.1:0-3216 GCA_039030475.1 Bacteroidota bacterium
CTTCCTAATTTATGTGGGAACATACGTGTTTTATGTTATGTCTGTTACATTCAAGTGGGTCTCACCTGTAATTTTGGTATACGTTTTTCTAGTAATTACTTCACTTTTGGTTTTGATGGTTGGCTATTTTGCTTATGTACAACCCGAGGTTTTTGAACAAGGAATTTCCCTGAAACAAGCAATTTTCATGAAATACAGAAAATCGGGATTGACACAAGATTATTCTACTGAATTAAAGGAAGAATTGGAAAGTTTAATGTTACGAGATTATTTATACCGTGATTCCACAATAAACTTGAAAAAATTGTCAGAGACCTTGGGAACAACAAAACATAACACCTCTCAAGTGATTAATGAACATTTCAACAAGAATTTTTTTGAATTTATTAATCAATATCGAGTAGAAGAAGCAAAAAGAATGCTTTTAGAAACTGTGGATGGAAAATGGAAATGGGATATTATTGATATTCTAATCCATACTGGATTCAACAATAGGATTACCTTTAATAAGGTTTTTAAAAAGATTACTTCTATAACACCATCGGATTTCCGGCAAGCCGAAGTGTCGAGAGTAAGCCTTTCTTAAAAATGGAATAGTGAAGGAATTTAAGAAGTAACGAGGTAGACCCCTTTGTTTATAACCATCTTAGGTCTGGTTACATTCCAATTAGAATATACACCAGAAAACACGTAATCCTAATAACTCCCTTTGGGAATTCTGATTTCCGCGCCGGTTCGTTTCCACGTTCTCCCTTGATTGGTTGATTGAAAAATGTGGTTTATTACCTTGGAGCCTTCCCTCCACATTTCCACCCTTTCCAATACCACAGTGCCGTCCACTCTAACTTCCTTGCCCATCCATATGAATTTTTTCCCTTCCAGCTTTCCTTCAAAAGATTCAACCGTTCCATTGCTGACCACTAATATCCTTTTCCATGTATTTGTTTCAAAATCATAGTGGTCGAAACCAGCGCCGCTATAACCATTTAGGACAGTAAATTTTTCTTTTATCATACACCCCCGGGCATCCTTTTCAAGCGCAATATGGCCAACCAAAAGCCCATTTACAAGGATTTCCCAATGACCAAGGGCGAAATCGAGTTGTGTATGGACGGCATCATTTAAACATGGGAAGTCTTTTTCTGAATAATCCCTTTTTGGAAAACCTTGGTTTTGTGTAAAACCACTTTCAAAGCTTAGTAAAATGCATAAAAGCGCAGTCCATTGCAAGAGAATTACGGCCTTGGCGTATTTTTTCTTATTGCACCAAAGAATTACTTTCATTTGGTGTGTTTTAAGTTTTGTCGGTCTTTTTGAACTTGTCTAAATACGCCTTAATATTTGATAAATAAAGGGTGGGCTGTTCCAACCAACCATAGTGTCCGCAATTTGCTAACAGTACTAATCTGGAATCCTTGAAAATACTATGCGCTTTTTCAGAAATGGTAATTGGAATAATGTCATTTTCCCCTTGTATAATTAGAACAGGCCTTGAATAAGATTTCAACCTATCACTACAATTAAAATTTATTTTCCGCATGTTTTGTATTACTAGGCTGTTTATGTTCCAATCGGCTTGCGTTAAGCGATGTGCAATGGATTGTAGATGGTCTTTTTTATGCAAATAGGCATGTGCGAGTATTTTTCCCCTTTCTAAGAGGGTAGTGTAAGCAGTTTGTCCATTTGAGATTTTAGTGTTCCAAAACGCTAACGAATCTTGTTGGGATTTGGTCAATTTTGAACTAATATCCAATGTGGATAGCAGCTCCAAATCTACTCCCCCTGATGATGATAAGATCAATCCTAAAGTGTTTTCAGGAAACTTAGAAACGTAGTAGGATCCCAACATTCCACCAAAAGAATGGCCAAAAACCACCCATTGCGTAATGTTAAGGTGTTTGCGTAGCATTTCAATGTCGTCAACCATATGGTCCAGCGTGATATTTGCTTTGTCCAAATTTGTTAATTGCGACTTTCCTGTACCTCGCTGATCATAGACAATGGTTCTGCCACACGTGCTTAGCGACTTTGCCAGGGGAACAAACCCCTCACTATCCAAACCTGGTCCGCCATTGATGATTAATATTGGAATTCCATTTCCAAAGGTTTTATAATGGATTTTGTTTTCTCCAATAGAAATAGTTCCCTGTTTTTGGGCACAAACAATTTTAAAACAGAATAAAAAAACCAAATAGGGAATTTGTTTTTTGAGCGACATGGCAATTGGTTTTAGGATATAATTAATGAGGAGATAAGGGGATGTTCTTTATTTGTTGCCACGAGTACGGCATACCCTTCCAGAATTTGTTGTGTTCCCATGGGGATAAGTTCAACTTTGGCCAAAGCTATGTGCTGGTCATAAATTTTTATATCCAGTATTCTTTGTTTTTTAAATGGTTGCCCCGCTTTAAAATAGCTGGATAAGCTTTTGGATTTCCAGTTCTTTCCTTCAATTGAATCCTTATAGTAAACCTGAGCATGCTTGGATAGCTGATTAGCGGGGGAATTCTTTCCTTTTCGAGTTTTATGGTGAAAAACTCTTTCTAGAACTTTCTTTATCATTTTGTTATGAAGTGATGGACAACAGTTCTCGTTGTCATTAGAGACCAAAGTAGCAGTTCCATTAAGTGAAGCAAATTGCCATTTATTGTTGTTTTTCAAGTATAAAAATAAGTCCTTACCTATTGACACAAGTTCACCTTTTGCATATTCATGGTAATCCGCTAAGGAAAATGCTACTTGTCCATTGACCGTGAATTTGGAATTTGAAATTCGTATCTCATATGGAAACGTGGCAGTTCTTAAAAAGTTTGCCCAGTTATTAAAAGTATTACTCAAATGATTGATGCTATCAGGTGTCCGTATAATGGTATTTAAAGGAACTTCATTATTGTAGAAAAGTTTTTCAAAGCTATTTACATCTTTATTTTTAATATCATATTCAAATTGCGCATACAATGAATTCAATTTTTCAAGTTCATTTTGTGAAAAGAGCACTGTAGATGTAAAAACGAGAAGTGTAGTTAAAGCTAAATAGTTCTGCATATTTTATGGATAATTTGATTCTTTTGGTTACAGTCTCCGTTTAACAGGTACTCAGCCTTTTACTATGAAAACTGTGGGCAATATCAAACTTTAAAGTGATTCCCATGAAAGTATAGTGCAATACTTTATCGGCTTGGTTTTTTATATGCACAAACACAAATTTTAGACCCC
>JBCCEC010000167.1:0-3157 GCA_039030475.1 Bacteroidota bacterium
TATAAGCGATGGGTTGAAATAGATAAGAGATGCTAATGCTCAAAATAACAAGAGTCACACTAAACAGCCAAACTAGAATGCCCTTTGTGGTTTGTCCTCGTAATACCACATTTGAATCAGCGCCTACAATCGGTAGTAATCGCTTCCGATCAGTCCATAAGACCAAGGCATTCATCACTAATAATACGGCCAATACATAGGGAATGCCTGTCCAGTTCATGGACACCGTGACCATAAAGATATTTCCTGCGAGGGGAACGAGCATTATAGCGCCCAATGTAGAATACCTAACGGTTAAGAGCAGATAACCGATCACCACTTGAGCGTATCCAATAAACCGGGCGTACATCCCCAAGTCGAATTTACTTAATTCGTCCTCCGGCCAAACGGGGCCTATAAATCCAATGAAAGCATGATCGACATATAACTTTGCCATACCTGACGTGAAAAAAGTAAAACCCAGAAAAACGCAGGTGAGGTTGCGGATAGTGGTGAGTTTGAATAACTTTTTCATAGATAAAGTCATGACGACTCAGCTAGGCCGTTGTTACAATCAACTGTACAGGTACCATCATTTTACTGTTTTGAACTTTTGGAGGTGCAGAGTGCTCAATCACCAGTTGAATGATTAGCTTATCATTTCTGGTAGGTCACATGATCAATAAAAGTAACTCGCTTCATTGATCCAGTGGAAACGTCTTTTCATTAATCTGAATTCACTAAGGTTGATATCTCTCTTTTTAGCGATGATAGAGACCGAATCGGTTTTTATCGCTCCCGATAAGTGTAGGGTAGTTGAATCAGCTAGTTCGAAGTTCAAGACGTTAACTATTTGTCGAGCAAGGAGTACAGAATCCATGCTGTAATACGTTTCATCCGTAAATCCCAAATCATTGTATATCTTCTGAATATTTGTAAATAATTCGGTTGGATTACCAGAAATAGTGATTCGTTTTTTATCGGCAGATGCAGCTGCAAATGCAACACTATCTCCCTTAAAGCGTACCGCTTCAAGCATTCTGTCCCCAAGCACAAGCTGCCGCCACACCTGGCGATGATCTTTGGACAGGGTATCATTATTCAAAACGAATACGTCAACATCGTAAATGCCGGAATATGGTGATATGGACTTTAACTTTTCCTGGTAACCTTTTCTGTATCCAATGCTGCTTTTCAAATGGACAACCAGAAAAAAACCTATAACTAATATCTTCAAAGCTGTTTTTCCAATATTCATCCATCTTTTTTGAACCACAACTTCTTTGATAACCGGAAGCGAAACGGCTCTACCTGTGAAGAAAAATTGACCAATGCGTTTTGCATCCTTAATCAACAGGAAAAAGGCCATGAAAAACAAAACGGTAGGATACATTTTGGCATGTACATCAAAGCTGTAATTGATAGCAATAACATTGGTAAGAGCCGCCATAGAGAGTAATGCTCCAAAAGCTGTAGTTCTGCGGAAAAGCAAGAGTAATCCTGCACTTTCAACCATACCCATAAAAACATTGTAACCCTGGGAATAACCAAAAAATGTCCATGCTAGATGCATGGGTGACATGTCTCCAACCGTCTCAGTCAATGTGTAATAGCCAAGTTCGGGAAATTGAATTCTGAAAAACTTATAAAGCCCGAATAGGAACATCGTAAATGCCAGATAATACCTGATAATTGCAGTAAACCAATAGTAAAGGGCATCATAATTCTGCCTTTTTCTATCCGCCAAACTCCATAGTAGTGTTCCTACAACTCCGGTGAGAGTTATGAAAAAGTATAATAAGTAGACGTAGGTTCTATCGTTGTGCTCTCCGTCATATGGAGAGACCATAACATAAGAAATATGAAACAAATTTTTCCCTATCCAGGAAACAATACCATCCAATCCTTGTGCTAAATATCCATAATAATACAGGTAAGTGACCATGGGATTAGCGGGCCAATCAAGCAAAATGATGAATAAAATAAAAAAGATGCATGCAAAACGGAACCCGATTTTTTCATAGCTCTTCCAAGGTGAAACCACTTTATCTATTTTTTCCATGCTTTAATCAGTAATGCTTTTTGAATCTTCTTCATTCTTCAAAACTTTTAAGATTATCCGCGTATTCCCAAGGTCGTCAAGAGGGTATTTATCCGGTAAGACCATATCTGCAATTTTTTTATTTCAATGCACCTCGGAAGTCTTTCTGCCAGCTTTCTTAGCTCAATCGTTCTTGGAAATTAAGGAGACACACTTTAGAGGTGCTTAAGAGTATTAGGGTGGTCCATCCTGAAACTCTTATACTACTTCTGATCCATATCAGTAATATCTCCTGGCCACTACGTGGTTAGCAAACAACTCCAGATCAATACCTAGTGACACTTCATGTGTATTGAAACCGGAAGACAAGTCATTGGATACTAATTCTCCCGTATAGCCAAGCCTAAATCCATTATTTAGATTCAAGAAAGTGTTAATTCCAATAGTCTCAAAATTACGTGTAAAGAGGCCGCCCCAGATCATATTGGCAAACAAGGCGTTTACACCAAGGTCAGCGGATAAAGAGGCTCCTTCAGAAATTCGCGTTACCACGTATGGTTTAAGGACGACACTCGACAGCTGATCTATAATCAGGCCTCCGGTGAAGTAATAATGTTGATTGTACCGTTCTCCAGTATTTTCCCCGATATCTTCCTGCACCTTCAGCAAGCGGGGTACGGAAAACCCTAGGTAAAATCGTTCACTGATCAAAAATAGCCCGGTGCCTACATTGAATTTGGTAAATCCGTCATCGGCATTGATAAAATCTTCATCCGTGGGATCTTCCAGTGTCAATTCGTTAAAATCATACTGTAATGACATCAAGCCGGTTTGTAAACCAAATGAAAGGGTTACATCTGAGGATATTTCCAACTCATAGGCATAGGTCAGGTTGAAATCGGTATTGGTATTGATCCCTACCTGGTCGTGCACCAGGGAAAAGCCTAACCCGACCTGATTTTGGAAAAATGAGCTATGTCCCGAAAGTAGGACTGTGGTGGGCGCTCCTTCTACTCCGCCCCATTGCGACCGGTATTGTAGATCGAAGCTGGCTACATCATTAACCCCTGCATAGGCTGGGTTTACCGGGAGTTGGTTGAACTGATATTGACTCAAAAGTGGATCCTGCTGCGCATA
>JBCCEC010000168.1:0-3034 GCA_039030475.1 Bacteroidota bacterium
ATTATGCTATCACGGAAACACCAGCAGTTTCCAGCTTTTTACAGGGCAGTAAACTGGTACTTGGTACTGGCGGGGATAGGTTTATTGGTGTATCAATTGTATGGCTACTTCCATGGGCATTGACGATATGGAAAGTAAATCATATTGATCATAAAGGGAATACATGCACCTTAACAAAGACCAAAGGAAAGAAAATTCGACTGCAAACCAACGCGGGTGTCTTCAGTCTCGTCTGGGGCAAGCAAAAAATAAGACAGGACAAACAATGTGTACCGTTCCGTGATTACACCAACTTGCTTATAAGGCGTTCTTCTATCGTTTTCAAAACCTTGTCCGAATCTATGCCCAAACATATTTTTACTTTTGTACGATTCCTCCATGGTGAGAGTTCCTGTCCATCTTCATGATCATATTCGCCAGTGGACGGCCATGTTTTGCCAAGACTCAATGAGTTCTTGGTTTCTACCCTAATTGGGTATGACTTTGTTTCAAAGAAGTCTCTATTTAATAAATATACAAGCGACGTGGAATCATGGACATAAATACCATCAATCTTATTTACTTTAGTAAAGAAGCTTCTATAGAAGTGAAAAGTGGAAGAAACATATTGATTGAGCCTATTTTCATTTTCAGCAATTCGTTCCTGTTGAAAACTTGGCATTAATACCCTATGCGTAACATCCATCAACCATACTTATGTTCCAATCAGCTCCAAAAACGATATACGCTGCTTCAGGATCGGACAATACATTGGCTTCCGCGGCAGGAGCGGCGTTGCCTGAACAAAAAGCGTTACCTCCCATTATAACAACTTGCCTAACCAGCTTTGCAATTCCCGGGTTTTCCTGTTACAGCATAGCTAGGTTGGTTAACGGACCGATTGCCAAGATTGTCATTTGATCGGGATGAAGTTTAATTTTTTCAGCCATATATTCATAGGCCGGATTTGAATGTGGATCTATTAGACGAAGTGAATGCCAGATATTCCCTTGACCATCTTTTCCGTGCACTTGGGGAACTCTATCTCTAAGTTTCCTTACCAAAGGTTTCAAAGTCCCTTTACAAAGAGGAACCTACATTCTTTTAGCTATTTCCAACAACCTTATAGAAAACAACGACCGATGGTCAAGGGAATTAAAATTCCTACTTTAAAAAGCAAAAACCCATTTTTCTATACAAATTCGTTAGCTATCAACTAAAAAAACTTAAACACATGGTTTAAAGACTCTTAAACTGGAGGTTTTAGCAATCTTTCACTGAGTTGAATAACTTGATTTTGATAATTGGCCGTAGCGAGCAATTTTGATGGTTCAACCACTTTGCCTTTTTCATTGACCAAAACCCCGTCCACATTGATTGAACCATCTATTATAGCTAAAGGTATTTTTGCGGCTTTATCCGCAGAAACCATAAAAAAGAAACCAAATACCTTTGTGATAAAAAAACGAAGAAATTTTGGCCATCCATTATGAATCCCAGTATCTACCAATCCCGGCCTTAAACAGTACGCTTTTAACCCATTTGTTTTATATCTATTTCTTATGCTGAGAATTAACGCATCATTCGCTTGCTGGAACTGTTTTACGACCCTGATCGGATTAAACTTTGACTTTTGAAAATTGATGTCCTCAAAATTTATCTTGCCGTTTTGACCAGCACCGGCCATATTCACAATCATTTTTTGATTCGATTTTAGCACTAAGGGCAATAGCTCTTTTAGAATTAGATACCGTGTTAAATAACTGACCGCAAAAGTCTTTTCTATACCTTCTGGGGTAAGTTCTATCTCGCCAGGAATAAGACCTGCGGATTGATAAACCAGGTCTATGGATTGAACGGCTTTTTTAATTTCTGACAAAGCAGCGGTTGTACTTTTCACCAAAGACAAATCCGCCTCATAACAATGTAAAGAAGCACTTTTGTGGATCATCAATGCTTTTTGTTTTAGGAGTTTAAACTTTTCCCCATTTCTAGCAATAATATGCAGTTCATAGTTTAGTTTCACCAATCCCAATGCAACTTCTCTTCCTATTCCGCTTGTTACACCTGTCAAAACAGCAATTTTTTGTGTATTCATCATTTTCTTTTGGTATCTTGTACAAAGATAAACCATAGACTATGGTCCATGGTCAAGCAAAAAAGTAAAAAAATATGAAGATTGGCGAATTATCCAAGCAAACAGGTATGTCACGGGACACAATTCGTTTCTATGAAGGCAAGGGAATGTTGACAAACGTTACTAGACCATTTGAATGGAACAACTATAAGAATTATGGCGAAGAAAACGTAAAGCGCATTCAAATCATAAAATACTTACAACGATTTTCATTCAGACTCATTGAAATTAAAGAGCTGTTTGATCAAAAAGATGCCAATCCAGATAAGTGCATAGATAAAAGTGAGGTTTTCAAAAATAAGCTAAAGATCATAGAAAAAGAAATCAATGAACTACAACAAACACGAAAAGCACTTTTGGAAATAATCAATGATTAAAAAACGAGAGATAACGTGGTGTATAGGCAATGGCGGTTTAAGCGATAAACAAGAAAAAGGTCTGTGCAAAACCAAAAGGTTCATGAATATAAATCCGAAACTACATACGGCCGAAATCGTTGGCAGCGCTACGACAAAGCCCATAAAAAGATAAATCGTAAAATGAACGAACATCTGTTTAAAATAGATTTCAATACATGGAGTCTTCCCAAAAATCCAGAGTCGGGATTATTGACCGAACCCGTAGCTACAGAAGAATTTGATTCTTTTGAATATTGGAGCGATCAATTTAATAAGCCGGTGAGACAAATAATTTGTAAAGATAATTCCCGTAATTATGCCGATTATCTTGATCTGGATACGGCAACTTTGAAACGACAAGTATCATCAATGCTTGGAGTGAGTGCATACGATGATGAAATTGACAAAAAGCAGTATGAAGAATTATGCCAGCTAGCACTTCTCAGAAACATGTATAAAAAGGAAATTAATTATGAGATCCTGAACCCGTTTCAATCGATGTCCCTTGATTATTATAGCA
>JBCCEC010000169.1:0-3033 GCA_039030475.1 Bacteroidota bacterium
GCTTTTTGTAATTTACGTACTTAAATAATTTATTAACCTTTAAGTACTTTATTATGAGAACTAGAATTGCACTTTTACTATTTATGACTTTTCTTAGCATTGTTTTGTTAAGTTCATGCGCAAGCGGTGATACGGAAGAAACCGAGAAATTATATGAAATTTATAATGTGGACAAAAGAGAAATTGAGAGACCTGGTGACCAGGGTGGAGATTAGCAGAATCGTCGGTTCAATAGTGGTAGCCTTGTCCGGTTTATTTTTATATCTGGACAAGGTTATTGTTTTTTTTGAAATTAATTATGCTGGGAGTACGTTTGGGTTTTCCAACTTTGAAACTTTCTTATGGGTGTTTACACAATCGGCCGCCCCACTTTTAATGATTTTAGCCTTTCCTTTGAAACCTTATTTGAGTTCTTTTTTTGTTCCTATTTACTGCTATTCTATTCAAATATTTTGGATATTTCAACCCGCTGTATATGTTGACAATATATATCTTCAATCGTATGCCCTGGGATCGTGTGCATTTTTTTTGTTATTGGTGATCATAATAAGAAAAATTGGACATTGGCGAAGACAACGCGAGCATATAAGGGATCAGTTCATAGAAGAGACTAAAGAGGTATTGGAAATTCTGAAATCCAAGGCAATGTCGGAATCTTAATTTAACGAAATGACCAAGAAGTTTATCATCGAAGTCCAAGTACTGAAAGAGAATATAAAGGATAAGGACATTACCTTGAGAGAAGCCGTTATACTATTGAGCCAACTTTTTGATAAGTATGATTTTCCCGGCGGCCATGAAGACGGGGAAAAAGTGTTGTTCAGGGATTTGATTAAGCTTGGAAGTTTAAAAAAAATTCGTAGAAAAGGACAGTTGGATAGGCAGACAATCAAAAACTTAAAAATAGTACTACTCTTAATGGATTTTGGATTCAGGGACGTAAATCAAAAGGATGTAGAACTTATATTAAAAGGGACATAAGAAAATATACTAATGTCGATCGAGTTTTTCTAAGTCAGCTTTTACCGCTAGTTGCTCCTTTAGAAGTTTAATGTTAGCTTCGTTTTCGATAGACGTTTTATAGATTCTAAAAATTTCGTTGTTTTCAAAAGCCTCTATATTATTCACTACAAAGGCGGCGATCTCATCGACGGAAAGCCGATTTTTCCCACTGACATTGTACCACAGCTGTTTAGGTTGAATACCCCTATCGTCGTTTTCGAACATAATTTTACTGTTGCCCATCAGATAATCATAATTGATATCGGGCCTAATAGCAATGATACGTTGTGCCAGATTGGAAGATATTTTTTTGGTATACCCCCTAGAAATATTACTTATAGTTGATTTATGGACTCCCAAAGCCGTGGCCAGCCCGGCTTTATCTGTTTTCAGCTCCTTTAAAAGAGAATCTATTATCTGAATGGCATTCATTTGTTAAAATGTAGCTGTTGATTTGCATTTTGTACAATAATGTACTACTTTAGACTACTATTATGTATTAGCGAATAATATAAAGAAAGATAGTCATTTTATGTGAAGTGACTTTGCAATCACCCATGTTTCCAATGAACTTGTTATTCTATTCTAGTTCTCAAATTGAAAAGACTTCACCGGTTTTGAGGCACATGGGTGATTTTATCAATAATTTGAACCAATAGATTTATGCAGATTGGACTAGAGTTGGCGTTAATGAAAGTCTTTACGATAGACACCTTAAAACTGTGCATCTATATGGACAAATATGCCAACCTATTTTGGTCGGTGAGGGGCGAAAGATTACTACCTATAAATGCGCTGCCGTGGAAATACCAGAAAATCTTTTATTTCAAATTTTTGCATGATGATGGCATCGCTGCAAAGTTCAAGGAAATGGAAATTATAGGTGCTATCGACCTTTATATAAAAAGCACTCATGTTCAGGGCAAACCGCTGGACTTGGAACCTGTTGAGACTTCTTAAAATAAGATATGTGTTATAGAACTGCAATAAAACAATAGCTGTGAATAGAAATAGTTATTCCGTTCTAATCGTAGAGGACAACAGATCGTCGGAGATTATATTCGAACGGCTTTTTGGGGATATAAAGGAAGTTGAATGCAATTATGATTTTTGTACGGACTTCACTACGACAAAGTTTCAAATAGAACGAAAAGCAAAACGAGGAGAATCGTACGACCTTGCCATATTGGACATCCGGTTGCCCGGAGACGATGATTTCAGTGGCCAGACATTGGCTGAACTACTTTTATCGATATCAGCAAATACAAAAATCATCTTTAATTCCTCACTTTCTTCTCCATATCGGTTTCACCAGATATTTAAACTTATCAATCCTCGCGGCTATCTTGTAAAGCACGAGCATGGTTACGAGGAATTGAAAGAAGCCGTTAAAAAAGTAATCAAAGGGGATACGTATTTTACCGAGTCCGTAAAGGAATATTTGACGTTGCGAGCCATGGAAAGGTTTAATCTTGACGATAGGGACATGGAAATCCTATATTACGCTAGCATTGGTACTACTACAAAGGACATCCCCGAACTAGTTTCTCTTAGTCTTTCAAGCGTGGAGAAAAGGAAACATGCTATGGCCAAACGTTTCGGGATTCAAAATGCGACCGGGGAGTTATTACGATTCGCGAAGGAGAACGGGATATTATAATGCATTTCATCGAAAGTGTGGTAAAACCGTACAAAAATTACGGTTAAAAATTCATTTTTTAATACTAAACCCTATAGTTTTATTGAAAGAAAAATAGATTGCCCCGTGCTTAGGCTCCAAAAGATTTTTGGTTCCCTGCAAGTTTTTTGCAGTGTGGGCGTATATCTTGGCCCGTAAGAAAGTTAACCTCCATTTTTAAAACCGATAAGCCATATGAAGAAAACATTACCCTATTTAGTATTGGTATTGCTGGTCCCCTATCTGGGAACGGCCCAGACCGATGAAGACCTGATGCAACAACTGGACGCCGTTCAGCAAGAGGTCGTCTATGGAAACCCCGGCAACAGGGAATCCCGGAAAAAGTTCAAGGA
>JBCCEC010000170.1:0-2904 GCA_039030475.1 Bacteroidota bacterium
AGCCTATTCACATTTGGCTTTGATCGAATGTGCCGTTAATTTTTCCAAAAAGGATAGGGATGCGGTGGTGTTGGAATCGATGCGTTAAGAGTTAGTTTTCTCTTCGCTACATATATCTTGGCGCCAATGGTTTTTTGAAAGGACCGGCTCATGTACCGCTTTCCAACCGTTTCCTTTTGCGAAGTTCGTTGGCAGTGATTCCAAAACTTTTCAAGAAGGCTTTATTGAAATTACTATGACTGGAAAAAGAAAGTAGCATAGAAATTTCCCTCAGGGGTTTGGCCGTATTCAACACCATTTTTTTTGCCCGTTCCATTTTCTTTTCAAGGACGTATTGGTAGGGGGATATATGTAAGTAATCTTTAAAGCTCTTATTAAAATGGGCAACGCTCCAACCCGTTGCTTCCGCTAGTTGGGCCAGGTTAATTTTACTTTCAAGATGCTCGTCAATAAAAAAGATAGCTTTTTTTAGTTTGTAAGGTACTTCCGAGATACTTCCGGTGGTGGCATTGATTGGGATTTCTAGCGTCCTATAGGTGTGGTTTTGTATGATAATGGCGACGTTGGACAAAAGTTCTTTCTCCTTAAACGGTTTTATCAAATAGCTTTTAGGCCTGGTTTCAATAGCTCTATCGATGGTTTTTTGATCGGCGTATGAAGTAAGGTATATAAATGGCACTTCGTCTTTCTTTTTTACCCAATCCCCGGCGGTGATTCCTTCATATTTGCTATTGAGGTTAATGTCTATAATAGCGAGGTGCGGAAGATTTTTTAGGTAGGCTTCTTTAAAATCGGCTACATTATTTGTTCTCGTCGCGGCATAACCTGTATCTTCCAAAATAGTCTGCATATGATGTGCAATCATGATTTCGTCTTCTAGGATGAGTATTTTCTTTGTTTTCATACCTAATGGTTAAGATGTCTGTTGTGGGCTAAATATTAATTTGAACATGTGTCCGGGAGCATTGGTGCGTTGAACGGTTGCATTGATCTGCTCTGAAAGCAATGCAATTAAGTCCATTCCAAAGGTGCCCTTTCCTTTTCTTTGTGTTTCAATTCCCTTGCCATTGTCCTCAACAATGAACTCTACGGATCCGTTGAGGTTCATTAAACTTACCGAAATCTCACCACTATTACCGGTATGGAAGGCATGTTTCAAGGCATTTAAAATAACTTCGTGTGCAATTAAACCCAAGTTAAGTGAAGTGTTTAGGTTTAAGTAGGTTTCTTTTAGATTTAAACTGTACATTATGTTCTTTTCGGGATATGACTTTTTTATGGCATCTATTAATTTACCAAGGTATTTTTTAAAGTTAATTTGGTCCAAGGATTCGGATTCATAAAGAATCTGGTGGATAATGGCCATGGAATGAATACGGGATTCCGCTTTTTCCAAGTAGATTTTTAATTTTTCATTATCCTTTTTTAAAGGACGGGCCTGCATGGCCAACATACTGTTAATGAACTGAAGGTTGTTTTTTACGCGATGATGTATTTCCTTAAGCAACAATTCCTTGTCTTTCAATGCCCGCTCTAGCACCAATTCCTTATCATGTAGTTCCTTATTGGTTTTAACCTTGGTCCTATTGTTTTTATACAGTAAGAATGTTGCAACGAAAAATACGACTAGCAATAGACCAACCACATATAATGCGGATTCTCTCTTTGTGTTTTCAAGCTCCTGTTCCTTGCGAATTACCTTAAGGTTGGCAATTTCGTTGTCTTTTTCCTTGAGATTATATTCTGTCTGCAATCTGGAAATTTCTACATTTTCGTTTAATGTGGTAATGCTATCCGTAATTTTAGCAAACATTTTATGATGCCCAAGTGCATTTCTATATTTCCCCTCGGCTGAATCTATTTTATAGAGTGCTTCATATGCCTCTTTAAGGGTCGTAATCTCCAATTTTGAAGAATCGATTAACATTAATTCATTAATGGTCACCCTTGCACCTATATAGTTCTTTACATAATATTGGGAAGCAAACTTAAAGTTCAGTATATTCTGGTAAATTCTAGGGTGTTTCGGAATGTTTTTTTCTATTATGGGCAATAAATTGTCGGCAAGAATAATGCATTCCCCATATTTTCCTTGTCTTAACCTTAATAAACTCTCCATGGCTCCTACATAAACGAAGGTACGTTCATCTTGTTCCGTAAATAGTGGTAAAGCTTTGATAGTGTTAAGTTGTTCTTCCGCTGCTCGATAATCCTTTAGTTCAACATAAGAAGAAAAAATACCGGCAGCCGAATGTAGCTGAAAGAAATTCCCTTGCGCACTTTTTAAAGTACGCCAACTTCTTTTGTAGTACTGCAATGATTTAGCGTAGTTTTTATTTTGGTAATATACCAAGGCTATTTGATAAGACGCCACAGCTCTCCTCAAGGGATCTTTAGTTCGACTAAAATATTCATGGCTTTTAAGAAAGTAGCGTAGTGCCCTTGTATTATCGTTGGCGTGTATCCATAGGTTACCTAAAGATTGATGGGCTATGTTGACGAAACGGTCTAATTGAAGTTTTTCGAAATGATTCAGGGCGTTCAACAAATGTATTTCCCCTTGCTTAAAATCCCTTTGGATAACTTTTGAATTACCATTGGCAAGCATCAAAATTCCCTTACTGATTTGATTGTTGTTTTGCTTATAGTCTTGTTTTAAATGATTTTTCAGACGATCCAACTTAATTTGATCATGATCATTAACACAATGGGCAATTAACATGAGATGTACCCTTCCCATCAAGATATCGGAATTGTTGTCCGTAGCAATTTTTTGGACTTTTGAAATCCAATATTCCCGCGTCTTGACCGTCGCCAGGCTCCAATCGCGCGTTGCCGCCACATAATCAAAGATATCCTGCGCGCTGGCCGGTGCGTCATGGTCCCAAAGGGCTTCCATGATCG
>JBCCEC010000171.1:0-2769 GCA_039030475.1 Bacteroidota bacterium
AATCTATGACCTTACGGGCCGCAATACCGTAAACGCAAAATATAGCGTAAAGGGCGATAGCCTTCGAGAGGAAGTGGACATCAGCACATTGCCCAGAGGTATTTACATCATGAACATACGCACCTCCATGGGGCGCGAGTTTGCCGGAAGAAAAATCGTGAAAGAATAGTTTGTAACCAATAATCCATTTGCCACCATTGTGCAAAAAACCGTTCGTGTTAAGCGAACGGTTTTTTAACAGGTCAGTGGGAATAGATAAAGTTGAAGGAAGATGTTCCCATTTTTTAATTTAAAAGCTAGGTAATCTATCTTGCGGATATGAAAGTTAACATGTCACTGCCAGTTCTTCAAATTTTAAGGGTTTTGTGTAGTAAACCCTGTAAGCGTATGGGTTTTTTGATATCCATCTTTTTCTTTTTATCCCCAAGTGATTGTACATCTCAGAATCAAAATGGAAATTATAGGGTAAAAAGAGACAGTCTTCTAAACATTCTCAAAAAAACGGATGATACCAGAAAAAGAATGGATATACAGATTCTTTTAGGCGAATGTTATCAATTTTTGCGCACCATTGATTCTTTAGAAGTGTTGGCAGAGGAATTGGCGATGCAAAGTAAAAAGAGCAAATATTTTAAAGGGCAAGGGGCAGCTTACCACTATTTAGGTTTTGTTCAGCAAAACAGGAAAAAAAATGTTGAAAGCCTTGAAAGTTTCAAAACAGCTCTTTTATTCTATAAAAAGGCAAGTGATTCTTCGGGGATGGTAAGCACAAACCAGAACTTGGCGGAAACAATGGGGTATATGGGAAACCTTGATTCTTTTTTTTATTATTACAAAAAGTCCCTAAGGCTTTCGACCAAATCGAAGAACTTCAAAGGAAAGGGCAATTCCCAGGTTGCCATAGCAGCCCAATTTAGTAAACTTGAACAACATGACAGTGCCCTATACTATTATGAAAAGGCCTTGCCAAATCTAAAAAAGTCCAATTATCAAAAAGGAATCGCCCATTTATATAACAATGTTGGAAACGTCTATAGCGATTTGGAAGATTATGACTCCGCATTGGACTATTACAATAAAGCAGTCCCTATTCAAACCGAGCTGGGACTCATCTATGATTTGGCGATATCTCAATATAATATAGGTGGCATCTATTTGGTAATGGACCAACCTAAGGACGCACAAAACTGGTTAAATAAATCGTTGCGAGTAATGCGAAACTTAAAAAGGCCGCTGCAAATATCCATGGTCCTGGACTATTTGGCATGGGCGGCGACAGACTTGGACAAGTTGGACGACGCCCTTTTACTTACTCGTGAAGCCCTGGAAATAAAACTGTCACTAAATCGTAAAGATCTATTGACTGCCAGTTACACTAACATAGCCAAAGTTTACCAACTAAAAAAACAATATGCCCAAGCAGAGCATTATTTATTGAAGGCGCTAGAATACAGTGATTTCAAGAATGAGAAGGTGACTAAATCATATGTTTTAATGGATTTATCCAAGCTGTATGAGGAAACCGGACAATTTGATAAGTCCCTTGTTTTTTTCAAAAAATCGACCGCTATAAAGGATAGTACCAAAATGGAGGCCCAAGCGGATAAACTTGACATGCTTAAAACTAAGTTTAGGACCAAGGAAAAAGAATTGGAAATAATAGCGCTCAGGGAAGTAGAGCTCAAAAAGGACATTGTCATAGCCCAGGGCAAACGCAAACAATTTGTTTTGGGCTCCCTAATTTTATTAACACTTTTGGGGGTATTGTTCTTGTGGTATCGCTATAAAACAAAGCAAAGGGCAAACCTATTGCTTACCCGCAAGCAACAGGAAATAGGGCAGAAAAACGAAGAGCTGCTCAAATCCAATATGGAGAAAGAGATATTATTAAAGGAAATCCACCATCGGGTCAAAAACAACCTACAGCTGGTCATGAGCCTTTTAAACATCCAGGCACGGGAGCACAACAATAAAACGGTAAATACCTTCCTGGAAAAAGGACAGTCCCGAATTTCGGCCATGGCCCTGATCCATCAGACTCTCTACGGTTCCAAGGACTTCAGCAGGGTAGACATGCAAGATTACCTACAACGGCTTACCGACGCCATTTATACCACCTTTGGTCATTCCAAGGAACAGTTCCGCTTTCAGATCGACACGGATAATCTGCAATTCGATATACAAACCGCCATTCCACTGGGGTTGATTGTCAATGAGCTCGTATGTAATACCTTAAAACACGGATTTAAAGGAAGAAAAAAAGGGAATCTTAAAATTCGATTGCGGAAAATACGTGACAATTGTTTTTCACTTTCTTTCAAGGATGATGGCGTAGGATTGGATAATAAGGGGGATACTGAGGGAAAATTGGGCCTTGAACTGATTTCATTATTGGCGGCACAGCTCGAGGGCAAATGCGATATGATCAAACCCAGTGTGGGGGCTGCATTTTATATTGAATTTAATGAAATCTCCAAAGCTGATCAAAAATGTGTTTCCTGATACCAATATACCCTAAATAAAAGTGTGTATTTCCATAACAAAATCGCCTTTTAAGTTTCCTTATCCGTATACTCGCATTGGTAAAAGCGGTAATTTTGCAAACGATAAACTTATATCCTTCTATGAAGAAACAATATAGAAAAGTTGCCAAAATTTCGCTTGTCCTGGTATATCTGGTAATCATCGCCGGTGCCGTGGTTCGTATGACCGGTAGTGGAATGGGCTGTCCGGATTGGCCAAAATGCTTTGGCTATTATATTCCGCCTA
>JBCCEC010000172.1:0-2751 GCA_039030475.1 Bacteroidota bacterium
GTTTTATATAAATTTATTTAATGAACTATACATTGCATCAACTTCGTATCTTTTCAAAAATTGCTGATAAACAAAGTATCACAAAGGCTTCTGAAGAACTTCACTTAACCCAACCAGCAGTTTCCATTCAATTGAAAAATTTTCAGAACCAGTTCCCTATTCCTTTGACCGAAGTGGTTGGAAGACAGCTTTTTGTTACGGATTTTGGAAAAGAAATAGCGTTGGCCGCTAAACGAATTCTTAATGAAGTGGATAGCATCAACTACAAATTGCTCACATTTAAGGGAGAGCTAGCGGGAAAGTTGAAAATATCGGTGGTCTCTACGGGAAAGTATGTTATGCCTTATTTTCTTTCCGAATTTATGCGGGACAACCCAGGCGTTGATTTGAGTATGGATGTCACGAACAAGGCTCAGGTTGTAGAAAGTTTGGAAGAGAATCAAGTTGATTTTGCATTGGTGAGTGTTTTACCGGACCATTTGAATTTGGACAAGATAAGCTTAATGAGAAACGTACTCTACTTAGTGGGCAATCCAAAATATTTTGAGAAAGTCAAGTTGAGCAAGAGTGCGTTCTCTAAAGATACACCCTTAATTCTAAGAGAAAAAGGTTCGGCTACCCGAGCGGCAATGGAAAATTACCTGCTCGAAAAGAACATAACCATAGCCAAAAAAATAGAACTAACCTCTAATGAAGCTGTAAAACAGGCAGTAATAGCTGGTCTAGGGTGTTCTATTATGCCTTTGATCGGTCTTAAAAATGAATTGAGCAATGGAGAACTAAAAATAATACCATTAAAAAACCTCCCTATTACAACCATTTGGAACTTAGTTTGGTTAAAGAACAAAAAGCTATCCCCAATTGCCTTGGCACTTTTAGACTATCTAGAAAACCAAAAACAAGAAGTTATCGATACCAACTTTGAGTGGTTCAATAAATATTAAGCAAAAACTGCAAAGGTGTTATTTTATTTTGATATTCAACGTACTCTGTATTTCAAGCGTTTGGCCTTTATTTCTTGCTTGCACTACCAGTTCGGTAACTTCCTGTTTTGCAGCTTTAAGATCTTCGATTCTTTTTTGCGATTTCTCCGGGTCACTGTTTTGGGTTTCTTTCAGGTTTAATAGTTGTACCGAATGAAACTTGATTTTATAATTGAGAAGGGAAAGGAGCACTTCGGCAGATTCGGCAGGGTCAAATTCACCCTCTACCAAACGCACATGGTACGTTTGGCATTCATCTTCATTAGAAATGCTCTTTTTCTGCAATAATTTACTTTTACTGCCCTTGAGCCATTGAAAAAGCTTGTTTTCCATTAAAAAAGTAAAGGTTTTCTGTTTTTATAACGTCTATGTTATGAGTAATGGCCCTACTTAGTAATTCTACAATCTCAGAATTTTCAATTGAACCTTTGCCGGTTACGGCAAAACGACATCTCCAATGATCTGTACAGAATGTTTCCTCAAAACCATTCGGCCAGACTTTTACTCCTCTGTTGGTAATGACCTGGAGTGTTAATTTGTCATTTTCCATTTTTTGAAGCTGCGCTGCAATTTCATCAGGGTTTATTCCCGACCAGTGAGCGAAAACATCAACTCCTTTCAATTCTTTTGAAACAGGTTCTTTTCTAACGGTACTGGGCAGATTAAGTGGGCCTGTTTGTTCGTAAGAAACACTTTTCAAGGTTTTAGGTTTCTCACCTAAATTGGCAATTACCGCAGCGGCAAATTCTTTGGTGCCGACTTTTTCTTTACTGGTTTTCTCGTCAAAAATATCGTAGGTATGTGTACCATCTTCCATGGTTTTCAACCATGCGTTTTCAACCTTTTCCGCAATATCGTTTTGCCCTAAGTGATTCAGCATCATAATGGCGCCTCGTAACAGTCCAGATGGATTGGCCAAGTTTTGTCCAGCTCTACGTGGTGCCGAACCATGGATAGCTTCGAACATAGCACAACTTTCTCCAATATTGGCAGATCCCGCAAGTCCAACTGAGCCTGTAATCTGTGCAGCCACATCAGATAGTACATCTCCATACAGGTTAGGCATTACGATTACATCGAATATTTCTGGGGTATCCGCTAATTTTGCAGCACCTATGTCAATGATCCAATGCTCGTTGATAATTTCTGGGTACTCCGCGGCAATTTCATCAAAAACTTGATGAAAAAGCCCATCGGTTTGTTTCATGATGTTATCCTTGGTAAAGCAGGTAACTTTCTTTCTGTTATATTTTTTGGCGTATTCAAACGCGTAGCGTACTATTTTTTCACAACCGGGCCTACTTATCAATTTAAGACATTGAACGACTTCATCGGTTTGTTGATGCTCTATCCCCGCATAAAGATCCTCTTCATTTTCCCTAATAATTACCACATCCATTTCTGGATGTTTGGTTTTTACAAAAGGATGTATACTTCGGCATGGTCTAACATTGGAATAAAGCCCTAAGGATTTTCTAGTGGTTACGTTCAAACTTTTATAACCTCCACCTTGAGGAGTGGTTATCGGAGCTTTCAGAAATACTTTGTTTTTTCTAATAATGTCCCAAGACTCTTTTGATATTCCAGAAGTGTTTCCTTTAAGGTATGCATTTTCACCCACTTCTATTTCATCCATTTCCAGCTGTGCACCCGCTGCTTTTAGAATTTGTAACGTGGCGTCCATTATTTCTGGGCCAATTCCGTCACCTTTTGCGATGGTAATTCTATTCATTTGTTAAATTGTTTTTGGCAAAAATGCGAATATGTA
>JBCCEC010000173.1:0-2636 GCA_039030475.1 Bacteroidota bacterium
AATAAAACCTGGATGTTCTATTTAATACACTTTTCCAAAACATAGTTTATTGAGATATGAAAATAATCATATCTATTTATTTAGATATATAAATATTTAATTTATATTTGCCTCATGGATATTGTTGAAATCAGCAAAGTGTTAGCAAACAAAACTAGGGTCAACATTTTAAAATGGTTGAAGAATCCTGAAGCGAACTTTCCTCCGCACCAAGATATTGACCATTTTGACGATGGGGTCTGTGTAGGTTTTATACAGGACAAAACCGGTCTATCGCAATCCACCATATCAACCTATTTGAACTCCATGCAAAATGCAAATCTGGTCATTCCTACACGACATGGAAAATGGACCTATTACAGAAGGAACGAAGATGTAATCAAAGCTTATGTTGAAGCATTAAAAACCGATTTATAAAATTTGGCACAACATATCTATAATTAGCGAAATATAAATTTGATAACCATGGAAAACTGTACTATTGAATACAATAAATTGCTACAAGAGAAACCAAATAGGTCTCTCAAAAAAAGAATCATACATTTTCTAAGTTCCTTCAAAATTGAAGGAGCAGAGTATTTATCTAAAACAAAATAATATGAAAACTATTGGACTTATCGGAGGTATGAGTTGGGAATCCTCCAAGGTATATTATCAATATATAAATGAGATGGTGAAGGAAAAGCTGGGAGGTTCCCACTCCGCAAAAAGTATACTCACCTCTGTTGACTTTGATGAAATTGAACGTTATTCCTTCTCTGGTGAATGGGATAAAATCGGTAATCTCATGGCAGTGCATGCTGAAAAACTTCAAAAAGCTGGAGCGGACTCAGTAGTGCTTTGCACCAATACCATACATCTAGTGAGTGATGCCATTACCCAAGCAATCGACGTTCCATTTTTGCATATTGCCGATGCAACTGGCGAAGCTATTGTAGAATCCGGAGTGAAGAAAGTGGCACTTTTAGGGACTAAGTTCACCATGGAAAAAGATTTTTATACCAAAATTCTTCGGGAGCAGTATAATTTAGAAGTAATGGTTCCTGATGCAGAGGATATGGACATACTTCAATCGATTATTTATAATGAACTAGTAAAGGGAGTATTTAAAACTGAATCCAAAAAAATCTGTTTGGATATCATCAAAAAAATGGAAGTCCAAGGTGCCGAAGGTGTAATTTTAGGGTGTACAGAACTCCCGTTGCTAATTCCTAGCAATGAAGTAGCCATTGCCACATTTGACACCACAAGAATTCATGCACAAAAAGCTGTTGATTTTGCACTTTCTTAGCAAGGCATAGGTTACTTTTGAGTTCTTAAAAAGAAGACAATCTTACAATGAAAAAAATTTATCATTTAGGTAGCTGTTCTACCTGTAAGCGTATTTTAAAAGAGTTGGAACCACTTGATGGTGTTGTCCTTCAAGAAATCAAATCGGAACCCATAACAGCTGACCAATTGGAGGAAATGAAAAACAAATCTGGAAGCTACGAAGCATTGTTCAGCAGAAGGGCAATGCTGTTCCGCCAAAAAGGATTACATGAAAAGGAGCTCACGGAGAATGATTACAAAGATCTTATACTTGAGCACTATACCTTTCTTAAACGGCCTGTTATGCTTTTTGAAGACGAAATCTTTATTGGAAATTCCAAAAAAGTAGTGGAAGCCGCTAAGGGCAAACTACACTCATGAGCAAAAGAACCCTTGCTATTTTAGCTGCTATTGGCGCTACCACCATCTACGGTATTAATCACACGATTGCCAAAGGGGTCATGCCAACCCATGTAAAACCTTTTGGATTTATAATGCTCAGGGTGGTCGGGGCCGCTATCTTGTTTTGGGGCATTTCTTTTTTTGGACCAAAAGAAAAAATTGAAAGAAGGGATTGGGGCAGAATTTTGGTTTGTTCCATTTTGGGGATGGTCATCAATATGTTGGCATTCTTTAAAGGTCTGGAGCTTTCTACACCTATAAACAGTGCTGTTTTGGTCACGATTACCCCAATTATTGTGGTAATCCTATCTGCATTTTTCTTGAGCGAAAAAATAACCTTAAATAAGGGGCTCGGCATTGTATTGGGCTTTATAGGTGCGGTGGCACTCATACTTTTTGGTGCAGAAATTCGTCAGGACGCCCCTAATATTCCTTTGGGTAATTTTCTGTTCGTGGTCAATGCTACTTCTTACGGGGCCTATTTGATCGTAGTTAAAAAACTGATAGAAAAGTACCATCCTTTTACTTTAATGAAATGGCTGTTTACCATTGCCATTATCATCAACTTCCCGATTACGCTCCCAGAGTTTTTAGAAATACAATGGTCGACAATGCCGCTTTGGGCGTATGGCGCTATTGCTTTTGTTGTAATCGGCACGACCTTTATGACCTATCTTTTTAATGTTTTTGCGTTGACCGAGCTAAAAGCATCAACCGTGGGAGCCTTTGTTTATGTACAACCGTTATTCGGAATAGTATTCGCCTTATTTTCTGGTAAAGATCAACTCACATTGATCAAAGTATTGGCCACGACTTTGGTTTTATTAGGTGTTTATCTGGCAAGTAAGAAACCCCGCCCAAAGCCTTGACAATCTCATAATCATATTAGTATTTCTTAAACCGTCAATTCATTTAGGGCAATC
>JBCCEC010000174.1:0-2440 GCA_039030475.1 Bacteroidota bacterium
GTTGCAGTTTGTAGGCATGGATGATGGGCTCTACGGCTGGCGCATCTGCCTCTAGTTCATAAACCGGCGGGTTCGATGTGGCGACATGAGGTATATTACTGTGCCTTATGCGATTGCATGGCTAGGGTATAAGTTAGATTACAAATTAAGTCTTTACACTATTTGGAAAAATCAAAAAATCAGCGAAGCGTTAACCTCTTTACTTCAGGAAGTCATGCTTAAAATTGAGGAATTTATTAAGGAAAATGCACCAGGTTTTTTATATGGAGAGTGGGCTAAAAAGGAGGATTGTTGGAATTTAATTAAGGCGCAGGACTTTCGTCTTCAATTATCAAAACTAAATAGCGACTTAATAAAAGAAGAAGAAATTTCAAGAAAACCGATATCCGATTCCGAAACTGAGGGCCTAGAAATAAAAGCATCTTTGGAAAGACTAAGGTCTGTTCACTTTAAGACATGGAAAAAAATAGAATTTTGGGGTAAAGAATCAAAAAAATTAAGTCAGTATCAAATTGATATGGCAAGTACGCTTGGAAACAGAATACGATTAAATCGAACCATCGGTGCAATTGAGCGCAAACAAGGTTTAATTATTTTGGATTTAGCTGTAGACAATGCTCCTGAGCTTTTTTATGATTTAGATGACTTCTTTCAAAATGATGAGGAAGAAAATAAGGTGAAAATAGACTTGAATTTGGATAGGATAAAAAAGCTTGTCCAATGGGACAGAAGACATAAACGGTTAAAACCGTATGAATTCAGACTCATGTATGATTTAAGTGAAGGAAACAAGGATTTAACAGATAGAAATAAATATTTAGCTTCCTTAAATATCAAAAAAGCTGCAAAATATGGATTTAGATCGTGAATGGCCTAAGAGATTTTTGGCAAAACAATAGGTGAACGGAGCGGCCATATTCTCGAGGGATGGGCTACACTTTACAAATCGCACCTTTTGCAAAGAGTTTATGAGGTATAAGTATTCATAACAAATGAAAAAAGACTCCCGTTTTAAAAAATGAAGCGGAAGTCTTTTTATCGTGATTTAACTTTCAAAATCAAATTACAGTGAAGTAACTCTGTCAATTTTCTCCAAACCTGCTTTAACAGGCTTTCTGAAAGATTTTTTAATTATCCGCAAAGTATTTAAGCTTATTATGCTATTTCCCTATTGCCATTTAACGCCTCCTGTAGCTTGCTCATATCATCTCTCAATTTCTTTTCCACCACATTGGCGTAAATCTGCGTGGTAGAAAGCTTAGCGTGTCCCAATAGTTTGGATACCGTTGCAATGGGCACTCCATTAGAAAGTGTCACTGTTGTTGCAAATGTATGTCTAGCGATATGACAGGTTACCTTAATATCAATTTCACAGAGCCTAGCTATCTCCTTTAAATAATTATTCATTTTTTGATTGGAGCAAACGGGCAGTAACCGCTCCGAATCCTCAAAACCCTCATACTTTTTCAAAATCGCATTTGCCTTATCCAAAAGAGGGATTTTTACGGGCTCATCACTTTTTTCACGGTATAAGGATAACCACATATTGCCATCAATTCCCATTACAAGGTTTTGATCTGTAAGCAGCTTTACATCGATATAAGATAACCCTGTATAGCAACAAAAGACAAATACATCCCTAACACGGGCAAGCTTTAGATTCTCTAATTCTATGGTTTCAAAAGACTCCAATTGCCTCTTGGTCAAGAACCCATTTTTGAATTTGGTATAGCTCAATTGGTATTTTTCAAAAGGATGTTTTGTAATCCAACCCAACTTCTCGGCAAACCCCAAAAGCTTATTGAGACGTTCAATATGTTTCATTATCCCATTGTTCTTAAGGGGTTGTGCCCGGCTTAAATGGTTTTTAGGGTTTCGTAAGTATAACTCAAAATCGACCACGAAACTGTACTGGATATATTCCAACGGTATGTCAGTGGCTTTAAATTTTTTGATTAGAAAGTTCTGCAAGTAGGTTTCTGTCGTACTATAGTTTTTTAATGTTCCAGGAGCCAATTTAAACCTGTTCTTATCAAAGTGGTACTTTGATAGTCCCAACAAGGTTTCGTTGCTGTGGTCCGTTCCTAGATACCTTGCTTTGACTGCCTGGGCGGTAACAAACCTTCCTTCCTTTTTTAATTGCTTGTAACAATCGGTAAGATCTGTGTAGATGCCATCTAAATCTTCATTTAAGATACGGGCTTCTTTGGTTTTGCCATTGGCCCGGTTCATTTTTCCGTTCCACGAATCTATTGGAAAAAGTATTCCCAAACTCATTTCTGCCCGTTTTCCGTCAACAGTAATTCTGGCATAAAGTGGTGCGCTATCGCCTTTCATTTTAGCAAGGTTTTGCCAAAAGAGAATAGTGAATGTTTTTGAAGTTTTCATGTTCTTTCGTTTTAGGTAACTTTTTTTTTGTTAAAAAAATCACTTAACGAAA
>JBCCEC010000175.1:0-2409 GCA_039030475.1 Bacteroidota bacterium
ATAAATTCTTAATGCCAAAAGTTTTGAAAATGGAGAGTAACCTCTTAACTATGAGATTTATAACGCAACTCTATATGGCTCTTCAGAATTTAAATCAGGGAGAAAGAATCTACAACCTTTTTGAAAAAGAGTCAATTTCTAATTTGACCAAAGATAAAATTGCCCGTGATAGGGATGTATTTTATCACCAAGCCTTATCGACCCCGGTCTCCAACGCAATCTCCAAAGTTGAAGGAGCGTATATTTTCGATACGGATGGAAAGAAATACCTGGACCTACACGGGAATGGCGTGCACACTGTCGGTTACAACAACCCCTTCTTAATCGAAAACATGAAGAATTTGATAGATTCAGGTCTTTCGTTTTCCCCTAGAAGATTTACCAATGAGCCAACGATACTCTTGGCTGAAAAATTGGTAGAGGTATCTCCTAACGGATTGGACAAGGTGTTGTTCTGTCCAGGGGGTTCCCAAGCAGTTGAAATGGCCGTGATGCTGGCAAAACTCAACACCTCAAGATGGCAGACACTGTCGTTTAGTGGTTCATTCCATGGTGCTGGATTCCAATCAGTTTCCATAGGGGCAGATCCCCATTTCTGCAAAGGAATTGGGCCATTAATGCCAGGCGCAATCCATTTGGAACTACCTTCATACTACCGAAATCCCTGGGGATGGACCAGCAAAGAAAGGATTGACAACGAATACCTTCGACAATTTCGACTTCAGGTAGAATCCAACAATGAAATAGCAGCGGTGATATCAGAACCCATATTCTATAATTCCACGGTTCCTACCAAATATTATTGGACCGGGGTGCGTGAAATCTGTGACCAACATGGAATCCTATTAATCTTTGATGAGATTTACACAGCCTTTGGAAGAACTGGGAAAATGTTTGCCTCCGAACACTTTATTACACCGGACATTCTGGTGATAGGGAAAGGTTTTGGTGGAGGACTGTTGCCTTTTGCCGGAATAATAGGAAAATCATCCCTTAACAGTGTCAACGGCAGCTCAATCGGTCACTACACCCATGAAAAGAGCCCTTTATGTTCGGTAATTGGAAATTCCGTAATTGACTTTGTTCTATCACATAATCTACTTGAAAGGGCATTGACATTGGGTGGTTATCTGAAAGAACGATTGTTAGAATTTAAAGATAGGTTTGAGATAGTGGGCAATATCGATGGTCTTGGACTGAACCTCTCGATGGAACTGGTCAAAAACAAACATTCCAAGGAAAGGGCTTACAAAGAAGCCAATCTTTTTTTGAAATATTGCCTGGAATCAGGGGTTTCATTCAAACTTATCCAAGGCAACATTGTGAATATTAAGCCATCTCTGGTGGTCAACAAGGAGGAAATAGACTTTATTATATCAGTTTTCAGGGAAGGACTGTCAAGACTGCAAACCGATTTTAAGAAGTAATTGGAAGATTATTGCTTATTGAGTTCGCGTACCTTGGTTTCCTTGATCAAATCGGAGGTATCATAGGCGGGATATGGTATATTCATATAATCGATAACGTTCGGAACGGATAACAGATAATTGACTATGTCAGATTTGGTACTCTCTCTGCCTTTAAAAAATGTAGTTTCCAAATCATCGTACTTCTTTCTATCCGGTTTTTTGTCAATACGTTCCAGCAGTAGCTTTCTGGCAATCGGCATTTTGTTGTTAGCCAACGAAATGCCCACGCCCTGTAACAGGTTTATTGAAAATGAATATGTTAAGGGAAGATGGAAATGTATGATGAAATGGTCTTGGGTAAAAGTGTCCATCTCCTTTAGATGAACGGTAAGAAGCTCACCATTGGAAACATATGCGATTCCCTGATATTTTGCGCTACCGAGGTCGTTGCCCTTTTTGACTTTGTAGAATCCGTTTTTCTTGTCCAGGAAAATTAAAAAAGGTTCCTTTTTGACAAGATAGCCACTAGTGGATAGATAATAACAATAATAGATTCCTTCCAAGAGCTTGAGTGACTCCGTCGGTGTTTTCATCAAAAAATCCGTTACCATATTGGGTTCGAACCCCTTATCCCATTCCTCTTCGCCCTCAATACTCAATTCCTTGAAAGCTTCGATATATGATCTGATTTTTTGTCTGGTCCGTTTCTCTGAAATGTTGGATTCTTTCTGAAATATACCGTCTATGTTCTCTGGAATAGCTTCATCCCTTCTGTTCAATTCACTTATAGGGCGTAGGACGTTGTTGATCAAAACACTGTAGGCAGAGGGATAAAGTTCAATCGCTTTGGCCAAAGCTTTGTTTTTAAACCCTTTAGAAATAAGTAAATCGTGCAAGGCCAGCCTCTGGAGTGCTGGAGGAATAATCAGTACTCCTTTATTGGGATTTTCTTTATTGGCGATCGCCCTGATCGTAGAACGAGTTATTTTTTGGTGGCGAG
>JBCCEC010000176.1:0-2289 GCA_039030475.1 Bacteroidota bacterium
CGGTTATTTGTTTGCGAAAATGTTGGCAGCATTCAGATTTTGGTTTATCATTTATTTTTTGTTGATTTTGTTGGATTTGGTTGTCTTTTTTTTCTAAGTTGTTTCTGTGTTTTTAGTTTTTATAATTTCTATAATGCTACCATCAAACCAAGGTTTGCCAACTACTGGTTAGATCATTTCAAATCAATTTTAGTAAAGACCAACGCTATACCATCTAACTGGGCGGTTTGAATCAACCAAGCTATAGAATATGAATACCCTAGGGTAGGATTTTTTCTTCATTAATGTGATGATTTAAACGGGAGCTATCCTTAAAACTGAATTTATAATCACAAATAGCCCCCCTTTAAACAACAACCAATATCAATCAAGAAATAGTCTTGAGTACTTTTAAGACCTCGCCGGGCTCTGCTCGAAATCGATAATTCGGGTTTATATAGCTGAAGGCCAGTTTGCCATCTGTTTTAATAATAAAGGTCGCCGGTATCGGCAAGATGTTACCCTCATCTTTACCGTAGTAAATTTCCATATCAAAGCCAAGCTCTTTCATTGTCGATACTGCTATATCGACTTGATAAAATAGCAGTCCCAGCTTCTCGGCAAGCTGATTATGTGAGTCGGTAACCACGTTGAACTGTATACCTTCCTTGGTAACCGTTTCTTGGGCTTTTTCCGGAAACTCTGGAGTCACAGCCACCAGACTGGCTCCCAAATCCTTAATTCCAGGTAAAGCATCCTGGTATGCCTTTAGGGTCAGATTACAATAAGGACACCAACTACCCCGATAAAATGTCAACACTACAGGTCCTTCGGTCAACTTCTCATAGAGTGAGAAAGTACCTCCATCGGAGCTGGGAAGTACAAAATCTTCCATGCGATCACCAATCTTTAGGGTATTTTCGGCAATGTGTTTTTCCAATGCAGTATCGAGCACTTCTTGAAAGGTAGCGTTGACTTCCTTAGGCAGGTTCTCCAAAAAATAATTCGTTGTACCGTCCAATTGTGGTTGCAGTGGTTCCATAATTTTTTTAGATTTTTATTTTTTTACTGGGCTTGTTCGGGGATATACATGATTTCATATTCTTCAAGAAAATTAAGGGCATCGTCTCTTTTTGCCACATTTTCCTTGAATAGCTTACTGCCATAAAACTTTTTTTCTCCTTCTTCACTCCAAGAACCTAAAAAAATCATGGATGCATCATTGCTCTGTCTTTGAATTGAAGGGTCAGGAACAAAGACAAAAGGAGCGGGAACAGCACCCGTTTCCATGGAATAGGGCATGATTGTGTTAAAATAACTATTGAGTTGCTCCTCTTTTCCCTTTTTGGTCCATAAGGAGTATAGCCGCAAACCTCCTTGGGAAAGGTCAAACTCGCCATCGGCCGTAGCCATAAAAAAACCTTCGCTCAAGTACGATAATGCATGGTCGCGTTGGTTTCGATTTTTAAAGAAAGCCTCGGACTCAAAAATTTTCTTAGGGGCTTCCTTATCGGGGTATTCCCCAATCAAAAACATTTGGGCAGGACCGTCACCTACACTTGCTTTGGTAACGGCAAAAGAATGGACTTTTGCCCCAGATGCCATAATGACTTCCCCTATTTTCATAAAATAGTCATCCAGTTTCGCCTTGTTGTCCACTCCAGGCTTTAGTGACATTTTAATAAGTTGATAGTAGTGGTCTTTCTTGATCTTTAATACATGCTTGCTATCTTGGGAACACGCAGACAGGGGCAGCATAATAGTTAGAAGTAGGAATAGTTTTAATGATTTCAATTTTTTCATCTCAGTGATAATTTTAGGTAATATATATACCCTCAAAGATGGTATAAATGCTATGGAAAGAATGTGTTCAGCAGTCCGATTTTTGGGTTAAGAAGTCCTGAATTTTTTATTTGTCGGCTATAGCAACGAAATATATAATGCGTAGTAAGGTCTAAAAAACATATAGGATAACACACCCATATCCATACCGATGCTTAGAACAGGCGTATAGCATATTGGATACTTGTTGCTCTAATTTGGTTAAGGCCCAAGCAGCTGACAACTTAAAATTTGAACGAACAACTGAAATAACATTCGACAGCTACTTATATCAATACTAGCTTGTAATGCTATTATAGTTCTTCAAGAATTACCATTTTTGTTTCTGCTGATCTCTCTCGAATTTTTTTGACCTTGGAATACATCTGGGAAGACCACCACTCATTTGCACGCTCTACGGACGGGAACTCAATAATGATGATGCTTTTTAGATTCCAATTGCCCTCAAGGATGGTTACTGGTCTTCCA
>JBCCEC010000177.1:0-2154 GCA_039030475.1 Bacteroidota bacterium
AAAACGGCAAGTTGCGCATTCGCTTAAAAACATCCATTCAAAACAGTTCGATTACTGAAATCATTATTAGTCGCTACAAACGACAGGCATTTTTGAATTGGTTTCAATAAAAGAAGTCAACAACAACCGACCATTCAGTTATAAATTTAGGACCATTCAGTAAAAACACTTGTATTTAAAGGGTTTTCCATGGAATTTGTTCATTATTTCGTTTTGAATTTAAAATCAAAAAGATGAACAAACTATCCGTAAGACAAATCGTAATTCCCCTAATTACCATTACCATTATCTGCTTTTTATGGTTTGGACCCCTCCAAATCCCCTATATCGTAAATATCATTATTTCCATACTGATCATTACAGCAAACTATATCGAATACCAAGGAAAACCATTTTCAGCACTTGGATTTCAACGTGAAAAATTCACCCTCAAAAACCTCTTCGTACTTGCCCCATTGGTAGCATTTGGACTCTTCGCTTTTTATGTCTTTGCATTGGTTCCCGGCGTTACGAAATTAACAGGAGCTCCTATAGATTATTCAAATTTTGATCCATTGATAGGAAACCTTCCAGCCAGTTTGATTGCTGTAGTGATAGTTTGGGCTTCCGCAGGATTTGGGGAAGAAATTATCTTTCGCGGTTATTTTATGCGACAATTTGTAAAGTTCTTTGGAGAAAGTAAGGCGAGCATCGTACTTAATATTGTCCTATTGGCTTGTTTTTTTGGCTTTATGCATAGTTATCAAGGAATTACCGGACAGCTTGTTACGGGGTTTATCGGGGCTCTCTTGG
This sequence comes from Bacteroidota bacterium, assembly GCA_039030475.1. Taxonomy (GTDB): domain Bacteria; phylum Bacteroidota; class Bacteroidia; order Flavobacteriales; family Flavobacteriaceae; genus Flagellimonas. Next base: position 793 of record JBCCEC010000177.1, read on the forward strand.
CCCTGATATTCTACCTGCGTACGTACGATTTGTGGTTTGTTATTGCCGTACATGGTTTTTTTGACACCATTGCCATAATTTGTGTTTATCTTGGTTTAGCATAACAAAACCAAAGACTTAAGCACTCAAACTCAAAAAGATAACACTATGCAAAACTATATAGATGGCTTTGTTCTCCCAGTTCCACGGATGTATTTGGATGAATATATGAAGGTGGCAGAAAAAGTAGCTGAAATTTGGAAAGCCTATGGCGCAATTGCCTACTACGAATTCGTAGGGGATGATTTGTCTTTGGAGGGCACAAAATCCTTTATAGAAACCATTGATGCAAAAGAAGACGAAGAAATTGTATTTGGATGGGTCGTTTTTCCTTCAAAAGAGATACGCGATTTAGCCAATAAAAAAGTTCCTAGGGACCATAGGATGACAGAATTGGTACAACCATTGATCCATCCTGAAAAATTGATTTTTAATGCCAGACGGATGGTCTATGGTGGGTTTAAACCGCTTGTACAGGCTAGCGAATAGCTAAGGAGCAAATAATATTGCGGATTTCTTCCCAAAAATCCTACTATTTCTACATAAAAGCGAAACTACTCCAAATGGGCCAATAATTTTACTTTATATCCTTTTTCTTCCAAATGCTTTTTTACGGGATGTATGTGCATAAATCCATAGAAAGCTACAACCTTTTTTACACCTTTTTTGTTAACAACATCAATGATGTTATCTGCAATAAAACCATTTCTTTTATACCATATATCGGCGTATTCCTTAAAATCTTCATTGTTCAAATCATCAAAAATATGGGCCTGTCCACAATCGGATTTCTTTAAAAAAGCCTCGGAGTTCACAAACTCCAACGCATCACATGTTGTCAATTTGGACCTATACCCCGCACTAAAGTCTTCCCAAAACGAAGTATAACTTTCCCATGCCGATGTATCCTTTATTTCTTTAGACCATTTAGCATATGCCTCACTTTGTATCGCGTAGGTAGACTTATTATCCGTTGGGTCTATATAAGTTATTCCCAAGGCTTCTGCCAAAGGATATATGAGGTTAAAAAACTCCCTTTCTTTTTGATAATCAGCAATAATTTTCTGCTTTTTAATGAAAGAAGAATCGAATTTATTCATGGTATCCAAAAATTTACCATAGTGCTCATAGTATTTCTGAATAAAAAAGCTCTGATAATTCCTATTTGCTATATCAGCATTAAGGAAGTGATATTTCCATAACGTCATACGCGTTACGAAATCCATACTGGTATTTGAAGTGTTGCTGTACTTATTTATTGCATCAATTGGAGAGGATTTGTGACCATCCCATAGTAATGCTAAGGAATCTAATCTTTTATTC